>CAMKTN010000007.1 GCA_946415705.1 uncultured Prevotellaceae bacterium
GGATGAGGGTTGATGGATGAGGGTTGATGGATGAGGGTTGATGGATGAGGGTTGAGGGGCTTATTTTTTGTGATAACTACTATTTTTTCAGTTTTATTTTTCCGTTTTTAATAAATAGCTGTATCTTTGCGGCGAATAAAGCCCCCTGTAGTCCCCCAAGGGGGACGATGGGATTTGAATAAATAAATATATGATGAATACAAATGAAAAGGGTAGGGAGCAGGATGGTCTGTCGGCCCTGGGAAAGAAGACGGATTATGTGTTTGACTATGCGCCGGAGGTGCTGGAGACGTTCGTGAACAAGCATCCGGACAATGACTACTGGGTGCGCTTCAACTGCCCTGAGTTCACGAGTCTGTGCCCCATCACGGGACAGCCGGACTTCGCGGAGATACGTATCAACTATATGCCGGACGAGCGTATGGTGGAGTCGAAATCGCTGAAGCTGTACTTGTTCAGCTTCCGTAACCACGGCGACTTCCACGAGGACTGCGTGAACAAGATCATGAAGGACCTGATTAAGTTGATGGATCCTAAGTACATCGAGGTGACGGGTATCTTCACGCCGCGTGGAGGCATCAGCATCTATCCTTATGCGAACTACGGCCGTCCGGGTACGAAGTACGAGGAGATGGCGGAGTACAGGCTGAGGAATCATGACCTGTAGGGAGGCCTCACCCCTAACCCCCTCTCCAAAGGGCGAGGGGGAAGCCTACGGCGGTGAGGGGAGTAGAAACCACAGAAAATAGAGAATATGTCAAACCAAGAACACGACATGAATCGGAGACAGTTCCTGCGACGGCTGGGACTGAGCTCGGCCTCGGCCTTCTCGATGATGGCGCTGGGGCCCCTGCAGGCCATGGCATCGCGGCCTGCACCACGTCCTGAGCCTCAGGGCGACAACAAAATGACTTACCGCGTGCAGAACGGCAGCGGCGAGCATATCTCGCTGCTGGGTTTTGGCATGATGCGTTTGCCGCGTGAACAGGAGGAGGTGGACCGCCTCGTGGACTACGCCATCGCGCACGGCGTGAACTACTTCGACACGGCGCCCATGTACGGCGGCGGCCGCAACGAGGGCGTCACGGGTGCCACGCTGAGCCGCTATCCGCGTGAGCGCTACTTCGTGGCTACGAAGATGTCCAACCAGAACCAGGCGCTGTGGTCGTTCGAGAAATCGAAGGAGATGTACGAGAACTCGTTCCGTCAGCTGCGCGTGGACTATATCGACTACTACCTGCTGCACAGCATCGGCGGTGGCGGTATGGACACGCTGCGCGGACGCTTCATAGACAACGGCATCCTGGACTTCCTGGTGAAGGAGCGCGAGGCGGGTCGCATCCGCCATTTGGGCTTCAGCTACCACGGCGACGTGCGGGTGTTCGACTATCTGCTGGATTTGCACGACAAGTACCACTGGGACTTCGTGCAGATACAGATGAACTACGTGGACTGGCGCCATGCGGGGCGTGGGCGTCGCAGGGCTGACGCGGATGCGGAGTACCTCTACGGGCGGCTGGAGAAGCTGGGCATACAGGCGGTGGTGATGGAACCTATCCGCGGTGGTGCGCTGGCGAACGTGGCCGACGAGATCCGCGAGCAGCTGCAGGCTGTGCGCCCGGACGACAGCCCTGCCATGTGGGGTTTCCGCTGGGTGGGTTCGCACTCGAACATCCTCACGACGCTCAGCGGCATGAACCGCATGGAGCACCTGGAGGAGAATGTGCGCACGTTCTCACCCCTGCAACCGTGCACGGAGGCCGAGAACGCGCTGCTGGCACGCATCGCCGACCAGATGGCGGGTTTCCCCACGATCGGCTGCACGACGTGCTCCTACTGTATGCCATGTCCCTACGGCGTGGATATACCGGGCAACTTCGCTTTCTACAACGAGGCTGTCACCAAGAAGATGCTGCCGCTGCCTGAGCCTACGGCCAAGGACTACGACGAGCGTCAGGAGGCGTTCCTCAAGGCTTATCGCGAGGCGATAGGAGCTGAGGAGCGTGCGACGACGTGTGTGGACTGTGGCGAATGCCTCAGCAAGTGTCCGCAGCAGATACGTATTCCGAACCAGATGAGCCGCATTGTGGAATTGATGCGGAAAAGAAATTGAATATGAAATTTGTATCATGGAATGTGAACGGGCTGCGGGCCTGTGACGGTAAGGGCTTTCGCGAGGTCTTCAAGGCGCTGGACGCCGACTTCTTCTGCCTGCAGGAGACGAAGATGCAGGAGGGCCAGTTGGACATCGCCTTCGAGGGCTATGAGAGTTATTGGAACTACGCCGAGAAGAAGGGTTACAGCGGCACGGCGATCTTCACGAAGCATCGGCCGCTGAGTGTGGCCTACGGGCTCGGCATCGAGGAGCACGACCACGAGGGGCGTGTGATCACGCTGGAGTACGAGCATTTCTTCGTGGTGACGGTCTATACGCCCAATGCGCAGGACGGGCTGAAGCGCCTGGACTACCGCATGGCGTGGGACGACGCCTTCCGCGCGTATGTCTGCCGCCTGGATGCGCAGAAGCCTGTGCTCATCTGCGGTGATATGAACGTGGCTCACGAGGAGATCGACCTGAAGAACCCGAAGAGCAACCGCATGAACGCGGGCTTCACGGACGAGGAGCGCGGTCAGTTCACGCAGCTGCTGGCGCAGGGCTTCACGGACACATGGCGTGCGCGCAACGCGGACGTGCGCGATGTATATTCATGGTGGAGCTACCGCTTCCAGGCGCGCCAGAAGAATGCGGGCTGGCGCATCGACTACTGGCTGGTCTCGAACCGTCTGTTCCCGCAGGTGACCGACGCGCGCATTCACACGGAGATCTTCGGCAGCGACCACTGCCCGGTGGAGGTTGTGGTGGAAATTGAAAATTGAAAATTGAGAATTGAAAATTGTGAGAAATAAGATTTTTTTAGCGCTGGTGGTTGTGGCGAGTGCGATGGGCGTGAGGGCTGAAGGCGAGATGGCTGACAGCCTGATGCGCGATGTGATTGTCACGGGCACGCGCACGGCAACGCCGGAACGTGAGATACTGCCTGTGGTGACGGTGGTGACGCAGGACCAGCTGACGCAGCTGGAGCGCGTGAGTGTGCTGCCCACCATCAGCGAGCTGGTGCCGAATGTGTTCATCACGCAACGTGGTATGATGGGTTACGGCGTCAGCGGCGGCTCGGCAGGCGCCATCACGATGCGTGGCCTCAGCTCCGGCGTGGGGCGCGCGATGGTGCTCATCGACGGCCACCCACAGTACCAGGGTATCTTCGGGCATTCGATTGCCGACGCCTACCAGACGATGACGGTGGAGCGCGTGGAGGTGCTGCGTGGCCCTGCCTCGCTGCTCTACGGCTCGAACGCGATGGGCGGCGTCATCAATATCATCACGCGGCAGGAGGCGGCCGACGGCGTGCGCACGGATTTCAACCTGGGCGGCGGCTCCTATGGCGCCGTGGCGGCTGAGCTGCACAACCGTGTGCGCGCAGGACACTTCTTCAGCGATGTGGCTGCCAACTACCAGGGGGCTGAGAACCACCGCCCGAATATGGACTTCTACCAGTACGGCGGCTTCGTGAAGCTCGGCTACGATTTCTCCTCGCATTGGCGCGCGTGGGCTTCGGCCAACATCACGCATTTCGCGGCCTCGAACCCGGGGCCAGAGCACGCTCCGCTGCTGGACGCCCGTCAGTGGGTGAACCGTGGTGTCGTGGAGGCCTGCGTGGAGAATCACTATGCACGCACGAGCGGCGGCGTGAGCGTCTATCACAACTTCGGGCGCCATAAGATCAACGACGGCCATGTGGCAACGGCAGCGCCTCGCGACTTCCTCTTCCGTTCGCAGGACGCCCTCACGGGTGTCAGCGCGCATCAGGGCTTCGGGCTGTGGAAGGGCGGCTGGGTGACCGTGGGCTTCGACTACCAGAACATACACGGCGAGGCGTGGAACCGCAAGCTCGACAGCGACGAGCGCCTCAACCGCAAGATGGAACAGAATATGCACTACCCGCTGGACAAGAACCTCACGGAGCTGGCTGGCTATGTAGATGTGCGTCAAGATATTACACGATGGTGGACAGTGGAGGCCGGCGTGCGCTACGACCACCACAGCGAGGCGGGCGGCGAATGGGTTCCGCAGGGCGGCTTCGTGTTCCGTCCCGCCAAGAACGGCGAGCTGAAGCTGATGGCCGGCAAGGGCTTCCGTGTGCCCAACCTCAAGGAGATGTACCTCTACGGCATCGCGAATCCCGACCTGAAGTCGGAGCGACTGTGGAACTTCGAGGTGGCGTGGAAGCAGCGCCTGCTGCAGAACCGCCTCACCTATGGCGTCAACCTGTTCTACCTGACGGCTGACAACCTGATTGCCACGGCAATGGTGCCTGAGCTGGGTCGCATGGCGAATTACAACACGGGTGAGACGCAGCACTACGGCGGCGAGGTAGAGGTCACCTACCGGGTGAACTGCCACTGGAACCTCACCACCAACCACAGCTACCTGCACATGCCCGCCGACAAGCGCATCCCCGCAGCCCCCACCTACAAAGGCTATCTGGGCGCCAAGTACAGCGTCTGCAAGCTGGAGCTGACGGCTGGCGTGCAGTGCGTCAGCGGTCTGTGGAAGGACACCGATGACAACGGCTTCGGCGATGTGGAGGAGGACACCTTCGTGCTGCTCAACGCAGGCATCGCCTACCACCTCTTCCCGCAGGTGAAGCTGTGGGCGAGGGGAGAGAACCTGCTGGCGCAGGCCTACGAAATCAACTACGGTTTCCCCATGCCTAAGGCTACGGTGATGGCTGGCATTCATGTGAACTTCTGAAAGTTTTTTCGGGCGTAAAATGGAAATATTCGGTGCAGAAGCATCGGATATGAGGAGTTTTTTGTACTTTTGCGCCGAAAATAACCAATATAGAAGTCTATCATGAACTTAAAGTTTCGTTTGACACTGCTCAATTTCATTGAGTTTGCCGTGTGGGGCGCCTACCTCACGTCGATGGGCAGCTATCTTGCTCATCATGGTCTGGGGCACCACATTGGCTCGTTCTATTCCATTCAGGGCGTCGTGAGTATCTTCATGCCGGCGCTGATGGGTATGCTGGCCGACCGCAAGATGGAGGGTCAGCGAGTGCTGAGCATGTGCCACGCGCTGGCCGGTCTGTTTATGATTGCAGCCTCGGCGTATGCCTACAATGCAGAGGACGTGCATTTCGGCACGCTCTTCACCCTTTACACGCTGTCGGTGGCATTCTTTATGCCGACCATCGCGCTGACCTATTCGGTGGCGTATGCGGCGTTGGAGAAGGCGGGCTACGACACGGTGAAGGCCTTCCCCCCCATCCGCGTATGGGGCACCGTGGGCTTCATCGTGACGATGTGGATCATCGACCTCACCGGCTTGCAGAAGACACCCGGGCAGTGGATGGTCAGCGGCGCTTTGAGTCTCGTGATGGCGGCCTACTCGCTGACAATGCCTCGCATGCCTATCAAGAAAGGCGAGCATAAGTCGCTGGCCGAGGCGCTGGGACTGAACGCCTTCAAGCTGTTCCTGAATCCGCGTATGGCCACGTTCTTCGTGTTCGCGATGCTGCTGGGCTTCTGCCTGCAGATCTCCAACGGCTATGCCAACCCCTTCATCACCAGCTTCGGCGCTATCGAGGAGTACCAGAACACCTTCGGCGTGCAGCACGCCAACATTCTCATCTCGCTGTCGCAGATGAGCGAGACGCTGTGCATCCTGTTGATTCCTTTCTTCCTGTCGCGCTTCGGCATCAAGAAGGTGGTGCTGATTGCGCTGCTGGGATGGGTGCTGCGCTTTGCCTTCTTCGGTCTGGGTAACCCGGGCGGAGGGGTGTGGCTCTTCATCCTCTCGATGATTGTCTATGGTGTGGCCTTTGACTTCTTCAATATCAGCGGCTCGCTGTTCGTGAACCAGGAGACCGACGAGAGCATGCGCAGCTCGGCACAGGGCTTGTTCATGATGATGACCAACGGTCTGGGCGCGTTCATCGGTACGCTGGTGGCACAGGCTGTCATCAACTTCTACGTGTTCCATCCGCAGGCCAACGGCGCTACGGGGGACGAGGTGATTGCCGGCTGGCAGACCTCATGGTTCATCTTCGCCGCCTACGCCCTCATTGTTGCTGTATGCTTTGCAATACTGTTTAAGGATAAAAAAAGCCCCTCCTCCGACCCCTCCCCTGTTAGGGAGGGGAGATAAGGGAGTATAAACTCTTGAACTTTTGAACTCTTGAACTCTTGAACTTTGAAAGTAGAACTTGTAATTCATGCCGTTGCAGGCAGCGCAGCAGACAGCGATCGCTCGATGCTGCTGCTGAAGGAGAAGAATGGTGAGCGCATTCTGCCCATCATGATGTCCACACGCAGGGCGCTGACGCTGATGATGCGTTCGCGCGTGCCACTGCCCATGCCTGTAGCCACTTCCGTGCCCGATGCTTCGCTGCTGTTGCTGCGCAAGTTCGGGATTGAGCTCAAGCGCATGGAGCTGACCGCCATCAAGGACGGCGTCTTCTTCAGCAAGCTGGTGGCCGAACGCGATGGCGAGGAGAAGGCCTTGGACTTCTGTCCGGCCAACGACGGCCTCGTGCTGGCCACGATGGCCTTGTGTCCGATCATGATTGAGGACGAGCTCCTGGAGGCTCAGTATCTGCATAAGACGGGGGCTAACACCTTCGCCATCAATATCAACACACTCACGCGCAAGATGCTGGAGGACGCTCTCAAGCACGCGGTGGAGAGTGAGAACTACGAGGCCGCCTCGCAGCTGCGCGATGAGCTGGCCAAGCGCACCCCGCAGGACGACCAAAAGCCTGAAGCTCAGGAGCCCATGCAATGAAAGAGGTCCGTTTCTTCTATACGCCCGACCCGCAGACAGGAGCCTTACCTACAGAGGAGGCCCAGCACGCTGTGCGTGTGCTGCGCCTGCAGATGGGCGATGAAATCAACCTCATGGACGGCTGCGGCACCTTCTATCGCGCCATCATCATGGAGGCCACGAACCACCACTGCCGCTACCGTATCGAAGCGAGCGAGGCGCAGCAGCCCGAGTGGGCCGCCACCATACACCTGGCCGTTGCACCCACGAAGAACATGGACCGCATGGAGTGGCTGGCGGAGAAGGCTACGGAGATCGGCATGGACCGTCTGTCGCTGCTCGACTGCCGCTTCTCGGAGCGCCGTGTGGTGAAGACCGACCGTCTGGACAAGATCCTCGTGGCGGCGATGAAGCAGAGCCATAAGGCGTGGAAGCCGCAGCTCGAGGAGATGCAGCCCTTCCAGCGCTTCATCACGCGCAACGACCTCCCCTCCCAGCGCTTCATTGCGCATTGTTACCAGCCTGAGGACATTGCCGTTACCGCTCCTTCTGGCTCCGTTATCGTTCCTTCGGGTTCCGTTACGGTTCCTTCGGGTTCTCCCGAAGGTCCTAAACCCTTCCTCCTCGATGTACTACAGCCGCGGACACCGGCGTTGGTGCTTGTGGGGCCGGAGGGCGATTTCAGCATCGACGAGGTGCGCGCCGCCGAGGCCGCAGGCTTCCAGTCCGTGTCCCTCGGCACCAGCCGCCTGCGCACCGAGACCGCCGCCCTCGTGGCTGTGCATCTGATGAGATTGAAGAATTAAGTTTAAGGTTTAAAGTTTAAAGTTTAAGGAGGGCGGCCAATCATTTGTCGTAATAACGTAATAACGATATAAGATATATCGAGGCCGCCTGCAAATAAATAATAAAAAGATGAATAAAAAATACATCCTTTATTCCATTCCCGTAATCATCGCAGCCATCGTGGCGGGCTATTTTATTTTTGGCCGCAGCAACGACGCCTACGTCAGTATGCTGCCCAAGAACGCCACCGCCCTGGCGCATTTCGATGTCAAGGATCTTGTTGACGATGCCGACCTAACCGCCACGGAGCTCTACCAGCTCGTGACGAACACCAACGACAACCCCCAGACGGCTCCCTTGGGCATCGATTTTCAGCGTCCCATCTACGGCTTCGTCAGCGAGACGGGGAATCTGGGTCTGGCCGCTGCCGTCAGCGATATCGACGACCTGCAGGACCGTCTTGATGAGATGCACGCTCGCGGCAAGGCCTCGGAGCGCACCGTGCAGCGTGGCTATGAATGGGTGATCCTCGACGGCCAGTGGCTCATGGCTTTCAACAACCAGAAGGCCTTAGCGATGGGCCCGGCCGTGGGCGCTGCACAGGATGCCCTGCGCACGGAGATGGCCACGCTCCTGGAGCAGCACCGCAGTGAGAGCGCTGCAGAGACGCCGCTCTTCAAGATGCTGCAGGAGTGCGATGATCCCCTGGCCGCCATTGTGGCGCCGGAGGTGCTGCCCTCGCAAGGACGTAAGTTGCTGTACCAGCTGGGTGTACGCTCGCAGAAAGATGCGCTGCTGAAGCTCACGCTGGGCTCCGATGACAACGAGCTGGAACTCAACGCCCATGTCGTGGCCCTGACAACCGAGGTGAAAGAGCACCTGAAGAAGCTGGACAACGCGATGCGTCCGCTGAAGGGTACCAACCTCGACCTCACCCACGCGGACAATACCGCGCTGCTGGCCGTGAACATCAACGGCAACAGCCTCTTGGAACTGCTACGCAGCCACACCTCTACGCGCACGGCGCTCGTGGCCCTCAACATGATTCTCGACCTTGACCAGATGCTGAAGGCCATCGATGGCGACGTGGCGCTGGAGCTGCTGTCGCCAGCAAGCATCCTCTCGGGCTTCAAGCTCTCCGATATCAGCGACTTCTGTCTCACGGCGGAGCTGAGCAACACGGACTTCATGGAGCGCGCCTCCACCTGGGGCAATGACTTCATTCAGGTCAACGCCCTCACGGACAACGAATACAGCCTCCAGCTCGGACGCGAGCAACTGTTCTTCGGCACCTCCGGCAAGTGCCTGTATTTCAGCTCCTCACAGGGCCTGACGGGCGAGGGTAACGAGTATATCCATTCCAAGCGCGACGCGTTGACCGAATGTCGTTTCTACGCCACCTTCTTCGCTCCTGCGCTCTTCTCGGCGCTCCTCTCGCAGGCCGCAGAAAACGGCATCGCCATCCCGCTGCCGCCCGTGCTGCAGCAGTTCCAGCGCTTCAACATCACGATGGAGGACGCAGGCGACATCAAATTCTCCCTCATCGCCCCCGAAGGGGTGAATATTGCGAAGGAATTGGTGAAGAGGAACTAGGCCCCCTGTGGTCCCCCAAGGGGGACAATTGAGAATTGAAAATTAATAATCTGGTCGTCACTTCGTTCCTCAAAATTTGAAACAAAAATTGGAAACAAAAATTTTTACTTTAATTTTACATATAATTTTTGCTTTAATTTTGAGCGTAGCGACCCCTGAAACTTGAAACCTGAAACTCTTAAACGAGAATAGAGAAATGAATTCTATTTCGCTTCACCATACCCTGCCGCGGGTGTTCCGCGATCGCACAGATATCCATTCGGACATCTGGCAGCAGGACGTCACGTTTGAACGCGGACACCTCTATCTCATCGAGGCCGCTTCGGGCACGGGTAAGTCCTCGCTCTGCAGCTATCTCATCGGCTATCGCGATGACTATCTCGGCACGATGACTTTCGACGGCCACGATATTCGCGAGTTCTGCACCTATGACTGGACACAGCTGCGCCAGCGCTCGTTGAGCATCGTCTTCCAGGAGCTGCGCGTCTTCCCCGAGCTGACGGCGTGGGAGAACGTGCAAGTCAAGAACCAGCTCACGCAGTTCAAGAGCGATGCAGAGATTGCACAATGGTTCGAGGTGCTGGGCATCGCCGACAAACGCACTACGAAGCTCGGACACCTCAGCTACGGCCAGCAGCAGCGCGTGGCACTCATGCGCGCCCTGTGCCAACCCTTCGACTTCCTGCTGGCCGACGAACCCGTCAGCCACCTCGACAGCGACAACAGCCGCGTAATGGCTGAGGTCATGATGGCCGAGGCGCAGCGTCAGGGGGCTGGCGTTATCATCACCAGCATCGGTCACCACATGGATTTACCCTACGAAAAGATCTTAAAATTATAAAGCCCCGTTATGAGTATCAACATATCTTCGCGCCAGCCTCACCCCTCCATCACGGGAGGGGTCGGGGGTGGGTCTTCCTCTTTGGTATGGCGCCTCTTACGCCGACATATCAGCATCGGACAGCTCGTGGGCTTCTTCTTCGCCAACCTGCTGGGAATGCTCATCGTGCTGCTGTCGATGCAGTTCTATGAAGATGTGGTGCCTGCCTTCTCTGGCGATGATGGCATCATTAAAAATACCTATCTCATCGTCTCCAAGCGTATCTCGGCCGTCACCACGTTGCGTGGTGAAGCACAGCCGTTTACGCAGGAGGACATCGCTGACTTCGAGGCCCAGCGCTTCACACGGAAGGTGGGAACCTTCACGGCCTCGCAGTTCAAGGTCTATGCCTCGCTGTCCATGGGCGGCATTGGCGTGGGCACGGACATGTTCTTCGAGAGTGTCCCTGATGCCTTCGTCGATGGCCAATGGCCCGAGGGCCAGCGCTTCGACGGCGACGCCTTCCCCACGGAGGTGCCCATTATCTTGCCCCGTTCCTATTTGACCATCTACAACTTCGGCTTTGCGCAGAGTCAGTCGCTGCCCAAGGTGTCCGAGGGTGTTGTGTCGATGGTGCAGATGGATATCCGTCTGCGTGGCGAGGGTGGGGCAGAGCGCTTGCTGAAAGGGCGTGTCGTGGGTTTCAGCAACCGCCTGAACACCGTCCTCGTACCTGCCGCCTTTATGCAGCGTGCCAATGCCGAGCTGGCACCCAACGCCTCGGCGGCTCCCACGCGACTGATCGTCGAGGTGAAGAACCCCACTGACGATGCCATCGCGGCGTACATCCAGAGCAAAGGCTATGAGCTGGAGAATGACACGCTGGAAGCTGGCCGTGTCACGTATTTTCTGAAGGTCGTCGCTGCCATCATCATGGCAGTGGGACTGCTCATCAGCGCGCTGTCCTTCTACATCTTGATGCTGAGCATCTTCCTCCTCGTGCAGAAGAATGCCGAAAAGCTGCAGAACCTGTTGCTCATCGGCTACTCGCCCTCACGTGTGTCGCGACCCTACCAGCTGCTTACCGTCGGCATGAACGCCCTCGTGCTGCTGTTGGCCTTCGCCCTGCTGTTCTGGATTCGCGGCCTCTACCTCGACCGCCTGTGGCAAATGTTCCCTGCACTCAGCGAGGGCTCGATCTCGATGACCATCCTCTTGGGCGTGGCCCTCTTCGTGGTCGTCTCGTTCTTTAATATCGTGGCCATCCGCAGGAAGATCAATAGCCTCACGCCCCGTCGCAAGAGTCTGAAAGGAGGACTTTATCACCGCATCAATGGATAACAGCATCATCGAACTCTATCACCACTTCACAGGCGCAGAGCCCTGTGAGGTGAAGGCGTTGACAGGCTCAGGCAGCAATCGTCAGTACTATCGCCTGACCTCGACGGAGGGGCGCAGCCTCATAGGTGTCGTGGGAACCTCGTTGGAGGAGAACCACGCTTTCATCACCCTCGCGCGCCATTTTGCGGCGAAGGGTTTGCCCGTGCCGCAGGTGCTGGCCGTCTCGGCAGACGAGCGTTGCTATCTGCAGGAGGACTTGGGCTCACGTGCCCTCTTCGACGCCTTGAAAAGCGGACGTGAGGCAGGCGGGCAGTACAGCGAGCAGGAGAAGGAGCTCCTGCGTCGCACCATCGCCCAGCTGCCGCGTCTGCAGATTCTTGGCGGCCAGGGCCTCGATTTCTCTGTCTGCTATCCCCAGCCTGAGATGGACGAGACGAACGTGATGTTCGACCTCAACTACTTCAAATACTGCTTCCTCAAAGCCACCGGCATCGACTTCCACGAGCTCCGCCTCGAAGAAGACTTCCGCCAGTTGGCGAAAGACCTTCTCTCAACCCTCAATCCTCAACTCTCCACCTTCCTCTACCGCGATTTCCAAGCCCGCAATGTGATGCTTGATGCGGAAGGGAACCCTTACTTCATCGACTTCCAAGGCGGTCGCCGTGGTCCTATCTACTATGACCTCGCCAGCTTCCTCTGGCAGGCTTCAGCCCGCTACCCGCAAGCGCTACGCGACGAGCTGATAGAAGTCTATCGCAAGAGCTTGGAGGAGGTGTTGAAGGAGGTTTATGGGGCTCATGGGGCCAATGGGTCAGCAATTTTCAATTTTCAATTTTCAATTTTCAATTCATTTGTTCTCTTCCGCCTCCTGCAAGTCCTCGGTGCTTACGGCTTCCGCGGCTATTTTGAGCGTAAGAAACACTTCCTCGACAGCATTCCCCCCGCCCTCGACAACCTTCGCGAGCTGTTGAAGGAAGAAGGCTCCTGCCCATACCCCGAATTAAGGAAAGTTTTGGAGGCCTTAGACTCACCCCCCAACCCCCTCTCTTGTAAAGAGGGGGAGCACACAAGTAACCAAATTCCCCTTTCTTGTAAAGAAGGGGAGCACACAAGTGACCAAATTCCCCTCTCTACAAGAGAGGGGTGCCCGAAGGGCGGGGTGAGTCTTGTCGTTAGAATCTTCTCTTTCTCCTTCAAGCGCGGCATTCCCGAAGACACCTCGGGCAATGGTGGCGGTTATGTCTTCGACTGCCGTTCGACGCACAACCCCGGTCGCTACGAGCCGTACAAGCAGCTGACAGGCTTGGACGCTCCCGTCATCAAGTTCTTGGAGGACGACGGCGAGATCCTCACTTTCCTGGATAGCGTTTATCGCCTGGCCGACGCCCATGTGGAGCGCTACATGCAGCGTGGCTTCACAGACCTGATGTTCTCGTTTGGCTGCACCGGCGGTCAGCATCGCTCCGTCTATTGCGCCCAGCATCTGGCCGAGCACCTGCACGTGAAATACGGTATCCGTGTCGTACTGAACCATCGCGAACAGGGCATCCACAAAGTGCTGGAATAGCACAATATCTGGCGCCCTTTTGCGTTATTGTATTAGTGAAACGCATCTTTTTGCATACAATCCTCCTGCTCTTCCTGTGCTCCACAATGGTGATGGCGCAGGAAGAGGGTGGTGTTGCTGATTCCACACAACAGGCCCCCAAGAGCTGCCACCTCAGCGGCCGCGTCATTGATGAGGACCAGAAGCCGTTGCCCTTCGTGACGGTGAAGGTCGAGGGTCAGATGGCGGGCAGCGTGACGGGTTTCGACGGCAAGTACTCCTTCGACTTTGACACCGCCGACTCCGTCGTCATCAACTACACGCTCATCGGCTACGAGAAGAAGACCAAGGTGCTGCAACGCCCGCAGGGCAAGCTCACGTGGAATGTCACCATGCGCAACAGCGGCACGGAGATGGGCGAGGTTGTCGTCAGCGAGGTGCGACGTCAGATGGGTTTCACGCAGGAGGTCACCACCAAGGACCTGAAGCGCATGCCCTCCACCACCGGCAATGCCGTTGAGGAGCTGATTGCCACGCAGGCCGGTGTCTCTACGCACAACGAGCTCTCCTCGCAGTACAACGTCCGTGGTGGCTCCTTCGATGAGAACTGCGTCTATGTCAACGGCGTGGAGATCTATCGTCCGATGCTCATCAGCAGCGGCCAGCAGGAGGGACTCTCCGTCATCAATTCCGATATGGTGGAGCGCGTGCAGTTCTCCGCCGGCGGCTTCGAGGCCAAGTATGGCGACCGCATGGCCTCCGTCCTCGATATCACCTACAAACGTCCGGAGCGCCACGAGGGCAGCGTCGCCGCCAGTCTGCTGGGCGCCAGCGTCTATGACGGCTTCCGCGTGGGTAAGGTGGCCTTCTCCCAGGGCTTCCGCTACAAGACGAACCGCTATCTGCTGGGCTCGCTGCAGACCAACGGCGAGTACGACCCCAACTTCATTGACTACCAGGCCTACCTCTCTTGGCAGCCCACGGACAAGTGGACATTAGATGTCATCGGCTATATCTCGAACAACAAATACCGTTTCAAGCCCAAGGACCGCGAGACCAACTTCGGCACGATGGAGGATGTGAAGAGCTTCCGCGTTTATTTCGACGGCGAGGAGCAGGACCTCTTCCGAACCATGTTCGGCGCCCTCTCGCTCACGCGTAAGCTGGGCAGCCGCAGCACCCTGACCTTCGGCGCCTCCGCCTTCACGACCAAGGAGCGCGAGACCTATGACATACAAGGACAGTACTGGCTCGACGACACCAATACCAGCGAGCAACTGGGCGTCGGCACCTACATGGAACACGCCCGCAACCTGCTCAAGTCGAACACCATCGCCGCCCGTGCCGTCTATGAGTTCAAGCCTCGCGGACATGACATTCGGGCTGGTCTGCTCTTCAAGCACGAGTCCATCAGCGAGAACACCCGCGAGTGGGAATTTCGTGATTCTGCCGGCTATTCCATGCCTCACTACGGCGACCGCCTGGAGCTCATCTACAACCTCAAGAGCGTGCAGGATATTAAGTCCAACCGTCTTGAAGTATATCTGCAAGACACATGGCGTAAGGAATTGGGAATCGGTGTCATATCACTTAACTACGGTGCACGTCTCAGCTACTGGTCTTGGAACAAGGAGACGCTCGTTTCGCCTCGCGTCAGCATCGGTTTCGTACCCAAGAAGAACGAGAACCTGACATTCCGCTTGGCCACAGGTCTCTACTACCAGGCACCCTTCTACAAGGAGTTGCGCGACACCACCACCGTCGATGGCGCCACCATCGTCACCCTCAACAAAAACATTAAGAGCCAGCGCTCCTTCCAGATTGTAGCAGGCGGCGAGTATAAGTTCCGTGTCGCGAACCGACCCTTCAAGTTCACCACCGAGCTCTATTGGAAGCTGCAGGACCGCCTGAACCCCTACAATGTCGATAACCTGAAGGTCGTCTATTACGGTCGCAACGAGGCCTCGGGCTATGTCGTCGGTGCTGACTTCAAGGTCTATGGCGAGTTCGTGCCCGGCACCGATTCGTGGGTGTCGTTCTCGCTGATGAAGGCGTCGATGACCTTGAACGGCAAGGCCATCCCGCAGCCTACGGACCACCGCTGGAGCGTCAACTTCTTCTTCTCCGACTACTTCCCCCGTACCGACCGTTGGAAGATGACCCTCAAGATGGCCTTTGCCGGCGGTCTGCCCTTCGGTCCTCCGCACTCCGGTCTGGAGCGTATGGTGTTCCGTGCGCCTGCTTACCGTCGTGCGGACATTGGCATGAGCTACCGTCTGTTGAAGAACGAGGACAAGCACAACCGCAAGCCCTTCCTGCGCAGTCTGCGCAATGTGTGGCTCGGCGTGGATTGCTTCAACGTCCTCGGCCTGAACAATGTCGCCTCCTATCTCTGGATCACCGACATCACCAACCAGCAGTACGCTATCCCCAACTACCTCACCGGCCGCCAGATCAATGGCCGCATCCTCGTTGAGTTCTAAGCGACCTTCCTGCGACAAAAATCAACAAAATACGCGCATTGGCTTATAATTGTTAAGCGAATGCGCTTCTTTTTGCATAAAAAGATCTATCTTTGCGGCTGAATTTATCATTCATGACATCAAGAACTATATGCAAACAAACGAAATGACAAAGGATATCGCCCCCACGCCCATCCCCAAGGCGTTGGTCGATGGGCTCATTGCCAAGCTGGGCATTCAGGATTTCGCCAAGGCTACCATCCGCGAGGTGAAGCAGGTGGCCGCCATGGCTGAGAAGGAGAGTGGGGTAGAGTTCATCAAGATGGAGATGGGCATCCCCGGACTGCCTGCTGCACAGGTGGGTGTCGATGCCCAGATCAAAGCCTTGCAGGACGGCATCGCCCACAGCTACCCCGACATTCAGGGCTACCCCGAACTCAAGAAGCAGGCCTCGCGTTTCGTGAAAGCCTTCATCGGCGTGGATATCGCCGCTGAGGGCTGCGTGCCCGTGACGGGTTCCATGCAGGGCACCTTCGCCTCGTTCCTCACCTGCTCGCAGGCCTCGAAGCAGAAGGACACCGTGCTGTTCATCGACCCGGGTTTCCCTGTGCAGAAGATGCAGCTGCAGGTGCAGGGCGTGAAGTATGAGACCTTCGATGTTTATGATTTCCGCGGTTCGAAGCTGCGCGGCAAGCTGGAGAGCTACATCGAGAAGGGCAATATCTGCGCCATCGTCTATTCCAATCCCAACAACCCCTCGTGGGTGTGCCTCACGGAGAGCGAGCTGCAGACCATCGGCGAGCTGGCGACGCAGTATGACACCATCGTGATGGAAGACCTCGCCTACTTCGCTATGGACTTCCGTCAGGACCTGAGCGTGCCGTTCGAGCCGCCCTACCAGCCCACGGTGGCGCGCTATACCGATAACTATATGCTGCTCATCAGCGGCTCCAAGGCCTTCTCGTATGCCGGCGAGCGCATCGGCGTGGTCTGCATCAGCGACGCGCTGTTCCATCGCCACTTCCCCGACCTCAGCGCACGCTATGAAGGTCTGCCCTTCGGCCTCGTCTTCTCCACCCGTATGCTCTATGCCCTCAGCAGCGGCACCAGCCATTCAGCGCAGTATGCGTTGGCGGCCATGTTCCGTGCGGCCTGCGACGGCGAGTATCGCTTCCGCGATGAAGTGAAGGTCTATGGCGACCGTGCCCGCAAGCTAAAGGAGATCTTCCTGCGTCACGGCTTCCATGTGGTCTATGACCGCGACCTGGATCAGCCCGTGGCCGACGGTTTCTACTTCACCATTGGCTACAAGCAGATGACCAGCGGCCAGCTGGCGCGCGAGTTGATGTACTACGGCGTCTCCGCCATCTGCCTCATCACCACGGGCTCGCACCAGGAAGGCCTGCGCGTCTGCACCTCGTTCATTGAGGACCACCAGTATGCACAACTCGAAGAGCGCATGACGGTTTTTGAGAAGAATAATTGAAAATTGAAAATTGAAAATTGGCGGCCAATCAATTGTTGAAAAAACGTTATAACGTAATAACGAAATAACGAGGCCGCAAATCAATTGAAAATTGAGAATTGAAAATTGAAAATTGACACAATGAAACATATGACAATGAAGACTCTCCTCGCCGCCTTGTTCCTGCTCTCGGGCAGTACGGCTGTTATGGCTACAGCGGCACAGACAGACTCTACGCAAGTGGAAACAGATCATGCCCTGTTGCGAAAGATGGTCAAAGACGACTCCCCCGAATGGGTCAAGGACCTCACCTCGCGTTTCACCTTCTACGGCTACATGCAGGGTGGATATGAATGGAATGACAAGGACGGCACCAATGCCAACAGCTTCAATTTCAAGCGTGCCATCGTGTGGGTGAATGCCCGCATCACAGACCGCTGGTCGTTCCGCTACATGCACAACTTTGCGGGTGGCCCGCTGGAGTTCTACATGGACTATCGCATCACCAAGTCGTCGGCACTGAACGTGCGTGTAGGTCAGTTTAAGAACGCCCTCACCTTGGAGAACCCCATGTCCCCATCGGCCTTGGAACTGGTGGATGTCAATTCGCAGATTGTTACTTATCTGGCAGGTTGTTCAGACCCCATCTCGGGCCTCACCTCTGGTCGTGACCTCGGACTGAAGATCTTTGGTGACCTCTTCAACGGACATTTCTACTACGAGGCCGCCGTCATGAACGGTTCTGGCATGAACCGTCTCGACGACAACCGCCAGAAGGACTACCTCCTGCATCTGGAGTACCGTCCCATCGAGGGCCTTCGTTTCGTGGCTTCTGGTCAGTTGGGCACGGGCCATGCGCGTGGCACGGCAGCATGGAATCCCGACATACAGATTGGCGACAACTATCGCCGCGACCGCTATTCCTTTGGTGCAGAGTATAAGTTTGGTCAGTATGGCAAGACCAAATTGATGGCAGCCCGCCCCATCAGCCTGCGTGCAGAATGGGTTGGCGGCCGCGATGGTGATGTGGGCAACCGAGGTGGTTACCTCACGGTCTGTGTGCCTGTTTGGAATGGTATAGACATCATCGCCAGCGGCGACTATATTGACTACAACACTTCCGTGAAAGGTTGGCACCAGACCAATGCAACCATCGGTTTGCAGTACTGGATTCTGAAGAAATGCCGCCTGCAATTGCAATACACTCATGCCTTCTGTGGCGAGTTCCGTGGTGAGGACTACAATCGCATCCAGGCCCAGCTGCAGGTGGGCTTCTGAGGCCGCTAACAATTGAAAATTGAGAATTGAAAATTGAAAATTAAAATATGTTCATCAAAGTTCTTCTGACCATTATCTTTTTGGCCGTGATGGTCGGCGTGGGCGTCTATTCCCACAAGCAGGCCAAGTCCGTCGATGGCTTCGTCCTCGGCGGCCGCAGCGTAGGTCCCTGGCTCACCGCCTTCGCCTATGGCACCTCGTATTTCTCCGCTGTCGTCTTCGTCGGCTATGCCGGTCAGTTCGGCTGGAAGTACGGCCTCAGCTCCACCTGGATTGGTGTCGGCAATGCCCTCATCGGCTCCCTGCTGGCATGGCTCATCCTTGGCCGTCGCACCAAGCTGATGACCCAGCATATTGAGAGCCGGACGATGCCCGATTTCTTCGGCACCCGCTACGGCAGCCAGAGCCTGCGCGTCGTGGCCTCCATCATCGCCTTCGTGTTCCTTATCCCTTACACCGCAGGCGTCTATAGCGGCATCTCGCGCCTCTTCGAGATGGGCTTCGGCATCCCCTATGAATACTGCGTGATCGCGATGGCCATCCTCACCGCCGTGTATGTCATCCTCGGCGGCTACAAGGCCACTGCCATGAACGACTTCATCCAGGGCATCATCATGCTCTTCGGTATCATCGCCGTCATCGCCGCCGTCCTCGCAGCCCAAGGCGGCCTCACCGAGGCTGTCCACAAGCTCGCCGCCATCCCCGCCGACGGTGCTACCCTCAACCCAGACCCCTCAATTGTCAATTCTCAATTTTCAATTTTCAATTCAGAAACGGGTCCCTTCGCCTCCCTCTTCGGTCCCGATCCCTGGGGCCTGCTCGGTGTCGTCATTCTCACCTCTCTCGGTACGATGGGTCTCCCGCAGATGGTTGGTAAGTTCTACTCGATTACCGATGAGAGCGCCATCCGTCGTGGCACCATCATCTCTACCATCTTCGCCATCATTGTGGCTGGTGGCTGCTACTTCCTCGGCGGCTTCGGACGCCTCTACGACCCCGTCATCGCTGAGAACGGCAAGATTGCTTACGACTCCATCGTCCCTGCCATGCTCGTGACCTTGCCCGATGCTCTCATCGCTCTCGTGGTGCTGTTAGTGCTTTCAGCCTCTATGTCCACGCTGGCCTCGCTGGTGTTGACCTCGTCGAGCACGATGACCCTCGACCTCATCTATCGCGACAAGAAGTCCTTGCCAGGAGAGGTGGAGGAGGGTAGTATCGATGATGTCGTGGCCGAGCAGGTAGAGCGCCGCAAGGTCGTTGTCATGCGCGTCCTCATCGTCTTCTTCATCGTCATCTCCCTGATGCTCGCCTTGAATCCCCCCACCTTCATCGCTCAGCTCATGGGCATCTCGTGGGGCGCATTGGCAGGTGCTTTCCTCGCACCCTTCATGCTCGGCCTCTACTGGCGTGGCGTCACCCCCTCCGGTGTCTGGGCGTGCTTCACATGGGGCGTGGGCCTCACCGTTGTCAATATGATGCTCGGCAACCCCATCAACCCCATCAACTGCGGTGCCATCGCCATGCTCGGCGGCTTCCCCGTCGTCTGGCTCGTCAGCCTCTTCACCCCCAAGCTTCCCCATTCCGACATCGACAAGATGTTCGCCTGCTACAAGAAATAAGGGGAACACTCCCCACTTAGATTCATAAGCCTTTTCGACACCCTCGGAAAGGCTTTTTCTATGTGTGCTATGTTTTTCCCGCTTTTTCTTATGCATGATAGCAAGAAATCGCTATATTTGCAGCGAAAACCAAACACTGACGTCATGAAAAGAGTTTATATTCTTCTGTTTGCCGTCCTCGCTTGTGTGGCGACGGCTATGTCACAATCTGTCATCTTCCCGCAGGAGCAACAGGCTGGAACGGCCACGTCGTCGGTCAGCGACGGCGTGTACACGCTCGCCAACGACCTGTTGTCGGCATCGTTCATCCACGCCGGCGGCAAGCTCTCTTTCGGCGGCTGCGAGGCCATGGGGCTGAAGGCCGGCGATGAACTCTTCAGCATCCGTCTGGGAAACGGCACGGAAATCTCCTCCTCAGCAATGACGCTGGGCGGAGTGAACTTGGTTGACTTAACCGTTGATGCCGCTGCCGCCAAGGCTTCGTTGAAGCTGCCGGGCAAGGCCCTCGAGGCTACATACACCTACGGCAACCTGCAGCTGACATGGCGCGCTGTGCTGCGCGACGGCTCGCACTATCTGCGTACAGAGTTGGAGCTGACGGCCACGAAGAACGTGGCCATGAATGCGATCATACCCATGCACTACCTCGTGGACAACAGCAGCAGCGAGCAGGCACCTGCCGTCGTGGGCAACACGCGTGGTGCCGTCATCGCTAGCGATAAGATCTTTGCGGGCCTGGAGACGCCGATGGGCAAGAACAGCATCGTGGGCGCCATCAGTGCTGACCCCTTCGCCTATGGCAACTGGACGAGCACATCCTTCTCGTGGGAGCCGGGTGCTGAGACACCTCAGGGCATCATTAACCTTGGCCTGCCCGCCAGTGGTGTTCTGGGAATGAAGGGTTATCTAGCCCTCCTGGAGAGCGGTTCGCAGACCGTCACCTTCCAATATACCAGCGGCAACCATCGTCTTGACATTGCTGGCGTCGATATCGTTGATCCAGCAACGGGTGACGTAGTGGCCAGCGACTATCACAAGGGCTACACGGGTGGCGCGAAGAATAAGAATGTCTATACACTCAACATACCCGCCAAGGGTTTCTATCTTGTGCGCTACTTCCGTGACACCGTGACAGAACCCCAGAGTTCTTTCAACAGCAATGGCACCATCACGTGGAGCAGCCAAGTGCTGGCGCCGGAGATCCTCTTCGACGGCAACACGGCGGAGAACGAGCTGCCTGACGAGGAAGACGTCCCCACACTCATCTACCCCGTCCTGTCTGTGGGCGGCACACGCACCGATGCTTGGAACACCAGTTCGTGGAGCGCTCCGCTCGCAGTGCCTGCGCGCATCCTGGAACTGGGCTACGAGGCCAATCGCATCAAGATGATGGCGAAGACCATCAGCTTCGACCGTGCTGGCGGCACGTTCAATGCTCAGTTCATGTACGCCTCCGGCAACCACGGCCTCACCATCGCTGGTGTGGAACTGGTGGATGCTGACGGCAATGTGGCGGCTTCGGATTATCACAAGGGCTTCTCGGGCACAGCGAAGACCGACAACGACTACACCTTCACCGTTCCCGCTGCGGGCAACTACACGCTGCGCTACTATGTGGTGCTGAACCCCAACGGCTCGGACAACACCTCGTCGGGCAATATCAACCTCACCTACGTGAAGCGTTTCTTCTATCACCTGCCTGCGCCCACCGAGACGGAGATGCAGGGCGAGTGGAGCCGTCAGACCACGTTGGCTGCCGGCAAGACGTGGAAGGTGGGCGCCGTCGTGGGTCTCATCGCACCGGGTCAGGCGCGTCGTTCGTTCCTCTGCTACAGCGAGCGCGAGCGTGCTGTGCCTTGGCGTGCATTCCCGATGTATAACTCGTGGTTCGAGCTGAACATCGACCGTAACAACAGTGCCGACTACAGCGGTAACTTCACAGAGGCACAATGTGACGAAGTACTCGACCAGTGGAAAAGTCACCTCTACGACGCCTACGGCGTGGGTATCGGCTCATTCATGTGGGACGACGGATGGGATGAGTACGGCACTTGGGAGTTCAACCCCAACTTCCCCAATGGCTTCCAGCCGCTGAGCGATAAGGCATGGGCCATGAACTCTCAGATTGGTGCTTGGCTCGGTCCCGTGGGCGGTTACGGCACCAGCGGCAACTACCGCCGCAACTACTGGCGCTCGCGAGGTGGAATGCAACTCTCCAACCCCGCC
This sequence comes from uncultured Prevotellaceae bacterium, assembly GCA_946415705.1. Lineage (GTDB taxonomy): Bacteria > Bacteroidota > Bacteroidia > Bacteroidales > Bacteroidaceae > Physcousia. The sequence continues at coordinate 21,963 of CAMKTN010000007.1, forward strand.
TACTACGAGGTATTCCTCAACCGCACCAGCTTTATGCTCAACAACTACCACTTCAACTTCTTCAAGTTCGACGGCATTAGCGCCCAGTTCAGCTCCGTAGGTCCTGACCCCGGTGCCACGGGCGAGGAGAATGCCGAGGGCATCATTAACATCGAGCAGGAGCTGCGCAAGGTGAAACCCGACGTGTTCCTCAACACCACCGTGGGCACGTGGGCATCGCCCTTCTGGTTCCAGGTCACCGATGCCGTGTGGCGTCAGGAGAACGACTGGGGCACCGCTGGCAACCAAGGCAACACGCGCGAGCAGTGGATTACCTACCGCGACCGCCTCGTCTATCAGAACTTCGTGCAGAACTCACCCCTCTGTCCCATCAACACCCTCATGACCCACGGTTTCATCCTCTCCAAGTATGGCGGCGGTGTGGCCAATATGAGCAAGACCTATGCCGATATCGTTCGCGAGATGCGCTGTGCCTTCGCCTGTGGCAGTGGAATGGTGGAGGTCTATGCCGACTTCTCCCTGATGAACAGCATCAACGGTGGCAAGCTATGGGGCGACCTGGCCGAGTGCATCAAATGGCAGAAGGAGCAGGAGGATGTGCTCCCCGACGTGCACTGGGTTGGCGGCAACCCGTGGGACGGCAAAAAGGCCAACGTCTATGGCTGGGCTTCGTGGAACGGCAAGAAAGCCACCCTCGCTCTGCGCAACCCCTCAGCCTCGTCGCAGAAGTTCACCACTACGTTGCGTGAGGCCCTCGACATTCCCGCGTACATCCACACCACCATCACGCTGAGCAAGGCCTTCACGCAGAACAGCCTCCTTGGTCTGCCCGTCGGCGAGGCCATCGACATCGACACACCGCTGACGCTCACCCTGTCCGCGTCCTATGTTTATGTCTTCAACGGTGTGGACAACAATGCCGACGCCATCGTGGCATTGCCCGCGGACAACAGCAACAGGCGAGGGGAGGGGAGTGACGACCGTTGGTTCTCCCTCGACGGCCTCCAGATGAAAGAACGCCCCCAGCAACGCGGTGTCTATATCAACACCGGCAAGAAAGTCGCCATCAAGTAAAAGGGTGAATGGTGAACGCCTCGCCACTCACTTCCATCGTGAGCCGCGAGGCGCTTCATCAATCAATTCATCAATCATCAATGGTCAATCATCAATGGTCAATCATCAATGGTCCATTTTAGCTGTGCTGACTTTTGTCACGACTCGGCAAATCAAGCAAGCTTGTTTGCTCTCGCTGCTCCAAAAGTTTAACTGCAACGCTGCAACGCGCAACGCCAATTTTCAATTTTCCATTTTCAATTTTCCATTGTCCATTGTCAATTGTCCATTTTTTTTCTCGCGCCTATGGTCTTTTGCTTGAAGAGTTACGTCTTCGGCCGTTAAGATTTTACTCTTCCGAGCGTAAGACATAGGGCTTTCCCTTTGACGTTGCAAAGGTATGAAAAATATTTACAATCACCAAATATTTTACGAAATATTTTTACAAAATTTTCATCCTCCCCCAACCATGCGTTGCGCGTTGCAGCGTTGCAGTTAAAAACACCGTATAGTAGAAAGTCAAAGTCATGCTCTACTTATATTATATTATATATATAAATATATATAATATAATATAAGTAGCACTATTTTTCCCCCTCTCCAATCCCTTCTCAACCACTGCAACGCTGCAACGCTGCCACGCTCTCCCCGATTTTTCCCTGCCCCCAACACTTTTTCCCCCATTATTTTTGCTCAAACAGATTTAATCGCTACCTTTGCAGCGGCTAATACAGAAATGAAGCGTATGAGTACAGTAGCAATGAATGAATTATGGGCTTACTTGAAGAGTCTCTCGCTCTCTGCTGGCAACAAGGCTTGGCTGGCAGAGCGATTGATAGAGTCATCGCGTGCAGACAAGTTGGCTGAGACTGATGAATTCGCTTGCTTCTCAGGAAGTTGGGGCGAAGATATGCCTGTAAATGAGTATGCCGAATCACTGCGTAGTGCGCACGTTGACGAGGCCAGAGCCGTTGAAACTTGGTGATACCATGAAGGGGTATTTGTTAGACACCTGCACGTTGATTTCAATGTTTCGCGGACAGAACGGTGTGCGCGAACACATTCAAGCTGTTGGGCGTAAGAACTGCTGGGTTTCAGAGATTTCCATCGCTGAGCTCTATTTTGGTTTGGCTAAAGGTGCTGATAAACAGCGTATGTTGAGTGACATACAGAACACTGAGCGCTTGTTTAAGATACTGCCTGCCGCACCTGCTTTCCGTGAGTACGGCGAGATTCGTTATTCGCTGGAGCATCAGGGTCGCCGTATTGATCAGTTTGATCTGCTCATTGGTGCTCCTGCCCTGCACTCCAACTTGACAGTTGTCACTTCCAATATTAAGCACTTCGAGCGTATCGAAGGCTTGTCGATAGAGAATTGGGCGGAATAAGATTCTTAACTGATTCAGCCTATGGGATTCTTCAACAAAAATCCAAAGCCCACCTTTGGTGGCAAGTACCAGCCTGATGCTTGGCGCAAGGATATCCCCCAGAACGATGTCTTTGACTCTCACATCTGGGATCGTGGCGCCAAGGATACTGACGGCGACGGCTATCGCGATGGTAGCGTCGGCGACGGCGGCTTGTGGGACGATTAGGGCGGAGAAATTCTAATCCTGTATGTATATGGACGACAAAGAGAGAAAGTTGCAAGACAAGTTGCGCTTTGCCGGCGAGAAGGTTCCTTCGATGAAACGGCGCAGCAACATTAACGACTATTACGGTCGCCATATTTATATGGTTACTATGGCCGTAGAGGGGCGTCGTCCGCTATTAGGCTCATTGATGGGTAGCTCAGCCGTCGCTGACGGTGAGGAGGGTGCTCCATGTGTGGTGCCAACGCCTTTGGGGCAGGAAGTCATTCGCTGTTGGGAGCTGATACCTCAGTTTCATCATGAGGTGAGTTTGTTGGCTTTCCAGTTGATGCCCGATCATCTTCATGGCATCCTTTTTGTGCAAGAGGCGATGGAGGAGCATCTGGGGCATGTTATCAGTGGTTTCAAGGCTGGGTGTAACAAGGCATATAGGCAGCTGGTGGTCGAGGCGGTGTCAGGAGTGGTTGAGGCGGTGCCTCAACATACGGGTAAGGGGAGTGCTTCTGCGTATGATGTGGCACCGCCACTTCCTCTTCCTTCTGAGCACCGATTGAAGAAGGATGATCGAAGCCATGGGCTGCTTTTTGAGCGAGGCTACAACGACCTGATATCGAAAAACTACGACATGCTGCCACGCCTTACGGCCTATCTCCACGATAACCCACGCCGTCTGGCTATACGCCGCGAGCATCCCGACCTCTTCAGATTGCATAGACGGACGGAGGCCGCTGGCCTGCAGTTCACTTCGATGGGCAACCATTTCCTTTTGGAGTGGCCAGATAAGCAGGTGGTGAAGATGTATGAGGCGAGACGAAGAGGAGAAGAAGAAAAAGTACACTCCGTTGCAGCGTTGCAGCGTTGCAGTTAGGGACGGCTATTCTATGACGGCGTGGAGGAGGATGACGTCGGTGAGGGGGCGGTCGAGGGAGTCGGTGGGGAGGGACTGGATAGCCTTGACGACTTTCATGCCGTCGATGACGTGGCCGAAGACGGTGTAGGTGCCGTCGAGATGGGGTGCGCCGCCTCGCGTGAGGTAGGTCTGCCACATCTCATAGTTCATCTCGATACCGTTCTCCTCCAGCGTAGCGCGCACCTTTCCCAGCGATGTCTCGCCGAAGCTGCGGCCATAGACGATATAGAACTGCGAGGCACTGCTGCGCATCTCCGGGTTGGCCTCGTCGCCCTCGCGTGCTGCGGCCAGCGCGCCACGTTCGTGGAAGAGCCAGGGCAGCCGGAACTCAGGCTCCAGCGTGTAGCCGAGGTCACCGTCGCCGAGGGGTTTGTCGCGCGAAGGGGACTGCAACGTGCCGTCGGCTTGTGTGTGTACGCGGCTGTCGGGGTCGCCGCCCTGGATCATGAAATCCTTGATGACGCGATGGAAGAGGGTGCTGTCGAGGATGCCGTCGCGCACAATCTTCAGGAAGTTATCGCGATGGCGAGGTGTCTCGTCGCTCAGCTGCACACGGATGACGCCGTGGGTGGTCTCCAGTCGCACGACGGCAGGCTTCTGCTTCTTGGGCTTGGCGCCAGCAGCGAAAGCAACGCCTGTGGCCGATGCGGTGCCAATCACTAACACGACGCTAACAAACCATATAATCAGTTTCCGCATTGATAAACGTTTAATCTCTAATCTTTAATCTCTCATCTTTAATCTCTCATCTCTCATCAGCCAGTCGTCGATGAGGCGGCGGGCGATGGAGGCTTTGTCAGGGATGGGCGGAAGGTTGTCGCGCGTGAACCAGCCGCCTTCCGTGAGTTCTTCCTTCTGCAGATGAATCTCGCCGTCGGCATAGTCAGCGGTGAAGCCAACCATAAGGCCGAAGGGGAAAGGCCACGGCTGCGAACCGAAGTACTTCAGGTTCTTGACGCTGATGCCCACTTCCTCGCGCAGTTCGCGCTCCACACACTGCTCCAGCGACTCGCCTGTTTCGAGGAAGCCTGCCACCAGGCCGTAGTGGTTGCTGCGGAAGTTACGGGCACGAACGAGAAGTATGGTCTCGCCGCGCGTCACTCTCACAATGATGGCTGTGGAGGGGCTGGGCCACCATTCCTTGCCGCATTCGGGACATTTCTTGCTGATGTCCGTCATCCATTTGGTGGGAGCACCACAGACGCCGCAGTACTTGGTGTTCTGGTCCCAGTAGATGAGCTCGGCTGCCTTGCTGGCAAGCTGGTATTCCTCTGGGCTGAGCACGGCGTGCGACTTCCTGAGCCCCATCATCTCCAGTCCCTCAACGCCCACAACGGGCTTGTCCAGGCGAACAATCTTTAAATTGAAAATTGAAAATTGAGAATTGACAATGGATTCATTTTTTATCGTCGTCACGATGTTCCATGGCTGAAGTGCCACGGGTGGCTCGTCCCCTATGGGAAGAGAGAAGGCGCCGTCAGCGCCCTCTCTCCTTAGTAATATGTCCCCTGCACAAAGGCAGGACCAGATGGTCATGAGTTTATCGTTTATCGTTAAATAGCAAGGTCAGCGCAGACGGCTTTGACCTTTGCCATGCCGGCTTCGCAGGCGGCGGGGTAGGCGGCTGCGGTGGCCATGGCGGCTGGTGCCTCGATGTAGAACTTAATCTTAGGCTCTGTGCCGGAGGGACGCACGCTGACCTTGGTGCCGTCTTCGGTGAACCACTGGAGGACGTTGGAGGTGGCGGGCATGTCGAGCTTGGTGACATTGCCTGCGGCGTCGGTGGCGGTGAGGGCCTGATAGTCCTTGATGCAGATGACCTTGCTGCCGCCGAGGGTCTTGGGAGCCTTGGCGCCACGGAAGTCAACCATCATCTGCTTGATCTCGTCGGCACCGGTCTTGCCCGGGCGCACCACGTTGACGGTGTGGTTCATCGTGTAGCCGTACTCGAGGTAGATATCCATGAGCAAGTCATAGAGCGTCTTGCCGTTGTCCTTAGCCCAAGCTGCAATCTCGCAGATGAGGCAGATGCTGGCGGGGCTGTCCTTGTCGCGAACCTTGTCGAAGGGCAGGAATCCGAAGCTTTCCTCGCCGCCGCCGATGTACTTCTTGACGCCTTCGTTCTCACGGATGAGGGCGGCAATCCACTTAAAGCCCGTGTAACAGTCCATCATCTCCACGCCGTTCTTGTCGGCGATGCGCTTGATGATCTCGGTGGTCACAATGGTCTTCACGAGGAACTCGTTGCCCTTGAGCTGGCCGAGCTTCTTCTTATTGGCAATGATATACCATGCGAACATCATGGCAGTCTGGTTGCCATTGAGGATTTCCCATTCGCCCTTCGGGTTGCGGCAGACGATGGCGAGGCGGTCAGCATCGGGGTCGCTGGCAATCACCAGGTCGGCGTTGAGTTTCGTGCCGAGCTTCATACCAAGGGTCATGGCCTCGGAGTTCTCGGGATTCGGGCTGACGACGGTGGGGAAGTTGCCATCGATGACCATCTGTTCGGGCACCACGTGGATGTTCTGGAAGCCCCAGCTGCGCAGTGCCTCGGGGATAATGACGCGGCCTGTGCCGTGCAGCGGGGTATAGACGATGTTGAGGTCCTTCTGGCGGTTGATGACGTCCTGATCCACCATGGCTTCCTTGACAGCCTGCAGGTAGTCCCAGTCCATCTCGCCGCCGATGATCTGAATCAGGTCGGGGTTGCCTTCCCATTTCACATCATCCACGCTCACCTTGTTGACCTCGTCGATGATGCCCGTGTCGTGGGGAGCCAGCACCTGTGCGCCATCGTCCCAGTAAGCTTTGTAACCGTTGTACTCCTTGGGGTTGTGCGAAGCGGTGACGTTGACACCAGCCTGTGCCTTCAGCTGACGGATGGCGAAGGAGATCTCAGGGGTGGGGCGGAGGCTCTCGAAGAGATACACCTTGATGCCGTTGGCGGAGAAGATGGCGGCCACGGTCTCAGCAAACTCGCGACCATGGTTGCGGCAGTCGTGACCGACCACAACGGCGATGTCCTTCTTGCCGGCAAAAGCCTTGTTGATATAGTTGGCGAAGCCCTGCGTGGCAGCGCCCACGATGTAGCGGTTCATGCGGTTGGTGCCTGCGCCCATAATGCCGCGCAGACCGCCGGTGCCGAATTCGAGGCTCTGGTAGAAAGCATCCACGAGCGCTGTCTTGTCCTCGGCATCGAGGAGCGCCTTCACTTCGGTCTTTGTTTGTTCGTCATAGACGGGGGAGGTCAGCCACTCCTGGGCTTTGGCCTCGCAGGATTTAATCAATTCGATGTCCATATTATTCTAATTATATTTCTGTAACTCATTGAAATTCTTTACTTCACCTTTGCAGCGGCTTTGCGTGCCTTCTGCTCGGCTTTCTCTGCTTGTATGCGAGCCTTCTCAGCCTTTTGCTGAGCTTTCAGGCGGGACTGCTCTTCCTTGTGAGCCTTCTTGGCGGCGGCAGCATCCTTCTTGGCTTGTTTGGCAGCATTCTCCATCTGCTTGATCTGCCCTTTGATGTCCTTCACCTTCTGCTTGGCGTTCTTCTCATTGGTCTGAGCTGTCTTCACGTTCTGCTTAGCATCCTTTACAGCCTGCTTGGCAGCTTCTGCCTCTTGCTCAGCTGATTGCAGGTCGCGCTTCAGGTTCTCGATATCTGCCTTGGCGTCTTTGTGCGCTTGTGCAGCCTGTTGTGCATTGTCCTTGGCTGCTTCCACGCTGGCTTTGATTTCTGCCGTGCGCTGTTGTGCGGACTCCACGGTGGAATTGCCAAGAACACTGGGCTGAATAGGCTCTACGTCTTGAGCATTCATGGCCATCGGCAATGCAAGAGCCATGGCAGCAATCATCCAAAATCTTTTCATAGTTGTAGCGTTTTAGGTATTAATAGATAATTAGACTAAATATGGGGCAAAGATAGGCGTTTCCCGTCAAATGACAAAGAAAAGAACGTTTTTTTGCGCCTTCTATTTAAAAATGTTTGCTCGCGCGCGTTTTTTTCGTCAAAATTTGGTTGAGTGGTAGAAAAGGCGTAAATTTGTCGGCTGAAAGCGAGCACGCATGTGCTCCTCTCTGTCACTCATTATGAAACATCATCAACCCAATAAACTCATCAACACAAAAATCTCATGAAGAAGTACAATTTCAATGCCGGCCCCAGCAAGCTCCCCCGCGAGGTGATGGAGGCTACCGCTGCTGCCTGCCTCGATTTCGAGGGCAGCGGCCTGTCCCTAATGGAAATGAGCCACCGTGCCAAGAATTTCCAGCCTGTGGTGGATGAAGCAGTCGCCCTGTTCAAGGAACTGTTGGACATCCCCGAAGGTTACAGCGTCATCTTCCTCGGAGGCGGTGCCAGCCTGCAGTTCTGCATGGTCCCCTACAACTTCCTTGAGAAGAAGGCTGCCTACCTCAACACTGGCGTTTGGGCTACCAAGGCCGAGAAGGAGGCTAAGCTCTTCGGCGAGGTCGTAGAGGTGGCTTCCAGCAAGGACAAGAACTTCACCTACATCCCCAAGAACTTCACCATCCCCACGGATGCCGACTACTTCCATATCACCAGCAACAACACCATCTACGGTACGGAGATCCTGAAGGACTACGACAGCCCCGTGCCCATGATTGCTGACATGAGCTCTGATATCTTCAGCCGTCCCATCGACGTGAGCAAGTACGGCATGATCTACGGTGGCGCTCAGAAAAACCTCTCTATGGCTGGCGTGACCTTCTGCATCATCAAGGAGGACTTGGTGGGCAAGGTGAGCCGTGCTATCCCCACGATGCTCAACTATCAGACGCACATCAGCAAGGGCAGCATGTTCAACACACCGCCTACGGTGCCCATCTACTGCGCACTGCAGAACCTCAAGTGGATCAAGAAGCAGGGTGGCGTGAAGGAGATGGAGCGTCGTGCCATCGAGCGGGCAGAAATCGTCTATGGCGAGATCGACCGCAACAAGCTCTTCGTAGGCACTGCCGAGGAAGACAGCCGCTCACGCATGAACATCACCTTCGTCCTCAAACCCGAATACATGGAGCTGCAGGATGAGTTCATGGCCTTCGCTACCAGCAAGGGTATGGTCGGTGTGAAGGGTCATCGCGACGTAGGTGGCTTCCGTGCCAGCTGCTACAACGCCATGGATCTCGAAGGCGTCAACGCCCTCGTAGCTTGCATGCAAGAATTTGAGAAGCTTCATTGATCTCGCGCAGCCATTCTTTAAACTTTAACCATTAAACCTTAAACTACGGGCTTTGCCCGTGAGAAAAATGAAAGTTTTAATTGCAACAGAAAAGCCTTTCAGCGGCGTAGCCGTGAAGGGTATCAAAGAGGTCTTCGATGCTGCCGGTTATGAGACAGCCCTCTTGGAGAAATATACAGAGAAAGCACAGCTGCTGGAAGCTGTGAAGGACGCCGACGCCCTCATCATCCGTTCAGACAAAGTCGATGCTGAAGTCCTCGATGCTGCCAAGCAGCTTAAAATAGTGGTACGCGCGGGCGCGGGATATGACAACATCGACCTCGAGGCCGCTACGGCTCACAAGGTTGTGGCCATGAACACCCCGGGCCAGAACGCCAACAGCGTGGCAGAACTCGTCTTCGGTCTCCTCGTCTATGTCAAGCGCAACTTCTTCAATGGCACCAGCGGTACAGAGCTCAAGGGCAAGAAGCTCGGCATTCTGGCCTTCGGTAATGTGGGTCGCAACGTAGCCCGCATCGCCAAGGGCTTCGACATGGAGGTGCTGGCCTACGATGCTTACTGCCCTGCTGACGTCATCGAGGCTGCCGGCGTGAAGGCCGTAGCTTCGCAGGACGCACTCTTCGAGCAGAGCGATATTGTCAGCCTCCACATCCCTGCCACGGCAGAGACCAAGGAGAGCATCAACAAGGCACTCGTGAACAAGCTCCCGAAGGGTGGTATCCTCGTGAACACAGCCCGCAAGGAGGTCATCAACGAGCCCGAGTTGCTGGCACTCATGGCTGAGCGCGAGGACTTGAAGTATGTCACTGACATCAAGCCCGATGCCGATGCCGACTTCGCCAAGTTCGAAGGACGCTACTTCGCCACGCCCAAGAAGATGGGTGCGCAGACTGCCGAGGCCAACGTCAACGCCGGCATTGCAGCCGCTCATCAGATTGTTGACTTCTTGGAGAAGGGAATCACCAAGTTCCAGGTAAACTAAAATTATGGCTAAGATAAAACCATTCCGTGGCTTGCGCCCGCCTAAGAACCTCGTAGAGCAGGTCGAGAGCCGTCCCTACGATGTCCTCGACAGCGAGGAAGCACGGGCCGAGGCCGGCGACAACGAGAAGTCGCTCTACCACATCATCAAGCCGGAAATCAACTTCCCCGTAGGCACCAGCGAGTATGATCCTCGCGTCTATGAGGAGGCAGCACGCCAGTTCCAGATGTTCCAGGACAAAGGCTGGCTCGTGCAGGACAAGGATGAGCACTACTACATCTACGCTCAGACCATGAACGGCAAGACGCAGTACGGCCTCGTCATTGGTGCCTATGTGGACGACTACATGAACGGCGTCATCAAGAAGCATGAGCTGACGCGTCGCGACAAGGAGGAAGACCGCATGAAGCACGTTCGCGTGAACGATGCCAACATGGAGCCCGTCTTCTTCGCCTATCCCGACAATGCCGTCCTCGATGCCCTGCTGAAGCGCTATGCCGCTACGGAGCCCGAGTACGACTTCATCGCACCCATCGACGGCTTCCGCCATCAGTTCTGGGTGATTAGCGACGCTGCCGACATCGCCACCATCACCGCTGAGTTCGCCAAGATGCCTGCCCTCTATATTGCCGACGGCCACCACCGCTCGGCAGCTGCTGCTCTCGTGGGCGCTGAGAAGGCACGCCTGAATCCCCACCATCGCGGCGACGAGGAGTACAACTACTTCATGGCTGTGGCCTTCCAGGCTTCACAGCTTACCATCCTCGACTACAACCGCGTGCTGAAGGATCTCAACGGCCTCAGCAGCGAGCAGTTCCTGGATGCCATCCGTAAGAACTTCACGGTGGAGGACAAGGGCACGGATATCTACAAGCCTGCACGCCTGCATGAGTTCTCGCTCTACCTCGACGGCCACTGGTTCGCGCTGACGGCCAAGCCCGGCACTTACGACGAGAGCGACCCCATCGGCGTCCTCGACGTGGATATCTCCAGCCGCCTCATCCTTCAGGACATCTTGCAGCTGGGTGACCTGCGCTCCTCGCAGCGCATCGACTTCGTCGGCGGCTTGCGTGGCCTTGGCGAGCTGAAGCGTCGCGTGGACAGCGGCGAAATGCGTGCAGCGTTGGCACTCTATCCCGTTTCCATGCAGCAGATCATGGACATCGCCGACAGCGGTAAGATCATGCCGCCCAAGGCTACCTGGTTTGAGCCCAAGCTCCGCAGCGGACTCGTCGTCCACAAGCTGAGTTAACGCACCACTCCCATCAAACATCGAAGCCGCAAAGAGTCATTCCTTTGCGGCTTCGTTGTCTTGTGTTATTCTTTATCTTCTTTTTCTGCCAGTTTGTTCAGGGAGATATGCAGGTTGATGGCTGCACAGCATAGCGCGGTCAGGGCGAGCCACAGAACGCACAAGTCTTTGAAAGCTTTCTTTTTCATAGTCGGTTTCATTGTTTGATAAAGGTTCGTTGCAAGGGTAAGCCTTTTGTGTGGAACAGCAAAGATTATTGAATGTTTTTGTAGTTTTTAGGCATAAAGTTTTGTGGGATGACGTTTTGTGACTATCTTTGCACTCATCTATCACAGCATGATTCGCATGGACGACCTCTTCAAGACCATAGCCTCTCCCTCGGAGGGAATCTATACGGAGAAGCGAAGCAAATTCCTGGCTTTCGCTTTTCCGGTTTCTATGGTCGAGGAGGTGAAGGAGTTGGTGGATGCGCACGCCAAGAAGTTCTACGATGCGCGCCACGTCTGCTATGCATATATGCTGGGGCATGAGCGCCTCGTCTTCCGTGCCAACGACAACGGCGAGCCCAGCGGCACGGCCGGCAAGCCCATCCTCGGGCAGATCAACTCCAACGAGCTGACGAATATCCTGATTATCGTGGTCCGTTATTTCGGAGGTGTGAAGTTAGGCACCAGCGGACTTATCCAGGCATATAAGGCTGCCGCAGCTGAGGCGATAGCCGCAGCCACCATCATCGAGAAAACTGTGGATGAGCAGATCACGATCACCTTTGAATATACGTTGATGAACCAGGTGATGCGTGTGGTGAAGGAAGAGGAGCCCGCCATCGTGGTGCAGTCCTTCGACAACGACTGCCTGATGACCCTTGCCATCCGTGCCTCACAGATGCCTCGCCTGCGTGACCGTCTCGTGAAAATCGACGGCCTCCGCATCGCCTAATCTCTGTTTTCCAGAAGGATATCCGACAGGCTGTATTTGTCCATCAGACAGCTGCGATCAACATTGCCGCGGATGCCCTGTATGCGACTTGTGGCGCTGTACTGCCACATCACGAAAGCTGCGTTGTCGCGCAACTCGGGAATGTCCTCGTGGTAGCGCGCAATCATATATTTATAATGTGTGAAGGGCCCCGAGAGGTATTTGTTGTAGAAGTCGCGTGAGGTATAAAGGATGGGGCGCACGCCGTAGTGCCGTTCCACCAGCTTCAGGAACTGCTGCAGCCTGCTCTGGAACTGACCCAGCGGGGCTTTGCCGCGATGCTCAATGTCGATGATGGGGACGAGGTCGTGGTGCTTGAGTTTGACGACAGAGGAGAAATTGCGGAACTGCTCGCTCACGTCGGCCGTGGGGCTGTAGAAATGGTAGCAGCCCACCTTCAGCCCTGCGTGCCGGGCGCCTTCGATGTTCCTGTAATAGGTCTCATCGACGAGCTTCGCCCCTTCCGTGGCTTTCACATAGACGTAGTAGATGTTGGCGTTGCGTGCCACGTCTTTCCAATTGATGCTACCCTGATAGTGAGAGACATCAATGCCGCCAAGCCCTTTGTTGGCGACATGTAATCCCGTTTGTTGCGCAAGCATCTCGTAGTCGCCCAGCGGCGGCTGTGGCGTCAGGGACGGCATAATGGCATCGGGCTGGGGGAGGGAAGCGTCGTAGTAGTCGATGGTGACCACCTTCGCTTTCCTTTTCTTCTTAAGGTTGCCTTCAGTCGTGGTCGCAGACAGCATGCCCACAAAGCACCATGCAAGACTCATGGCGAGGCTGAATCGTGTAATCCGTGAAAACTTTAAAAACATCTCTCTCTTTCTCTTCTTTTAGGACTTATGGAAGCTCAGAGCCGTCGAATGTCAGGGGGAGCAGGTCGCGCATACTGCGGATGACGTAGGTGCCGCTGGTGCCGTAGAGCAACACCCTGATTTCTTGCTTGAAGCGCGCCTCGGCCTCCAGCAGCGACTGGCGGCAGGCACCACAGGGAGCCACCAGATTCTCCAGAAACTGTCCGCCCGTCTGCGCAGCAATGGCGAGGGCTACGGGTGGCACCTCAGGCGCATTGGCCGAGGCCGCGAAGAAAGCTGTACGTTCTGCACACAGGCCCGAGGGGAAAGCGGCATTCTCCTGATTGCTGCCCTTGAAGACTTGGTCGTCGGCGAGGCGCAATGCAGCACCCACCTGGAAGTGGGAGTACGGCGAATAGCTGGTGGCGGTCATGGCTTTCGCCATATCCACCAGTTCGCGGTCTTCGGCAGACAGCTCTTCGTAGTCGAAGACCTGATATGGAACGATGATTTGAGCTTCTCGCATGTCTATTTCATGAAATTTGTCACAAAAGTAGCGTTTTTCTCGCTTATCTCATCAAAAAAACGTACTTTTGTGCGCAAAATCCTCAAAAAAACTATAATGAAGCTTCGAATTGCGGTTTTCTGCGTGTTATTTAGCGCTGTTTCAGCGTTATTTGCGCAGGGCGGACAGTCTGCACAATGGCAGTATATCGAGAAGTTCAAGGATCTCGCCATCGAGCAGATGCGTGAGCATAAGATTCCAGCCTCCATCACCCTGGCACAAGGTCTCTGCGAGAGCGGTGCCGGGCGCAGCAAGCTGGCCATCGAGGCGCATAACCACTTCGGTATCAAGGTCGGGACGAATTGGACGGGTCCCTATATCGTGATGGCCGACGACCGTCCCGACGACCGCTTCCGCAAGTACCGCAACGACCGCGAGAGCTATGAGGACCACTCTCGCTTCCTTGTCAACGGCCCTCGATACCGTTCCCTTTTCTCCCTCAAGGTCACCGACTACAAAGGCTGGGCACACGGACTGAAGAAGGCTGGCTACGCCACCAATCCACGCTATGCCCACATGCTCATTGATGTCATCGAGCGCTTCAACCTCCAACAATTCGACTCCTACCGTAGCGGCCGTTACCACGCTCGCTCCAACAGCCAGCAGGCATCAGAGGTGGAGAATTTGTTCTTCGCCCAGCACATCGTTTATCGCGTCAACAAGAACTACATGGTCATCGCCAACAGCAGCGACACCTGGGAGCTGGTGGCGCGTGAGACGGGGGTGAGTGTCCGTAGGCTCCTGAAATACAACGATCGTCCTAAAGACTCACCGCTTCGTTCGGGTGACATCGTCTATCTGCAGAAGAAGCGCTCAAAGGCTGACAAGTCGTTCAAGGGAATTCCACACGTGGTACAACCTGGCGAGTCACTTTACGATATCTCGCAGCACTACGCCATCCGCCTGAAGTCCCTCTATAAGCTGAATGGCTTTACTGCTGACTACAGCCCCGAGGTGGGCGATCTCATCTGGCTGAGGTGATACAGCCTCACCCCCGCCCCCTCTCCGAAGGGCGAGGTGAGTAAGAACATTTGATACTTGAAACCTCAAACTTTAAACTCTCAACTCCACATGGCTGACGACAAGAAAATCATCTTTTCAATGGTTGGTGTAAGCAAGACCATCCAACAGACTCAGAAACAAGTATTAAAGAATATATACCTTAGCTTCTTCTATGGCGCTAAGATTGGTATCATCGGTTTGAATGGCTCGGGTAAGTCCACGCTGTTGAAGATCATTGCAGGCTTGGATCAGAGCTATCAGGGCAATGTCGTTTTCTCGCCGGGCTACAGCGTCGGCTATCTGCCGCAGGAACCGCAGCTGGACGATGACAAGACCGTTCGTGAAGTGGTTGAAGAAGGCGTGCAGCACATCGTTGATGCCCTGAAGGAATACGAGGATATCAACCTGAAATTCGGCATGCCAGAATACTATGAGGACGAGGATAAGATGAATGCCCTCTTCGCACGACAAGGCGAACTGCAGGATATCATCGATGCCACCGACGCCTGGAACCTCGACACGAAGCTGGCGCGCGCCATGGACGCCCTGCGCTGTCCTCCGCAGGATCAGCTCTGCAAGAACCTCTCCGGTGGTGAGCGCCGTCGCGTGGCGCTGTGCCGTCTGCTGCTGCAGAAGCCCGATGTCCTGCTGCTCGATGAGCCTACCAACCACCTCGATGCAGAGAGCATCGATTGGCTGGAGCAGCACCTGAACCAGTACGAGGGCACCGTCATTGCCGTCACCCACGACCGCTACTTCCTCGACGATGTCGCTGGCTGGATTCTCGAACTCGACCGCGGCGAGGGCATCCCCTGGCAGGGCAACTACAGCTCATGGCTGGAGCAGAAAACCAAGCGCCTGGAGATGGAGGAGAAGGTGGAGTCGAAGCGCCGCAAGACCCTGCAGCGTGAGTTGGAGTGGGTGCGCATGGCCCCCAAGGCTCGACAGGCAAAGGGCAAGGCCCGTCTGTCCAACTACGAACGCATGCTCAACGAGGACCAGAAGGAGAAGGAGCAGAAGCTGGAGATCTATATCCCCAGCGGCCCGCGTCTGGGCAACAAGGTCATCGAAGCCCACGGCCTTTGCAAGGCTTTCGGCGATAAAGTGCTGTTCAAGAATCTCGATTTCACGTTGCCCCCTAACGGCATCGTAGGTGTCATCGGCCCCAACGGTGCCGGCAAGACCACGCTCTTCCGCCTCATAATGGGACTTGAGAAGCCCGATGCCGGCACCTTCGAAGTCGGCGAGACGGTGAAGTTAGCCTACGTGGATCAGAGCCACCGTGACATCAAAGCCGACGAGACTGTCTATCAGATTGTCTCGCAGGGCAACGAGCTCATCCGCATGGGTGGTCGCGATATCAATGCCCGTGCCTATCTCTCGCGCTTCAACTTCACGGGTGCTGACCAAGAGAAGAAATGCGGCGTGCTCAGCGGTGGCGAACGCAACCGTCTGCACTTGGCGATGGCGCTGAAGGAAGAGGGCAATGTCCTGCTGCTCGATGAGCCCACCAACGACATCGATGTCAACACCCTACGGGCGTTGGAGGAAGGTCTCGAGAGCTTCGCCGGCTGTGCCGTGGTCATCAGCCACGACCGTTGGTTCCTCGACCGCATCTGTACCCATATCCTCGCTTTTGAGGGTGATGGCAATGTCGTCTATTTCGAGGGCTCCTACACCGACTACGAAGCCAACAAACTCAAGCGCCTCGGCCTCGAAGAACCTCGTCGCATCCGCTATCGCAAGCTCACCGACGATTAAAACTGCAAGGGGAAGATCAGCTTGATGGTGAAGTTGCGGCCGGGGTTGAAGATGCCGCGGCGGTCGGTGTGTGTGTTGATGTCAGCGTATTTCAGACGGCTGAGGTGGCTTTGGTAGCCGCAGTCGAGGAGGTTGTCGGCGATGAAGTAGAGCTCGCAAAGCTTACGCCCGTTCTTTAGGAGTATATCGGTGCCGGCCGAGACGTTCAATAGCGTGTAGGCCGGCGTCGCTGTCTCTGTACCTTCGGCCATGTAATAATGATCTTGGCGGAAATACTGCTCTATGACGACGCTGACGTAGGCGTTGTCGAAGACGTGGTCGAGGCGGTGGTGGCGCAAGCTCTCGCCCTTATGGTGAGGGGCGCTGGTGTGGTGGTCGCCGTTGTGCGTGAACTCCCATTTCACCTCGGCCGTCAGGCGTGGGGCAGGGGTGAGGGGCAGGTAGCGCGTTTCGAGCGGCTGATTGAGCTGGCGGGCATCGACCATCGAGAACGTGGAGCCGATATGCAATTGGTGAATGGGATGCAGGTCGAAGCCGGCCTCAAAGCCCTTTAGAAGGGCGTCGCCCTGGGTGTAGTGGAAGAGTCGGTAATCAGAGGCCTCGACGGATAAACCGTCGAGCGCAGGGTCCGCAAGGGCTTCGGCGAAGATGTAGTTGTCGATATGGTTGAGAAACAGGGCCAGCTCAAAGGAGATAAACTTGCAGCTGAAGTCGAAGCCGAGGTCGCCCTGCCAGCTGTATTCGGGTTTCAGGTCGGGGTTGCCGATTTCATAGCGGAGCGTGCCGTGGTGCGCTCCGTTGCTGCCCAGCTCGCTGAGGTTGGGGGCTCGGAATCCGCGAGCGACGTTGGCGCGAACGTTCCAGTGGCTGTTGGCGTGCCAGACGGCGCCGAGGGAGCCGCTGAGGGCAGAGAAGTTGCGGGTGAAGTCAGCGAAGCGGAGGGTGGAGACCTCCGTTGACGCGGAGGGAACTTCGGCGCCTTCCCAAAGGGCGTGGCTGTGCAGGTGGCGGTAGTCGTAGCGAAGGCCGCCGCTGAGGGTCCAGTGGCGTAGCTCTTTGCTGGCGGTAATGTAGGCGCCGATGTCGAAGAGGTTGTAGTCGGGGATTAGGTACTCCTCGCCTTTGTTGAGCGAGCGCTGGTACATTCCTCCAATGCCGCCATTGAGCTTCCAGGTGTTGAAGCCGTTGTAGGTATAGCGGGCGTCGTAGGTGACGGTGTGGAGGAGGAGGTCAAGGCCGGGGTGACCCTCTGGAGAACCCTCGGGAACCGTAACAGAGGAACCCTCGGGAACCATAACAGAGGAACCCTCGGGAACCATAACAGCGGGGTCCTCGGCATCGTGGTGGTGATGTTCCTCAAATTCCTGACGGCGGTTCTGCTGGTAGCCGACGATGGCTTTCAGCAGGCCGTTGCCCACGGCGAAGGAGTTGTCGAGAACGGCTTTGTAGTGATGAATCTGCTGATAGGGCAGGGCCTTCTTATAAGTCTTCAGGTTGCCGTTGGGATATTGGTCTTCGTCGTAGAGGAGGTCACCGGTCTCCGGGTCTCGCTCGCCCTCGGTCATGCTGGGGGTGATGTGGTAGTAGCCCAGCGTGAGGTGTGAGAACCCCCATCCTTTATTCACGCCAAGAAGGGCATTGGCGGCACGCTCGTGGAACTGTGTGCCAGGGATGTAGCCGTCATATTTATTATGGTACGCGTGTGCGAACTTCTCACTATAGCGACCGTTCCATACGAAGCCTCGCTTGTTGCCGCCGAAGCGCATGGAATAGTCGATGAGACCGCTGTTGGTCTGGTACTCGGTGGCGAGGCTGGCACCCATGCGGCCTGCTGGCTCAATGGCCTCAGGATGAAACACGATGACCCCTGCCATGGCATCGGAGCCATACATGAGCGACGCCGGCCCCTTGAGAATCTCCACTTGTCCCACGCTTTGTCCGTCGAGTTCCAAACCGTGCTCATCGCCCCATTGCTGTCCTTCCTGACGTACGCCGTCGGCTACGCAGACGATACGATTGTAGCCCAAGCCTCGGATGACAGGTTTCGAGATACCGCTGCCAGTGGTGACCTGGTCCACGCCTGGCTGTTTGGCCAGGGCATCGATGATGTTCGTGGATGCCGTTTGTCGGAATTCTTTCTGTGTGACAACGCTGATGGGGGTAGAGGTTTGCTTGCGCTTCAGCTGGCCTATGGGGCTGGTGACAATGACCTCGTTCAGGTCGAGGTGATGGAAATAGATGTCGGCCGAGTCCGCTGTCGTCGTCTCTGTCGTTTGTGCGCTGAGCGTGGTGGCAACCAGCGAAAGAGCTATCGTGAATAGTGTTTTATAGTGTCGTGTCATTATTGGTATGTGTTCAAAGCAGTCCGACGAGTTGTTCAAGTGCGCTCTGGTCTTCCGCATCGAAGGCGTTGAGCTGGTCGCTGTCGATGTCGAGGACGCCAATGACGGTGCCGTCCTTGAACATCGGCACGACAATCTCGGAGCGGCTGAGGCTGCTGCAGGCGATGTGTCCGGGGAAGGCATCGACGTCAGGAACGACAAGTGTGCGCTCCTCTGCCCAAGCGGTGCCGCAAACGCCGCGACCACGCTTGATGCGCGTACAGGCCACGGAGCCCTGGAAGGGACCCAGGTGCAACCATTCAGGCTCCTTCACAAGATAGAAGCCGACCCAAAAGAAGCCAAAGGCTTCGCGCAGGGCGGCGGCGGTGTTTGCCAACGTGGAGATAGTGTCTTCTTCGCCCTCGATGAACGGGGCGAAATCCTTCAGAAATGCCTCATAGCGCTCGCGTTTCGTCAGGCCTGTGGGGTATGAGAAGGTTTGTTCTGCCATTTTCGCGTGCAAAGATAGTGAAAATAATTGAGCTAAATGCAAAAAGAGCGCAAAAAAGTTTTGTCACGTCCGCAGAATGTCGTACCTTTGCGCCCGCTGTCACGAGTTGGCAGCATCAATTTCAAACCTATTAACTCATTATTAAACATTTATGGCAACAAAAATCAGATTGCAACGTCATGGCCGTAAGAGCTACGCTTTCTACTCCATCGTCGTTGCTGATGTAAGAGCTCCGCGCGACGGTAAGTTTACAGAGAAGATTGGTACCTACAACCCCAACACCAATCCTGCCACTGTAGATTTGAAATTCGACCGTGCTCTCTACTGGGTAGAGACGGGCGCACAACCCACAGACACAGTGCGTAACATCCTTTCCGATGAAGGCGTTTATCTCATGAAGCACCTCCGTGGTGGCGTGAAGAAGGGCGCATTCGATGAGGCTACCGCACAGGTGAAGTTCAACGCTTGGAAGGCCGACAAGCAGAAGGGCCTGAAAGCCGTTGCAGACAAGGTCGCCGCTGACAAGAAGGCTGCTGCTGCTGCCGCTCTTGAAGCAGAGAAGAAGACCAACGAAGAGATCGCTAAAAAAGTAGCCGACAAGAAGGCTGCTGAGGCTGCTGCGAAGGCAGAGGCCGAGGCTGCTGCTCAGGCTGAGGCTGCTGCTGAGGAACAACCCGCTACCGAGGAGGCTCCCGCAGAAGCTTAAACCCAACTCTCCATATTACATTTTTCCAAACAAGCATAAGAGGCGTGGCTGTGAAGCCGCGCCTTCTTCTTTTGTTAAATTTATTGAAAAATCCATCTTTCTTGTCCTTGCGCGCGCGAACCTATATAAAATAGCAGTATCTTTGTGCCGCTTTTGTAAAGCTAACCTTGCAAAATAGCGCAAATGGTTCAAACTATCTCTCACGTGGCTGTTGTCAAGTCGGTTGATAATGAGCGTGTACGGGTGACGATTATGCAGTCCTCGGCATGCTCGGGCTGTGCTGCCAAACAGCTGTGCAACAGCGCCGAGGCGAAGGAGAAGGATGTAGATATCTTCACGTCCGATGCCGCGTCGTATCGGGTGGGGGAGAAGGTGCTTCTGGAGGGCCGTCTGTCCGACGGTCGCCGCGCGGCCATCATCGCCTATGGCTTGCCGCTGCTGCTCTTGTTGCCCGTATTGTTTGTGGCTGAGAGGCTGACGGGTAGCGACACCCTCGCTGCGTTGTGGGCTTTGGGCTCGGTGGTTCTTTACTACGCTGTCGTGGCCCTTTGCTTCCGCAAGCGCCTGCAGCAAACCTTCTCATTCCGCATTAACCCCTTGAACTCTTGAACCCTGCTTGATCTATTAAGCTATTAACCTATTAAGCTATAAAACTATTAAACTCTAAAAAATAAAAACATGAATGTAATCCTGATTGCAGTGATTGTTCTTGGCAGCATCGGACTGGTGGCAGCGCTCATCCTGTTCCTTGCCGGCAAGAAATTCGCTGTGCATGAAGACGAGCGCATCGGCCAGGTGCAGGAAGTGTTGCCTGGTGCCAACTGCGGCGGTTGCGGTTTCCCGGGCTGTGGCGGTTTTGCCGGCGCTTGTGTGAAGGCGGCCGACAAAGGTTCGCTCGAAGGACTGCTCTGCCCCGTGGGCGGTCAGCCCGTCATGGAGCAGGTGGCTGACATCCTTGGCATGAAGGTTGAGGCTGCTGCGCCTAAGGTGGCTGTCGTGCGTTGCAACGGTACCTGTGAGAGCCGTCCGCGTATCGCGGAGTTCGACGGCGCTCAGAGTTGTAAAGTGCAGCAGATGCTGGGCTCCGGCGAGACCGCGTGTGCCTATGGCTGTCTGGGCTGTGGCGACTGCGTAGCTGCCTGCCAGTTCGACGCTATCCGCATGAATCCCGAGACGGGTCTGCCCGAAGTCGATGAAGAGAAGTGTACCGCTTGCGGTGCCTGCTCCAAGGCTTGTCCGCGTGGCGTCATCGAGATCCGCCTGAAGGGCCTGAAGAACCGTCGCGTTGTGGTGCTTTGCAACAACAAGGACAAGGGCGCGCAGACGCGCAAGGCTTGCAGCGTAGGTTGTATCGCTTGCCAGAAGTGCGTGAAAGTCTGCAAGTTCGAGGCCATCACCGTGGACGCTAATCTCGCCTACATCGATGCTGAGAAGTGCAAGCTCTGCCGCAAGTGCGAGGATGAATGTCCGCAGAACGCCATCCACGCCTTCAACTTCCCGCCGAGGAAGCCAAAGGCTGAGGCTCCTGCTGCCGAGAAACCCGCAGCTCCTGCTGCTGCAAAGCCCGCAGCTCCGGCCGCTGAGAAGCCTGCTGCTCCAGCCGCTGAGAAGCCTGCAGCAAAGGAAACCACAGTGCCCGTCGGTTCTCCGACGGAGAATGTTGAACCCGCTAAAGAACAAGAAAAAGCATGAAGACATTTAATATTGGCGGTGTTCATCCCGCAGAGAATAAACTCTCAGCTGCTTCGCCTATCCGCGTTGCAGCCATCCCCAAGCAAGCTGTCTTCTCGATGTTCCAGCATATCGGCGCTCCTGCCGTACCCGTTGTCAAGAAGGGCGACGAGGTGAAGGTCGGCACGCTACTGGGTGAGGCCGGCAAGGGCCTCAGCGTCCCCGTCTTCTCCAGCGTCAGCGGTAAGGTTTCGAAAGTCGATGCCGTGCTCGACAGCAGCGGCACACGTCGTATGGCCGTCGTCGTAGACGTAGAAGGTGATGAGTGGTTGGAGACGATTGATCGCTCCGACAAGCTCGTGACATTCAAGGATCTCGGCACTATCACTGCCGAGGAAGTCGTCAACCGCATCAAAGCCGCCGGCATCGTAGGTATGGGTGGTGCCACCTTCCCCACAGGCGTGAAGCTCATGCCCCCTCCGGGCACGAAGGCCGAGGCTATCATCGTGAATGCTGTTGAGTGCGAGCCTTACCTCACTGCCGACCATCGCCTGATGCTCGAGAAACCTGAACAGATCCTCGTGGGCATACAGCTCATCAAACACGCTGTGAACTGCCCGAAGGCATACATCGGCATCGAGATGAACAAGCCCGATGACATCAAGCTCCTCACCGACCTCTTGAAAGAGAAAGCCGCTCAGTACCCTGGCATCGAGGTCGTTCCCCTGAAAGTGAAGTACCCGCAGGGCGGCGAGAAACAGCTCATTGATGCTGTCATCGGTCGTCAGGTGCCTGCACCTCCTGCACTGCCTATTAACGTGGGCGCCATCGTGCAGAACGTCGGCACGGTCTATGCCATCTATGAGGCTGTGACCAAGAATAAACCGCTCATCGAACGCATTATCACCGTCACAGGTAAGAGCGTGAAGAATCCCTCTAACTTCCTGGCCCGCATCGGCACACCCATGCAGCAGCTCATCGACGAGGCCGGCGGCTTGCCCGAGGATACGGGTAAGATCATCGGTGGCGGTCCTATGATGGGACGCGCGCTGATGTCCCTCGAGGTGCCTGTCACGAAGGGCTCCAGCGGTCTGCTCTTGATGACCGAGAAGGAGAGCCGTCGCGGCGAGGTCTCGCCCTGCATCCGTTGCGCCAAGTGCGTCAGCGCCTGCCCCATGGGTCTGGAGCCTTACCTCCTCGCCAGCTACACCCGCCTGAAGAACTGGGACGGCTGCGAGAAGAACGACGTCACCTCCTGCATCGAATGTGGCTCCTGCGCCTTCACCTGCCCCTCCAACCGTCCGCTCCTCGACAACATCCGCGTTGCCAAGCAGACCGTCATGGGCATCATCAAGGCAAGGCACATGGAATCAATAACAAAGAAATAAAAGAGAATAAGAGAAAAATGAAACCAGTTATATCTTTATCCCCCCACGTCCACGGCGGCGACTCGGTGCAGAAGAATATGTACGGCGTGTGCATCGCGCTGATTCCTGCACTCGTGGCCTCGCTCTATTTCTTCGGACTGGGGGCTGCCATCGTCCTGGCGACGTCTGTGGCAGCCTGCGTGTGCTTCGAGTGGGCCATCACACGCTTCATCCTTGGTCGCAAGCAGCTGACCATCTGCGACGGCTCCGCCATCCTGACAGGTCTGTTGCTGGGCTTCAACCTGCCCTCCAACCTTCCCATCTGGATTATCCTTATCGGTGCGCTCGTGGCCATCGGCGTCGGCAAGATGACGTTTGGCGGTCTTGGCACCAATCCTTTCAACCCCGCCCTTGTGGGTCGTGTGTTCTTGTTGATTTCCTTCCCCGTGCAGATGACCACCTGGCCAGTCAGTGGTCAGATGGGCTATGTGGATGTGGTGACTGATGCAACGCCACTTGCAGTTATGAAGGAAGCCATTAAAACAGGTGATGCCAGCATCCTCAGCCAGCTGCCCTCGTCTTTGGATATGCTTATCGGCCAGACGGGCGGTTCTCTCGGTGAGGTCAGCGCCCTGTGCCTGCTCATCGGCTGCATCTTCATGCTCTGCCGCAGGATTATCACCTGGCACATCCCCGTCTCGATTCTCGCTACCGTGTGGTTGCTCGCAGGCCTCTTCCATCTCATCGATCCCAGCTATGCTGATCCTACACAGGTCATCCTCTCCGGCGGTCTGATGCTCGGTGCCTGCTTCATGGCTACGGACTATGTCACCTCGCCCATGACCGCCAAAGGGCAGCTCATCTATGGCGTCGCCATCGGTGTGCTGACGGTGCTCATCCGCGACTTCGGCAGCTATCCCGAGGGCATGAGCTTCGCCATCCTCATCATGAACGGCTTCACACCGCTTATCAACACATATGTCAAACCTAAACGCTTCGGGGAGGTCAAGAAATGAAAAAGCTACCATCTACACTTCCCAATATGCTCTGTGTGCTGACCCTTATCTCGGTCATCGCCGCAGGAGCACTGGCCTACGTGAATGAAGTCACCGCAGGTCCCATTGAAGAGAACAAGGCCCGTGTGCTGGCCGAGGGTATCAACACTGTGCTCGGCGTTTCCGATGCCCAAGTGCAGACGACCACCGAGGCCGAGGATGCCAACGGCAACCCCGTCATCCTCTACGCCACCGACAAGGGCGTGGCTGTGCAGGCTATCGACCCCAACGGCTTCGGCGGCAAGCTGAAAGTCCTCGTCGGCTTCGACGATGCCGGTGCCATCAAGGGCTACACCGTCCTCGAACACGCTGAGACCCCCGGCCTCGGCGCCAAGGCAGGCTTCTGGTTCCAGAAGGGTGAGAAGGGCGACATCATCGGCAAGAACCCCGGTGAGAAAGAGCTGACCGTCTCCAAGGACGGCGGCGACGTGGACGCCATCACCGCTTCCACCATCACCTCCCGCGCCTTCCTCCGTGCCGTCAACGTAGCCTTCCACGCCTACGCCGCCGGCGCTGCCAATGCAGATGGCCAGACGGGTGCTTCCGCTCAGCAACAACCTAAAAACTAAGAAGAAATATGAAATATCTAAAGATCCTTTGGAACGGCATTCTCAAGGAGAACCCCACCTTCGTACTTCTCCTTGGTATGTGCCCCACGCTGGGAACCACTTCCAGCGCCATCAATGGTATGTCGATGGGTTTGGCAACGATGGCCGTGCTCATCTTCTCCAACCTCATCATCTCCTGCATCAAGAGCCTCATTCCCGACATGGTTCGCATCCCCTCGTACATCGTCGTGATTGCCAGCCTCGTCACAGCGCTGCAGATGATCATGCAAGCCTTCACGCCCGAAGTCTATAAGACCCTCGGCCTGTTCATCCCGCTGATTGTGGTGAACTGCATCATCCTCGGTCGTGCCGAGGCCTTTGCAGCCAAGAACGGCCCCATCGAAAGCCTCTGCGACGGCATCGGCATCGGCCTGGGCTTCACCATCGCCCTGACGCTCCTCGGCGGTATCCGCGAGCTCCTCGGCACAGGCAAGCTCTTTGACACCGTCATCTACTCGGAGAACTACGGCATGCTCCTCTTCGTCCTCGCCCCCGGCGCCTTCATCGCCCTCGGCTATCTCATCGCAATCGTGAAGAAAGTGGCGAAAATTTAAGAGCTCGCGCAAACGCGCAGCCTTCCTTAAACTTTAAACGTTAAACCTTAAACTACGGGCTCTGCCCGTGAAAAAGAATGGCATACCTATTAATATTCTTCTCGGCCATCTTCGTCAACAACATCGTCTTCTCGCAGTTCCTCGGAATCTGCCCGTTCCTCGGTGTGTCGAAGAAAGTGGACACCGCACTCGGCATGTCCGCTGCTGTGGCTTTCGTGCTTACCATTGCCACGATTGTCACCTATCTCATCCAGGGCCTCCTGGTGAGCTACCATCTCGAATACCTGCAGACCATCGCCTTCATCCTCGTCATCGCCGCCCTCGTGCAGATGGTGGAGATTATCTTGAAGAAGGTGTCGCCGGCCTTGTACCAGGCACTCGGCGTCTTCCTGCCCCTTATTACGACCAACTGCTGCATCCTCGGTGTAGCCATCCTCGTGGCACAGGGTACCTACAACGCACAAGGTCTCGAGCCCAATCTGCTCACAGGTGTTGTCTATGCCGTTAGCACGGCTCTCGGCTTCGGTCTCGCCCTCACCATCTTTGCTGCCATCCGCGAGCAGCTGGCCATGATGGATATCCCCAAGGGGATGCAGGGCATGCCCATCGCCCTTGTCGTGGCCGGTCTCCTTGCCATGGCCTTTATGGGCTTCGGCGGCATCGACAACGGCCTCGCCAAGGTCTTCGGCCTATAACCCGCCCCTCATCAGAACCCAAAGCGTCCCGCCACTCCTTCGAGAGTAGCGGGGCGTTTTCATAAAACCCCTCTCTCCGCTCCCTCTTGGGGGAAGCCTCGCTTCGCTCGAATGCTGGCGCCTTGCATTGTTGCGTTGCGTCCCGGGTCGGCTTTCGGTGGGTGGGGCCTCACACACACGTAGCTGCGTTGGTGTTTGCAGCTAGCTGCATCGCGCTTCGATGCTAGGTGTGTTGTTTTTTGATGCTGCAAAGGTACGGTATCGCCATTGCGGTTCACGAATGTTTTGGCAAGTTTTTCAGGGAAAGACAACATTTTCACGTCATGGAAGCCATTCGCAAGATGGAACCAGCGTGGGAGAAAGTATGTAAATCGAATTTTCGATTGACATCGAGACCCCTCATTCAGCCTGTATTATTCACATTTGTTTCCAAGAAAATGTCCGTGTATTTCCGTGTATTTCCTGTCCGCGTATTACCGTGATTCTAGAAAGAATGAAGAAAGAAAACGAAAGAAAAAGTAGCAAAAAGAAAGAAATAAGAAAGAAGTTAGAAAGAGACCCACCAACCATGGTTTGTTTTGGCGCTTCGAAATCGCGAAATTATGATGGAAGAATTAAAATCGGCGGATAGGTCACTCCAACTTGCCGCCGCCGCCATTCTGGGGGGGGGTGCCCAGAGAAAAGAAAAAATGAAGTGAAAAGTGAGGAATGGGGGAGGGAAAAATGGGGAATACGCATATTTTGGGGGAATGATGCGGTGTATCTCGCGGAAATGCAGTACTTTTTCGGCGAAAAAAGGAAAACAATGAGAAAGAAACTACTGACTTTTACCCTTGCGCTCTGCACGCTGTCACTCCCACTCATGGCTGTTGTGAACGGGCGCACGCTGACGAAAACCCTCAGGGATCTGAGCACGGAGCTGCTGGAGGCCTGCCAGAATCGTGATGAGTCACAGAAGCGTTTCGAGGCTGACTACGAACGTCAGCACCAGAGGTTGATTGACGTCATCAAGGAGTCCAACGAATTCTCCATCCTGCTGTACACGCAGGAGCAGGGGAGGACGTTCGACCTGGCTTATGCGCTGAAGAAGGTGACGACGGAGTACTGGGATTTCAGTCAGGAGAGGAGCCCCTATGACCAGATTGTCAGCAGCCTGAATCTGGAAATCGACCGCTACGCTCGTCTGATCGAGGCGCTGCGCCGTCTGCCGCCGATGAAGAAGGAGATCGAGGAGGGGATCCTGCCGGACAGCCTGGTGTACCGCAATGACTCGCTGGACGTGCATCTGTCGGACTCGGCTTCTGCGCTGGAACAGGAGATTATCCGCATCGCCGTCAGGGACACGGTGGTAACGCCCTTCATCCTGGATGCGGAAGGCGAGACTTACCGCGACTCCTGCATCCAGGATGCCTCGGAGCTCCTGAAGATGCACGCCGACAACCGGGATGCCGTGATAGCGGACAGCTCGCACTATCAGGAGGCTTTCTGGCGGATGGAGGAGGCGTACACGTATGCCGAAGCGCGCTACGACGACCTGGAGCGCTATGTCTTCTCCGAAGGTCAGGTGCCTTTCAAGGAGATCCTCAAGAACTGCAACTACTACTGGAACAAGACCAAGGCTGACCTGGACGGGCAGTACAATTTCGATGAGCTGAAGCTGCTCGAAGAGAGCGAGCCCGCTGATAGCCTGTCAGAGGAGGCGAAGGAGGCTGCACGCATTGCTTTCTTCGACCGTCTGTCCAGCCGCGGCATCAAATCGGTGCTGGTGGTAGGGTGCATTGTGCAGATTGTCACGCTGGCGCTGACTTGGCTCATCACCTTCATACTACTCTGGCTGATAGCACGTTATGTCAAGACCATACGCTCCTTCATCGGGAAGAAGTTCCCGCTGTTTGCGGTGCTGACGGGTACCATCCTGTACTTCATGTTCTTCGGCTACCTATGGAAAGGTGGCGAGTATATGCAGATGGGCGTTCACCACATCAACACGTTCCTGTGGCTGCTCATCGCCATCTCCGGCTCGCTGCTGCTGCGCGTGAAGCCCGAACAGATCCGCCATGGCATCCAGCTGTATTCGTCTGCCGTCTTTGCGGCGCTGGTAATCATTGTTTGCCGCATCACCTTCATTCCGGACCGCGTGATGATGATCCTCTTCCCGCCCATCCTGTTCGTCGTGGTGCTGTGCCAGCTGTTCGTCAGCTTCAGGGTCCACGGCAAGGCTCCGCATATCGACAGCACGCTGGGGTGGGTGTCGCTGGCCATCTACCTCATCGCCTTCGGCTTCGCGTTCATGGGCTACACGTTCGTGGCGCTGCTCGTGCTGGTGTGGTGGTACTTCCAGCTGGCCCTCCTGTTGTCCATCGTGTGCCTCTCAGACCTCCTGTCGCGCTACAAGCGTGGCTGGCTGGACAAACGCATCAAGGCTACGCGCGAGGGCATCACGTATGTAAAAGGTGACGACCGCGAGTCGCTGCTCTTCAGCGTCACCTGGTTCTATGACCTCCTTCGCCAGGTGGTCATTCCGGTGCTGGTGGTGTTCTCGTTGCCCTTCTGCCTGCATCTCTCGCTGAATGTCTTCGACTTCAACGACCTCTACATGCGCCTCTTTGACAACCCCTTCGTGCAGTTCATCGACAAGGACGGCTACGAGGTGATGTGCATCTCCTTCAAGAGCATCGTCTTCCTGCTGGTGCTCTTCTACGTCCTCCGCTACGTGAACCGTGCCTTGCACGCCATCTGGCAATACCTGCGCTACAAGGCTTTCATGAGCAAGTACAACCGCACTAGTATCCGGCCCAACGAGATCAACCACTCGCTGGCCAACAGCATCATTACCATCATCGTGTGGATGAGCTACGCTGTGGTCATCGTGGCGGTATGGAAGATTCCTACGGGTTCGCTGAGCATGGTGGCCGGTGGTCTGTCTGCAGGTATCGATTTGGTTCTCAAGGACACGATCAACAACTTCATCTACGGCATCCAGCTCATGGGCGGCCGCCTTCGTGTGGGCGACTGGATTGAGTGCGATGGCGTGCGCGGACAGGTTGTTGCCATCAACTACCAGTGTGTGCAGGTGGAGACCCTCGAAGGTACGGAGATGTCTTTCCTCAACGCCTCACTCTTTGGCAAGAACTTCAACAACCTCACCCGTAACAACTCCTACGAGTTCACGAAAATCATTGTCGGCGTGGCCTATGGCACCGATGTCAAAGTCGTGTGCGAGGTGCTGGTGAAGGCCTTGCAGCAGGTGTGCACTAAGGACCACTACGGCCGTGACATCGTAGATCCCAAGTACGGCATCTATGTGGTCGTAGAGGACATGGGCGACAGCGCCGTGAACATCGCCGTCAAACAGTATGTCCTCGTTGCCGAGCGCATCGGCTACATCGATCGTGCCAAGGAGATGATTTACGACGCCCTCAACGCCGCCGGCATCTCCATCCCCTTCCCGCAGTGCGACGTCCACCTGATTCATGACGACGCTGCTGCGAAGTAGCATTGAAAGCCAAGAAGTACGTTTTCAGCACGAAAATTTGGTGGCGTGGGGAAAATGATGTACTTTTGCGGAGAAAATCAGAAAGTATAGATACGTGCAGCTGAGAAGTTATCTTCTGTTGATTGTGATGGGATGCCTGACACAGAGCGTGGCAGGACAGGATTATCATGGTACGACGGGATTGCTGCATATGCCGAGTGCTGAGACTGATTCGGCTGGTACATTCCGTGGTGGCTTCGCTTATTTCGACCGCGCTTTTCTACCGGCTCTGATGCCTGATCACGACTCTTTTGGCTACATCATCGGCATCACAGCCTTTCACTGGTTGGAGATTTCGTACGGTGCGACGATGCTATGGATGCATAAGAATGCTGATAAGGATATGCCCATGAGTTTCTACAATGAGGATCGTCGCGTAAATGTGAAACTCCGACCACTCAAAGAAGGTAAGTGGTGGCCTGCGGTGGCTGTGGGCATGGATGATATTGGACGCTTCAAACATATCTCTTCAGGGAAAGACATCAATAATAGCTTTTTCCAGAATATTTATGGTGTGGTGTCCAAGAACTTCGACATTCGTGGTCATCGCCTGGGAGCTCATATTGCTTATCGCTACTATCCTTCAAGCGCGAACAGCGACCGTCGGGGTGTTGCGGCTGGTATCACGTACTCACCACGCCTGGGTGCCTCACTACAGGGACCACGGGCATGGTTGCAGCGTCCACGTGTGATTGTGGAGTGGGATGGCGTCGGCGTGAACGTGGGTGGTGATGTGCTGCTTTTGCGTCACCTGTTCGTGCAGGCGTGTCTGGTGCATGGACAGGGCTTTATGGGAGCCCTGAGCTACCACTATACGATTAAGTTCTAAGCAGTTGAATAGTTTTAGGGTGTCTCGAAGTGCTGGTAGTCTTTCGGGGATTTCCAGTCGCCACCCCAGAGGAAGCCGGCTTCAGTGAAGAGGCGGTAGCAGAGGTCGTCGTGGTCTATTTTGTAGGGGAAGTCCTTGTCGCGGTTGCAATAGGGTTTTGCGGTGGCGGGGCGGATGATGCGCGTGCCATTCTTACGGACTTTGTAGTAGGGGTTGTAGAGTGTGTTGATGTCGATGGCGAGGCCGCGGGCGTGCTTCGACAGGTGCTTGGAGCCAGCGACGGTGCGGTAGCAGAAGCAGGAGGTGTTGTTGGCGCGCATCTGCCGCTCATCGTCGGCATCATAGACATCGGGCAGGAGCATGCGCTGAATGGGGTATTTGGCATCGAAGAGCTGGCGCAGGATGCGGACTACGCGGTCGGCAATCTGTTTGTGGCAGATCATCTCGCCGATGTGTATCTGCTTATCGTAGTCCCAGTGCAGGGCACGGACGTGACGCAGGTCATCGCAACCGATATAGGGGTTCTCCTTGTAGGTCTTTCCCTGCATGCGTTGCCATACGCCGTCGGGGATAGGCTCTGCAGCGAAGCATTTGTCGAGGCCGCCGTAGGCCGCTATAGCCTGGGCGCTGACGGTTTTTCCAGCCTGCCAATAGTTGAGCGGGGTGGTGTCGGGCGGCGTGGCAGTGACGCCGTCGTGGCACGAAGCGGAGACGATAAAGCTGCAGGCGAGGGTAGCGGTCAGCAACCATCGCAACATCCTGTTCATCTTATTTCTTCTTGCGGTGTTCTTTATAAACGAGATAGACGATGAAGAGCAGGAAGAGGCCGAGCATGGCCAAGCCTATCTCATGGCTGTACTGCTCCACGGCGGTAAGCATCTGGTCCTGTGGGAGGACGCTTTGCATGTAGTAGCCGAGGGCGGCGAGGATGATGTTCCATACGCCAGCACCGATGGTGGTGTAGAGCAGGAAGCGCGAGTAGTTCATCTGTGCGAGACCGGCCGGGATGCTGATGAGGTGGCGTATGCCAGGCACGAGGCGTCCGATGAGGGTGCCGACAGCGCCGTGTTCGTTGAAGTAATCCTCCGTCTTCTGGATCTTCTTGTCGTTGAGGAGGCAGAGGCGACCGAGGCGGCTGTTGGCGAAGGCATAGACGACGGGGCGCCCGAGGTAGCGGGCGACGACGTAGTTGATGGTAGCTCCGAGGTCAGCGCCGAGCGTGGCGAAGAGGATGATGAGGAAGACGCTGAGTTCACCGTCTTCGGCGGCTTTGTAGGCGGCAGGGGCCACGACAAGCTCGCTGGGGACGGGTACGACAGTACTCTCAAGGGTCATGAGGAGTGTGATGACCCAGTAGTTGATATGATTGAAAAACCAGGAGATGAGGGAGGACATTTTCTAATTGAAAATTGAGAATTGAGAATTGAAAATTGAAAATTAAACAAACTTCTTGCGAAAGTCGTTGCGGGGGGCGAAGCGGCGGACGAGGCGGTCGCTGATGTACCAGGGGAGGACGCAGAGCTCCAGATAGAGCTGCGTCCACGGGTTGTGGCGGACGTTCAGCGCCGTGGCCGTGGTGTGGATGGCCTTGAGCTGCAGGACGGCATAGGACACATAGAGGATGAGGAGCAAGACAAAGAGCACGATGCTCAGCGCCTGGGGCATGATGATGGCCATCACGAGGCAGACCAGAGAGGGGATGGCCACGAGCAGGAGCATCAGCCAAGGGGCTACGATGCGCAGGAACTGATGCAGGCGGTAGAGGGCGATATTGCGCTGGTGGCAGCGCGTCTCGGCGTAGAACACACGCATCTGTTTCCAGCTGCGCTCGTCGTGGATGCGCTCTTGGATGACCATGCCGGCCGGCGACAGCAGGAGAGCTGTGTTGGAGGCGTTGGCATTGCGGTTCACGAGGAGCTCCTCGGCACCGGCCTTCAAGTCCTGATCGTCGGCGAAACCTCCATGTTCGAAGAAGAGGCTCCTGCGGTAGGCGAGATTGCAGGCGTCGGCACGCACGGCAGCGTGGCCGCTGAGGACATGCTGTATGGTGGCGATGGTGGCCCAGAGGCGGTAGAAGCCTATCTTGGTGTCGAGCCAGGTGTCGCGGCTCTCATCGTAGCGCGCGTAGCCGAGGACGATGTCGGGCTTCTTCAGCAGGGGACTCTGGAGACTCAACTGGGGTTGCACGATGGCTTCGCCGATGCGTTGGAGCCATAGGGGTGAAGCGGGCTGGCAGTCGGGGTGCGTGATGACGACCCATTCGGTGGTCGCCGCCCTGAAACCGAGGGTGAGCGCCAGGCGTTCGATGCTGATGTCGCGCGCAGAGGCGGGCACGAAGGTATGGCGCAGGTGGGCGTGCTGTAGCTCCAGACGCTCCAGGATGTCCTTGGTCTCGTCGGTGGAGCGCATATCCACGACAATCACCTCGAAGCGTTCGTATTCCTGCGCGAGGATATCGGGCAGGTGGCGCCGCAGGGCAGGGGCCTGGTTGTGGGCGGCGATGATGACCGTCAGCGGGGGTGTCTCCACAGGGGCGTTCACGCTGGGTGGCCCTATACGACGCATCTTACGGCCGATGACGCCGGCGCAGTGGGCGTTGTAGATGCCCAAAAACCAGACGATGAGGGCTGTCAGCAGGATGATGAGAAAGGCGAGGGGAGACATGTGCGCGTGAACCGGATAGGAGGGTTATTCCATGAGATAGCCTTTCGGGAGCGGACGGCAGTTGTAGCCGGAGGCCATGATCTCGCCGTAGGCACCTGCAGAGCGGAGGGCGATGAGGTCGCCGCGGCGCGTGGCGGGCATGGAGTAGTCGGTGACGAAGACGTCGGAGGACTCGCAGATGGGGCCCACAACATCATAGAGCGTCGGCTCGCCCTCGCCGCGTGTGGCGGCCGTGAGGTTCTCGACTTTGTGATAGGCACCGTAGAAGGCAGGACGGATGAGGTCTGTGAAGCCGGCATCTACGATGGCGAACTTCTTCACCTTCGCCTGCTTCACGTAGAGACAGCGCGTGATGAGACTGCCCATCTGTGCCACCACGGCACGCCCCAGCTCGAAGTGCAGCTGTTGTCCTTCGCGAAGCTTGAGGCCGCGCGTAAAGGTCTGGAAATAAGCCTTGAAGTTGGGCACGGGGTGAGCGTCAGGGTCTTGGTAGTCAACGCCCAGGCCGCCACCGACATTGATGTTGTTGGCGCGGAGACCGGCTGCTTCGAGCTCGTCCTGCATCTCATTGACGCGGGTGCAGAGGGCTGCAAAGTCGTCCATCTCCAACAGCTGCGAGCCGATGTGGAAATGGAGGCCCATGAAGTCGATGCGCTGCATCTGCTGTGCCTGACGGATGACATGCACCATGTCCTCCTTGGCGATGCCGAACTTGTTCTCGGCCTTACCCGTGGTGATATGGGCATGGGTGTGGGCGCCCACGTCGGGGTTGATGCGGAAGCTCACGCGCGCACGAGTATTTAATAAGGTGGCAATCTCGTGGATGACCTCCAGCTCCTCCAGGCTCTCCACATTGAACATGGCGATGCCCGCCTTCAGGGCATTGCGAATCTCCCAGTCAGCCTTGCCGACACCGGCAAAGACTATCTCGGAGGCGGGGAAGCCCGCAGCGAGCGCAGCCTGCACCTCGCCGCCGCTGACGCAGTCGGCACCGAAGCCTGCGGCAGCTATCTGCCGGAGGATGTCGGGGTGGGCGTTGGCCTTGACGGCATAGTGTACGTGCCAGTTGTCATGGTCGCGCGTCTCAGCGTGAATGGCATCAAGGGTGCGTTGCAGCAACGCGGTGTCATAGATGTAGTAGGGCGTTTGTACGCGGGGGAGTTGTTCGATGGAGAGCATAGGTGTGTGCGTGTTGTGCGTAAGTGTCAGGAGGGGCGACGGACGTGGTCGTTGTAGGTGAAGAGCGTCTTCTGCAGGGCCTGCAGCGTGCGCTGCTTGTCGGCCTCCGCGACGACGAAGGAGATGTTATGCTCGGAGCCGCCGTAGCTGACCATGCGCACGGGTATCTGGCGCAGGGCATCCATGGCCTGTGACTCGAAGCCCACGTTCTGGCTGGCCAGGTCGCCGACGACGCAGATGATGCACATATTGTCCTCGACGGTGACGGTGCCGTACTTCTTCAGCTCATCGATGATGGAAGCCAGGTGCGAGCGGTTGTCGATGGTCACGCTGACGCCCACCTCGGAGGTGGCAATCATGTCGATACTGGTCTTGTAGGTCTCGAAGATCTCGAAGACCTTGCGCAGGAAACCGTGGGCGAGGAGCATACGTGAGCTCTGGATGCCGATGCAGATGATATTGTCCTTGGCAGCAACGGCCTTGATGGTGCCGCGGTGCATTTGGTTGTTGATGATGGTGCCGGGTGCCTCGGGGTCCATGGTGTTCAGCAGGCGCACGGGGACGCGCGCGAATTTGGCGGGCTGGATGCAGGTGGGGTGCAGGATCTTGGCACCGAAGTAGGCGAGCTCGGCAGCCTCCTCGAAGTAGAGCTGACGCACGGGCTCCGTACTCTGGACAACACGCGGGTCATTGTTGTGCATACCATCGATGTCCGTCCAGATCTGGATTTCCTCTGCACCGAGGGCAGCGCCGATGAGGCAGGCGGTGTAGTCAGAGCCGCCGCGCTGCAGGTTGTCAATCTCGCCGTAGGCGTTGCGGCAGATGAAGCCCTGCGTGACATAGATGTCGTAGCCGGGGTTGGCTTCCAGCTGCGCCTGTGTGCGCTCGCGGATATAGGCGAGGTCGGGCTCAGCATTCTTGTCGGTGCGAATCATGTCGAGGGCCGAGAGCAGGATGGCGTTGACACCCTGCTCCAACAGGTAGTTGGTGACCATGTTCGTGGAGATGATCTCGCCCTGTGCCAGGATGACCTTCTCCTCGAACGAGGTGAAGAGGGTCTTGGTCATCGAGCGCAGGTAGTCGAACTCCTCCTTCAGGAACTTCGCAGTCTTCTCGCGCCACTCGTCGGTGGTGTAGAGCTCCTGGATATGGTCGGCGTATTTCCGTTCGAGTTGGTTGATGACATTGTGCGCACCCTCGGGATTCTTCTTATAGAGGTAGTCGGAGATTTCCACCAGGGTGTTCGTGGTGCCGCTCATGGCCGAGAGCACCACCACTTTGGGCTGTCCGTCGCTGGTGATGAGCTTCGTGACATCCTTCATACGCTGGGCACTGCCTACGCTTGTGCCTCCGAATTTCAATACTTTCATCTTGTGTATGTTGTTTTTTGGGAAGTTAAAGAGGGAGTTAAAAGGGGAGTTAAAGCGCTTATTCCGAAGCAACAGTGGCAACGGGGATGTCCTCGGCGGGTTGTGAAGGTTGCTGTGGCACAGCAACAGACGCAACGGGCTCGGCAGGGGTTGCAGGCTTGGCGGGCTCGGTGGCCTCCTGGAACTGATTGTCCTTGCAGACATAGACGCGGCCGGGGAAGCGGTCGATGAGGGCGTTGTTGTGGGTCGCCATGATCACGGCCGTGCCCTGACGGGAGAGGTCATAGAGGATCTGTGTCGTGCGGATGCCGGATTCCTCGTCCTGATTGCCTGTCGCCTCGTCGGCCAGGATGAGCTTGGGCTTGTTCAGGATGGCGCGGGCGATGCAGACGCGCTGCTGTTCACCACCCGACAGCTCGTGGGGCATGGCCTCCTGACGGTTAGCGAGGCCCACGATTCCCAACACCTCGGCGATGCGTGCGGCACGCTCTGTGCGGTTCTTCCAGCCGGTGCAGCGCAGCACGAAATCGAGGTTCTCGCGAACGTTGCGCTCTGTAAGCAGTTGGAAGTCCTGGAAGACGATGCCCAGCTGCTTGCGCAAGGCGGGAATGCGGCGACGCTTGATGCTGCGCATATCAAAGCCCAGCACCTCGGCGCTGCCGTTGGTGATGTCCAGTTCGCCGTAGATGGTCTTCAGCAGCGATGACTTGCCGCTGCCTACGATGCCGGTGAGATACACGAACTCGCCTTCGTCAACGTGCATGTTCACGTTGTAGAGGATGGTATCTTCGTCGCGACAGATGTCAACTTCTTTGTAATCGATGATCATTGGTTAAGATGTTCAAGGGTTCAAAGGTTCAAGGAGTTCAAGAGAATTTTCAATTTTCAATTCTCAATTCTCAATTTTTAGTGTTTCTTCCAGCCGGGCTGGTGGCGCTCCTGCAGCTCGCGAGCCATGTCCTCGATGCGCAGACCTTTGGAGGTGAGCAGCACGATGAGGTGGTAGAGCATATCGGAACCTTCGTAAATCATGCGCTCGTTGGTGCCGTTGCAGGCCTCGATGACCAACTCCAGCGCCTCTTCGCCTACCTTCTGTGCCATGCGGTTCAGACCGTCGCGGAACAGGCTTGTGGTGTAGCTGCCCTCAGGCATCTCGCGGTGACGCTGTTCGATGAAGTCCTGCAGGTCGGAGAGGAAGAGGAGAGGGTTATCTAGTTGAGAGTTGAGAGTTGAGAGTTGAGAGTTCTCCTCGCCCCAGCAGGTGTCGGTGCCCGTGTGGCAGGTAGGGCCATCGGGGTGTGCCTTCACGAGCAGGGTGTCGTTGTCGCAATCCGCCTTGATATCTACGAGATGCAGGAAGTGGCCGCTGGTCTCGCCCTTTGTCCACAGGCAGTTGCGGCTACGGCTCCAGAAGGTCACCTTCTTGGTGTCGAGCGTCTTCTGCAGCGCCTCTTCGTTCATATAACCGAGCATGAGAACGGTCTTGGTGTCGGCATCCTGGATGATAGCAGGCACGAGCCCGCCACATTTTTCAAAATCAGGACTAATGGTGTTCTTTTCCATATATTGTTGTGTTCTTATATTCTTACCGTTATCCCCTCGCTCTTTAAATAAGACTTGAGTTCGGGTATCTTGATTTCTCCGAAATGGAAGACCGAGGCGGCGAGGGCCGCGTCGGAGTGGCCTTCGAGGAAGGTGTCGCGGAAATGTTCCTTGGCACCCGCTCCGCCCGAGGCGATGATGGGGATGGAGAGCGAGTCGGAGAGGCGACGCAGCGCATCGTTGGCGAAGCCGTTCTTCACG
This sequence comes from uncultured Prevotellaceae bacterium, assembly GCA_946415705.1. GTDB lineage: Bacteria > Bacteroidota > Bacteroidia > Bacteroidales > Bacteroidaceae > Physcousia. The sequence continues at coordinate 58,923 of CAMKTN010000007.1, forward strand.
CCGTCGTGGTCCATGCTGGTGAACAGAATCTCACCGGCGCCGCGTTCCTGCGCCTCGCGAGCCCAGTCGAAGAGCATGCGCTCTGTGGGAATGCGACCGCCGTTGAGGTAACAGAGCCACTCATTGTCCATTGTCCCTTGTCCCCTGTCCATTACATATCGTGCATCGATAGCCACGACACACACCTGTGAACCGAAATGGCGCGTGATCTCATCGATCAGCTCCGGGCGACGAAGGGCGGCGCTGTTCACGCTCACCTTGTCGGCACCCGCATTGAGCAGGCGGTCCACATCCTTCAGCTCACCAATACCGCCCCCCACGGTGAAGGGAATGTTCACGCTGGCAGCCACGCGGCTGACCATCTCGGTAAAGGTCTTGCGACCTTCGTGGGATGCGGTGATGTCGAGATACACCAGTTCGTCGGCGCCCTGCTCGCTATAGGCGTGACCCAGCTCCACCGGGTCACCCGCGTGGCGCAGGTTCACGAAATTGGTGCCTTTAACGGTTTGGCCGTCCTTGACATCTAAGCAGGGTATGATGCGTTTGGCTAACACTAACGTTTAAAGTTTAAGGAGTTTAAGAAGTTCAAGGGTTCAAAAGTTCAAGGGTTCAAGGGTTCAAGGGGGAACTCGGCGATGAGGTCGTGAAGGTTGATGCGGCCTTCGTAGATGGCTTTGCCAAAGACTACCGCTGGTATGCCGGCGCTGTTGAGGGCGCGGATGTCCTCGATACAGCTCACACCGCCACTGGCGATGAGTTGGATGTCGGGGTAGGCCTCCATGATAGAGCGGTAGAGGGCGGTGGCGGGACCTGCCAGCGTGCCGTCCTTGGAGATCTCTGTGCACAGCACGTGGCGCACGCCGGCATCGATATAGCGCTTGAGGAAGGGTAGGAGGTCCTCGCTGGAATCCTCCTTCCAACCATTGATGCTGACCTTGCCATTGCGCACGTCGGCGCCCAGGATCAGGCGCTCTGCGCCATAGCGCTCCAGCCAACGAAGGAACAGCTCCGGCTGCTGTACGGCGATAGAACCCACGGTCACCATAGCGGCTCCCGCAGCAAAGGCGGCTTCGATGTCAGCGTCTGTCTTGATGCCACCACCAAAATCTACGGTGAGATGTGTGCGGCTGGTTATCTCGCTCAGCACAGCGCTGTTTACGATGTGCTTTGACTTCGCGCCGTCGAGATCCACGACATGTAAACGCTGGAAGCCCAGTGCCTCGAACTCAGTTGCCACCTCGGCGGGGGAATCCCGATAGACGGTTTTCTGAGCATAGTCGCCCTTGGTCAAGCGTACGCACTGACCTCCGATGATGTCTATGGCAGGGATGAGCTCGATCATTTTCGTTGAACGTTTATCGTTTATCGATTAGCGATTAGCGTTTAGGGGTTAGCGTTTAGAGTTGAAGGAATCTCTGCAAAATCTGTTCGCCTACGCGGCCGCTCTTCTCGGGGTGGAACTGACAGGCGTAGAAATTATCCTTATGTAGGGCAGCAGAGAAGGGAAGGATGTAGTCCGTCGTGGCGGTGGTAAACTCGCAAATGGGGACATAGAAGCTGTGGACGAAATATACGTAGCCGTTCTCCGTGATGCTGTCGCTGGCGGTATCACGGAGAACGTTCCATCCCATGTGCGGCACTTTGTCTTCGTGGTGCGTTGGACGGAAACGTTTTACATCCACAGGGAAGATGCCGAGGCAGTCCGTGTCGCCCTCCTCAGAATGGCGGCACATCAGCTGCTGCCCAATACAGATACCCAGCACGGGTTGCTGCAGCGAACGTATCACTTCGTCCAACCCATGCTCGCGCAGGTAGCCCATCGCCTGACTCGCCTCACCCTGGCCCGGGAACAGCACTTTATCGGCTGCGCGCAGCTCAGCGGGGTCGTCGGTCAGGACAGGCTCTACGCCCAGGCGCCGCAACGCGTGCACCACGGAGTAGATATTTCCTGCATTATATTTTACGATGGCTACTTTCATGCGGGCGCAAAGGTAAGCATTTTTTATCATTTTTCGCTCTTCTTTCGCCAAGAAAATGGTCGTGAGTGCCCAAAAGGTCTCATAGAGCAATGATCGAAGCTTACTTACTGAGGCTGAAGCCTACTTTCATGCCGTTGTAGTTGTTGCCGAAGACGCTGGCGACGGAGCCCAGAGTGTTGTTGGCTTGACCGAGGATGCTGGCGGCAGAGTTGAGGATGGAGAGGAGCTTGTCGGCCTCGTAGAGGAGGCAGAGGTTGGTGCCGTCCATGCCCACGAAACATTCCTGGTTGAGGAGACCGAAGGTGCCCTGCATCTTGAGGGTCTGCGAGTTACGGTCGTAGGTGTAGGTGCCAGAGGAGATAACTCGACCCTTGGTCTGAATGGTGTAGCTATTGTCGTCCTTGAAGGTGAAGGTGGTGACACCCTTGGTGATACCGACCTTGGAGAGGTAGCTGTCGAGTTTCTGCTCGATGGAAGATGCCATCACGGAGCCGCCGGCCTTGGCCAGGAGGTTCTCGCTCTCGAAGCGCACTTCGGGCGTCTGATAGGTCCAGGTGCCCACAAAGGTCTTCTCGGTGATGGTCTTGCTCAGAAGGCCGCCGATGAGGTCACCGAGGATGCTGGTGCCTGCAGAGAGAACGTCGGAACCGATGGTGGAGCCTGTAGAGGTCGAGGTTGTAGAAGTGGTGGTACCGGTAGTGCCAGCACCGAAGCAGCTGGTGAACAGCAAGGAGGTAGCTACGAGGGCTACGGATAAGATTATTTTCTTCATTTTGTTTATGGTTTATAGTTGAGAGTTGACTGTTGATAGTTGAATTTCTTTAACTCTTAAACTCCTTAAACTTTTAAAACTAGGGTTGGGAGTTGAAGAGTTTCATGAACTCACGGGGGAAGGGGGTTTCGAAGTTCATAATCTGACCTGTGCGGGGGTGGTAGAAGTCGAGGCGGTAGGCGTGGAGGCAGAGGCGGCCGATGGGGTCGCTGCCGTCGCCGTACTTATCGTCGCCCTGCACGGGATGCCCGATATCCTGCATGTGGACACGAATCTGGTTCTTGCGACCCGTCTCCAGCTTCAGCTCCACGAGGGAGCGGGTTGGGGTTGTCTTGAGTGTGTGGTAGTGTGTGACCGCAAACTTACCGCCACCCGGGTCTTCGGGCGAGGAGTAGGTGATGTAGGCCTTGTTGTCCTTGAGCCATGACTCGATGGTGCCTTCCTCACGCTCCATCTCGCCACTGACAACAGCCACATAGCGACGGTCGAAGACGATTTCGTGCCAGTCCTCTTCGAGGATCTTGGCGATCTCGATGCTCTTGGCATACATCATCAGGCCGCTGGTGTCGCGGTCGAGGCGATGGACGGTGTGGGCAGTGCATTTGAAATGGCGCTTGGCGAAGTACTCGTCGAGGACCTGCTTGGCGGAGTATTGCTTGGCGGTGGCGGGCATGGAGAGGATGCCTACGGCTTTCTCGATGACCACGAGGTCTTTGTCCTCATAGACAATCTTCACGTACTTGTTCTGCAGCTGGGTAGATTGCTTGTGCTTGCTCACACGCACGACCTGTCCCGGGTGCAGGGGCTCGTCGTAGCGAGTGGTGTTACGACGATCCACGGTGACACCGTGACCGGCGAGGATGTCCTTGGCACGGTTGCGCGAGATGCCGCTGAACTCCTTCATGAGGAACTCCAGGAGGGTGGTCTCCTCGCGGACGACCAGTTCGTTGTATTTCGAGGCGGCGTATTCTGCGCCGGAAAGATTCTTCATATTACTCGTGATGATAAGGCTCACCACGCAAGATGGTATGTGCGCGGTAAAGTTGTTCGACAAATAGTACGCGGATGAGCTGGTGGGAGAAGGTCATCTGCGACAGGGATATCTCTTCTTTGGCAAGGGTGTGGATGGAGGGGTCGAAGCCGTAGGGGCCGCCGACCACGAAGACCAAACGGCGCGCACCGGCGGCCATGCGCTTCTCCAGCCAACGTGCGAAATCCACCGAGCGATGCTCGGCGCCGTGCTCGTCCAGCAGAATCAGATGGTCACCCGTCTGCAGCTGCTTGCGGATGAGGTCGGCCTCCTGTGCCTTCTGCTGCTCAGGGGTGAGCGCCTTGGTGTTGCGCAGCTCCGGGATGACCTCGAGGCTGAAGGGCACGTAGTGTGTGAGGCGCTTCGCGTAGTCATCGATGAGCGCCTGCACATGCGGGTCTGTGGTCTTGCCTATGACGAGGAGAGTTAGTTTCAAATTGAGAATTGAAAATTGAGAATTGAAAATTGAAAATTAAACTTCTTAAACTCCTTAAACTTTTAAACGTTAAACGACTACGGTTGAGGGTTGAGGAGTTGCAGGGCGAGGGGATCGCCGAGGTCAGCAGCACGCTGCAGGGCGGCACGAGCCTCGGGTTCTTTGCCTTGTGCACGCAGGCAGATACCGAGGATGCGATGGGCATCTGCAAACTCGGGGGCGAGGTCGATGGCCGCACGGGCGGCGGCGATGGCTTCGTCGAGTTGGTTGAAGCGGTAGTGCGCGACGGCGAGCTCCGCATGATAGAGCGGCTCGCGCGGTTCCATCTTCACGGCACGTTCGATATCGTCGAGGGCCTGCTGGAACATACGGCAATGCATCTCGGCCTGCTCACGACGGTAGTAGAAGTTCGCCGTCAGCGTGTTGGACTTGAGGTGCTCATAGTCGTTGAGGTCGCGCACAGCCTCGCGATAGCGCTCAAGGCTGAGGAGCGTGTTGGCTCGCATGAGCAAGGCCGGCGCTGCAGCCTCAACGTAGGGGCGTGTGAAGCAGGCCACAGCGCTATCCTGCAACGCCAGCACGGCGGTGGTGTCGCCTCGCATCTGCTGGCACTGCGCTGCATAGAGGTAGTTGTCGGCGGAGCGTAGGTTCGTCTGGTTGAGGGTGAGGAACTGCTCGCAGGCTTCGGCATAGCGCTTGAGGCTGTAGAGCAGCTGTGCCCGCAACGAGGCGTAGAGGGGCAGGGGATTCAAGGCGCTGGCGGCCTCCACATCCTGCAGGGCGGCTTCCAGTGTCCAGGTGTCAGGTACTTGACGCGCCTGTATCTGGCGGTAGTAGGTGTTGGCGCGTGAGTAACGGAGCTCATCTTCCTTCGACGTGGCCTTGATGCCTGCGGTCCAGGTCGTCTCGGCTTCATCGAAGCGCCCCTGCGCAGCCTGCATCTCCGCTAGCATCGTATAGCCGTTGGTCTCCGCGGGGAAACGGGTGATGTAGTCGTTGACGTAGGAGAGATAAGTGGCTGTATCGCGCGTTCCTAATAAGAATATAAAGCTGTTGGCCTGGCTGGCCTCGGCGGGCAGCGCTTTCTTCATCGGGATGGCCTGGTAGTCGGCATTCGCAGGCGTCAGGGCGCTGGTGTGAAGGCTGTCGGCAAATAGGGCTGAGACGGCATAGGAACAGGTGTCCTTGACCGACGCCGCCATCTGCAGAAGGCCGATGACCTGACCGCCTTCGTTCATGACGGGACAGGACGCCCATTTCTCGGTGAGGCGCACAGGCAGCGTGTAGTAGGGGTGGTCGCCGCTGAAGGTGGAGACGGCACTGATGACAGTAGCCGCAGGCTTCCCATCCTGACTGCTTGAATAAGGGAGAATGAAGGCTTTGTCGCCGCTGACGCTGGAGGCTGTGGCAACGGCCAGGGCTGGTGTCTTCGTAGCTTCCACTTGAAGTTTCACGACATCATAAAGCGAGTTGGCCCCCAGGATGCACGTGACGGGGTATTCATGCCCAGCAGCATCGAAGGCCACAGCGCGCGCGGCCCCCTTAAAGGATTTATAGTCGGAGAGCGCGATGCCGTCGGCGCTGACATAGAACCCCGTGGTCGAATGAAGCATCTGCCCCTGCGGGTCGTAGGTGATGATGCTTAGCATCGCCTTCTGCGCTTTCTTTGCCCATTTAGGTGTTTGCGCAGCGAGGGGGAGGGCGATGGCCGCAACGATGGCGAGGAGAAGGGCGCGTAGGGGATTATTTTTCAGCATGTTTCAATAAAGTCTTGGCATTGGCAATGGCCTCCGCAGTCACCTCAGCACCACTGAGCATGTGGGCCAACTCTGTGACACGCGCCTCATCATCAAGGCGTTCGATATGGCTGGTGGTGCTGTCATCATTGTCCTCTTTATAGACGCGATAATGAAAGCGTCCCATGGCGGCAATCTGCGGTAGGTGAGTAATGGAGATAACCTGTCGGCCGCCATCGCCCATGGTGCGCATCATTGCCGCCATGCGCTCGGCCATCTGACCGCTGACGCCGGTGTCGATCTCGTCGAAGATGATGGTGGGTTGCTGCACAGCGCTGCTGATGAGCGCCTTCAGGGACAGCATCACACGTGCAATTTCACCGCCTGAAGCAATGTCCGAGATGGGCTGCAGCTGACCGCTCTTATTGGCGCAGAACAGGAAGCAGACGTTGTCCAGTCCTGAGGGGGCAGGCTCCGGGCGCAGGTTGACAGTCACTTGAAAACGTACGTTGGGAATACCCAGCGGCACCAGCAGTTCGCAGATCTGTTCCTCTACCTTGTGTGCCGCCTCCTGGCGCAGTGCCGTGAGCTGTGCACCAGCCTGCTGCAAGGCCTGCTGTGCCTGCGTACATTCCTGGCGCAGCGTCATGAGCTGCTCGTCGCTGTTGTCGATGAGTGCCAGGCGGTTGCGGAAGTCTTCTGCGATGTCGATGAGCTGTTGCTCGGTTTGCACATGGTGCTTCTGCTGGGTGCTGTACAAGGCGCTGAGCCATTCGTGGACCGTTTCCAGACGCGAGGGGTTGACATCAATGTCTTCGGCCTGTGCGCCAAGCTCCATGGCGATGTCCTTCAGCTCTATCTGGCAGTTGCCGAGGCGCTCTGTGAGTTCCTCCGCCGCAGGGAGCAAGGTCGCGATGGACGACAGCTGGCGCTCGGCCATCCGCAGGGCGGGTAGGATAGCGTTCTCCGTGCGGTCGTCACCCTGCAGCAACTGTTCCGTGGTCCATAGTGCCTCGCGGATCTCCTCGGCGTGCTCCAGGACCTGTGCTTCCTGCTCCATCTCTTCTTGTTTGCCAACTTCCAGCTGCAGCTCATCGAGCTGTTCCAACTGAAAGCGCAGGTAGTCCTCATCATCGCGACCGCGTGAGAGGGCTGCCTCGGCCTCCTGCAGACGGCGTTGCGCCGTATGATAAGCGTTGTAGCAGGCGGTGTAGACCTCGCGCTGCGACTGGTCCTGAGCAATGATGTCCAACACATTGAGCTGGAAATCCTCCTGCCCGAGGAGCAGGTTCTGATGCTGGGAGTGAATGTCTATGAGCTGACTGCCGAGCGCGCGCAGCTGTGCCACCTGTGCAGGGGTATCGTTGATGAACGCACGACTTTTACCCGTATCTGTTAACTCTCTGCGAATGATGCAACTGCGGCCGTCGAAATCAATGTCGTTATCCTCGAAGAAGCCGTCCATGTGATAGCCATCGAGGTCGAATTCAGCCTCGATGGTACAACGCTTGGCACCGGCCTTGAGCATCCGTGTCTCAGCACGGCCGCCCAGTAACAGGCCGATGGCTCCGAGGAGGATACTTTTACCGGCACCTGTCTCGCCGGTGATCACGGAGAAACCGCGCTCGAAGTCAATATGTAGCTCGCTAATTAGCGCGTAGTTTTGTATGGAAAGTGAGAGAAGCAATCTTTTTTTGAAGTTTAAAGTTTAAGGTTTAAAGTTTAAGGTTGAGCGCTACTGCTTGATCTTTTCCCAATAGTTGTTCTGCGAAGGGTTAATGCGGAAGAGGATGTCGTAGATCTCCTCGCGTTCCTTGGAAGTACCCTGTCCGCTGAAGATGCTCACGATTTCGTCGCGCTTGTAGTCGGTGAAGATCTGGGGAAGCATGCTCAGCGACTTGTTCTCATGGGATTCCTTGAGGAGGCGGATGGCCTCGGCGATGGCGGCACGTGAGTTCTCGGTGTTCTCTGCCATGTGGTCAAGTCCCGTGCGATAGTAGATATACTGCAATTGACGGAAGGGTTCCATCGAGCCGTCGAGGTAGTCGTTGATGATGGCATAGCGGTTCTTGGTGTCATCGAAGGCTTTCCAACCTTTGAAGCCCATCATCTCGGCATTGGTGCAGACGTTCTGTGCCATCTGCAGCACCGAGGTGCCACCCATAGGCGACATCGAATCTAAATCCATTCCTATCAGCAGATAAGCCCAATAGGCTAACATCGCCGTGAGGTTGTTATCTACTTGCTCCGGTCGCCATTCCAGCTGGTCAAACTCCTGGAAGTTGAACGCCACATCTTTGTCCGTCATGCTGAACACCGTGGTCGTGTAGCTTGAGTTGAAGACCGGTCGGATGCCGGCAACAATCAGGCTGCCCGTGAAGGAGTTGTCCGTCTCGCTGTAGGTGTCGATGGTGAAGTTGAAGGTACATTGTATGCGTTCGAAATCGCGATACTTAAATTCTGTCCACGCGCTTTCGTTCAGTAGACGTGTGATCTTGTCTTGCAACGCATCGAAGACTCCAGACTTGGTGTTGGAGACCTGTTGGCGGTTGATGCTGACCTTGGCATTCAGTTCCTGGGCACGAAGGCCGGAGGCGAAGGCTGTCAGTAGGAGGACAAACAACAACTTCTTCATAGTCCTAAAACAATTTGACAAGTTGGTCAATGATATCGCTTGCCACCTCACGCTTGGGCTTGAGCGGGTAGGGGAGACGTTCCGAGGGAGTGATGATGGTCACCTTGTTGGTATCGTGCTGGAAGCCGGCACCCTCGTCGTTGAGCGAGTTCATGACGATGAAGTCCAGATGCTTGCGCTGCAGCTTCTCCTGGGCATGTGCCAGCTCGTCGTTGGTCTCCAGGGCAAAACCCACAAGCTTCTGGCCTTCACGCTTCATCTCACCCAGACTACGCGCGATGTCCTGTGTGGGCTTCAGGCGCAGCACCAGGCCATCGCCCTCGCGCTTGATCTTGTTGTCGGCGACCTGTTCGGGTGTGAAATCAGCAACGGCCGCACAGAGGATGGCGGCATCGCAGTCAGGGAAGAGCCGACTGGCGGCGTCCCACATCTGCTGCGCGCTCTCCACACGTGTGAGCGTGATACCTCTTTCTTGTGTCATGCACTGCACGGGGCCACAGACCATCTCCACCTGAGCGCCACGACGCGCACACTCCTCGGCCAGCGCGAAGCCCATCTTCCCACTGGAGTAGTTGCCGATAAAGCGGACGGGGTCAATACGCTCGTAGGTAGGACCGGCGGTAATCAGGATGCGACGATCCGTGAGGGGTTTAAGAGGTTTAAGGGGTGCAAGATGTTTAAGGACCACCTCTGCAATCTTCTCAGGCTCTTCCATACGCCCCTTGCCCACGAGATGACTGGCCAGCTCCCCGCTGGCAGGCTCTATGATGGTCACGCCACGCGCCTTGAGCAGCTGCAGATTGTCCTGCGTGGAGGGGTGCGCCCACATATCCAGGTCCATGGCCGGCGCCACGAACACGGGAGCCTTCATGGAGAGGTAAGTGGTTACGAGCATATTATCCGCAATGCCATGTGCCATCTTACCGATGGTGGAGGCGGTGGCGGGAGCAATGACCATTGCATCAGCCCATAGCCCCAGATCGACATGGCTGTGCCATGTGCCGTCGCGCTGCGCGAAGAACTCGCTAATGACGGGCTTCGAGGTCAGCGCTGACAATGTGATAGGGGTGATGAACTCCTTTCCCGCAGGGGTGATGACCACCTGCACTTCGTGACCTTGTTTCACGAACTGGCGAATGAGCGTGCAGGCCTTATAGGCTGCAATGCTGCCGGTGATGCCTAAGACAATCTTCATCTGATGGTATTACAGATTTTCGAAAGAACGTATTCAGCGGTTGGTGCTCTTGCTGCGGAGTGCAATCTCTGTCAGCACCTGCTTCGTGTTACGGGCGAAGTCGCCCTGCATGATCCAACTGAAATAACCAGGGTCGCGGCGCAGCACCTCTGCCACGGGCATCCCTTTGTATTTGCCGAAATTGAAGATCTCGGTACCCTTGTCATCGCGCACGATACGTCCGGCAAAGTCCACGTTGCGGTCGCGCTGGGAATACTCGGCCAGGAAGTTGATATCGTTCTGCAGCACATCGGGGTAGTGGTCCAGCTGCGCGCAGAGCACCTCATAGGTGGCCTTGGTGTCAGCGAGCGCTGAATGGGCGTCTTCGAGGTTCTTGTGGCAGTAGAACTGATAGGCGGCGATGAGCGTGCGGCGTTCCAGCTTGTGATAGATGTTCTGGACATCCACACGGCGGCATTTGCCGAGATCCACGTTTATGCCGGCACGCAGGAACTCCTCGGCCAGCATCGGGATATCGAAATGGTTGGAGTTGAAACCGCCGAGGTCGCAGTCCTTCATGAATGCCCATATATCGGCAGCCACGTCAGCGAACTGCGGACAGTCGGCCACGTCCTGGTCATAGATGCCGTGCACCTTCGAGGCCTCCTCGGGGATATGCATACCAGGGTTGATGCGCATCACCTTAGATTCCTCGTTGCCGTTGGGGAACACCTTCAGCAGGCATATCTCTACGATGCGGTCATTGACGATATCAATGCCCGTCGTTTCGAGGTCAAAGAAGACAATTGGATAGTCTAAATGTAGTTTCATAAAGTGAATATCTGATGAAAAGGAATAACAGATTAGCAAACCTTTCAGAGCTCGCTAATCTGTTAAAAGTCAATATCTGAAATATTAGTCATTCAACATCATAGGCATCAGCAGCATGAGGATCTCCTCGCCCTCTTTCTGCTCAGCCGGCGTGATGATGCCGGCACGTCCGGGATCAGCCAGCTCGAAGTTCACCTCGCTGCCTTCCAGGTTACCGAGGATGTCCAGCAGAAGGGTACCCTTGAAGCCAATGTTGATGGCGGGGAAGTCATATTCGCACATGAGGCGCTCTTCAGCCGATGTGGAGAAATCCACATCCTGACCGCTCACCGTCAGCAGGTTCTTCTTAAAGGCCAGTTTCACCTGTGCACTGCTTTGGCTGCTGAACACCAGCACGCGCTTGAGCGTGGAGACGAGGGCGGCACGGTCGATGGTGGCCTTGTAGGGGTTATTCTGTGGAATCACGCTGTTGTAGTTCGGATAGCGCCCGTCGATGAGGCGGCAGGTGAGGGTATAGTCGGCGGTCTCCAACTTCGCCATCTTATCGTTGAAGGTCAGCTCTGCCGTGGCGTCGCCCTTCTGCAGGAGACCCTTCAGGATGTTGGCGGGCTTTTTAGGAAGGATGAATCCCATCTGCTGCTCGCTCTTCACAGAGTATTCCTTCTTACGCACCAACTTGCGGCCGTCGGTACCGACGAATACGAGGCAGTCGGGGGTGAAGTCAAAGTAGATACCGGTCATCACAGGGCGGATCTCATCATCGGCCGTGGCGAAGATGCTCTGGTTGATGCCTGCCAGCAAGACGCTCTGCTTCAGCGTGAAGCAGTGTGCGTCGGTGTCGATGTTATGCGGAGCAGGATACTCGTCGGCACGCTCACCTGCAATGCTGAAGGTACCGTTCTGGTACTGGCCCACAATCTTCATGCTTTCCAGGTCGATGTCCAGCGTGATGGGCTGGTCAGAGATCTCCTTGAGGGAGTCCTGAATGGTCTTGGCCTTGATGCAGAAGCGGGCATTCATGTCGCTCTCGATCAATTCCACGCTGGTGACGAGGGTCGTCTCACTGTCAGAAGCCGTGATGGACATCTTCTGGTTATCGACGTCGAAGAGATAGCAGTCCAGGATGGGCAGTGAGTTCTTGTTGTTGAGTACTCGGTTGATGGAGGTGAGGCGACCGAAGAGGGCCGCGCTGGAGACTTTAATCTTCATATTCTATACTTTTTTGTTGTTATCACGGGCAAAAAGGCAGCAGATGCCTACTAAAACCGAGCAAAATTAATGACTTTTGTCCGAATAGGCAAAAAAAACAGCCAAAAAGTTTCAAAAGATGAAGAGAAAGGCCTATATTTGCATCGCTTTTCCAAAAAGGACTCATTATTTTACTATAAAAATCACATTTCAAACATGGAAATCCAAGGAAAAATCATCATGGTGCTTCCTGAACGCGGAGGTGTCTCGCAGCGCTCGGGAAGTGAATGGAAAGTTGCATCTTATGTGTTGGAGACGATGGAGCAATACCCTCGCAAATGTTGCTTCGAGGTCTTCGGCAGCGATCGCATCGCCCAGTTCAATATTCAGGTGGGTCAGATGCTGACTGTCAGCCTCGACATCGATGCTCGTGAATATAACGGCCGTTGGTACAATCAGATTCGCGCGTGGAAGGTAGCACCCTACGATCCCAACGCTGTCGCTCCTGCCGCAGATCCCAATGCCGCCTTTGGCGCTCCGCAGGCAGCTCCCATCCCTGCAGCTCCGGCACCTGCCGCGGCTCCTGCTCCTGAAGCTCCTGCTTTCAGCGGGGAGAGCACCGACGACCTGCCCTTCTAATTTAGATTAAAAAAAATGAGGTTTACCCGGTAAACCTCATTTTTTTAATCGTCTTCTCTTCCGGCAGCGCGGAAGATCATGGTCGTCGCGCCGATGGTGATGATGGCACCGTGGTCAAGGCGCAGACGGTCTTTGGCGCTGAGCATCGTGTTACCTACGAAGGTGCCTGTGCCGTCCGTGCTGGCATCGCGCAGCGTATAGACCAACTGTCCTGCACGGTTACGGCTGACATTGATGACACAATGGGTGGTATCCACGCTGGGGTCCACAGTCTCGATGGGGGCGTTGATGTCGGAGCCTTTTACATAGCGACCGATGACGTTGTCACCCATCTGCAGTTCTATCGTCTGCTCATGATGGAATACATTCTCTATCACTACGATAGATCCGCAATCTTCATGTTCTTCTTCAGTGTCCTTGACACCTATGAGCAGTCCGAATTGCTTATGACAATTGGGACACTCGAAGACGAGTGTCTCACCGCTTTTGTAGCGGGTGTCATCAAATGGCATGTAATGGTCGCACTTGGGACAGCGCACTTTCTTCATAAGCCCTCCCTTAAAGTTTCATCACCCAACTGCTGGCAAACTCTTTGCCGGCTTTGTGCAAGGCGGCATTGGCATTGTAGGCCTCCGTCTCGTCGGCATAACCTGCCAGCACCACACGGAGTATTTTGCCGTTGTTGTGAATCTGTGCATTCGCATAGCCGCGTGCCTGCAGGTCGGCGATATAGCGTTCAGCATTCTTGAGGCTTACGGCGCTGGCAAGGACAATGGCATATCGGTCGGCAGCTGCGGGTTGGGCCACTTGCTGGGGCTCTTCAGCCACGGCTGCGGTCTTCAACGTCTCAGGCTGCACGGCTTCTTGCTGTTGCACCTCTACGGTCGCTGTGGGCTGAGGGGTGCTGATGAGCGAAGCCTGCTGCAGCAGACGTTCACGGTGCACGGACATGGGCGCTGAGAACAACACGCAGATAGCGATGAAGGCAGCGGCAGCAGCCACATAGCGCAGGGAGCGGCGGCTGATGCGGATGACGATATGCTTGTCGGTATCGACAAATCCCTCTGCATGCTGCTTATGCTGATTAGCCAGCTTCTCGAAGCGCTCCGTTGCCGTGAGCTTAGGCATCGTAAAGGCTTCCAAGCCATAGTGCTCGGGAGAGATGATGCCGGCCTGACAAGTAGAGAAGCTGACATGGCCGTCCTCGTCTTGCGTGAAGATGCCGATACTGCCGAAGTCCACCTGTCCGTCAGAGAGCAACTGTTGGCGCAGTTCCAGAATCATCTGCTGCACCTGCCGCTTGGCATCGGCAAGGGTGCCGCGATGTACGGCCTGAACAACATCTACCAGCAACCCGTCGTCCTCGGTGAGGTCGGGATTAAAACGAACGATACGCTTAGGCGGGAAGAACAAGTCTTCACTGTCAGCGTGCTGCGCATTGCTCGTATGAGCAACAAAAGCACCGAACTGCGGGACAATCACGCAGTTATGCGTCAGTAGCAGATATTCAATGTGTTGGGAAAGTCTATTCATCGCCGCAAAGTTAGTGCAATTCTTTCGAATAACCATCATTATTTCCATAAAATTTTCTTTATTTTCTCAAACTTTTGTCATTTCACACTTTATTACTAACTTTGCCGCAGAATTTCACGTTTTCATTTCCGACCCCCCATATATTAATAAGGTGTTATGTCGTCACTAACCGTTTACAAAGCCTCTGCAGGATCAGGCAAGACATTCACGCTGGCTGTACAGTACATCAAGCTTTTGGTGATGGCTCAGGAGCCCGCTGAATACGCCAGCATCCTGGCTGTCACGTTCACCAATAAAGCCACGGGCGAGATGAAGGACCGCATCCTCAGTCAGCTCTATGGCATCGGCCATTCCCTGGAGAGCAGCGAGCCCTATTTCCAGGCGCTCAAGAAGGCGTTGCGCGAGGAGGGTGCCGACGTCTATCCCGACGATGAGCTGCGCCTTCGCTGCCGCGAGGCGTTGCACCAGATACTTCACGACTACAACCGCTTCCGCGTGCAGACCATCGATGCCTTCTTCCAGACCATCCTGCGTGGACTGGCCCACGAGCTGGGTCTCACGGCAAGTCTGCAGGTGGAGATCAGCGACACCGAGGTGCTGTCGAAGGCCGTAGATCGCATCGTCGATCGCCTGCAGGACGACCCTCAGGTGTTCGAATGGCTCTACAGCCTCGTTCGCGAGCGTATCGCCAACGACCAACGTTGGGACGTGACGCGCGAGGTCAAGAACTTCGGTCGCGCCATCTTCAACGAGGACTACCTCCTACGTGGCGAGCAGCTACGCCAACGACTCACCGATGCCACCTTCATGCGCCAGTTCATCCAGCAGCTCAACGAGATGGCTACCGCCCCCGTGGAACGCCTGAAGAGTACTGCTGCGCAGATTGAGCATGCCGTGCTGGAGGCGAACATCGCCTACACCGACTTCTCCAACGGCAAGACACTGCTGACCTTCGTGGAGCGACTGAAGGCCGGCGACATCGATGTGGACCCCGGCACGCGCATACAAGGGTGGGCAGACAACCCGCTGACGATGGTCAAGAAAGCCGACCAGAAGCAACGCCCGGATCTCGTGGATGCGGCAGATGTCGTAGGCGGCATCCTCAGCGACCTCGTGGATCGCCTTCCCGATATGCAGTTTCAGGCCAACAGCGCCCGTCTGGCGATGACGCATCTCAAACCGCTCTGCCTGCTAGACGCCATCGACCGCGAGGTGGCCGACATCAATGCCGAGACCTCGCGCTTCAACCTCGCCAAGACGCCGATACTGCTCAGCCGGATGGTAGGGGAGAGCGACGCCCCCTTCGTCTTCGAGAAGATAGGCGCCCTGTTGCACCACGTGATGATCGACGAGTTCCAGGACACGTCCACCCTGCAATGGAAGAACTTCCGTGTGCTCCTGCTGGAGAGCCTTGCCAAGGGAGGTCACAACCTGCTCGTGGGCGACGTCAAGCAGAGCATCTACCGCTGGCGTGGCGGCGACTGGCGCATCCTCGGCGAGATTGAACACAAGATGGTGCCGCCTCCACAGATTCGCAACCTCGACGTCAACCGTCGCAGTGCGGCCAACATCATTCATTTCAACAACGAATTCTTCCGCGATGCCGCCCGCGAGCTCGAAAAGGCCTCAGCCTCTGAGCTCACCATCCTTCGTGGCACCTTCTCCTTCGTCGATGCCTATGCCGACGTGAAGCAGTTCACCCCCGAGGAAGCCGCTGCGGCAGCGGGCGAACCCGTGGAAACCTCATCAGCGCCCGAGGGCTTCGTCTCCGTCACCGTCCTTGATCCTTCGGAATATACGAAACGCGACGACTGGGAGCCCGCCATCCTTGACGATGTCAAGGCACAGGTGCGCGCCCTTCACGCCGAAGGGCTTCCCTACAGCGCGATGACGATTCTCGTGCGCAACAACGGCGACATGCAACCCGTCATCGAAAGTTTTGCCGAGGACGAGGACATGCCGCCCATCGTCAGCGACGAGGCCTTCCTCCTCTCCGCCTCGCCAGCCAATATGCTCCTCATCGCAGCCCTGCGCACCCTCGACGATTCATCGGATGTCGTCTCACAATACTACCTTCGCACCCATGCCAGCAACCTGCCCGCTGAGGGCCTCGACCCGCAACTCGCGCAGCTGCCGCTCTACGAGCTCATTGAGATGCTCTATCGCGACCTACACCTCGACACCATCCCACGTCAGGATGCCTATCTCTTCGCTTTCTTTGATGCCGTCCTCGACTTTCAGCACTCCGAATCCTCCGACCTCCACTCGTTCCTGGCATACTGGGACGAGCGCCTCGCCAGCCAGTCCATCCCTGCCGGGCAGGTCAACGGCATACGTATCATCACCATCCACAAGGCCAAGGGCCTGGAGTTCCACACCGTCTTCATGCCCTTCTGCACTTGGGCGTTGGAGCGCGACCGTGCCACCGACCTGCTGTGGTGCACGCCCACCGAAGAGCCCTTCAGCGAGCTGGAGCTGCTGCCCATCACGCCCAGCTCTAGGACGGCACCCAAATCCGTCTTCGGCCGTGACTATGCCGAGTCCCATCTGCTCTCGCGCCTCGACGAGCTCAACGCCTTGTACGTCGGCTTCACACGTCCGGCTCAGAACTTCTACGCCTGGGCGGTGGGCGATGCCGACGGCCTCACCAAGGCTAAGCGCACCGTGGGCGACCTCATCGCTGCTGTCATCCCTGGCGGCACGCTGCTGGGCGAACCCGTGGTGACCACCGAAGAAGCCAAGAAGGAGAAGAAGACAGATGCCAAGAAGGTCAACCGCTTGACACCCAAGGCCACGCCCCTCGACATCACCATGTGTTCCTATCCCCTCAGCGCCACCTTCCGCCAGAGCAACCGCTCGCAGGACTTCCTCGCCACGCTGCCGTCAGCGACGACGGATGACAACGAGGAGGCAGAGATGACCGATGAATACTACCGCCAGCAGCAATACGTGGAAATGGGGCGCCTGCTCCACAGCGTACTCCAGCAGATGGCCACCCTCGACGATGTCCGTCCTGTCCTGGACAGCCTGGAACACGAGGGCGTCATCTCGCGCTATGCGCCCGACGGCACCTACGTCAGTGTGCGTCGCGCCGACCTCGAGAAATGGTTTGCTCGCGGCTTCAGCAATCCGCAGGTGGCCTCGTGGTTCTCGGGTGAGTGGACTCTCTTCAACGAATGTTCCATCGTGAGCCTTGACACCAAAACGCACCAGCCCGTCACACATCGTCCTGACCGCGTGATGATCTCGCCCGACGGCTCGCGTGTCGTGGTCGTCGATTTCAAGTTCGGCCGCTACCACGACACCTACGAGCAACAGGTCCGTGACTATATGTCCCTGCTCGCCGCCATGTACCCCTCCGCCACCGTCGAGGGCTACCTCTGGTTCGTCTATTCCTCCCGTGTGCAGGCTGTCGCCTGATAGAGTTTAAAAAGTTCAAGAGTTCAAGAGTTCAAGCGGCCTCGTAATACCGTAATATCGTTATATCGTTATACCGTACCCATCTTTGGCCGCATTCTCAATTTTCAATTTTCAATTCTCAATTTTCAATTCCATAAATGCCCTCCTTCCTTCACCACGTCGCCGCCTCGCTTTTGCAGCGCTTTGGAAATAACCTCAGCAACCTCGTCGTAGTCTTCCCCGGCAAGCGCGCCAGCCTCTTCCTGGACCAGGCTCTCGCCGAGCTGTCCCCATCGCCCGTGTGGACCCCGACCTATCGCACCATCAGCGAGCTCTTCGCTGAGGCCTCGCCCTACACGCTCTGCGACCCCGTGGAGAGCGTCTGCCGCCTCTATCGCGCCTATGCCGCCCACGTCCAGGACCCGCAGTCCCTTGACCAGTTCTACGGTTGGGGAGAGATCCTGCTTTCCGACTTCGACGATATCGACAAACAGCTGGTCGATGCACAGCGCCTCTTCACCAATATCCGTGACCTGCGCCAGCTCGACGACAACTCCTATATAGACCCTGAGCAGGCCGAAGCCCTGCGCTCGTTCTTCGGTAACTTCTCGCTGGAGGAGAATTCCGAACTCAAGCAACGTTTCCTCCAGCTCTGGGAACAGCTGCCCGCTATCTATGCCGACCTGAACACCTCTATGCGTGCCGACGGCGTCCTCTACGAAGGCGCCCTTCAAAGAGAAGTCGTTGAAAAAAATCTCTCAACCCTCAATTCTCAATTTTCAATTTTCAATTCTCAATTTTCAATTTTCAATTCTCAATTTAAATATGTCTTCGTCGGCTTCAACGTCCTCAACGCCGTGGAGCAAGCCCTCTTCAGCGAACTCAAGCAACGCGGGCAGGCGCTCTTTTACTGGGACTACGACACCTTCTACATCAAGAACCACGAGGCCGGCCATTTCCTGAGCAAGAACATCGAGCGCTTCGGCAATGAGCTGCCGCCCGAGTGCTTCAACAACCTGCGCTCTCCCAAGGAGATCACCTTCATCACCACCTCCAGCGAAAACGCCCAGGCGCGCTACCTGCCGCAATGGCTCTCAGAGAACCTCACCGAGCACGAGAACCAGACGGCCGTCGTCCTCTGCAACGAGCAGCTCCTGCAGCCCGTGCTCCACGCCCTCCCCAACAGCGCGATGCCCCTCAATGTCACGATGGGCTTCCCCTTGGCCGACACACCCGTCTATAGCCTCCTGCTGGCCCTCGTGGAATTGCAGACAGAAGGCTACGACTCTGCCCTCCAGCGTTTTCGTCCGCTGCAGCTGCGCGCCGTGGCATCACATCCCTATGCGCGTCTGCTCGATGACAGCGTCTGGCGCCAGCGAGTGGGGCAGGGGACAGCGCTGCTGCGCTACCTGCAGGACGTCCTCACACAGGTCGCCGCCCTGCTGCGCACAGACCTCATCGCCACAGAAGCCATCTTCCGTGCCTACACCTGCCTGAACCGCTTGGCCGACCTCATGTCGGGCGACGCACCCCTCCTCGTGGTCAGCGACCGCATGCTGGCGAGCCTCCTGCGCAACGTCCTCAACGCCGAGACCATCCCCTTCCACGGCGAGCCCGCCATCGGTCTGCAGGTCATGGGTGTCCTGGAGACGCGCGCCCTCGACTTCCGCCATCTCCTCATGCTCAGCGTCGGCGAGGGCTACCTGCCCAAGAAGGTGGCCGACAGCAGCTTCGTCCCGTACCACCTGCGCGAGGCCTTCGGGCTCACGACCCTCAAGCATAAGATTGCCGTTTATGCCTACTATTTCTACCGCCTGATACAGCGTGCCGAGCGCATCACCTTCATGTACAACGAGAGCAATGCGGGCATCCGCCAGAACGAGATCTCGCGCTTCCTGCGCCAGCTGCTGGCCGAGACCGACTTCCCCATCGAGCACCGTGTGCTGCAGGCGGCCAGCGATGCCCGTCAGGCGGCCCCCATCGTCAAGGAGAAGACACCCGAGATCATGCTCCTGCTGCGCGAGCGCTACGACAACCGTGGCCGTGCGCCTCGTGACCGTCGCTTCCTCTCGCCCTCGGCCATGAACACCTACACCACCTGTCCGCTGCAGTTCTACTACCGCTATGTGGAGGACATGCGCATCGACCCCGACCCTGCCGAGGGCCTCGACGCCATGCTCTTCGGCGATGTCTTCCACTGTGCTGCCGAGCTCCTCTACAACCAGCTCACCTCAGCCGGCGACACCGTTCGCGCACAGGACATTGACCCCTTCCTGGAGATGGTCGGCCAGCGCCTGGAGCCCCTCGTGCGTCAGGCCTTCCGCCAGATATTCTTCAAGGACCAGCCCGAGGAGTATCGCGGCATCCTCTTCATCGCGCAGCGCGTCATCACCACTTACCTGCTGCAGCTCCTGCGCCATGACCGTCGCCTCACACCCTTCCGTGTCCTGCAGACAGAAGCCAAGCAGGTAAAGACGCTCCACATCCGTGACATGGAAATCGACACCGGCGGCATCATTGACCGCCTCGACCTCGTCCACGATGATGACGTCCCTGGCGGCCTCGCCATCCGCGTTGTAGATTACAAGACCGGCGGACGCCCCGAAGCCGTCAGCAACCTCGACCAGCTCTTCAGCGACACCGACCAGAAAGCGCACTACTATTTCCAGACGCTCCTCTATGCCACCATCGTCTCCGAGCATAGCGCACAGCTCCTGGCCGACAGACGGTCGTACCCCGTCACCCCCTGCCTCTTCTATGTGCACAAGTCAGGCGCTGAGGACTACAGCCCCAAGCTACGCCTCGGCAGCCAGTACATCCACGACATCTGTCAGCCCGCTTCGCGCGACGACCAGAGCCTCACGCTGGCCACCGCCTACGAGGAACGCCTCGAACAGCTCATCCTCGACATCTTCGACCAGCATAAGCCCTTCACCCAGACCACCCGTCTGAAGTCCTGCGAACACTGCGACTTCCACGACCTCTGCAACCGATAACCCCTCATAAAACCAACCACTATGAAACTGCGTCATCTCTTATACGGACTCACGGCAACACCTGCGTTGGCGGGTACACAGGCACAGCAACCGAATATCCTCTTCATCCTATGCGACGACATGGGATGGGGCGACCTCGCCTGCTACGGCCAGCAGTACATCTCCACGCCCAACATCGACCGCATGGCCACTCAGGGCATGCAATTCATGCAGGCCTACGCCGGCAGCCCCGTGTCGGCGCCCTCGCGCGCCTCGCTGATGACGGGGCAGCACACGGGCCACTGCGAGGTCCGTGGCAACAAAGAGTACTGGCCCGGCTCCGGCACCGTCTATTACCACGGCAATGCCGACTATGCCGTCGTGGGCCAGCATCCCCTCGACCCCAAGCACGTCGTCGTGCCTGAGATCATGAAGCAGAACGGCTACACTACCGCCCAGTTCGGCAAGTGGGCCGGCGGCTACGAAGGCAGCGTCTCTACCCCCGACAAACGCGGCATAGATGAGTTCTACGGCTATATCTGCCAGTTCCAGGCCCATGCCTACTATCCCAACTTCCTCAACAAATACAGCCGCTGCGACGGCGACACCTATGTCAGCCGCGACATCCTCTGCGGGAATATCCAGTACGACTTCAAGACCGACGACTACTTCAAGCGCCCTGAGTACAGCGCCGACATCATCCACCGCAAGGCCATGGCGTGGCTCGAGCGGCAAAGCGACAACCAACCCTTCTACGGTCTCTTCACCTACACCATCCCCCATGCCGAGCTCGTGCAGCCCGAGGACAGCATCCTGCTGGCCTACAAGCAGAAGTTCGGTGTGGATAAGAGCTACGGCGGCCAGTTGGGCTCGTGGTACCATGCCATCGGCCACGTCCACGCACAGTTCGCGGCGATGATCACCCGTCTCGACACCTACGTGGGCGAAATCATGGCCCTGTTGGAGCGCAAGGGCCTCGCCGACAACACCATCCTCATCTTCTCCAGCGACAACGGCCCTCATGAGGAGGGTGGGGCAGACCCCACCTTCTTCAACCGCGACGGCGTCCTCAAAGGCCTGAAACGCTCGTGCCACGAAGGCGGTATCCGCGTGCCCTTCATCGTCCGCTGGCCCGGCCATGTACCGGCAGGCGTCAAGAACAACCATCCCATTGCCTTCTACGACATTATGCCCACCTTCTGCGATATCATTGGCGAGCAGGACTACGTCGCCAAGTACCGCAATCCCGACCTGGACGATGCAGACTACTTCGACGGCATTTCCTTCCTTCCCACGCTCACAGGCCGCGACACCGAGCAGCAGGCACATCCCTATCTCTACTGGGAGTTCAACGAGACCAACCAGATTGCCGTGCGCAAGGACAACTGGAAGCTCATCGTCAAGAGTGGCGTCTCCGAGCTCTACGACCTCGCCACCGACGTCCACGAAGACACCAACCTCGCCTCTCAGCACCCCGAGATCGTCGCCGACCTCCAGTCCATCATCCTCCACTCCCACACCCCCAACCCCTACTTCCACGTCACCCTCCCGAAGTAAGCCGCCAAAGTATAGGTCGTAATAACGTTATAACGAAATAACGTAATAACGAAGGCGGCCAAGTCGTAATAACGAAATAACGACAAACAACAGCAGTTCAGACCTATATTTTTTCAGCGGATGATGAATTTCATCCGCTTTTATTTTGCCCGAATAGGAATAATCGCTACTTTTGCAGCGACTTCGATAGTCCACAACGGGCTTGAGGGTCAAATCTTATTGGAAAAGGACGTTTACACTCTGTTATCTTCTATCGTCATATCTCGCAAATCAAGTACAAGAAGAGAGCGCAACCACAACGTACACTTTGGGTGTATTGTACCCTGTTCGCATTGACACTCAACATAGTAAATGGGAAAAAGATGTCCTAAATGCGGTTGTGTCTATCAAAATATCACAGACATCAAGTCACTTTACGATAAGCACCTAGAAACAGAAGACCGTTACCCGCCCATGCTTTGTAATGAATGTGGAGCGGAATTAGTGGATATATGTGAAGAATGAATTTATGATCCATTTATGGCTTAATTCATGGTCATTCGTGTGAAAGAGGTTATAGATTGCTTTACAGGGTTGAGGGAAAGACTATGAAGCTAAGACATTAGACCATCAACAACTGAGAAAAATAAATATTTCTTAACAAAAAATCATCGCACACCGCACGAATGTTCATCCAGCAGGCTGCATCATCCGATGCAGCCTGCTGCGCAAGGTGATATAGCACGCTGGTGTTTTCCCTCTATAGTCTCTCGTCCGACCCTCTATAGTGTCTGCGCGTAGGGACTATAGAGGGTCAGGCGAGGGACTACTAGTGTCTTTCGCGTAGCCACGAAATTATTTTTGCCGAAAACCCTATGAGCCCTACGCATGAGGGTTGGTGAATCGGCTTCGGCGACTTGCAGGACTATGACGGAGAGAGGCGGTTTGCGTAGGGCTCATAGGGTTTTCGGCAAAACTTTTTCTCGAAATGAACGGGTGCATGGAAGAACATGACCTTTCGCGGTGTCCCACTAGTGGGACACGATGGAAGAGCTATATGCGTTGAGTGGACCACCATGGTGATCCAGTTGGAAGAGCTATGTGCGTTCGTTGTTCGGTCGCGATGGAACGACGAGAAGATATAGGTCTTCGGGTCATAAGACCTAAGGGTTGTGGCCGAAAGGCTTAAGGGTTATGAGAAAAAGCATTAAGGGTTATGATGTAAGATGGATGAGGGCTGATGTAGGATGGCTGAGGGAAGATGGAAGATGTAAGACAGGGGATTTATGGGGCGAAGGGGATGAAAAGTAATAAATTATTTTGCTGTTCATTATTTATTTGCTACTTTTGCGCCGTTTTTTAAGGCAAGACTCAATAGAAGACAAGAAATATGGCAAAAAAATTCCCTGAATATTCGAAGTTCAACCTCACGGAGGTGAACCATCAAATACTGGAGCAATGGGACCGTGAGGACCTGTTTCACCGCAGCATCGACGAGCGTGAGGGCTGCCCCTCGTTCGTGTTCTTCGAGGGACCTCCCTCGGCTAACGGCCACCCCGGCATCCACCATGTGCTGGCACGCAGCATCAAGGACACCTTCTGCCGCTTCAAGACCATGAAGGGTTTCCAGGTCCACCGCAAGGCGGGCTGGGACACTCATGGACTGCCCGTGGAGCTGGGCGTGGAGAAGGAACTCGGCATCACGAAGGAGGACATCGGCAAGACGATTTCCATCGACGACTACAACCGCAAGTGCCGCGAGAACGTGATGATGTTCACCAGCGAATGGGAGGACCTCAGCCGCCGCATGGGCTACTGGGTCGATATGGAACATCCGTACATCACCTACGACAACAAGTACATCGAGTCGCTGTGGTGGCTCCTGAAGCAGCTCTATGAGAAGGGCCTGCTCTACAAGGGCTACACCATCCAGCCCTACAGCCCCGCTGCCGGCACAGGCCTCAGCAGCCATGAGCTGAACCAGCCGGGCTGCTACCGCGATGTGAAGGACACGACGGTGACGGCGCAGTTTAAGGCCAGCCTCACCCCCAACCCCTCTCCCGTGGGAGAGGGGAGTGGTTACCCGGAAGGCTTAGTGAAGTTGTCCGACCTGGGGTTGCCTGTTTATATC
Organism: uncultured Prevotellaceae bacterium; assembly: GCA_946415705.1. Lineage (GTDB taxonomy): Bacteria > Bacteroidota > Bacteroidia > Bacteroidales > Bacteroidaceae > Physcousia. Next base: position 82,917 of record CAMKTN010000007.1, read on the forward strand.
CTCGCCTGGACGACCACGCCCTGGACCTTGCCCTCGAACACCGCGCTGTGCGTAGGCCCGAAAATCAAATATGTCGCTGTCAAGGGACAGAATCCCTATACGAAGGAAGAAGCCATCTATATTGTAGCTGAATCACGCAAGGATGTCTATTTCCCCCAACCGAAGGAGGAGGGCGCTGCCGCTCCTGAAGTGGTGGGTGAGTTCATGGGTACAGACCTCCTGGGTCAGCACTACGAGCAGCTCTTCCCGTGGGTGAAGCCCTGTGCGCTGGAGGACGGCAAGGCCGTGGACAAGAGCGCCGAGGCGTTCCGCGTCATCCCCGGCGACTACGTGACCACGGAGGACGGTACGGGCATCGTGCACATCGCGCCCACGTTCGGTGCCGACGATGCCAAGGTGGCCAAGGATGCCGGCATCCCCTCGCTCTTCGTCATCGATAAAGCCGGCGACACGCGCCCCATGGTGGACTTCACGGGTAAGTACTTCGTGAAGGACGACATGGACGAGGCCTTCGTCGAGAGCTGCGTCAACGACAGCTACTGGCACCACGCCGGCGACTTCGTCAAGAATGCCTACGACCCGAAATATGCTGGCTTGGACGAGAAGGCGCTCGCCAAGACCGAGGATCTGAACATCGTGCTCTGCATGGAGATGAAGCAGGAGGGCACGGCCTTCAAGATTGAGAAGCACGTGCACAACTACCCGCACTGCTGGCGCACCGACAAGCCTGTGCTCTACTACCCGCTGGACAGCTGGTTCATCCGCTCGACAGCCGCCAAGGAACGCATGATAGAGCTGAACAAGACCATCCTGTGGAAGCCTGAATCCACGGGCACGGGTCGCTTCGGCAAATGGCTGGAGAACCTCAACGATTGGAACCTCAGCCGCAGCCGCTACTGGGGCACGCCGCTGCCCATCTGGCGCAACCGCGAGACGCGCGAGGAGATCTGCATCGGCAGCGTGGAGGAACTCTACAATGAAATAGAAAAGAGCGTGCGCGCAGGCGTGATGGCCTACAACCCGCTCAAGGATAAAGGCTTCGTGCCGGGTGATATGTCGCAGGAGAACTACGACCGCATCGACCTGCACCGCCCCTACGTGGACAACATCATTCTCGTGGGTGAGAGCGGCCAGCCGCTGCAGCGCGAGCTGGACCTCATCGACGTGTGGTTCGACAGCGGTGCAATGCCTTACGCACAGATTCACTATCCCTTCGAGAACAAGGAAGCGCTGGACAAGCGCATCGTCTATCCCGCCGACTTCATCGCCGAGGGTGTTGACCAGACGCGCGGTTGGTTCTTCACGCTGCACGCCATCGCCACGATGGTCTTCGACAGCGTCTCGTACAAGGCTGTCATCAGCAACGGCCTCGTGCTAGACAAGAACGGACTGAAGATGTCGAAGCGCCTGGGCAATGCCATCAACCCCTTCGACAATATCGAGAAATTCGGTTCTGATGCTGTGCGCTGGTATATGATAACCAACTCACAACCATGGGACAACCTCAAATATGATGAAGCAGGGGTACAAGAAGTGGCGCGCTCGTTCTTCGGCAAGCTCTACCAGACGTATAGCTTCCTGGCGATGTACGCCAACGTGGACGGCTGGCACTTCGAGGAGCCCGAGGTTCCCATGAGCCAGCGCTCGGAAATGGATCGCTGGATTCTCTCGGCCCTGAACTCCCTCATCCGTGAGGTGGAGCAGAGCTACGAGAGCTATGAGCCCACGCGTGCCGGTCGCCTGATTCAGTCGTTTGTCACCGACAACGTCTCGAACTGGTTTGTGCGCCTCTCGCGCAAGCGTTTCTGGGGCGGCGAGATGAGCATCGACAAGCTCAGCGCCTACCAGACGCTCTACACCTGTCTGGAGACCGTCGCCCGCCTGATGGCGCCCATCGCTCCCTTCTACGCCGACCAACTCTACAGGGATTTGCATGGACCCACCCCCAACCCCTCCCGTAAGGGAGGGGCGAAGGCTGGCGCGCAGCTTTCGAGCGATAGCGAGGCTCTCCCCCTCACGGGGGAGCGGGGAGAGGGTCTCTCCAGCGTCCACCTCGCCAAGTTCCCCGCGGCCAACGACGCCCTCATCGACAAGGAGCAGGAGTCGCGCATGGCACTGGCACAGGAGATCACTTCGATGGTGCTGTCGCTGCGCAAGAAGGAGCAGATCATCGTGCGCCAGCCGCTGGCGCGCATCGCCATCCCTGCCATCGACCGCGAGCAGCAGCTGCGCATCGAAGCCGTGAAGCAGCTTATCCTGGACGAAGTCAATGTCAAGGAGCTGGAGTTCGTGGAGGGCGCTGGTCTGCTGACGAAGAAGGTGAAGTGCAACTTCCGCACGATGGGTAAGAAGTTCGGCAAGCTGATGAAGGACGTCAACGCCGCCGTTACAGCCCTCACGCAGGAGCAGATTGCCGTGCTTGAGACGGGTCAGCTGCCGCTGACACTGCCCAGCGGCGATGCTATCACCGTGGAGCTTGAGGACGTGGAGATCTTCAGCGAGGACATCCCCGGCTGGACCGTTGCCAACGACGGCGTGCTGACCGTGGCCCTCGACATCACCGTTACCGACGAGCTACGCAACGAAGGCTATGCCCGCGAGCTGGTGAAACGCATCCAGAACCTGCGCAAGGAGAGCGGCTTCGAGATCACCGACCGCATCCGTGTGACGCTCGAGCACAATGCGCAGACCGACAAGGCTGTAGAGGCCTTCGGCAGCTACATCTGCGGACAGGTGCTGGCCGACTCGCTGACGATAGCTGACAGCGTGGAGTCGCCCGTCGTGCTGGACTTCGACGACTTCACCATCAATGCCCATATTGAGAAAAACTAACTAAAACCGTATATAATACAATGGCTGAAAAAACACGCTACACAGACGAAGAGCTCGAGGAGTTCCGCGTGCTGATTAACGAGAAACTGGCTGTCGCCGAGAGCGACTATAAGAAGACCATGGACCGCATCATGAACCGCGACAGCAACGAGGCTGACGACACAGCGCCCACATACCACGCACTGGAGGAGGGCAGCGAGACGCAGACCAAGGAGCAGCTCATGGCGATGGCTCAGCGCCAGCAGAAATTCATTCAGGGTTTGAAGGCCGCCCTCGTGCGCATCGAGAACAAGACCTATGGCATCTGCCGCGAGACGGGCAAGCTCATCCCCAAGGAGCGCCTGCGTGCCGTGCCTCATGCCACGCTCAGCATTGAAGTCAAGAATGACAAGAAGCGTGCGCACTAAGATGTGGCAGGCCGCTGCGGTGGCTGCCATCTTTCTTGGATTCCTCGCCATCGACCAGGCCGTCAAGATCTGGGTGAAGACGCACATGGCGCTGCATGAGAGCCGTCGCATCACCGACTGGTTCTACATCACCTTCATCGAGAACAACGGCATGGCCTTCGGCATGGAGTTCTTCGACAAGCTCTTCCTCACGGGCTTCCGCATCGTGGCCACCTGTGCCGTGGCCTATTACATCACGCGGCTCATCCGTAAAGGGGTAGGGTGGGGCTATCTCATCTGTATGGCCTTCATCATGACGGGCGCTGCCGGCAATATCATCGACTGTTTGTTCTACGGCCTCATCTTCGACGCCCCCGCATGGCCGCAGGTGGCGCAGTTCGTGCCCTTCGGCACCGGCTACAGCACGTGGTTCTACGGTCGCGTGGTGGATATGTTCTCGTTCCCCCTGTTCGAGTGGGACTGGCCTGCGTGGATGCCCCTCGTAGGTGGTCAGCATGAGATTTTCTTCTCCTATATCTTTAATGTGGCCGATGCCTGCATTTCCTGCGGCGTCATCGCCCTCCTCCTGTTCTATCGCGACACCCTCTCGACAGAGCTGGGAGCGAAGAAAATTGAGAATTGAAAATTGAAAATTGGAAATTGGCGGCCAATCAATTGTCGAAATAACGTAATAACGGTATAACGGTATAACGAGGCAGCCCAAAAACAATGAAGCTCCCCTCATTTCTCAAGCACATTCTACTCCCCTCCCTCGGGAGGGGCAGGGGGGTGGGGTCCCTTCTCTTTATCCTTCTTATCCTTTCTTCCTGTAAACCCAGCCTCCCCAGCGGCGTTATCTCGGAGAGTAAGATGGAGCGCGTGCTTTATGACTACCACGTGGCGCAGTCCATCGCTGATAACATGCCCTACGAGGAGGGACGCTCGCTGGATGAGCGCCGTTATGAGATGGAGGAAGCCGTCTTCCGCAAGCACCATATCACGCGCGCCGACTTCGACAGCTCGATGGTCTTCTATTGCAGCGACCTCGACCGTCTCGACCGCATCTACAAGAACATCGCAGAGCGCATGGAGCGTGATGCTGAGGCGTTGGGAGCCGTCACCGACGAAGGCGACCGCTACGCTCACTACTCCGCAGAGGGTGACACCGCCAACGTATGGGTCGGGCGCCAGGTCATTGCTGTTCACAACCACGGCAGCGAGCACCTGCAGTCGTGGCTCGTAGCCTGCGACAGCACATGGCTCGCCGGCGATGATGTCCTCTTCTGTTTCTCGCCGCAAGTATTCTCGCGCGACCTCATCTCCTCGCTTTACATCAGCCTTGTCGTCACCTATACCAACGACTCCGTACGTGCCACCACCCTGCAGTGCACCTCGCGCTCCAATAACGAGCTGCGCGTCAACAACAGCGAGGGATGGGTGGCGAAAAGCGTGGCAGGACATTTCTATATCCCCATTGAGCGTGACGCGCAGCGCAGCGTCACCTACATCATCAACCGCCTCTCTCTCATCCGTTTCCATAAGACCAAGGAGTGGCGCGACAAGTTGAACCCCGTGGACACCCTTGCCGTTGATAGCCTCGCCGCCGACAGTGTCGCAGCACCCCAGGGCCGCGTCATTGGCGCCCTCACCGATTCCACGCAACACCGTCGCTCGCCGCTGGAGTTCCGCGAGCAACAGGACGTGGAGCAGAAGATCAATGTCGTCAAGGAGAAACCCTACCAACCTGTGCGCCGTCGTAAGAAACAGCAACAACAGCGCCGCAGCCAATGACCTCCATTGCTTACCATCGTCTGATTCTTCCCGACAGCTCCGCACATGAGATGGTCGTCGTGCGCTTCGATGAGGCAGGCCGCTTCCTCGACTTCCACCCCCTGCAGGGCGAGGAGCCATTCGTAGAATGGCACGGAGGAACTTTGGACCTCCGTGCCATTAACCGCTAACCGTTAACCTTTAACCGCTAACCGTTAACCTTTAACCGCTAACCTCTAACCTTTAACCATTAACCGTTAACCGAAAATCACAGTTGCTTCACCGGGAACGTGAAGTATGTGTCGGGATACGGTTCTTCGCGAAGCGTGAAGTGCCACCATTCCGATTCGAGGGCCTTGAAGCCGTGGTTCAACATTGCCTGGCGCAGGATCATGCGGTTGTGGAACTGCTCTGGTGTGATGCTACGGCCTGCCGGTGACTTGCTGTTGTCGCCTGTGTATTCCATCGTCTCCGGATTGCCGCAGAAGTCAGGATGGCTTTCTGGGCCGAACCAGTCGAAGGTGCCGCCCATGTCAAGCTCTTTCTCCGTGGCCATGTCGAAGAGCGTCAGATCCACGGTGCTGCCGCGTGTGTGGCCGCTCTTAGCCATGATATACTCCTGGTCGAAGAGCACGCTCTTGTCCAGGTCGGGGTAGAAGTACGCCTTCATGCGCGTGTCGGGGACGTCAGCGGCCCAGCGCACGAAATGATCCACACCACATTGCGGGCGGTAGGCGTCGTAGATCTTCAGGCGATAGCCCAGCGCCTTCACCTCGTTGCTCACGGCCAGCAGACTGTCCGCAGCGGCGTGTGTCAGCAAAGCCGTCGGCGCCTCGTAGCCGTCGATGCGGTCGCCCACGAAGTTATATGTGCCGTAGTAGCGGATCTCCAGGATGACATCAGGCACTACGTCCGTCAGCGTCACGAAATCACTCGCGTCACTCTCAGGTGCCACGACAGCGCTCTCGGCCTCCGCCTCGCTGCTACCACTGAACCCATCGCGGAAACCCCAGAAGAACGCCGCGATGCATACGATACCCAACACGATACCGTAAAACTTCCTTGAAGTAAAGAACTTGCTTGTGTCCATAGAATCTGTTGTTTTGAATCTCTTAAAACTGTGGCAAAGTTAAAGTAAAATGTTTGAAGTGTAAAATAATTTTGATGGAATTTTGTTTTACATGCTAAACATTTTCGTTTCGAAGAGTTCGTAGTCGCTGCAAATAAGGAATGGCCTATAACATAAAAAATGCAAAAAATAAAGCCGAAAGATG
>CAMKTN010000008.1 GCA_946415705.1 uncultured Prevotellaceae bacterium
TTACGGGAATAATCTCCACGTTCGTCTTACCCTTGATTTCTTGGTTATATTCCCCTATGGTTTCAACACTATTGGGAATGGTTATGGAGGTCAATTTACATCCAGAAAAGGCTGAGCCACCAATCGCAGTAACGTCCTCTGGGATAATAGTATTTATACATCCTGCTATTAGAACATTATCATATTTTGTAATTATTGCGTTACATCCATTACGAGAATCATATACTGTATTACCTTCTTTCACAACGATGGAAGTTAAGCTGCTGCAACCCCGAAAGGCTCGTTCATCGATGCATGTTACACTCTGTGGAATGGTAATGGATGTTAAACCTCTGCAATAGCAGAAAGCATCATATGCGATCCTCTTAACACCTTCTGGTATAGTAATATTAGTTAGGCTCCCACATTCGGAAAATGCTTCATCACCTATGCAGGTCACACTCTCGGGTATTTTTGTATTCTTGCATCCTACAACGAGTGTATTGGAAGCTGTCTTTATGATGGCATTACAACTCTCACGAGAATCAAATATAGGATTGCCATCTTCCACTACTATAGTCGTTAAACTATTACAGCCCTCAAATGCCCACCTGCCGACAGTGGTTAAACTCTTGGGGATAACAATACTTGTCATTTCGTCACAATCTTTGAAAGCCATATTGTATATGCGTGTAACTTCATAGGTGACGCCATCGTAAGTAACACTGGACGGAACCGTAATATCACCTGAATATTTATTATTTCCAGAAGTGACAATTGCGGTGTTCTCTGAGAAGTTGTAATAAATGCCATCTATCTCAGCGTCATAAGCCATCACTGAGGCACTGACGATTTGCGCGAGGAGCGCGAGGAGAAAAAGTTTTCGTTTCATAGGATTATAGTGTTAAGTTGATAATTGTATGTCTGTTCAAAAACGTACAAAAAGAAAACGTGGACTACTTACTTCGTCTACGCTTTCAGAGGTATCGCCAAACACCATGCAACCATATCCGAGTAAAAGCCCACGCCATCGGCGTGAGCATCCATGCTTTTACTCTTAGTTGCTTCTTAAATTTGGCGAATTTTCTGAAAGCAAGAATCTAAGCGGACGCTTCTGTCTGTATGTCTATCTATTATGGTTTATTTCATAGGCAGTTTAAGGGTTTAAAGGTTTAAGAGTTTATATACCTTCTATCTCTTCGCGAGCTAGGCCAGTGATTTTGCAAATCTCATTGACATCATAACCGCGCTGCTTCATTCGGCGAGCGGTCTGAATCAGATTCTTATGGACAGCAGATTCAACGATTACCACTTCGTTCTTTTCCCACTCATCCCAATCTGTCTCAGCTATATAACGTGCGACTTGTTCTCGCAAAGGGCGCAGGTCTTCTTGAACGACCTTCCATACTTCATTGAGTCGGATCTTGTAGTAGTCGTGAACAAGGATATTACGCATACGCATCACGGCTTCCCACGGTGTCCCCGGATGTGCATTTCGAAATGCATGGGTTAGGTGGTATGCGGCTTCACCGATAATCTCGACATTCTTCACCGTAGCGTAAAAGAGCATCGTATTATCGTTCAGTTCCTGAATGGTCTTTCCCTCGGTGTATTGGAAAATGTGGTTAATGGCCTCCAGAATATGTTCTAATCGAATTCGGTCTTTAAGCGGTTCTCTCATATATTAGTTTTTTGTCACGGTTCGCACTGTCAACGGCAAAGGGGAGTAGAGTTCCTTCTTCAATCAGATCCACAGGTCTATCAAGGATTTTCTCCAAGTCGCAAATCATCGCGCAGTGTTTTAGTAAACTAATGCCATCCTCAGGGTATTGCACGAGCAAATCAACATCGCTCAAGGGAGTCTCTTCACCACGTGCGAAGGAACCAAAGAGCCATGCTTTCAAGACGGGTTGAGTCTTGAAATATTCGGCAATGGATTTGGTCATGGCTTGCGTACTCATGATGTCATAATAGCTGTTTCACGCCACAAAAGTAGCGATTAATATGATTCGGGCAAAGGATTTTGCACGGAAATTCGCGGAATGGTACGGAAATACGCAGAAAAGTTTGCTGCAAGGATGAAAAAGCAGCATTAAAATTTGGCGGAATCGCAGAAAATGCGTTCCTTTGCAATAGAATACAAGCAACGCCATTCTTTCTTGAATGGATATGGCCGTCTTCGGGCGGCTTTTTTTATGACTATGGCACAAAGAGTTACATTCTACATTGATGGGTTTAATTTCTACTATGGTCTTCGACGTACCAGAAAAGTTGAGCCATGGTGGGGAAACTATTATTGGATAGATATAGTTAAGCTCTGTGAGAGTTTCTTGGGAGATGGACAAGATCTTACTAAAGTGGTTTATTTCACGGCTTCGCCTTTAAACCCTGAGAAGAGCAGCCGACAAAGTGCCTTTCTCAATGCCAATAGCCTTATCAATGGTGATAGGTTCGAAGTCGTGCGTGGCAAATATTTAGAGAAACATCTTTCATGTCCAAACTGTCACTATTCCATATCACGGCCAGAGGAGAAGAAAACGGATGTTAATATTTCCGTTAGAATGATTGGGGATTGTGTGTTGGATAAAACAGATTGTATTGTATTGGTAAGCGCTGACAGTGACCTCGTACCGCCTCTGGAATTTATACAGCAACATTATCCCGAGAAACGGATAAAGGTCTATTTTCCTCCTTCGAATTACAGTAATGATTTGAAAGATAATCTTATTCACCATAGCAGCAAGCCTGTCTTGATGTATAAGAACGAGCATCGCTTTCATGATGCAATAATGCCTGATATCGTTACCAATGGAGTAACAAGCTATACCAAACCAGAGAAGTGGCAACATTTCAACGAGTAAAAGCTCACTTCAATGGTTCTTCTATACTTGTAAGATAAGCTCCAAATTCAGTACCTAACTGCGGATATACAAGATAGATGCGCCGATATAATCGCAAACTACGAGGCTCAAGATGTGACACAAAAACGCCTTCCCGAGGGAAGGCGGAAAGGCGATATAGAATCTAAGCGGACGCTTCTGTTATAGTTTGTCCAGCAGGAGGCGGGTGATGAGGGTTGACTTTGTTTCAGGTAACAGGTGGGAGAGACCCGTCTGGGTCAGAGCGTCATGCTCTACGGTGCCTTTGCGGATAATGTATCTCATGCGGCGGCCGTCGATGGTGGCTTGCAGGAGGTAGTTGCCCTTGAATTGCTGTTCCAGATGGAAGTTGCTCACGGCGTGGCCGTTGACGCTCCATTCCGTCGCCTCGGCATCGCTCTCTAGCAGGCCCCAGGATTGCAGATTCTGGCAGAGCGTGTCCTCGACAGCGGCAATCCAACGTTCGGAGACTTCATAATGCGAAGCAATCTTGCGGAAGTCTTGGATGGCGGTTGCCACTTCATGGATGATTTTTTCGGCCGGACGTATGCCGTTCTCTTTCGCGAGTTCCAGGACATCCTCCAATGAGACGCCTGTCAACTTCCCACGAATCATCATGCAATGGTAGGTCTCGGGCAGGAAGCCTCCGGTGTTGAAGATATAGGTCATGTCATAGGCTGGCGATAACAACCATGATCCTTGCTCATCCATCAGGAATGAGAAGTTCTTGTTGTGGTCATCGGTGTTGTTGGCCAGGATGTTGAAGACCATGCGCCGGAACACCTCTTCGCTGTCGCGCTCGGAAAGGCGCATCTTCCGGCAGACCCATAGCAGCCGTTCATAGCTGTCGGCCCCAGGGTATAGGGCTGCCAGCGTCTGCATGTGGAGCTTGTGGCCGTCAACTCTGTCAAAGCGTTGGGTCACAAAATGTTTCTCTCCCTCAACATCTATCAGCCAGCATGGCATCATACGGATGCCGGCCTTCGTGGCCATCTCATAATAGGCCATCTCCAGCTCTGCCGTGGAGCGCTCGCGGATCCCGAATTTCAGGATGCAATAGTCGTAGCCCTCCAGTTCACCCACTTGCCCACTGCGTATCTCGCCTGTTTCACGGTTGATGGCGATGATGGCTTTAGGCTGGCGGCCGCCTGCGGAGGTGCCCACAGCCAGTAGCGCCTGTAAAGTCAGTGACTGCGAAGCATCGATACGAGCGTTTTCGCGTTGCGTATAGATCTGGTTGGCCAAATCAATCAAGGCTCGAAGGTTGATATTCTCCGTTGACTGGAAACGCGATATCTCGGGTAGGAATTCCAGTGCTCCCATGCCTCGCCGCCCGATGAAAGCAAGTTTGTCCAATGGCGTGATCTCCCCCAGCTTAATGCCCTGCTGCTGTCGCCATTGTTCGAACAGCTCATTGCCCCATGCGTCGGGTAGGGAATCTGCGAGAAACGGCGGAAGCTTCTGGTAAATCTTTTCCGAAGCCCCGAAGATGGGCCGAAGGATTAGCGGCTGCTTGATGGAGGCATCCAATGGCGAGATATCGAACCCCGTCTCAACCCACTCGCGGTTGAACTCAAAATAGGGTAGCTTGCGACGGGTGTCAATGCTGAGGCGGCCCACTTCGCGCCCCCAGAGCAGAACCTTTAATATTCTCGTTGTGGTCATGTATGTCTGATGCGTTGGGCTTTCTTGCCGTTATTCTTGATGAGGTACAGGGACTCCGGCAGTTCCGGCAACAGCTCATCGAGCCCTTCAATGCAGCCGATGGCTTTCAGCAACCGCAGGAATGTGCTGATTGAGAGGTTGGGCACAGTTCCGTTTTCGAACTTATGGATGGTATTGACGGTCACGCCCGCCCGCTCCGCCACCTCCTTTTGTGTGAGGTTGCTGCGCATGCGGTAGTCCTTGAAGCGACCGCCCAGCATCTGCACCAGTTCTGGAATGGAATATTCGTAGTAGTCAGTACCCATATCTTATCTTTATTTTTAAATTGCACAATCCGATAAATTATCTTAGATTATCGCGCCTAATTCATCCAATCGTTGTATTTATGCCGCAAACATACAACAAAAATCTCATGCGACTGTCATGTCGCATGAGAAATCTTCGCTCGGAACTATATTTTTAACAGTTGCTAGCAAATGGCAGCGTGTGCTCCGGATTCACTTCAGATGGTCCTCGAACCAGCGGGTGATGCTGCTGTAGAGGTGATGGCGGGTGTTGCCGCCCTGGATGAAGTGGTTGCGGTTGGTATAGACGAGCTGCATGAAGGGGATGTCGGCCTGAACGAGGGCTTCGGTGAACTCGGCGGTATTGCGGTAGTGCACGTTGTCATCGGCTGTGCCGTGGCAGATGAGGAGGGCTCCGTGGAGCTTTTTGGCGCGGGTCATCGGGTTGCGGTCGTAGCCGGTGGGGTTTTCCTTGGGCGTGCGCATATAACGCTCGGTATAGACGCTGTCGTAGAAGCGGTAGTTGGTGACGGGCGCCACAGCCACACCGGCGGCGAAGACACCGCGGCCCTCGGTCATGGACATCAGCGTGTTGAAGCCGCCGTAGCTCCAGCCCCAGATGCCGATGCGGTCCTTATCGACATAGGGTAGCGAGGCGAGATAGAGGGCGGTCTCCACCTGGTCCTTGGCTTCGAGCAGACCGAGGTTCTGATAGGTCTGCTTCTCGAACTGGGCACCACGGCCGCCTGTGCCGCGACCATCCACGCAGACGCAGATATAGCCCTGCTGGGCGAGGTAGTGCTCATAGAGGCAGCCGCCCATGTTGCCAACCCACCAGGAGTCGAGGACCTGCTGCGAGCCGGGGCCGCTGTACTGGTACATGACAACGGGAAGACCCACCCCCGTGCCCCTCCCGTCAGGGAGGGGAGTTGAGGGCTTGATGATATAGCCATTGAGCTCTACGCCCTCGCTGGTCTTGAACGAAAAGAATTCGGGCTTAGGCAAGTTGAGCGTTGAGAGTTTAGAGTTGAGAGACGCATTGTCCTCCAGCGTCGCCAACACCTTACCCTTGGCGTCGTTGAGGGTGGTCACGGGCGGGGTGGTGATGTTGGAATAGACATTCATGAAGTACTTGAAGGTCTTGGCGAAGGTGGCGCCGTTGGTGCCTCGCTGCTGGCTGAGGCAGGTGACGTTGCCCTTGGCATCGGCGCGATAGACGGCCTGATACTGAGGCCCTTCGGGGTTGGCAGCGTAGTAGCAGTCGCCCGTCTGCGGGTTGTAGCCGTAGAAGGCTTTGACCACGAAGTCGCCCTTGGTGAGCTGGCGCTGCAGGGTGCCGTTGAGGTCGTAGAGATAGAGATGGTTATATCCGCTGCGCTCGCTGGTGAGCACGAAGCCGCCGGGGAATACCTGCAGGTTCTTGAAGGGTTCCTCGGTGATGTACTTGTCCACTTGGTCGCGCACGATGAGCTTGCACTCCGTGGAGCGGGGATTGGCGGCGTAGATATCGAGGCGGTCCTGATGGCGGTTGAGGGTGAGCACGAGGAGCTTCTCGGGGTCGCTGGTGAAGCGGATGCGGGGCACATAGCCGTCGGCATCGAGGGGCAGCTTCATCTGTTGGATGCGGTGGCTCTTGATGTCGTAGCTATGCACGGTGACCTTCGCGTTCTGCTCACCGGCGATGGGGTATTTGTAGGTGTAGGCCCCCGGGTAGTCGGCATATTCCTCCAGGGCAGGGTTCGCACCTTTGTAGAGGGGGAAGGAGAACTGCTTCACGGCGCTCTCGTCGTAGCGAATCCACGCCAGCATCGTACCGTCGGCGTTGAAGTCGAAGGCGCGTGCGAAGGAGAACTCCTCCTCGTTGACCCAGTCGGGTTTGCCGTTGATGATCTTGTTGAACTCGCCGTCCTTCGTCACCTGGCTCTCGGCATTGTCGAAGAGTAGCTTCACCAGGAAGAGGTTGTTGTCGCGCACGAAAGCCACCATCGTGCCGTCGGGCGAGAAGGCGGGCACCTCTTGCGGGCCGCCGTCGCTGAGGCGTGCCAGCGTTTGGTTGCGTACATTATATATATAGTACACGGCCGTGAAGCTGTGACGATAGATGCGCTTCGTCTCGGTCTGGATGAGGATGGTCTGCTCATCGGGGCTCATGATGTAACCGTCGATGCTGTTGAGGCGCACACCGCGGGCGGTGGCCACGTCGAAGAGCACCGCTGTCTGTTCGCCCGTGCGGAAAGAGCGCGCGATGATCTGTCGCGAGTCCGCCGACAGCTGGCTGTAGCGCTCGCCGTCGTTGAGGGGTCGCACACCGTAGATGCCCTTGGCACTGTAGGCGCCAGCTGTGAGGTCCTTGAGGGTCAGCTCGCCAGCCAGTGCAGGCAGCAGACATACACAGAGGGTCAGGAGGAAGAAGATTCTTTTCATGATTATGGTTGAGGGTTTATGGATTATCGTTTATGGTTGTGGGTTTATGGCTTTTCGTAGGCAAAGGTAGTGATTATTTGCGATTCTACGATTTACTATATACTATTTCTTTGCTCCAACGGCGCTTTTTCTCCTTTTTTCTTTGTCGGTTCAGCAGAAAGAGGTAATTTTGTCGTGCTAATGACAGACTTATCACTAAAAAACCTATAAACCTAACTGACTTATGAAGATTGAAACCATCATGGCCAATCTGGAGGCCAAACATCCAGGCGAGAAGGAGTACCTGCAAGCCGTGCGCGAGGTGCTCATGAGCATCGAAGAAGTCTATAACCAGCACCCCGAGTTCGAGCGCGCCAAGCTCATCGAGCGCCTCGTGGAACCCGAGCGCATCATCACGTTCCGCGTGCCCTGGGTCGATGACAAGGGCGAGGTGCAGGTGAACCTCGGCTACCGCGTGCAGTTCAACAGCGCCATCGGCCCCTACAAGGGCGGCCTCCGCTTCCACGCCAGCGTGAACCTCAGCATCCTGAAGTTCCTGGGCTTCGAGCAGACCTTCAAGAACGCTCTCACCACGCTGCCCATGGGTGGCGGCAAGGGCGGCTCCGACTTCAGCATCCGCGGCAAGAGCGATGCCGAGGTCATGCGCTTCTGCCAGGCCTTCATGAGCGAACTCTACCGCTATATCGGTCCTGAAATCGACGTCCCCGCAGGCGACATCGGCGTCGGCGCCCGCGAAATCGGCTACCTCTTCGGACAGTACAAGAAGCTCACACGCGACTGGAGCGGCGTGCTCACCGGCAAGGGTCTGGAGTACGGCGGCTCGCTCATCCGTCCCGAGGCCACGGGCTTCGGCGGCCTCTACTTCGTCAATGAGATGCTCAACACCCACGGCCTCGACATCAAGGGTAAGACCGTGGCCATCAGTGGCTTCGGCAACGTTGCATGGGGTGCTGCCACCAAGGCCACGCAGCTCGGCGCCAAGGTCATCACCATCAGTGGCCCCGACGGCTACATCTACGACCCCGCCGGCATCAGCGGCGAGAAAATCGACTACATGCTCGAGCTCCGTGCCAGCGGCAATGACATCTGCGAGCCCTATGCCGACGAGTTCCCCGGCTCCAAGTTCGTTGCCGGCAAGCGTCCGTGGGAGGTTAAGTGCGACATCGCGCTGCCCTGTGCCACGCAGAACGAGCTCAACGGCGACGATGCCCGTCAGCTCATCGCCAACGGTGTGCAGTGTGTGGGTGAGATCTCCAACATGGGTTGCACGCCCGAGGCCATCGACGCCTTCATCGAGGCCAAGATGATCTTCGCTCCCGGCAAGGCCGTCAACGCAGGCGGCGTGGCCACCAGCGGTCTGGAGATGAGCCAGAACGCTATGCACATCAGTTGGAGTGCCGACGAAGTCGATAAGCGCCTCCACGGTATTATGCATGCCATCCACGCCCAGTGCGTCAAGTACGGCACCGAGCCCGACGGCTACGTCAACTACGTGAAAGGCGCCAATATCGCCGGCTTCATGAAGGTCGCCAAAGCGATGATGGCACAAGGCATCGTCTGAAGACGTTCAACGATAGTAACCTTTGGCCTTGATCTCCGCCCAGACGCGGGGATTGAGGCCAAAGCCGTTGTAGGCGGGGTCGTGGGCAATGGCCTCGCGAATCTGTGTGGAGGAGATGTCGAAGAGAGGGGTGTGGACGAGGGTGACGCCCGTGGGGAGGGAGGCTTCATCAATGGGGAAGCCAGATCGGGGGTAGATGAGGATGCGATGGTGGCGGAGGATCTCGTCGGACTGGTACCACTGCGGGAAGCGATGCCAGTTGTCGGCACCGATGACAAGGACGAAGTCGCGGCCTGGGTAGGCGGTGCGGAGGGCTTCCAGCGTATGGACCATGAAGGAGGGACGGGGCAGGCGGAACTCGAAGTCGCTGACGCGCAGATGGCGCTTGCGACCTACGGCAAGCTGGGCGAGGTGGAGGCGGGCGTCATCATCGAGGAGGCCTGCGGCGGGCTTCAGCGGGTTCTGCGGCGACACCAGAAACCATAGCTCATCCACGAGGGCGTGGCTGACAAGCCAACGTCCCAGGGAGAGGTGCCCTTCGTGGATGGGATTGAAGCTGCCGCCGTAGAGACCGACTGTCATGGGGAGTAAAGTTTAAGGTTTAAGGTTTAAAGTTTAAGGATGAGTCCTCTGGAGCTTATAGGGGCTCCGAAAGGAAATCGCGAATCGCCTTGTAGGCTTCGGCCTTGGCGGCTTCGAGGTCGTCGTTGATGACGATGCGGTCGAAGTGGGGGGCAAAGGAGAGCTCGTACTCGGCGCGGTCGAGGCGCTGCTGGATGACCTCGGGGCTGTCCGTGCCGCGGCCTTCGAGGCGCTGGCGCAGGACGTCGATGCTGGGAGGCTGTATGAAGAGGCTGAGGGCCCGGCTGCCGAAGCACTCCTTGAGGCGCAGGCCACCGTGGACATCGACATCGAAGACGACGTTCTGTCCCTCGGCCAGCTGATTGTCAACCTGTGAGCGGAGGGTGCCGTAGAAGCGGTCGGTATAGACCTCCTCGTACTCGATGAAATCGTTGGCATCGATGTGCTTGCGGAACTCCTTGGGCGTCATAAAGAGGTATTCCACGCCGTTACGCTCGTCGCCACGCGGCGGACGTGTGGTGGCAGAGACGGAGAAGAAGAGGTTCAGTTCCTTGCGGGGCATAAGGCTGCCGATGATGGTGCTTTTTCCGCTGCCGCTGGGGGCGCAGAAGATAATAATTTTTCCCATTCCTTACATTACATTTAAGACTTGTTCTTTAATCTGTTCCAGCTCGTCCTTCATCTTCACGACGATGTTCTGCATCTCGGCGATGTTGGACTTGCTGCCGGTGGTGTTGATCTCACGACCCATCTCCTGCGCGATGAAACCGAGCTTTTTGCCCTGTCCGTGGCCGTTCTGCATGGTCTCGGTGAAGTAGCGGAGGTGGTTGGCGAGGCGTTGTTTCTCCTCGTTGATGTCGAGTTTCTCGATGTAGTAGATCATCTCCTGTTCGAGGCGATTGCGATCCACCTGCACCTCGGGGATGGCGTTGAGGCCTTCTACGATGCGGCTGCGGATTTTCTCCACGCGGGCCGTCTCGAAGGGCTCAATCTGCGCAAGCAGTGAGGTGATATTAGCGATTTTCTCCTCGAACTTACGCTGCAGGGCGGCACCTTCCTGACGACGGAAGGCCATGAGGGCATCGATAGCTGCTTCGGCGACGCCACGTGCTACGTCCCATTCGTCCTCGGCGAGCTCCACGGCTTCGGTCTTGGAGAGGACATCGGGCAGTCGCAAGAGGGTCGGCATCCATTGCTCCTCGGGCTCGTCGAGGTCATAATCTTTGACGATATCACGAATCTGATCCACGTAGGATTTCAAGACAGCACGGTTGATGGGCGTGGCGGCGTTGGCGTCATCACGCTCAATGTAGAGGCTGAAATCGACTTTGCCGCGCTCCAGCGTGTTGCTGATCATGGCGCGTAGCTCCATCTCCTTCTCGCGGTAGATGGGAGCAATGCGGGTCTGCAGGTCAAGGGCCTTGCTGTTCACAGATTTGATTTCTGCGGTAATCTTCTTGCCACGGAACTCGGCGGAAGCCTTGCCGTAGCCAGTCATAGACAATATCATAATTCTTTTTTCAACGTTTTTCGGGTGCAAAGGTAGTAAAAAAACGTAAAACAGAAGTTTTAATCATAAATAATGTGTACCTTTGCGGCCTAAAAAGAACAAGATGGCTTGTATTTTACATATTGAGACCAGCACAAAGGTGTGCTCCGTGGCTGTCACGGAGGATGCCCACGTCATCTTCGAGCAGACGGATGCCGAGGGACCGAACCATGCCACCAAGTGCGGTGTGTTCGTGGAGGAAGCGCTGAGCTTTGCCGAGAGCCACGCGATTCCGCTGGATGCCGTGGCCGTGAGCCAAGGCCCCGGCAGCTATACGGGTCTGCGCATCGGCGTGTCGATGGCCAAGGGTGTAGCCTACGGTCGCGGCGTGCCACTCGTGGCGGTGCCTACGCTGGAGCTGCTGTGTGTGCCGGTGCTCCTTTATCGCGAGGACATCCCCGACGAGGCCCTCTTCGTACCGATGATCGACGCACGCCGCATGGAGGTCTATGCCGCCGTCTATGACCGTGCGCTGCACCCCCTTCGCGCTGTGCAGGCCGACATCGTGGAGGCTGACACCTACAAGGAATGGCTGGACCGCGGCCCCGTCTATTTCTTCGGCGACGGCGCCGCCAAGTGCAAGGCCGTCCTGACCCACCCCAACGCCCACTTCTTGGACAATATCCAGCCGCTGGCCAAGCACATGTACCCGCTGGCGGCGCGCGCGCTGTCGAGGGGAGAGACCGTCGATGTCGCCTACTTCGAGCCCTTCTATCTGAAGGACTTCATTGCCACTAAACCAAAGGATCTGTTATGACATACAACACTCAACGCGAGAAACTCGTTCTTCCCGAATACGGTCGCACGATTCAGGAGATGGTAGATATCTGCATGAGCATCGAGGACCGCGCACAGCGCCAGCAGTGCGCCGAGAGCATCGTAGCCATTATGGCCACCATGAACCACAATGCCAAGCAACAGCCCGATTATGAGCGCAAGCTATGGGACCAGCTGGCCATCATCTCCGGCTACCAGCTGGACATCGACTACCCCTTCGAGGTGGTGAAGGCCGAGGAAATCGCCGCGCGCCCCAGACCCCTGAGATACCCGATGCAACGCATCCGCTACCGCCACTACGGCCATCTCACCGAGGCCTTCATGAAGGAGCTCAAGGACATGCCCGAGGGCGAGAACCGCGAACGCCTGACCAGTATGATGGCGAATTTCATGAAGCGCAGCCTCTACAACTGGAACCGCGACGCGATGGACGAGCGCAAGGTGGCTGGCGACCTCGAACGCTACACCGACGGCCAGGCCACGCTGCCCGAGAACTTCCACTTCGCATCCGTCAGCAACGGCTATCTGCCCGGCAGCAACGCTAGCAAGAAGAAAAGAAGACGCTAAACGCTCTTAAACCCTTAAACTCTTACACATGGGTTCATTCCAAATCGAAGGCGGCCATCGCCTCTCAGGAGTCATCACACCACAAGGCGCCAAGAACGAGGCGCTGCAAGTGCTGTGTGCCACGCTGCTCACCGACGAGCCCGTGCACATCCAGAACATCTCTGATATCGCCGATGTCAACAACCAGATTCAGCTGTTGCGCGATATCGGCGTGAAGGTCACGGAGAACGCCAAGGGCGACTACACGTTCGTGGCCGATGCCGTGAACCTCGACTATCTCGCCAGCGATGAGTTCTTGGAGCGTTCGGCACGCCTGCGGGGCAGCATTATGCTCGTGGGCCCGTTGCTCACGCGCTTCGGCCGCGCACTGGTGTCGAAGCCCGGTGGCGATAAGATTGGGCGTCGCCGCGTCGATACCCATTTTCTGGGCATGGAGAAACTCGGCGCACGCTTTAGCTACGACGCCGATCGCGGCCTCTTCGAGATTACGGCCGACAAACTGAAGGGGGCGTATATGCTGCTCGACGAGGCTTCCGTGACGGGTACGGCCAACATCATTATGGCTGCCGTGCTGGCCGAGGGTACGACCACCATCTACAATGCCGCCTGCGAACCCTATATTCAACAGCTCTGCAAGATGCTGAACGCTATGGGCGCGCGTATCGAGGGTATCGCCTCGAACCTGCTCACCATCCACGGCGTAGGCACGCTCCACGGCACCAGCCACCGTATCCTGCCCGATATGATTGAGGTGGGCTCGTTCATCGGCATGGCTGCCATGTGCGGCGACGGCATCCGCATCAAGGATGTCAGCTACGACGACCTTGGTATCATCCCCTACACCTTCCGCCGACTGGGCATCAACGTACAGCGCCAGGGCGATGACATCTACGTACCCTGCCACGACCACTACGAGATAGAGTCCTTCATCGACGGCTCCTTCATGACCTTCAGCGATGCCCCCTGGCCGGGCCTCACGCCCGACTTGCTGAGCGTGTTGCTCGTCGTGGCCACGCAGGCCAAGGGTTCGGTGCTCATCCACCAGAAGATGTTCGAGAGCCGCCTGTTCTTCGTCGATAAGCTCATCGATATGGGCGCACAGATCATCTTGTGCGACCCGCACCGCGCCGTCGTCGTGGGCCATGACCATCAACTGCACCTACGTGCCTCGCGCATGACATCGCCCGATATCCGTGCCGGTATCGCCCTGCTCATCGCGGCCATGAGCGCCGAGGGCACCAGCACCATCAGCAATATCCAACAGATCGACCGTGGCTATGAGGACATCGAGGGTCGCTTGAATGCCCTCGGCGCAGCCATCAAGAGAATTGAATAAACCCATGATCTCCGACAACGAGGTTTATAAAATAGGAATACTTACGCGCACGCATGGCGTGCGCGGAGAGGTCGCCTTCCAGTTCACCGACGATGTCTGGGACCGCGTGGAGGCCGACTATCTGTTCCTGCGGCTGGACGGCCTGCTCGTGCCTTTCTTCATGGAGGAATGGCGCTTCCGCTCGGACACCACAGCCCTCGTGAAGTTCGAGGACATCGACGATGTCAACGCCGCCACACGCCTCGTCGGTGCTGAAGTCTTCTTCCCCAAGGAGCTGACGCCCACGGAGCTCGATGACGAGAACCTGACCTGGCAAATGTTCACGGGCTTCGAGGTCGTCATCGTTCCCTCGGGTTCTCCCGAGGGCTCACCCGATGCCCCCCTCGGCACCGTCACCGCCGTCTATGACCAGACCGCCAACATCCTTTTGGAAGTCACCACGCCCGACGGCCGCAGTATCTTAATCCCCGCCCATGAGGACTTCATCCTGCGCGCCGACCACCACGAGCGCCGCCTCTATGTCGATGTACCCGAAGAACTACTGACATTAAACAGTTAAGTATGTTGCTGTGACACAGCAATAAACCGGACCAATATATGCAACAAGAACAACGCCCCAAACAAATCGCCATCCTCGGTTCCACCGGCAGCATCGGCACACAGGCCCTGCAAGTCATCGCCGAGCACCCTGACCGTTTCGAAGCCCGCGTGCTCACGGCCAACAATCGCTGGGAGCTGCTTGTCGAGCAGGCACGGACCTTCAAGCCCGCTGCCGTGGTGATCGCCAACGACACCTACTACCCCGCCGTGCGTGACGCCCTTGCCGACCTTCCTATCGCCGTCTATGCAGGTGCCGAGGCGCTCTGCCAGGTGGTAGAGGGCACCGAGGTTGATATGGTGCTCACGGCGATGGTGGGTTTTGCCGGTTTGCCGCCCACGATTGCTGCCATTCGCGCTGGCAAGCCCATTGCGCTGGCCAACAAGGAGACGATGGTCGTGGCCGGTGAGCTCATCAATGGCCTCTGCCGACAGTATCAGGTGCCCATTCTGCCCGTCGATAGCGAGCATAGCGCCATCTTCCAAAGTATTATGGGCGAGGTGTCTCCGATAGAGAAGATCATCCTGACGGCCTCCGGAGGTCCCTTCCGTACATTCACGCGCGAACAACTGGAGACCGTAACCCCTGCTATGGCGCTGAAGCATCCCAACTGGGACATGGGCGCCAAGATCACCATCGACTCCGCGTCCATGATGAATAAAGGCTTCGAGGTCATCGAGGCCAAGTGGCTCTTCGGCGTGGAGCCCGATAGGATCCAAGTCGTCGTGCATCCGCAGAGCGTCGTGCACAGCGCCGTGCAGTTTGCCGACGGTGCCGTGAAGGCGCAGCTCGGCGTGCCCGATATGCGCGTGCCCATTCAGCTGGCCTTCTCGTTCCCCGAACGTCTGCAGAGTAGCTTCGACCGTCTAGACTGGTACGCCATGCACGACCTGACCTTCGAGCGTCCCGACACCGAGCGCTTCCGCTGCCTCGCCCTCGCCTATGAGAGCCTGCGCCAAGGTGGCAATATGCCGTGTATCGTGAATGCCGCCAACGAGATTGTCAACCGCGCCTTCCTCGACGGCCGCTGCCGCTTCCTGGAAATGCCCGATATCATCGAACAGACCATGCAGCGCACGCCCTTCATCAAGGCCCCGTCCTACGAGGACTACCTCGCCACCGATGCCGAAGCCAGACGCATTGCAGCATCACTTCTTGGGTCGTAATAACGAAATAACGTTATAACGTAATAACGAATAAAGTCTTTAATGAAAAATATATGAGCATCTTCTGGATTAAAACCTTTCAATTGATTCTCTGTTTTGCCATCCTCATCGTCCTGCATGAGGGCGGCCACTTCTTCTTCGCCAAGCTCTTCGGAGTCAAGGTGGAGAAGTTCTATATGTTTTTTGACTGGAAGTTCCATCTCTTCTCCACGAAGGACAAATGGATCACACGCCTCTTCCCAAAGCTCAAGGACAACGTGACCGAGTACGGCATCGGCTGGATTCCCCTTGGCGGCTATGTCAAGATTGCAGGTATGGTGGACGAGAGCCTGGACATGGAACAGATGAAGCAGCCCGTGCAACCCGATGAGTTCCGTGCCAAGCCCGTGTGGCAGCGCTTCTTTATCATGGTCGGCGGCGTGCTCGTCAACTTCGTGTTGGCGCTCTTCATCTACGCCATGATCCTGTTTGCCTGGGGCAGCGACACACTGCCCATGCAGCACATCCGTCACGGCTTCGCCTACAACGAGATGGCCCAGGATCTGGGCTTCCGCGACGGCGACATCCCCGTGAAGGTCGATGGCGAGGTCATCGAAGCATGGGACGGCAGCGTCTATCGCGCCATCTCCGAGGCCCAGACGGTCACCGTCCTACGCAACGGCGCTGAGGTGCTGATTACGATGCCCGCCGAGGGCGTGAACCTGCTGGAGATGATTGAGCAGGACCCGCGCTTCCTCACCATCCGCGTGCCGGCTCGTGTGGATAGTGTTCTGGCCGACTCGCCCGCCGCGCTGGCTGGCATGAAGACCGGTGCTCGTCTGCTGGCTGTCGATGGCAAGGACATCGAATGGTGGCACGAGTTTGATGCCGTCATGGCCCGCAAGGCTGATGTGCTGGCAGCCGGTTGCAGCCATGAGGACAGCGTACGTCTGCGTACACTCCCCATCGTCTTCGCCAACGAGAACGCAGCCCCCGACACCGCCGTCATTCAGCTCACCGAGCAGTATATGCTGGGCATCGTCAAATCCTTCTACCCCATCTATTACAAGGACGAGTATGTCCATCGCGACTACGGCTTCTGGGAAAGCATCCCCGCCGGCATCGCTTACGGTTGGGAGACACTGAAGGGTTACGTGAGCGACCTGAAGTACCTCTTCAGCAAGAAAGGCGCGCAGAGCGTAGGCTCCTTCGGCACCATCGGCAACCTCTTCCCTGCAGTCTGGGACTGGCAGTCATTCTGGAGCATCACCGCCTTCATCTCCATCATCTTGGCCGTGATGAACATCCTGCCCATCCCCGGCCTCGACGGCGGCCACATCTTCTTCCTCCTTGTGGAAGCCATCACGCGCCGACCGCCCTCCGACAAGTTCATGGAGCGTGCCCAGTACGTTGGCATGGCACTCCTCTTTGCTCTCATGGCCCTCGCGCTCTTCAACGATGCCGTGAAGTTCCTGTTCTGAACATAACGAAAGAAGCGAGCCCCGCGGCCCGCTTCTTTCATTTTTCCTTAGTTCGCTTGCTTGTCGATGTCTATCTTGCGCAGGAAGAATTTCACCTTGGCGCAGAGCTCGTCGTAGCGCTGGTCCATGGCCATCACGAGGCGCTGCTGCTCGTAATAGGCATCGTTGGTCTTGCCGTTGAGGCGCGGCGGCATCTGATGGAAGGCGTCGCGGGCGGCGTTCAGCTGCGGCTCGTAGGCCGCCACGCTGTCACGGGCCTCCAAAAGCTCCACGCTGTCCAGCGTGAGGATGGCGGCACGGCGCACCTCCAGCGCCTGGGGATAACGCTGGCGCAGACTCAGAATGGTGTCGCGAGCGGCGCTATAGTCTTTCTGTTCCAATAATGTGCGGGCCTCCGACAGCATGGCAGCTGCAGGGGCATCGGCAGGTTCGTCCTTTGCCGTGCAGGAGAACATCGCAGCCACGGCCAAGAGAAGATATAAACGTGCATTCTTTTTCATAGCAACTGCAAAAGTAAGCCTTTTCTTCAAAAAAACAATCATTCAGACCTGCTGGCTCAACCTTTTTTATTACTTTTGCCGCTGTTTTAACAACCTTCAACTCTACAAAGGCCCTTTTTTAGCACACATGAGACATCTCGACCGCGAACAACTCGCTACCATACTGGACCGTCCCGTTTTCCATACCATCGGCCAAGTTGCCGATGAAATGGGTGTGGAGTGTTATGTCGTGGGCGGTTATGTGCGCGACCTGTTCCTGGAGCGCCCGTCGAAAGATATCGACGTCGTGTGTGTGGGCAGCGGTATCGAGCTGGCCAAGGCCGTGGCGAAGCGACTGGGCAAGGGCGCTCACGTGAGCATCTTCAAGAACTTCGGCACGGCACAGGTGAAGAGCGGGCATATGGAATTAGAGTTCGTCGGCGCACGCCGCGAGAGCTATAGCCACGATTCGCGTAAGCCCATCGTGGAGGACGGCACGCTGGAGGATGATCAGCAGCGCCGCGATTTCACCATCAACGCGATGGCCATCTGCCTGAATACGGAGCGCTTCGGCGAGCTCGTGGATCCCTTCGATGGCGTCTGGGACCTCGAGGACCGCATCATCGCCACACCTCTGGACCCCGATATTACGTTCTCCGATGATCCACTCCGAATGATGCGTTGCATCCGTTTTGCCACGCAGCTGAACTTCGAGATAGAGCCTGAGACCTTCGAGGCCTTGGAGCGCAACCGCGAACGCATAAAGATTATCTCCGGCGAGCGTATCATTGAGGAGCTGCAGAAAATCATGGCCTCCGACAGCCCTGCCCGCGGCTTCGAGCTGCTCTTCCAGTGCGGCTTGCTGGAACTTATCTTCCCTGAGCTCTATGCCCTCCACGGTGTGGAAACCGTGAATGGCCGTGCCCACAAGGACAACCTATGGCACACGCTGGAGGTGTTGACAAATGTGGTTCGTTCTCTCCGCGCTGACAGCACGGAGAGAACGGACAACGGGCTCTGGCTCCGCTGGGCTGCCCTCCTGCATGACATCGGTAAGCCCAAGTCCAAGCGCTGGGATGCGCAGCTGGGGTGGACGTTCCATAACCATAATTATATAGGTGAGAAGATGGTGCCGCAGATCTTCCGACGCCTGAAGCTGCCGTTGGACGAACGAATGAAATACGTGCAGAAGCTCGTGTCGCTTCACATGCGCCCCATCGCTATCGCCGACGACGAGGTTACGGACAGCGCCGTGCGCCGTCTGCTCTTCGAGGCGGGCGATGACATCGACGACCTGATGCTGTTGTGCGAGGCCGACATCACCAGCAAGAACGAGCAGCGTAAGCAGCGCTTCCTGGACAACTTCAAGCTCGTGCGCCAGAAGCTCGTGGACTTGGAGGAGCGAGACCGCATCCGTAACTTCCAGCCACCCGTCAGCGGCGAGGAAATCATGGAACGCTTCCATCTGCAGCCCTGCCGCGAAGTAGGCGTGCTAAAGTCTGCCGTGAAGGACGCCATCCTCGACGGCGTCATCCCCAACGAACACGATGCCGCCCTTGCCTTCGTCATCGAGAAGGCGAAGAAGATGGGACTCGCTTAGTTCCCCTAAAAATCCAAGACAGACATTCTTAGAACGGATAGCCCACGGCGATGTGGAAGCCGAGGCTGTCCCAGAAGCGGCGCATATTGTAGTAGCCGCTGCGGCCCGTGTCATAAGGTGCATGGATGCCAACACCGATATCAAAGCGCAGGACGAGGAAGTCCAGGTCATAGCGCAAACCGACACCCGTGCCCAAGGCAACCTCCTTGAAGAAACGCTTGGCATCGATATCGCCGCCGGGGCGCGCCGGATCAGCTTTCATCAGCCATACATTGCCGGCATCCACGAACAAGGCACCGCCCAAGCCGCCAAAGATGGGGAAACGATACTCCACGTTGGCCTCGAACTTCAGGTTGCCGACCTGATCCACATAGCTCCACTTGCCATTGGAGGGGTGGTAGCTACCGGGACCTATGCTGCGGATGGCGAAGGCGCGAATGCTGTTGGCACCGCCGACGCTGAAGAGGTCGGCATAGGGGGCCATCGTGCTGTTATGATAGCTCCAAACGGCTCCCGCGAATGCGCGCACGGCGATACAGCTCTTGGGAGTGAGGGGGAAAGTCTCGCGCCACTCTCCCGTGAGCTTGAGGAACTGTGCGAAGGGCACGCCCAGCAGGTGCTTGTCGCGTTCCTTGATGGCACGCCCGGCCAGCGCATAGATACCGTTGATGATATGGCCGGCCTCCTTGGCGCCCAGGAAGATGGTGCGTTGGTGGCCGTTGCGCCAACGGCGCGTGTAGGAGACGTTGTACCCGATGGACGGCACCAGTTGGTCACGCATGGAGACATAGATGGCCTGGTTGGCGTCCATGATGGAGTCGAAACGGGCCGACGTGTGGGAGAGCATCGTGTAATCCACACGCAGGGGTGTCAGCTCATGCTTCCAACGGCGCACACGCTGGTAGGTGTAGGTCATTCGCACGCCGAAGTTAATCATCCTGAAGTAGCCGGCACGGTTCATCCACGTGACATCTACCTTGTAGTTCGTGGAAGCCTCGGCGCGGCGGTTAAGCTTGCGGGTAAGCCCGAAGAATTGCAGACGCGGATAGGTCAGCGTCAGCGAGCTTCCCAACTCGAAGGAGTTCAGGAAGCCGCGGCTCTCATCGGATTCCACGACGGTGGCACCCGTCTGCCACTCATAGCTGCCATAGACCTTGAAGTGGAGACTCTCGGCCCCGCGGAAGGCGTTGCGCTTGGTCATGCCCCAGGCCACACCCGGCCCGAGCAGGCCGTTGCTCTTATTCGTCACCTTGGCCTCGAACTCGCTGTCCCACGGTTTATCGAGGATGGCGAAGATGTTCACATCGAGCGTGTCGCAGGTGGCGCTGGTATCACGGGCCGCATAGTTCATCTGGACATTGGAGAATACGCCCATGCCCGAAATCTTGTTCTGGATGAGCTCGTGCAGGCGCTGGCGGTAGATGGAGCCGCGCTCATAATAGAGGTTATGAACGATGGCCCCGAGTCGGATGGGCGGTTTCTTCGAACCCTCCTCGCTCGCCCAGCGATAGGTGAAATTGCGGCCACGGATGCTGTCCGTAATCTGGCGTGTGCCATAGGGCAGCACGGTGACTGTCGTGCGACCCATATAGAAGCAGTTCTTGGCTTGCTCCGGCATATCGGGCTTCGGACGGACCTGCAGGTGTACGGTGTAAGGTGTCTGCAGCGTGTCGGCACGGAAGGTGATGTATTCGGGACGATAGTAATAGAAGCCGTTGTTGCGGAAGAGGTCGCTGAGGCGTTTGCGTTCGGCATCCAGGTTGACCACGCTGAAGGCATCGCCCGTGTGTAGGTTGGAGCTCCGCATCGTTCGCCGCACGATGCTGTCGGTGAGGCCTGTGAAGCGCTGGTATTCTATCGTCCCCAATGTGAACAGCGGGCCGGGATAGACGGAATAGGCGACCTTCGCCTTCAGCGAGTCGCGCGGATCGGTTTGCACCTCGTAGCCGGCCGAGCCGTGGAAGAAGCCGTAGTTGCGCAGTGTCTGTCGCGCCACCTGTACGCGCAGCTGTGGATTCGCCATGCTGATGGTTCGCGGCTGGGAGCCGATGGTGTTTAGCATCCAGCGCCCGAAGCGGCTCTCGGAGTCGGCATAGGCGTTAAAGACCCACAAGCCGATGGGCAGCGGCCAGCGCCGCTTGGAGCTGCCGAAGATGGCGTTGTTGGGAGCATAGGCCAAGGCTGCATTCACTTCCGTCTTGGCCGTGGCGGTGGCCTCCGTGAGCACCTTTGAGGCCTGCTGCAGGGAGTCGCGCTGCTCGGGGCTCAGGTCTTTGTTCTGCTTGAGCATCGCCTGCAGGTCCTGTGGCTGGGCATTGCCGCGCAACAGATCCGACACCGTGTTGTAGGCCTTGCCTACGGCGGTGATGACACCCGTGCTGTCCGCCTTTGCCGTCTTCTTGCCACCCGCCTTATGGCCGTAGGCAATCTCCGAGATTCCAGTGTAAAGCTGCTCGCCCTCCGGCAGATGCTCGGTGGTGGAGCAAGAATGGATGAAAATTGATAGCGTGAAAAGTGAAAAATACAAGGCACACCTCCTCATGCCCCTTTGGAGGGGGAGAGTGCTCACCTTTGGCATGAGCGATAAGATATGAAGGTAACTCTTATTTTTCATTTTTCAATCTTTCATTTTTCACTTCCTTCACTTCTTCACTCTTTCTCTTGAACAGGAACAGCTCGCCCAGGCGCTGGGTCTTGCGGCGCAGGACGAGGCCGGCACCCATCTCCGTGACCTCGCCATCGAGGATCGATTCATAGTTCTTATTGTAGAACAAATTGACATAGCGCGTAGCCCCTGCATCCAAGCGGTATTCGACGCTGACATTGTCAATGATGCTCTCGCCCGTATTCACGGCATTCTCGCCCGTACTGACCTTACCACCCACGATGACGCTGATGCGGTTGCCCCAGAAGCGCTTGGCGAAGCGGAAACTGTAGTCGGTCGTCGTGCCGCCCGTGGAACTCGTACCCTGCTCAACACCCATGCTCAGGTCGATGCTCTTCAGGGCCTTACCCGTGATATTGGAAATCTGGCTTTGCAGGAAGGCGTTCAGCGCGTTCTGCCCCGTCACACCGCCACTCGTGGCGGCGCCGGCATCGTTGACATACATGCCCGTGGCCAGCATCGTCACAGCCAGACGGCCGCGCTGCTCGGTGCTCATGGTGCTCAGGTCGTGCTGTATCGTCATATCTTCGGGAGCCTCCAGCGTGAACTCTAAGCCCATGTTCTGCAGCGTCTGCGTGACGTTCAGGCCTACCTCGAAGTTCACGCTGCGTGGCTGGTTGTTCTCGGTCACCGTCGTACGCATGCGCTCCGTGGCCGCGAGGTTCAGCGTGGGATTCGTTAGCGGCCCGTGGAACTCGGCATAGCTGCCGCTCTTGATGGTGAACTCCTTCAGCGGGATGACCATCATTGTGTATTTCAGCGTGCCGCTGTTGATGGTATAGCGGCCGTTCATCTGCAGCTCCTTCTCGGGCGAATAGGTCATCATGAGCGTACCGCCGCCCTCCAGATCGACATAGCTGGAGCCATCGTTGCTCAGCAGGCAGTGCACCTGCGTGATGTCCTCGATTTCGATGCTCATGGTGACATTCATGTGCTTGGGCTTGCGTGCCTCCACCTTTTCCACTGTCAAGGTGTCCGTGAAATCCACGAACTCCACCAGCTCCGCCAGCTGGTCGTCGGCCGTGAGTGGCGAGTCGGTGAGCAGGTAGGTCACATCGGTCTTGCCCAGCACCTTCAGCTGCCCGAAGATGCGCAGGTTGTCCAGCGTGCCTTTCACGAAGGAGTTGAAATCGACATACACCTTGCCGTAGGCCTTGGACAACGGCGTCTTCTTGGCGTTGATGAGCTCGAAGTCGGTGGCCTTCATGGTGGCATCCAGCGCAATCTTGTCGAGGTCGGCGAAGTTGATGGTGCCGTCCATCGTGAACGGGTTCTTACCCGTGGAGTAGATGGTAATGCGGTCCAGGTTGAGCTGGCTGTTGTGGACGACCAACGTGTCGTCAGCCACGCGCAGTCGCAGGTTATAGGGGGCTGACACGATCTTAAGCCCCGACGTCATCAGACTGCCATCCACCTGGGGCTTCGAACTGCTGCCTCCCACATGGATATCGCCCAGCGCTACGCCCTCCAGCCGTGCCACCTCGTCGGGCAGAAAACCATTGGCCAACGAGAACGGCAACCTATCCAGCTGCACATCAATATCTAAATAATCCTTCGTCCCCTTGGCTGCTTCTCCTGCCTCCGTTCCCTCGGCATCAGCCGAGGGTTTATATGTCCCCGTGAACGCCGCCACCGGCATCCCCATGTGCAGCAAACTGCCATCCACGAAGTGGCTGCCGTCGCTATTGGGCAGATATACCGCCTGCAGGCCGATAGCCCCCAGCGACACGCCCTCATAGTGCAGGTCATCGACCTCCATATCTGTAGAGACATTCAGGTGCTCATCTAGTATTAGGTGAGCGTCGCCATGCAGGTAACCGCCCAGCTTGGGCAGATAGGGCATCACGCTCGACAGCTCGCCGAGGTTCAGGTGGTTGATGCTCACGGACAGGTCCTGCAACGCCTCGGCATTGGGCGTGGAATATATCTTCAGGCCCGTGCCGTCGTCGGCGATGAGATCCACATTGGCATCGACATGGTTTTTCTTGGTGAGCTGTATATAGTTGTCGGCGTTGATGTGTATGGTGCGATAGGCGATGACGGGATCCAGCGGGCTGAGATGCACCTGCAATGTGTCGGCCGTAATCTTCGCCTGCAAGCCCAGGTCCACGCCCTTTTGTCCGTGGTTGTCGAAGTACTGAAGCTGTGCGCCTGCCGTGCCGTCGCGCATGAGCTGGGCATTCAGGCGGGCATCGAAGGTCACCTGAGGGTTCTGGCGGTTGTTGCGGACATGGGCGTCCATGCGCACGCTGGTGCTGTCCTGGTAGATATGTGCCCGAATAGTGTCCAGCACCACGGCACCCGTGTTGAGGCTATAGATATGTCCGCCGCCGTTGATGCCGATGAGCGGATCCAAGTTGATGCCGAAGCGTAGGTCTGAGAAATCGTAGCCCATCGCCGCCATGATATCGTGCAGCGGGTTGTGCTGCCCCGACGAGAGCCGAAAATCAACCTGCGGCAGGCGGCGCGACAACGCATCCTCATCGATATGGCGTTCCGCCAGCTGACGGTTCAGCTCATCGGTGAAATGGCCCAATTGTCCCAGCAAGCGGTCGTAGCCCGTATGCCCTCGCATGCGCAGGCTCAGGTCGCCGCTGCTCACGAAGGCGTAGGTGGTGTCGGGTTCCAGCAGCGCCTCCAGCGTCACGTCTTCAGGACGGAAGATCGAGTCCAGCGGCATGAGGATGATATCGTTAATATTGCCGCTTAGGCTGTGGTGACGCTTAAGGTCCGTCGTGCCATCGATATGCGCGCACATCGACATCTTGAACGGGTGATCCACAAGGCCCAACGCCTGCAGGTCCGCATGGCTCAGGTCCAGGGAGAAGGTGAGGTCTGTATTTTTCGCCAGCAGCGCATCCACATCGGCCTGCAGCGCCAGGTACGGGTTGTTCGTGATGAGGCGTGCATGACCGCGCCCACGAGCCAGCTGCGCCTGTAGCGTGCTGCCGCTGAGGTCATAGCGGTCGTAGGTCAGCTGTGTGCAGCGCACATCGGCGTCCAGTCGCGCCGACGGCCGCAGGAGGTCGGTCCCCGTGCCGCGCACGGTGGCGGTAGCCGTCAGCGGTCCCAAAGGCAGCGACGGCAGGAAATGGCGCAGCTGCAGGCGTGTGGTCTTCACGTCGGCCGCATAGCGCAGGGGCTTGCTCACATCGATGTCACCCTTGAGGGCCACGAGGCCATGACCCTCGCTGAGCAACGCATTCGCGGAGTAGCGCGTGCCGGTAGCCCGGGCCGTGCCGTTGAGTTGCATGGGCGGCATCTGAATGCCGTCCAGTGCGCCGCCGGCAAGACCGCGCACCCAATTGATATTCTTGGTTTGCAGGTTGAAATCCACCGCTCCAGCCATGGCCGTCGAATCCAGCAGATGGCCGACATTGCCACGCGCTTCCAGCGAGAAGCTGCCCGGTAGCGTGGCCTCCACACGCGTGAGCGACAGGCTGTCGATATTGCCCGCTGCCGCGAGGTTCATGCGCAACGGCACATCGGGGTAGGCCTTCGCAAAGTTCTTCGGCAGCATCTCGCCGCCCAGTTCCAGCAAGTCGTTCTTCGTGAAGCTCAATCCCACGCCGCCCTCGAAATGTCCGCCTGCACCGGGCGTGAAGGCGTTGAAGTCCATGTCCGTCCAGGCATCTATGTGTGACTGCGGCGTCAGCAGCTGCGCCTGCGGCACGTGCAGATGCTCGCGTTCCAAATCCACGATGATGCTATCGGCTTGCAAGCCCAGCGAGTCCATGTCCAGCAGCACCGTCATCGATGCCACGGAGTCGCGATGCTCCCGCAGCAGGCGCACATGCACATCGCTCAGCGTGGCCTGCCCGATGGCAAATACCCAGCCCAGCGGCTCGCTCTTCGTGGTATCTACCACCGTTGTGTCCAGCAGCGCCACCTCCACGTCAGCCCCGTGGGCCGCCAGGTCAGCGACCGCCACGCGTTGCGCCGTCAAGTCGATGTCATCGTTGAGGCGCAGCTGGCGCAGGCGACCACGCACTATCGTCGTCGTCACCAGATCCTTCGTGTCCAGCTGTACATCGTCTAACTGCAATGCCTCCACTCGCACCCGCTTGTGCCGGACCTCGCACATATCAAGGTCCACCACCACACGCCTGGCTGCCACCAGCGTATCACCCATACTGTCTGCCACACTCACGCCGCGCACATCCAAGTCCAGCAGCCATGTCAGCCGCAGGCGCTCCACAGAAATCCGCATCCCCGTCTGCTCGGACGCGTACGTCGCCACCTTCTGCACAGCATAGTCCTGCACGGGCGGAAGATACACGAGCACAATCAGCAGCGCCACCACCACAAACGGCAGTGCCACCGCCACGGCCAGCCACTTGAAGAATCGCTTCATTCTGTGAGCTTATACGTTAACGGATGAAGTTGGTGGAAACGCGGCGCTCCTGTTCGGGGCGGCCCTTCAGTTGCTTGATCATCCACGACATATTGCGGGCAAGGGTGCGCATGGTCTGCATACCCTCTTCATCCTGTGCCACCTGTCCGGGCGTTTGGCCATAGGCCATATTCCAATATTGGGAGCTGACGACGGGCATGTTCAGGATGGTGAAGTACTTGTTCAGACGGTCGAAGGCGGCCGAGGCTCCACCGCGACGGCATACGACAACGCTGGCACCGGGCTTGTACTGGAGGTCGGGGCCCAAGGAGTAAAAGACGCGGTCGAGTAGGGCACAGAGGGAGCCGTTGGGGCCGCCATAATAGACGGGCGAACCGATGATGAGGCCGTCGATGCCGTCCTTCACGCTACGCATCACCTGATAGTAGAGGTCGTCGTGGTACGTGCACCGTCCTGTGCGACCGCACCAACCGCAGGCGATGCAGCCCTGCACGGCTTTCTTGCCGAGATGGATGATTTCGGTATCGATACCTTCGGCGTTCAAAGTCTTGGCCACCTCGCTGAGGGCCGTGAATGTATTCCCGTTCTCGCGGGGGCTTCCATTGATGAGTAAAACTTTCATTATCGTACGTGTTAATAAGGTCCATACGCGACTACGGGGACAAAGGTAGCACATTTTTCAGTAAATCTTTAAGTTTTTTAGCATTTTGTTTGGTTCGTAAACAAGTTTTCACTATCTTTGTGCCGAATTTTAACAAAGATAAAGATTCATGAAGCGTCATTTCCCCCTTTTCATCCTGTTGATACTCCTCTGCGCCATCGGTGTGTGGAGTTGGACAGCACAGCCTTGGAAAGACTGGAAAAAGGGGGAACCAGACGAGAACGCGGTGGTGCTGGACCGCTATGACCGCGTGCTTGATGAATACGTCTCGCTGGGCAGCTACACGGCACTACACCGCATGAACACGCAGTACCCCATGCAGACAAAGCTCCTGATCGAGGATGTCCTGAAGCTGGGTGTCGTGAACGAGCCCGACGTGGAGCAGCGGCTGCGCCATTATTACCTCGACTCCACGGTGCAGGTGCTGCTCGACGAGGTACACCGCCAGTACAGCGACATGAGCGATATCGAGGCAGACCTCAACCGTGCCTTCGAGGAACTGAAGAAGAAGGACCCCAACTTCAAGATGCCGCACATCTACACGCAGGTGTCCTGCCTCAACCAGAGCATTGTCGTGAGCGATACGCTCATCGGCATCAGCCTCGACAAATACCTCGGCGAGGACTTCCCGCTGTACGCTGAATACTACACCGCCGAACAACGGGCCCAGATGACGCGCGATGCCATCGTCCGCGATGCCGTCAATGCCTATCAGCAATATTCCCGATGAGTCCCTCCCTCTTTCTCATTCCCGTGGAGTTGGGCGACACACCACAAGAGCGTGTGTTGCCTGCCTATAACCGTGAGGTAATACTCCAAATCCGCCATTTCATCGTGGAAGAGGTGCGTTCTGCACGCCGCTTCCTCAAGCGCGTGGATCGCGACATCAATATCGACGAGCTCACGTTCTACCCCATGGGCAAGCACGCCGATGCAGCACTGTTTGCCAAATACCTGAAGCCGCTGGAGGCGGGCGAGAGCGTGGGCGTCATCTCTGAAGCCGGCTGCCCCGCCGTGGCCGACCCGGGTGCCGACGTAGTGGCCATCGCCCAACGCAAAGGGTTTAAGGTTGTCCCGCTTGTGGGACCCTCATCCATGATTATGGCGGTGATGGCCTCGGGGCTCAACGGTCAGAGCTTCGCCTTCCACGGTTATCTGCCCATCGACCCTGCCGACCGCATAAAACGCCTGAAGCAGCTGGAGGAGCGCGCCGTGCGCGAACACCAGACACAGCTCTTCATTGAGACACCCTACCGCAACGCCAAGCTCTTCGCCACGCTCTGCCAAACGCTCCGTCCGCAGACGCGCCTCTGCATCGCCGCCGGCATCACCACTGACGATGAATGGATTTGCACGCGCACCGTGGCTGACTGGCGCCGCTCCACCCTCCCTGACCTCTCCAAAATCCCAGCCATCTTCCTCTTTGGAGGAAATTGAAAATTGAAAATTGAGAATTGAGCTTTCCTCCCTCCATCACCCCGGCGTGGCAGTCTTCGCCTCGCTCACCGAGGCCCAGCTGCGCAATCGGCTGGAGCCCGAAAAGGGTGTATTCATCGTGGAAAGTCCTAAGGTGATTCGCGTGGCATTGGACGCGGGCTACGAGCCGTTGTCGCTCCTCTGCGAGCAACGCCATATCGAGGGGGATGCCAAAGATATCGTCGCGCGCGTGGGCGACATCCCTATTTATACAGGTGAGCGCGAGCTGCTGGCTGAGCTGACGGGCTATATGCTGACACGCGGCGTGCTCTGCGCCATGCGTCGCCCTCAACCGCGTCCCTTGGAGGAAATCTGCCGCGGTGCCCGCCGCATCGTAGTCATCGACGGCGTGGTAGATACCACGAACATCGGTGCCATCTTCCGTTCGGCAGCAGCCTTGGGCATCGATGCGGTGCTGCTGACGACCAACTCGTGCGACCCGCTGAACAGGCGAGCCGTGAGGGTGTCGATGGGGAGCGTGTTCCTGGTGCCTTGGGGATGGATTGAGGCGAACGACGCTGACGCAACGGGCACTGCAACCCTCCAAGAGCAGCTGCATGCCTTGGGCTTCAAGACGGCCGCTATGGCGCTGACGGACGACTCCGTGAGCCTCGATGACCCGCGACTCGCGGCCGAGGAACGCCTTGCGCTGATCATGGGCACCGAGGGCGACGGCCTTCCCCACGCCACAATCAAGGCCGCCGACTATGTCGTCCGCATCCCCATGGCCCATGGCGTGGACAGCCTCAACGTGGCAGCCGCTTCCGCCGTCGCGTTCTGGGAGCTGCGCGTGCGAGGATAGCGGTTGCGAAAAATTATTTTCCGCGAAAAAGAGCTACATTTCATTTCTTTTTCGTACCTTTGTCAGCAAATAATCGATTTCACCATGGAAATAATCATTGGAATTGCCATTGGCGCCGTCGTGGGCGCCCTCGTCGCGTGGTATCTCATGCGTAACCGTCTGCAGATGGCTGAGGCGATGTCCCAGCTCAAAGAAGAGGCCGTGCGCCAGCAACTGGCCGAAGCCGAGAAGCACCACCAGGAGACGCAGGCCGCACAAGAACAGCGCCACGCAGATGCCCTCAACGCACAGCAGGCCCGCTTCGACGAGACCATCGCCAAGGTGACCGCACAGCTGCGCGATGCCACGAATGTCATGCTGCGCGAGCGCCAGAAGGAGTTTCAGGAGGCATCAGCAGGCAGCATCGGCCAGATTGTCACGCCCCTGCGCGAGACCATCGACAAGATGCAGAAGGCGATGTCCGAGACTCAGGTCAAGCAGAGCGCCGACAGCGGAGCCCTGAAGACCATCATCGAGCAGATGATGCAACAGAGCGAAGCCACCCGCAAGAGCACCGACGAGCTGACGCGCGTCTTCCGCCACAGCAACACCGTGCAGGGCAACTGGGGCGAGGCGGTCCTCGACGAGCTGCTCGAGGCTCAAGGCTTGACACGCGGCGTGCACTACGACACACAAGCCACCATCCGCGATGCCTCCGGCACAGCCGTCGTGAGCGACGACGGTGCGCGCCTGCGACCCGATGTCATCCTGCATCTCGACCAGCGCCGCGAGGTCATCATCGACGCCAAGGTGTCGCTGGCAGCCTACATGGACTATGTCAACGCCGACACCGAAGCCGACCGCCAGCGCTATCTCGCAGCCCACGTGGCCAGCCTCAAGGAGCAGGTAAACCGTCTGGCGCACAAGGACTACAGCGCCTACATACAGCCGCCAAAGGTGAAGATGGACTATGTCATCATGTTCGTGCCCAACACCGGCGCCCTATGGACAGCCCTCAACGCGCAACCCGACCTGTGGCGTCGCTCCATGGAACGCGGCGTATATATCGCCGACGAGCAGACGCTCTTCGCCGCCCTCCGCATCATCAGCCTCACCTGGACACAGATCGCGCAGGCACAGAACCACGAGAAAGTCTAT
Organism: uncultured Prevotellaceae bacterium; assembly: GCA_946415705.1. Taxonomy (GTDB): domain Bacteria; phylum Bacteroidota; class Bacteroidia; order Bacteroidales; family Bacteroidaceae; genus Physcousia. Next base: position 30,002 of record CAMKTN010000008.1, read on the forward strand.
GCCCTCGCCAACGAGATGATGGACCGCGTGGGGCAGTTCATGAAGAAATACCAGGCCATCGGCGCCTCCCTGCAGAAAGCCCAGCAAGCCTACGACGACGGCGAGCGCAAGCTCCAGCCCACCGGCCAAAGCATCCTTCAGACCTGCGGCAAGCTCCAGAAACTCGGTGCCAAGCAGAGCGACAAGAACCCCCTTCCCCCTCTCACCGACCTCGACGACATCCCCGCCCTCGAAGAATAAAAGCCATCCTATAAACATTCACTTCCGAATGATGGACTCAAATCTCTTCTTTATCATAGTCAGCAGCAGCATTTGCATTGTAGGTTCATTCCTTATGTATGCAAAATCGAAAGCTGAAGAACGGAGAAAACTGAGGGAGAGTGAGGGCGTATTTAATCAGCCCAAGCCTCAGGAGAATCAAAGCAGTCCGAAGGAAGAACATGTTCCAGAGGAGGTCAAGGTAGAAGAGATCTCTGAAAGTACAGAGAAAAAAGAAGTATCAGAGGAAACTGACGAGGAAATCGTAGAAGCCGTACACGAAGGCAACAGCTATAGAAGTGTTGCAATCGCATTGTTCAGTATCGGCTTACTTATCATTGCTTGGCTCGTTCCAACGATTCTCATCGAAAACCGAAAGGGAAAAGAGGAAAGGCAAAAAAGAGAAGAACTCCAACGCCAATTTTGGGAACAGCAGGCTAAAGAGCAGCTAAGAACCATCGAGGAAAACAAGCGTAGAGCCCCCAAAGCATGGGATAACACGCCAGAAGAAATCAAGGAGAAAAAAGGCCGACAAATCCAAGAACGACACGTTAAGAAAATGCAAGATGCAGGCTACACCTATCTGCAGAAAACACTTCAGGAGGTGGAGTCGAAACGTGGGCAATATACGATTCTTCCCCATTATAAGAAGTCCGAGAGGCGTTTGGGGAATGTCGTACATGAGCTGGATCAAGAACTATGGAGCTGCAACTTCCTTTATTGCGGAGAATTTGGAAAGCACTATGAGGGTAATGGGCATTTGAGATGGAATGAGGTGGATTTCATAGATGGTACGTTCCAGGATGGATGGATAGAACAAGGTGTAGGATCGGTACATCTTGTCGGGAATCGACACTACGAAGGCCAATTCATGAATGGCTATGCACAGGGCTTCGGCCGCATGACCTATGCGGACTGTCATGTTGAAGAAGGCGTCTTTTCCCAAGGACAATACAGCGGAAAATACTGACACGTCCTAGTGCGGGGGGATGCCTGAGCGCTACATTTTTCACCGAAATAGCTTAAAACCTTACACCTCGCGCAAAATGGATGCAATTAGTTGCTATACAGTGGATTGCAGCGCGCGCAACCCTACGCAACCCTACGCAACCCTACGCAACCTCGCGCAAGGTCGCGCAAACTAGAGGGGCGGCTGCGTGTAGGGTTGCGTGAGGTTGCGCGAGGTTGCGTAGGGGTTTGCACGGGGTTAATAGGCTGACTTCCATGGGAGTTATGAGGGTTTTGCGCGAGGTGCGAGGTTTCCATTCATTTCATGTTTTTTTGTCATGAGCGATCAGGAGAAGGAGGAAGTGGGAAAAAGAAGAAGGCCTTGGTCTTACAGCCGTAAGACCAAGGCCTTCTGGGTGGATCACCATGGTGATCCAGTCAACGCACTTAGGCGCGAAGGCGGATGCAGTAAGGTGTGCAGCCGCTTGTGTCTATAGTTAGTGCTCTACGAGTTGGAGGCCGTTGGTGAGGATGCGCTGTTCGTGGCGCAGGGTCTCCTGCCAGATGGCATGGGTGGGGACATCGTAGAGGCTCCAGGCCGTGCCGGTGTAATAGACGAAGGGCTGGCCCGGGGTGTAGGTAGTCTGGATGAGGGCGTGGCCGATGCCGCCGGCGCGTTTTTCCTTTAACGGGAGATATTGGGTCTTCACAGCATTCTTCTGGGGTACTGTGAAGATGCCAATATAATGCTCGCCGTTCATGCGCTTGTCGGCGTTGTCGAGGGGCTCGGCATAGGTGACGAAGCCTTCTTTCTTGTTGAGGACGGAGGCCTTGGGGGCGCTGTCGTGGACGACGATGCCGGCGCAGACGGGCGTGGGCTTCATGAGGCCTTCATAGGTGACCTCCACGCGGGCGAAATGGCTGCCGCAGTCCTGGGTGATGAGGCGGGTCTCACGGATGGAGTCGGCGGACGCACCGCCGACAGCAGTAGCGGGACGGGCGGGCATGGTCATGCGGACGGTGAAGCGGAGGGGACCATTATCGAGGATTTCGGCTTTCTCATAATATAAAGGATAGATGAGGGAACCGTCGGTGGCTATGAGGGCGGGGGCACCGGCACCGAGGGTGGGGCCGACGGTGTAGGCATCCATGCCGGCACCGTGGTTGCGGTGGTAGGTGTAGCCGCGGTGGACTTCGTTCCAGTCGAGGGATGTCTTATCGCGTTTCATGCGCTCATGGACGCCGTAGGAGGTGAGCTCGTTATGGTAGAGCTGGTCCTGAATGGGGTGCACGGTATTCTTGACGAAGGTGTCGAAACCGTAGGCCTGGTTCTTCATGTTCTTATGGGCACCAGGGCCGTAGAAGCGCCAAGCGCAGCGGTCGTTCTCCCACACGAGGTCATCCCAGCGGTTGGGGTAGATGCGGCCGTTGCAGGTGAGCTCATAGTCCTGCGGCTGGCCCTTGATCATGAAGAGGGAGATGCTGCTCTCGGGACGTACGCTGCAGAAGACGAGGACACGGCCGTCGTGGGTAATCTGATAGGGAACCTCGTTGTTGTCGTTGTCCAGGATGATGAACTCGCGGGCAACAGCGCAGTTGCCTTTCTTCAGGTCTTCCATCTTAGCAATCTCGATGACCTGAGCGATGTTCTCCTTGGTGGGGTTCTTGACCTCGCTGAACCAGAAGGCCTCGTGGCCTCTGTCGATGGGGCGTGCGGCACGGGCACCGCCGGTGTAGCCTGCTGCACCGCCGTTAATGGGACCGGAGACGGTGGGGGTGCCGGGGGTGTGGTGATATACTGAGTTGAGGGCGGGGAGTTGAGTGTTGAGAGCGGGGATGAGGGGATCGGCATTGATGTAGCGGACCATCTCGCAGGCGGCGAGGAGCCAGGCGCCTGTGCCGAAGGGGGCTTGGGAGTGGGCATCGACAGTCTTGGTGGGGTCGGGCTTCTCGCCGATGGGCTGCACGAAGCCGATGCTGCCGTCGGGCTGCAGGGCGGTCTCGGAGAGGTACTTCCAAGCCTTCTCGATGACGGGGGCGTAGGTGGCTTTGTCGAGGTAGCCGTTGTTGACACCCCAGAGCATGCCGTAGGTGAAGAAAGCGGTGCCGGAGGTCTCGGGGCCGGGGGCATCGTCCTCGCAGAGCATGGAGCGGCTCCAGTAGCCGTCGGGGCGCTGCACGCGGGCTACGCCCTCGGCGAGCTCACGGAAACGCTGCACGAAGATGTCGCGGTTCTTGTAGTCGTGGGGCATATCGGCCAGCACCTTGGCGAGGCCGGCGAGAACCCAGCCGTCGCCGCGGGCCCAGAAGCTCTTGCCCTCGTTGCAGGCGGTCTTGACCTTCGGGTAGATGTACTTGGCATCGCGGTAGTAGAGCTGCTCGTCCTTGTCGTACATGAGGCTGTCGCTCCACAGGAAGTTGTCGTAGAGCTTGTCCAAATACTTGATTTCACCGGTAAGTTTGTACATCTTCGTCATGACGGGCATCACCATGTAGAGGGCATCGGCCCACCACCAGAAATGGGTGTCGGTCATGGAGCACTCGTGGCTCATCACCTCAATGGCGCGAGCTACTTTGTAGGGGGCGGGGACGAGGTTATACATGTCGATATAGGTCTGGAAGCAGATCTGCCAGTCGCCGAAGAGGACGAAGTCGTGGCCTTCGCCGTAGGTCTTGTACTTCCAGTTGGCGCGGTCGTCGCTCTTGGCACCCTTCCACTCGTTGTGGCGGCACCATTTGTCGGTGTAGGCATACCAGTCGGCACGGCCCGTGAGGCGGTAGGCCTCCATGTTGCCGGTGTGGTAGGCGGCATGGTCCCAGAAGGCGCGCACGTAGGGTGTGTTGTGCGCCTGCCAGTAGTCGTTGACCTTGATGATCTGGTCGAGAACAGCGCCGGAATGCTGGGTTGCTTCGGTGTAGGGGAAGGCCTCCGCTGAAGCGGTAGGCACAGCTGCCATGAGGAGTTGCTGTGACACAGCAACAAACAGGACAAGAAGGGAGAGTAGCTTTTTCATAGTTATATTGTTCATGTTATTATTTTTCACTTTTCATTCTTTCACTTTTCATTCTGCTTTTAGCAGCGGCATGTATTTCTGCACGGCTTTCTTGACGAGGGCGAGGGCGTCGTCCATGGTGCCCCAGACTTCGCCGCCAGCGGCATTCTTGTGGCCACCGCCGCCGAAGAACTCGGCAGCCATCTCGTTGCAGGGGAAGTCATCGACGCTGCGGAGGCTGACGCGGATGCAGGGATGCTCGGTGTCCTCGCGAAGGAAGACGGAGAGCTTCATGCCGAGGATCTGCAGGGGCATATTGACGAAGCCTTCCGTGTCGCCATTGAGTGCGCCGAAGCGACGGCGCTCGGCATTGGTGAAGGTCATCACAGAGGTATGGGCCTTCTTCCATACATCGAGCTTCACATAGAGCAGGTAGCCCATGAGTTTCATGCGGTTGGGGCTGTAGGTGAAGAAGATGTTGCGGTAGATCTTATCCTTGTCGATGCCGCAGGAGAGGAGGATGCTGATGAGTTCGAAGATCTCGGGGCGGTTGCTGGCATAGGTGAAGGCCCCGGTGTCGGTCATCATGCCGGTGTAGAGGGAGGTGGCTTCGGAGCGTGTGATGTTGGAGTCTAACTCCAACATTACACGCAACAGCACCTCGCAAGTGGAGGAGAGTTCGGGGTGGGAGATGACGAGGTCGGCGATGTCGGGCTCGGGATCGAGATGGTGGTCGATCATGATGCGGGGCGTGGGGTGGTCGCGGACGATATCACCGAGGGTCCACATGCGTTTGAGCTCGCCATGGTCACACATGATGACGAGGTCGGCGGCCTCCACGATTGGGCGCACCTCGTCCTCATGCCCCTCGTAGATGAGGATGTCTTCGGCCCCAGGGATCCACTTGAGGAAATCGGGGAAGATGTTGGGTGCGACGATGTGGATGTCTGCCTCGGGGTGGTGGCGGCGCAGCCAGGAGGCCAGCGCCGTGGCGGAGCCGACGGCATCGCCGTCAGGACCGCGGTGGCAGGTGATGACGATAGCCCCCTCCCGACCTCCCCCAAGGGGGAGGAGCTGGTGCCAGAGGGCGCGTTGTTGTTCGGTTAATATGGGGGTCATGGGACTTATGGGGCCTATAAGGCCAATAGGGCTTATTGGGTTTTTACTTCGCTCCACGCGGGTGGATCGATGCCGAGGAGGTTCTTGACGAAGAAGTCAAAGCGCTTGTGCTCACCATAGGCTTCGCCTACGGTGTGGTGGGCGCCGGGGACGACGACGAGTTCGAAGGGCTTGTTGGCCTTGATGAGGGCATCGGCGACTTGCATGGTGCTGGCGGGATCGACATTGTCATCGAGTTCGCCGACGACGAGCATCAGCGGGCGCTCGAGGCGGTAGGCGTTCTCGACATTGGAGCAGGCGACATACGAGGAGTCCACGGGGTAGCCCATCCATTGCTCGTTCCACCAGATCTTATCCATGCGGTTGTCATGGCAGCCGCAGGCGCTGTAGGCGGCCTTGTAGAAGTCGCCGTGGAAGAGGACGGCCGCGGTGCTCTCCTGACCGCCGGCGGAGCAGCCGTAGATGCCTACGCGGTCGATGTCCATATAGGGATACTTGGCAGCGGCGGCCTTAATCCATGCAATGCGGTCGGGGAAGCCGGCATCCTTGAGGTTCTTATAGCATACCTCCTCGAATTTCTTGCCGCGGTTGCTGGTGCCCATGGCATCGAGCTGCACGACGATGAAACCGAGCTCGGCGAGGAGGGTGGTGTAGAAGTTATAGGGTTGGAAGGATTTGGGCACGTAGCTGTCGCCCGGACCTGCGTAGATGTACTCGATGATGGGGTACTTGCGGCTTGGGTCGAAGTGGGTGGGGCGTTGGATGATGCCCCACATGGGGGTGACGCCGTCGCGGCCGGGGGCCACAAAGACCTCGGGGGCTGTCCAGCCGTCGGCGAGGAGGGGGGTAATTTCGGCGGTGGAGAGGACTTTCTCGGCGGGAGAAGGGCCGAGGGCGGGCGCAGCGGGAGAAACCGCAGCGGACGAACCGCTGCGAACGGGGTGGCTATTGGGGGTGGATGGGGGGGCGGCGATGGTGCGGACGACGGTCACGGGGGCGGTATCGACGGTGGAGTAGGTGTCGATGAAGGCAGTGTAGTCGGCGTTGAAGCGGGCGTTGTGGTTGGCGGGCTCGGGGGTGAGGTCGGTGAGGCCGCTGCCATCGAGGTTCACGCGGTAGTAATGAATATGGTAGGGGTCCTCGTCTTTGTTGCGGCCGTTGGCGGTGAAGAAGATGACATCCTTCTCTTCATCTACATGAAGGACTTTGCGAACACACCAAGGCCCCTTTGTAATTTGGAAGAGTGAAGCAGAATGATGTTTGCTGCCTTTCTTTCTCCCCTCGCCCTTTGGAGAGGGGTCGGGGGTGAGGCCATACAGATGTGGATAGCCATCTCTTTCGGAGAGCCAGAGGATGAGGCTGTCGCCGTGGAGGTCGCGGCGGAAATAGTTGGAGTAGCGGACATATTTCTCTTCGCGCTCTTCGATGAGGGTGCGGAGGGGAGCGGTCTCGGCGGCAGAAGCGCCGAGTGCACTGGCTTCAGGGATCTGCATCTCGTAGATGCGGTAGAGCTTGTGGCCGCGTTGGTTGTATTCGAAGCGGATGCCGCGTGAGTCCTTGCGCCAGGAGGGGCCGCTGAGGCTGTACTGGTTGGCGATGAGGGCAGGGTCGGGCGTCAGGGAGCGGCCTGTGGCGACCTCGAAGATGTAAGGGGTCTTCTGCGCCAGCTCATCGCCGGGTTTGGCATATTCCTGCTTGTGGAGAACGGGCTGGAGCTGGTCGGCGGGGCTGCTCTCCACGTAATAGACGTAACGCTTCTCAATGGGGCGGATGCGGTTGACGGCTACGTAGCGGCTGTCAGGACTCCATTGGATATAGCTGCTGAAATAGTGGCTGATGGTGCCTTCGGTGCTGAGGGCGCGGGCCTGGCTGCCGTCGGGCTTGGCGACATAGACGTTGTCGTTGCGGATGAAGGCCACGAGGGAGGAGTCGGGGGCGAGGACGGGGTCGCCGCCGCGCTCGTCGTCGGTCTCCATCCAATGGCGCTGCTGCGGGCGCTTGGAGGGGTTGGCGATGAAGCGGATGCCCGCGGCGGACGTACCGCCGCGAACGGGGCCGTGGCGGCGGTCATGGCGGGGGGATTCTTCGATGGGGCGGGTGGCTGTGGTGTCGGCGAGGGTGATGGTGCCGTCGGCGTTGACTTGGCCGAAATGCCATGCGCCGTGGGTGCCGTCGGTGAGGTGGTACTGGAAACGGCCGTCGGAGAGCCAGCGGGCATCATCGACGTGGTTCAACACCTTGTTCCAGGTGAAGGTGCGCCGTAGGGCATAGGCGCGGTTGTAGTCGTCCACGGTGCCCTGAGCGGACAGGGAAATGATAAATGATAAATGATAAATAATAAATGATAAATATCGCTTCATTGTCATTTCGGGGCTTTGGGTGAGGCAGCGGTGTGGCCGTCGATGGTTTGATCGGCGATGCGGAGCTGTGCAGGGGTGGCATCGTGCTTGATGACCTTGGCGAACTCCTGAGGGGTGATAGTGACGGGGCCTGAGAGGAATTCGGGGATATTATAGCTGCGCATGAACTGGCGATGGTACTGCGGGTTGTCCTGCGGCAACTCGAAGGGGCGCGAGAAATGGCCCTTTCCATCATGGTGAGCGATGAAGGGACGGGTGAAGTTTCCATCGTCGCGGCGGCTGGAGAAGATGACCCAGGCTCCATTGCTGGACCAACAGTGCCAGCTCTCCACATCGTTGGAGTTGAGTTCCTTGATGTTACGGATGGCAGCGGGTAAGGGGTGCTGACGCCCTGCGGCCTCGTTGAGGCTGTCGATGGCGGCATCGCGTTCGATGTTGTTGGTGATGCGGGCCAGAATCTCATCGGGCAGGTTGTCAGCGGTGTAGCGTACGACGGGCGTGGGCTCCACGGGGGAGGCCTGTGTGAGATCCATGAGGAAAAGGTCGGCATCGTTGTGCCAGATGTGGAAGATGCCAAACTGTCCCTCGGTGAACATCAGCCATCGGCCGTCGGGCGAAACGCGGGGGAGGGTAACGCTGCGGTTGCGGGCCACGGCATCGTAGATGAGCTGCCGCGGACCGAAGGAGCGTGTCTGCTCATCGAACGGCTTGCGGTAGAGGTTGTACTGCACGTCCTTGTAGTTCTTGATGAGCTCGAAGTCCATCTGCACGGTGTCGCGTTTCTCCCAGTGGCAGCTGACGTAGTAGATATATTTGCCGTCGGGGCTCCAGAAGGGGAAGCAGTCGAAGTCTGTGGTGTCGCGCGTGATGGGCGTGACGGTGTTCGCTTCGAGGTCGTAGAAGATGAGGTTCGACTTGGTGTCCTGCACCTCAATCTTCTGCACGTCGCGCGTGTGGAAGCTCTGACCTGTGTTGTTAGTGGAATAGACAATCCAGGGCTTTGTGGGATGCCAGGTGGGATAGACACCGGCGGAGATGGTGCTGTCGGTCTTGAGGTTGATTTTCTCTACCTTACCATCGTAGGCGATGACGGTGCCGCCGAGGTACTGGCGCACATGGAACTGTATGCGGTTGGGGTTGTACCATTGTGCGTGGTGGCAGTTGATGCACTGCCCGTTCTTCTCATCGCTGTTGATCATGTTGCCATAGATGAGGCGCTCGTCGAAGTTCTCCAGACAACGCTGGTTGAGGGTGAGGTCTTCGTAGGTGACGTAGGAGGGCGAGATGAGGCGGTAGGAGATGTAGGGGTCGATGCTGTCTGCCGAGACCGTAATGTCAAAGGGCTTCTGGCGTTGCCACTGTCCGTTGTCCTTGATGAAGACCTCGATGCTGATGGTGCCGTCAGATGCAAGCGCCACCTCTTTCATGGCGCTCCATTTGTCGAGACCTGGGCGCACATCCTCGCCGCCCACAACCCATTCTTCATCGCCTGCTGTAAAGCGGGTAACGAAGTCGGTGGCTTCCGCACCGTGGTCGATGTGAAAGTGAAGAGGAGCAATGTTCACGGGCACGGTGACACCGATGTAATCGGGGTAAATGGTGGGGGATGCGTCAGCCTCAACGAATTGCTCGGGGACGGAGGGGGAGGAGCAGGCGCAAAGAATAAAGACCCACCCCCAAACCCCTCCATTGAGGGAGAGGAGAAGCTGGTGCGATGGTATGAAAGCACGCAAAAAAGAATGAATATTAATCATATAATGCTAGAGATTACTAGAGGACTAACTCCCCTCCCTAACGGGAGGGGGACGGGGGTGGGTCCTTAATTGGTCTTTTGATTTCTGACTAAGAAATAGAAGTAGTAGAAGGTGTTGCCGAACTGGGGATAGAAGGCGACGGCTTTCTGCTCCTCGGTCATGGGGCCGCATTGCTCATTGAAGCGCATGAAACGCTCGTAGGTGTCGCGGATCTCGGGGTCGAAGGGCATACGGCTGATGTCCACCTTGTCCTCCAGATGGCCGTAGAGGTAGGCGGCCTCCTGGTAGTGGCGTGGCATGTGGCGCTCAGGATTCATGGTGGCGAACTTCATGAAGCGGGGCCAGAAGAGGTCGATGTCCTTCATGATGAGTGCGCAGATGAGTGTCATCTCCTGGAAGAGTGGGTCGTCGCCGTTGCCTTTGGCGAAGGTCTGCAGGAGGTACATCTCCACGAGCGTGTTGTCACCGTCGAGGCGGTCGGGGTAGGTCATCATGTGGAGGATGGGCGCGAACTCCTTCATGCTTTGTTCGTCGAGGAGGGGCTTTCCTGCCTTGGCGGAGGCTTCCAGCTTGTCAAGGTCAAAGGCTTCCGGGGAGTCGAGCAAGCGCTCATACCGCTCTGCCCACTCGCGGTGGAAGGTGGTCTTCTTCAGCAGGTCGAGGTACTTGCGGGCTACGGCCCATTCGTGGTTGAGCATGGAGGTGCGGGCCATGAATTTCAGCGTCTCGGCCTTCCAGCCGAACTCCACACCGTCCTCCATACACCAGCGGTAGCAGAAGTTCTCCTTGCCGTAGTGGTAGTAGATGGGTTTGCCACCGACCTGCGTGATGCGCACTTTCCACGGCGCGTTCTGGGGTGTGGCCCCCTCGGGGTAGAAGAACATCTCGTCGCCGGCACGTCCGAGGCGGAAGAGAGCCAGGTTCTTGTACAAAATCATCTGGCGCGTGGGCTTCACGTCGCTGCTGCCATCGCGGGCGATGGTGAGGACGCGCTCCCAGTCCAGTTCTTCTACGGCGCGATTCATGGCCAGCTCCTTGTGGAAGTTGGCATCGCGGTACCAGACATGGCTGACGCCGAAGATGGCAAGGGCGATAAGTAAAATGAGAGCCCCTTCCCTGACCCCTCCCCTGTTAGGGAGGGGAACTTTAAAGAAACGTACACCCTTTTCTGTTAGGAAGCTCACGAGCCATAGAATCAGGAAGGCGACGATGATGGCGTAGTAGGGGAGACGGTACTGCTCGAAGCTTTCGGCGCTGTAGCGGAAGGAGGGCATGGCAGCGACATAAAGGAAGGAGCGCTCGGTCATCTCAAAGACATGCTGGTAGTAGAGTTGAGGGACAGCGGCGATGAGGATGATCGCCACAACCATCTCCGTCCATTTGGGCCGAGAGGTGTGTGCTGCCACCAGTCCCGTGGATCCTAATGCCCAGGCACCGAAAAAGGGGTAACCGGCGATGCAGACGAGAGCAATCCAGGCGAGGCGTGCCCAGCGGGCTGCCTTTTCGGGGAGGTGGTCGGTGAGCAAACGCTGCACGGCAAGGCAGAGGGTGGCGAAGAGGACGCCGACGGTGGGCACGAAGAGGTGGCCGGGAAGCTTCTGGTAATAGATCCAGTAGCCCGTCTGTACGAAGCACGCCATGAGGGCCAGCGGCACGAGGGCTGTGAGGGCCACCCACGTTCCCTTCAAGCGGTAGCTCCATGCCAACAGCGCACAGATGAGCATCCAGAGGCCGCAGAGGATGCTGACCCCCACCCAAGGATGATAGAAGAATTGGGTCAGGTAGGTGGCACACCACGAGGCGGCACCACCCGGGTATTGCATCAGCGTCTTCCAATAGAGCCCTGTAGGGAGCCATAGGTTCAACTCTTGGGCGCGCAGGAGCATCTCGCCCTCCAAGCTTACGAGTCGGAAGGCGAAGATAGCAATGAGGAGGGCAATAATAATAAAGGCCACGGCCCCTCCCCCGACCCCTCCCCTGTTAGGGAGGGGAGATTTTAGGGAGATTGGAGCGGATGCTGTTGAACTATTGGATTGCTTTTGTTTTGTTCCTTTCATTGTTTGATTGGTAAAGACTCCCCTCCCTAACAGGGGAGGGGTTGGGGGAGAGGCCTTTTACTTGACAGCCTTTACAATATACGTGAAGGTGTGGTCCTTGTACTTGGGAATGTACTGATCGAGCGGCCATGCGCCCCAGCTGGTGACGCAACCGAGACCCATCTGGAAGGCACGCAGCTGCACGACGGTATAGTCGCGGGCAACGAGGTCGCCGCTGTGGCTCTGGTGAGCATCCTTGCGGGGGCCGTCGTCGAGGTCTTCAATCTCATACGGGAGTGCCGAGACCTCCATGGGGCCGCAAGCCTCGAAGTAGATATCGGGATGGCCGGCAGCTTCCATGCGCCACCAGATGACGTCGCAGTGGTTGCCGCTCTCCTGCGGGCGTACATAGCCGTCCCAGTACTGCTTGCTGACCTCGCCGCCATAGATGCCCATGAAGGCGTTGTCCTTGCGGTCGCAGTAGTTCTCCACGGGGCCGCGACCGAAGTAGCGAACGGTGTCGTAGTCCTTGTTCAGGCGCCATGTCATGCCCATGGCGTACATTTGCCAGCCTTGGTGGTCGCCAGTCTTCAGGTTCTCAGTCACGATGAGCTCGCCTTTCGGGGTGAGGACGTAGATCATGATGAGGTCGGCATCCACGGCATCGCAGTGATACTGCACTACTACCTGCTTGCTCTGGTTGTCGAGGTCGGTGCACTCCATAGATGTCTTGTTCCAACGCGGGTTCTTCCATGCGGAGAAGCTGTTCTGCATGCCTGCGCCGAAGTCGTTGTCGGTGGGTGCGCGCCAGAAGCTGGGCTCTACGCTCTTACGGTCTTCGAGCACGGACTTTCCGTCGATGTCGAAGTAGTCGATGTTACCGGTCCTTTTGTTCCAGGTCACGCTGGTGCCATTGGCGGAGAGGGTGAGCCATGCCTTGGCATCGTCCTTGCTGACAGTTTCGGGTTGTTGAGCTAACACATTACCCTTCTTGTCAACAGCGGGAGTGGGTTTAGCGGCGGTCATGACAGCGTCAGCTGAGGGGAAGGTGTAGGGTTGCAGTTCAAACTGTGCCTTGGCGATGACCTCGCCTTTCTTGAGGAGGCCGCGGTCGGCTTTGAGGGAGAAGAAGACATCCACGGCAGCCCATTGGTAGCCATTGACGAGTTGCTTGAGCTGTGACAGCATCTGCTCGGGAATAGTGAAGTGCTTGCGCTGCTGGGGAGCGAGGTTGAGGGCCTGGGGATAAGTGTAGCGCTCGCTGTGCATCTGCTGGCCGTCGTAGGCGTTGGCGACCACCGTCACCTCGACATCGTCGAGCGAGCGGAAGAAGTATTCGTTGTAAAGGTCCACCTCACCGTCGAGGAGCGTCTTGCCCTCAGGCACGGTGGCCCAGATGTCCTGGTAGTAGTACTGTACCTCGTAGGCGTGAGGATGCAGGCGACGGTCGGCAGCGATGACGCCGTTGCAGTTGAAGTTGTGGTCGGTGGCGGGATAGCGGCCGAAGTCGCCGCCGTAGGCCATGATTTCCTTGCCCGTCACGCGGCTCTTGGAGCGCATACCCTGGTCCACGAAGTCCCAGATGAAACCGCCTTGGTACTTGGGGTACTTGCGGATGATGCGCCAATACTCAGCGAAGCCGCCCATGCTGTTACCCATGGCGTGGGCATATTCACACTGGATAAGCGGACGGGGATTGTCGCCCTGGGCATACTTCTCGCAGTTGCCATAGCCGTAGTACATGGGGCAGAAGATGTCGGTCTTACCGTTCTGGCCTGCCTGCTCATATTGTACGGGGCGGCTCTGGTCGATGGCCTTCACGGCATCGTAGGCATCCTCGAAGTTCTTGCCGTAGCCGGCCTCGTTGCCAAGGCTCCAGAAGATGACGCTGGGGTGGTTCTTCTGCACCTGCACATTGTGCTGGTTGCGCTCGATATGTGCTTTGTTGAAGATGGGGTTCTTGGCGAGGGTCTTGTCGCCATAACCCATTCCGTGGGTCTCGATGTTTGTCTCGGCAACGACATACAGACCGTATTCATCGCAGAGGTCATACCAGCGCGGGTCATCGCTGTAGTGGCAGGTGCGGACACCGTTCATGTTCAGCTGCTTCATGATCTTGATATCCTCGATCATGCGCTCGATGCTGACGATATAGCCGCCGTCGGGATCAAGCTCGTGGCGGTCGGCGCCCTTGATGAGGATGGGCTGGCCGTTGACGAGGAGCTGGGCGCCTTCAATCTTGATGTTACGGAAGCCTACGCGCTGTGTGGTGGCTTCGATGAGGTTGCCCTTCTTGTCCTTGAGGGTGATGGTGGCGGTGTAGAGGTTGGGGATCTCAGCGCTCCAGGCCTTGGCGGCGGGGACGGTGATGTTGAGGGAAGTGGACGAACCGCTACCAATGGTGGTGGAGGCGGTGCCTGCAGGGCGACCATTGGGGTCGGTGAGGGCGAGGTCCACGGTGTAGCCTTTGGCGGCGGGAGCGGTGATGTCAATGGTCAGCAGGCCGTCCTTGTAGCCGTTCACGAGGTCCTGGTGGACGAAGATGTCCTGGATGTGTGCCTTAGGACGGGCATAGAGATATACCTCGCGGGCGATGCCGGTGAAGCGCCAGAAGTCCTGGTCTTCGAGGTAGGAGCCGTCGCACCAGCGCATGACGCGCATGGCGATGAGGTTCTCCTTGCCGGGCTGCAGGTACTTGGTGAGGTTGAACTCGGCTTCCATCTTGGAATCCTCGCTGTAGCCCACCTCCTTGCCATTCACCCACAGCTGCAGGTTGCTGGTGGCGGAGCCTACGTGGAGGTAGATATCCTGTCCCTTCCATGCGGCAGGCACGGTGATGGTCTTGCGGTAGGAACCAGTGTAGTTGTTGCGCTCCTCAACGTAGGGAGGGTTGCTCTCGAACTGTGTGTCCCATGAGTAGCCCACATTCTTGTAGATCATGTCGCCGTAGCCGTTGACCTCAAAGAGTCCGGGGACGGGGAAATCAACCCATTTTGAATCATCGAAGGCGGGCAGGTAGAAGTTGGCGGGCGCGTCGGTGTGGTTCTTCACGAAGTTGAAGCGCCACATGCCTTCAAGGGAGAGGTAGCGGTCGCTCTTCGTCTTGTCGTTCTTAGCAGCCTTGTCGGCGCTCTCAAAGGCGAAGAAACTGGCGCGCGGTTTCTCGGTGTTCACGCGAGTGATGTTGGGATTCAGCCACGGCTCTTTCTGGTTCTGTGCGTTGGCCGTAGCGGCACAGAGTTGCGATGCTATCGCAACAAGCAGGACGATGAAATTCTGTTTCATTGTGTTCAAAGTGATTAGTTAGTCAAATGATGGTGCGAAGATACGGAAAAATCATCATTCGCGCCAAACTCTTTGTCCTAAAAAAACTGAAAAAAGAAGGAATCGGCTGTCTGGGCGATTCCAGACAGCCGATTCCTATCTATTATGAGGCTTTCTCAGCGAGAGAATGCGTCTATTTATTGGGAAGTTTGAAGTACCAGTTGTCGCTGTTCTGCAGATGGCTATACAGGGAACTGTTGGTGGTGCCGCTGCGCTCGGAAATCATCTTAGCGACGCGATCCACACCCTTCTGACCACCAATCATACGGCTGTAGCAGAGGAGGTCGAAGAAGCGGTTACCTTCGAAGGCGGTCTCCAGACCCATCTCCTCCAGGATGAGGGAGGCGATGGCTTCCTGCACCTTGCGCTTGTTGGCGGGGTCGTAGATCTCCTTTTCGCTTAAATCCGTGGTGGCGCCCTCATAGCGCTTCCTCATGCGGTTGATCTGTTCCACATAATTGTAGTGGGTGCCATAGGTGCCATCCTCATATTCACCGTAATTCACTTCTTCCAACTTGAGGAGACCGCAGCCACGGGCATGGATACCCATGGTCACCGCACCGGAGTTGGGATTCGGATCCTCGCGAGCTTGGTAAATATTGTACTCGGTCACGCCTGTGTAGTACGTAAATTCCTTATTGCTGTCATCACCTTGCAGGTAGTTCGTCTGGAAGTTCAGGAAGGGAACACCGCTGGCGGCCTCTGCCTCTTTCTGGCCGATGTACTTGCAGATGATGCCGGTCTTAGCCTGTAGCTCACGTGTGGTGGTTTCTGCGACCATGTGCAATCCGACATAGGCCATGGTGTCTGCGTGGGTCGTCAGGGGTTCCAGACCCGGATGAAGCATGTCATCGAAGAACTGCTTGTAGTCGGTATAGATGACGGGATCGGTATCCGTGGTTGCGGTGGTCGGGTCGTAGAACGTGAAGGCTACGGAAGGATCGTTGGGGTTCACGACCACAATGGGCGCACCGGTATCGTCCTGATCAGTCGGGTCGTAGTACACAAAGCTGACGAATTTGTAAGAGTCTGCATCCTTGGGAACCCAACCGTCGGAACCTACCAAGCCGTGACGGAGGATGGCGAAGGCATAGCCTGGGAAGCCAGCTCCGTTAAGTGCCTCCGCAAAGCGCAACCAGATGTTGGCTTTGCGGTAGATGATGGGATAAACGCTGGAGAACTGTCTCCAGGTTCCTCCTAAGATGTTTTGCTTAACGACGAAACTGATTTCATCAGCGCTGCCCGTCTTGCTGTCAGCGTCGGTGTCCGTGGTCATGCGATAACGGACATCACCGGCATTCAGATAGGTGTTACATCTCGGTGTAGTTCCAACATAGACTTCGTGGTCCTGCAGCTTGTTCAGGTTGGTGTATGCCTTGGAGGCATCCAGCTGGTGCTGGTAGTTGCGCTCAAGGTCGATGGTACCCGTACCAACACTGTCACCCGTCACGGAGAGCACCTGGTCAAAACCGAAGAGCTCGTTCATGGCACGGAATACGATACCGTTCAGCTTGTTCTTGGAGGAGGGAATGACGGTCACCACCTCATTGGACATACTGGGTTTGGCTATCGAGTAGAAAATCTGCTCCCATGAGGATTGAATCACATAGTATTGCTCCGTGCTTTGGTTCTTATTGAAGCGGGCATAATAGCGATTCGGATAGAGCGGTCCGCCGCGTTCGGAGTTCAGGTAGTTGTAGTAGTACTGTGCAGCCTGTCGGTAGTCGGCTTCAGAGCCCTCGCCTTGTGCGCGGAGGAGCCAGATGTCACCCAACACCAAATCTTGCGGGAAGATGCACTGCGAAGCGTAGGCGATAATGTTGCTGCCGCCATAAGATCCGTAGTCGGGGTAGGCGATGACATCAGAGGGATCATCGGCGAAGAGGGATGGGATGTGACGCAGCTCATCCAGCATCTTCACGGCATTGGAGGTCGCAAGGGTGTTTGCATCTACATATTGTGTAGATTCGCGGAACTCCTCCATGTCAGCCGTGGAGAGCATAGGTTTCTCGAAGTACGGTACACGACCGTAGGTGAGGACCAACTGTAGGTAGGCCCACGCACGGATGGCCACCACCTGAGCGTACTCATTCCTCATGATGGGCTTGTTGAGGCCCGAGAGGGTGGTGATGTCAGCCTGGTTGATGTAGGCATTACAGGAGTTGACGATGTGGTAGAAGTCCGCAGCCTTCAAGAAACGGTTGGAGCCGTCGGCGGTATTACCGCTCATGCCGAAGTTGAGGATGGCGCTGATGGAGTCGCTCACATATTCTGTGCCGCTCACCATGTCACCACGACATTCGCCGAGGATGACATAGCGCTCTGCCACCTGCTGCACGCTCTTGTAGATACCCCAATAGCTGTACAGCGTATCCGAAGCCACTTCTTCAATGCCGACATTGCGGTCCATGTCGCCTGTCAGCATATCCTCGCAGGAGGTGATTCCAACGGTCGTCAGTGCGAGGAGTGTCAATGCAAAGATATTCTTTTTCATCATGATGTCATGTTAGAGGTTAATGGATACGCCTACGTTGAAGCTACGACCGGAGGGCAGGAGGCCCGTGTCGATGCCTTGGTAGAGGCTATGGTTACGGGCACTCATCTCGGGATCGGTGCCCAGGTACTTCGTCAGCGTGAACAGGTTGTTGCCTTCAGCCCATACCTTCAGTCCCTGGATGTAGTCGTTGCGCAATGGGATGACGTAGGTGAGGCGTACGTTCTTCAGCTTCAGGTAGCTGCCGTCCTCAATCCAGCGGTCGGACATACGCTCGTTGTTGCGCCAGTCGTCGCAGTCAGGATAGCACACCTTGGGGATATCGGTCTGCTGGCCTTCATACGTCCAGCGCTTCATCAGAGCTGTCGTCTGGTTGTAGGTGGTGTTGCCGCCTTCGAGGATGCTGCGCTGGTAGTTGTAGATGTCGTTGCCCAAGGAATACTTGAAGATAACGTCCAGACGCAGGTTCTTCCATGATAGTGCGGTGAAGATGTTACCGAAGATATCAGGGTTGGGGTTGCCGATGACCACGCGGTCGTTGTCATCGATGACACCGTCGTTGTTCTGGTCCACGAAGCGGACGTCACCAGCCTGGAAGGCGTCGTAGGGACGGTTCTCGATGCCGGTGGGGTATCTCAGGTAGCCATACTTGCCAGCGTTACTGGCTTCTTGGTCGCTGGCGAGGACACCGTCCGTCTCCCATCCGAAGAAGCTGCCGGCAGCATAGCCTTCAGCGGTAAGGATGTTGTTCACGCCATAGATGCTGTTGGTGATACCGTTGACGGGTTCTCCACCTATGGTGAGACCGTTGTTATAGGTAGGCAACTTGGTAATCTCGTTGGTGTAGTGACCAACGCTCAGACCCAGTTCCCACTTCCAGTCCTTCTCATTGATGATAGCACCATTGGCGTGTACCTCAAAGCCTCGGTTCTTCAACTGGCCGTCGTTGGTCCAATAGCGTCCGAGACCGGAGATGTAGTCAATGTCACTAAGTGTCAGAAGGTTGTCAGTGGTGTGCATGAAGAAATCAACACCTGCGTTCAAACGGTTCTTGATGAAAGAGCCTTCCAACGCTACGTTGAAGCGTGTGGTGGTTTCCCATTGGATGCTGGTGTTCTCGATGTTGTTCAGCACCAGACCGACGGTGTTGGCCGTGACGCGCTGGCTCTCCCAGTAGGTGCGGGAAGCGTAGTAGTCAATGCCGTCGTTACCGCTTTGGTCGAAGCCGGCGGTCAGCTTCAAGTAGTTGATACCCTTGCCCGGCTTGAACCATTTCTCGTTGGAGATGATCCAACCCAGCTGCA
The DNA here is from genome assembly GCA_946415705.1 of uncultured Prevotellaceae bacterium. Taxonomy (GTDB): domain Bacteria; phylum Bacteroidota; class Bacteroidia; order Bacteroidales; family Bacteroidaceae; genus Physcousia. The sequence goes on from CAMKTN010000008.1 coordinate 48,592, forward strand.
GGCTCGGGAAGATACCCCAGCTCACACCGCCGATGTGGAGGCCGTCCTTCGTCTTTTTACCGAAGCGGCTGCTGGCCTGTGTGGAGAGGGTGAACTCTGCGAAGTACTTGTTCTGGAAGTTGTAGGCTGCATTGAGATAATAGGACATGTCAATCCAGTTGTCCTTCGTGCCACCGTAGTTGACGTATGCCATGCTCTTGGAGATGTTGGGCAGTTTGTCGTTCTCGTTGTTGTAACCACGGATGAAGGAGTAGCTGTAGTTGTAGTTGTTGTAGCGCCATCCAGCGAAAACCTTGATGTCATGTGCGCCATAGGTGTTGGCCCATTCCAAACGCAGGTCGTTGTTGATGGTCGTTTCCTTGGTGAACTGCGACTTCAGCACGGAGGAGATGGTTCCCAGGTCCTTCAACTGGTACAGGGTCGTACCATTGATGGGGAGGAAGTATTTCTCGTTGTTGCGGTTCAGGGTGTAGCAGAAGCGGTCGCTGATGGCAAACTGCTTGGTGATCTGGTACTTCGGGAAGAAGTTGATGCTGATTTGCGTCAGCTCTGCGTAGTTCTTGTTCTTGCCCTTGCCGTTCTCCAGAATCCAATAGGGGTTGCGGAGGCTCTCGTTGATGTCGGGATCCAACTCATTGGCGAACTGGAAGGGGTTCTGTACCCACTGACCTAACAAGGCTGTGGAGGCATACTTACCGGCGTAGGAGTCGGAGAGTGCCAGTGCGCCGGTGCCGTCGCTCTGGTAGTAGGCGTAGGGCGACAGGAACGGAGCTTGCAGGAGACCCAGCACGTTCGTAGAACCGATATTCTGCATGGTGTAGTCTTCACTGAAACCCGTGTCCAGCACATTGAAGCTGGTCTGGTTGTAGGCGATGTCCAGTCCGGCACGCAGCTTTGAGAAGATCTGGATGTCGGTGTTGAAGCGCAGGTTCAGACGGCTGAAGTCATTGCCCTTGAGGGTGGATTTGCCGTCGGCATAGCCGAGTGACAGGGCATACATACCGATATCATCACCACCTTCCACGCTCACCTTATAGTTCTGTACGAAGGTGTTGCGATAGAGGTCTTCCTGCCAGTCTGTGTTGTTGTGGAAGATCTTGTAGTAGTAGTTACTGCTTTCGGGTGCGTCGTTCAGGAAGGTGTATTTGCTGAGGCTGCTGGTGGCAGACTCGCGTACTTCCTTCACCGTACCTGCCAGTTCGCTGACGTAGTTGCGGTAGGCGGCTCCGTCCATCATCTTGATCTTGCTGGGCACCAGCTCTGTGCCGCCATAGACGCGGACGTTGATCTTGGTGGCCATGCTGTGACCGCGCTTGGTGTTGATGATGATTACACCGTTGGCACCTTTGGCACCATAGAGGGCGGTACCGTTCTTCAGCACTTGGATGCTCTCCACGTTTTCCGGATCCAGGCCTGCGAGCAGGTTGTTGTAGAAGCCTTCGTGGAGGCTGGTACGGTCTTCTTCGAGATCGACCATATTCCCGTCGATGATGAATAACGGCTGTGCATTGGCGTTCAAGGAGTTGACACCGCGGATGGTCATGTAGGCTCCTTGTCCGAGCAGGCCGCTGCGGTTGACGGAGTGGATATCACCGGCCAGCAGGTTCTGGATGTCGGTCTCGATGCTGACGGAGCTGGTCTCGTTCAGCTTGACTTCCTTTTGTGCCAGAATCGTGGTACCATCGGTGTAGTAGGTCTTGAACTTACTGCTCAGCAGGCGGGCATCTTGGTCTTTTTCGCCTTTGATAGCCATTTGCAGGATGTTGTACTCGGGCGCTTCCACGATGAGGGCATGGCAGAACTCCGGCACTTGCAGCTGGTAGGTGCCATCTTCTTCGGTCAGCGTGGAATACTTCGGCAGTTGCAGGGCCTGTACGCGAACGCCACTCATGGGCTCTCCCGTGGCATCGTCCACGATGCGTCCGGCAACCGCTTTCATGGGATACTCCTTGTCTGCTTTCTTGGCCGAGCGTCGTTTCGCCAGGGCGATGCTGTCTGCCTCGGCGCTATTGTCAACGAAGTTCTCGTCGAACATATCCTGTGCCATCACGGTCGTCCCGCTTCCGCCAATGGCGAAGAGCAGGCATAGTCCCAAGCGGATGGCCGTATCATTGAAATGTGTGAAATAGGATTTCATACGTGTCATATCAGAAGGTTTAAATACTCACGTTATTCTTCATTACTCTGCTTGGGGCGCAGGATGATGCGGTCCACGTTAAAGCGGGTCTGATACCCTTGCTTCTGCAGAGAAGACGTAATGCGGTTCGACGCAATCTTGATGGTAGGATAAGCCTTGGGCAGATTACGGTAGGAGTAGGGGAAGGTGAGGATGTCATCCATCCAGAGCGTATCCACTTTCTGTCCTTGATAATCAATATAGGAGGTCGTACTCATCGTCTCAGGATTGGTCCATTTGAGATTGGCCGTTGTCTTTTCCTTGATCGGATCGTCATTTTCGATGTATGTGACGGTGACCGTCAGGCGATTCTTCTTGATGGCATCGGGATCCTCTTCCGGATCTTGGCTGTTCCGATAGAAGTCGGGTACGAGCACGATGCCGATCTCATAGGGGGTACCGCTGAGAATCTGGTGATCCTCGTCGCTGCCTCTCAACTTGAATGCAACTTGTGGCTCACCGCTGGCGCGATAGAAGGACATGAAGGAACCGTCCTTGCTCACTATACCATATTTCTTTGCCAAGTCGCTGCTGTTGTTGATACCCGGGTGCTCATAGTGAGACATATACTGGTAGTGCTCCGTGTCCTTGATCTCGGCATCTGTGAGGTTATATCGGACATGCTGGAAGATGGCATAGGGGGTCACCTTGACCTCTACGTTGAGGGCGTTGTAGGTGAGGGGATAGTTCCAATGCTCCACCGGGTAGATCAAACCATTGCTGACTTGGATCGGCTGTTTGTCTTCAAAGAGGAGCTTGCGCACATCCTCTGAACCCTCCTTGTCAATCATGAAGGTGTCAGTACGTGTGTCGAAGAGCTTGGGCATCGGGTTCTTCAGGAAGGTCTCGACGGTCCAGAAGTCCGGTTGTTCCTTGGTTCGGCGTTGCATGCGGACATTGAAGACGAGGGGTGATACGATGTCCATGGCGATGGCATCTTCCTGCCGCACATCCGAGACATTCAAAATCATGGTAGATTTGGATGTGGCGTTGTCTTTCGGCATATCATCCACTTTTGACATATCGTAGTACGCTTTTGCATAGTTGTACCAAGGCCTCATCTTCGTGGCAGCCTCTTCCCATGCTGCATCTGTGGGGAGCACCATGGCCCAGATACTGTCTTCCTGCTCGATGTTGGCTGCGATGCCCTTGTGTGGCATGGCCCATTCCACGGAGTTGGGCTGATAGGAATAGTAGTAGAGGGAGTTGAAGCGGGTATAGACGCTATCTACGTAAATAGGCTCACCCGTCTCCGGGTCTGTGCCTGCCACCGCGCTGAGGTCGGCATCGAAGTAGAGCGTATCGTGACGGCTGATCCAGTCGTTCAGAAGCGTATAGCCCTTGTTGGCACGGATGTATTCGTAGATGTTGTACGAGAAAGGTATGGGCTGCGCCACAATGTGCATGACACCATTCACCGCACTGATATTGGTCTTGGTCAAGGGGATATCCTTGATGGTCTTGGCCTGACGGTCGAAGTGCGCTTTCTTGTTGTTGATGAACAACACGCGTTCGGGTTTGCCCTGCGGATTGAGACCGGATGCCACATAGCGGTTGCGGCTGATGTGGTTGCCGACCAGGCGGAGGTATGCATCGTAGGGGTTGCTCTGCAGCAGGGCCTCATATTCCTGCACGTCTGCTTGCGTGAAGGTCGTGTTGTCGGGCGCAAACAGCGTCAGGACATTGTTGCCGTCAAGGACGTTCTTGAAGGTGTAGTCCGCAATCATGTGCTTCTCGTCTTTAAAGTACGGTGTCTTCTCCACGATGCGTGCGAAGTTGGATAGCTCAGGATTGCTGGACAGCAGCGACCACAGCGTTTCTGTGGCGACACCGCCGGAGCCGCTTTCTTCGGGGATATCGAAATGGTCATCGGTGCAGGAGGTGAAGGCTGCCGGCAGGACGAGGCTCCAGACTCCTAAGAGAATGACTTTGGTTAAATTGGTTCGTATCATATGCTTTCGATCGTTTTTAGGTTACCAAATGTCTTCAGGCTCTACAGGGTTGTCATAGACATCCTTGGCGACGAATTCGAAGTAGTCCATGAAGAACTGCAGCTCCTCGTCGTCGAGCACGCTCTTGAAGCGGATGTAATAGGTCTCATCGGGATCCAGGTCTTTGCTCACCATGATGCGTCGTGTGACGTTCTCTCTCACGATGCCCAAGTCTGCTGAAGTGGAGGATCCGCAATGGTAATACTTGGGGCCTTTCATGAAGCCGCGTGCACGCAGGCCTTTGGTGACCTCATCCTGTTCTTCCGTGCTGAGTTTCTCTTCTGCCTTGTAGCCAGCCTCGTTTGTGTAGCCGAAGGTAGAGGTCTGGTTGCCGTTCTTGAAGCGGTGATATACAAAGCCAATGCGGAGGTCCATGGGGATGTCCTGGGCGGGCAGGTAGTTGGGGTCAGAACCGAAATAAACCTGACACATACTACGCTTTGACGAACCAGAGCTGACACCAAAGCGAATCTCATAATGGCCGCGCTTGGGCACAGGGGGCAGCTTCATGGTGAACTCGTACTTACCGATGATGTTGAACTCATCACCCTGGTAGTTATGCCAGCCGCGGCTGTAGCCGGAGAGGTAGTAGAAACCGGTACCGTCACGCATCGTCACATCGGCGAGGTATGGATATTCTACGGGGAATCCTACGGTGCCGCCGGTCTTGTGACCTGCTGGTGAGAACTTGTATTTGCCCATCGGACGGCGCAGGTCGTTGTTAATCATCTCGGGGAACATGGCGGCCATGTTGATGCGGATGCGCTCGCCGGCGAGGCGGTTCTGTATGTTCTCGGTATATACCAACAGTCGCTCAATAGGATAGATGCAGCTGTTCAACAGTTTCTTGTGCTTGGCTGCATCCTCGGCTTGGAACCTGACGCGAACGCCACGGTTCTCGTCTGCTTTGTGATAGCAGAAGGCGCTACCGGGCTCCTTGAACAGTCCGCTCTCATGGTAGTCGTTGTTGGTGGGGTTGCTCTCATCGCTGAACTGACCACGTCCGTTCCTGAGGATGGGGAAGCGGTTGAGGTAGATGCCGGCATTGCCGTCGCTGAGCTCGGGGTCTTCCAGTGCACTCTCCTTGCTTTGGTAGATCTTCAGGAGTCGGCGCTTACCCATCGTCGTATAGTACTCATAGACAGGGATGGTATATTGTCCTGCAGTCTGACTGAAATAGTATCCATTCTCATTGTAATGGATGACGATATTTTCGGGAGTCAGCTTCTCCGGCAGGACGTGGTAGGTGACGAACTGGTTGACGATGTTGTTTTCATTCGTGTAGTCGTCATCCTGACGTGCATCGGGATAGAGTTGGTTGTCAATCAAGAATTGTTTGATGTCACCCACCTCAATCTGATTGTAGGTCTTGCCTGGCAGTAGTTCTTCCCAGTAGGCATCCGGCTCCGCAAAGATGGTGAATCCGTACTTGCGGTGGTCGGGGATGGGACCGGTACCTTCCGCATCTGAATGTAGGGGAAGATCTTTCACGGCCTTGGTCTTGTAAAGTTTTTCCCAAACGTCATCCTGTGTCTTGCTGAGGGTGTCGTCCAGGCCACAGGCAAGGATGAGCTTGGCCATTACGATGAAGCCTTTCTCGCCTTCCGCAATCATTTGTCGCAGCATATCGCTCATCGTGTCGTTGCTGGGTGCGATGACGGCGTGCACCTCATGCACGCGGCCGTTGAGGGTCTTCACGTCGCGGTTCTTCAGGTCAATGAGCGAGACACCGTTGATGAAGACGGAGTCCGTCTGGTCGATATGTGTCTTGTAAAGCTTGCGGTCGTTGAGGTTGGGAAGGGTGAATTCGTCCTCGTCGTTCTGCGAGTTGATGTCGCCCATTTCCAAAACCTGATCGATATTGCTGCCGTCGAGCACGCTGTTATAGACGATGACCTTGCGGACGGAGTCCAGCGTGGCCTCGGAACGGAAACCGTCCCAGGTGGGCTCGGTGATAATCCCTTTCTTATACAGGGAGTCCAGGTAGTCGTAGATGGCTTTGTTGTTGGGCGCGAAGCAGGTGTAGGCGCCGCGCGTCGAAAGCAGCTGTGCCACCGTGGAATTGGACTGGTCACTGATGGGAACCTGGTAGAGCAGACTGACATATTCGGTATAGTTGGGGGCTTCGTCGCTATACTCCAGATAGCTCATGACGGTATAGTCCGTGGCCGTGAATCGGTCCTCGGTGTTGATTTCCTCGGTACACGATATCATATAGACCGTCAGGACTCCCGCCAGGATGCCCCCTATGATTCTACGTATGCTTGTCATATCTTTCATAATCATAAGTATTTCAAGTTAGACAGCTTATTTAGGGATATCTGTGACCTTCTCACGGCTCCAGACGGGATTCTGGGGAATGAGATAGTGGTTAGCACTCCGTTCACGGTAGTAGATGGGACAATACAGACCGTAACGGTTCTGGATACGGCTGATGAGGGTGGTATATAACTGACTGTAGTAGCCATTCTTCATGAACGTCTCAATCATGTCCTTGACACCCTCCGCGCAATCCTTGTATTGCGGCTCACGCGGGTCGTCGTTGTAACCGCCACCGATACGCTCTGCATAGCGTACGAGGTCGAACCAACGCTTGCCTTCGCCGAGCAGTTCGACAAGGCGCTCGTTCATGACCAGAATGATGCAGGCTCTCTTGTTGTTATCGGTTGTCTTATTGCTGAGGCCTGTCGTCTGATCCAGCATGGAACGCTTTTGAATGGCATCCACGATATTGCGGCACTTCTCGTATTCGCCGGTGATAGCATAGGCTTCGGCCATCATCAGCATCACATCGGTCATGCGGTAGAAAATCCAGTTGGCGGTACTATTCGATGTGCCCACAGCGCTGATGACATTCGTACACAGATTCGAGGTTGACTTGTCAAAACTTGCACTCAACCATTTTGCGCAGTAGTACAACTGTCCTTGGGTCTTGATTTCCCTGGTGGCGGTAAAGAGATATTTCTCATCCACGCAGCTGTACCAGGGGCGGCAGTCCTTGTCCAGGAGGTCGGAACCCACGGCATGTCTGACAGCCTCGATGCTGGTAGCTATTTGGAAGTTAAAACTGGCGTTATAGCCCCAGAGGGTGCGCATAAAGTTGCTGTAACGACTGTCTGTTGTGGAGTATTGCAGTTCAAACATGCTCTCCTCGCTGTTACCAGTCTTGAAGATGGAGCTATAGCTGTTGACGGTGATGCTGCTGCTGTTACCGTTGTACAGGTTCTGCATGTCATCGTTCTTGATGAGCATCGCATTGGTGAGTCCGCTGCCAAAGTCGTCCTTCTTATTGACATTTCGGTCGAAGGTGCTTTGGGTAATCTGCTCGTTCTGCTTGGCCAGCGCATCCAGGGATTTCTGCCCGTATTCAATCACCTTGTTGGCATCTTCCAGAATATCAGACTCGGGGTAGTTGCGACCTTCGCGCAGGGCTCCACGCCACAAGTGCATCTCAGCCAGCAGGGCGTAGAGGGTGGTGTTGGTAATCAAACCCTTGGTGTCTTTCTCACTGGGGAAGCGGCTCTTAGCCAGGCCTGCTACGGGGGTGACATCGTTGATGAGCCAATCTAAGACTTCCATCTGTGAGGTGAGCGTGTAGTCGTGTACGTCCTCATCGGAGTTGATGACGGTGGTGGTGAAGGGGATGTCCTTGAAGGAACGGATGAGGTAGAAATAGTTCAGCGCGCGAAGGCCGGTCATCTCTGCTTTCATCTGTTGCCATTCGGTGGGCGTGAACTGCGGGTCTTTGCTCAGCACTTCCTCGCCGTGAGACAGCACCTTGTTACAATAGTTGATGGTTGTATAGACACCACCCCAGTCGAAGATACTCATGGTGGAGTCGGGGTTGCCCAACATGATTTCCTTGTAGTCGTTGCTATTGGGATTGTGTGAGTTCCAATGATAGGCATCGGAACGGAGGTCACCCCATACAGCGAGGTTGAGAAGCGTGTTGGACATCTGCATATAGGCTCCGTAGCGGACACCTTCCAAGTCGTTCTTGTCTTCCCAGAAGTTCTCCTCCACCACACGGTCCTGTGGGTAAAGGGTGAGGAAGTCGTTGCAGGACAGCATACTGAGACAGACGAGTCCCAGGAATGTGATGCTGGAAATGTATGTGATTCGTTTCATATCGCTGTACTTTTAGAATCCCAAGTTGATACTGGCTGTGAAATAGCGCGCACGGGGTGTGCGATTGGAGTCGAGGGAGATCTTGGACCATCCGTTCGGTGCCACCTCGGGGTCGGTGCCGGTATATTTGCTCCATACCCACAGGTTGTTGGCCGAGAGGAAGAGCTTGAGGGAGCGGATTCCTGCTTTCTTCAAGATCTTCGGATCAAAGTCGTAGCTGAGCTGGATGTACTGCAAGCGCAGGTAGTCGCCGTCTTCCACGTAGCGGTCGGTGGGCAACGCATTGTAGCTGGCGTAGTCGGCCGTATTCAGCGCGCGGGGAATCTCGGTGATATCACCGTTCTTACGCCAGCGCCATGTGGTGGCAAAGCTCTGGTTGTCGTTGGCTCGCATGCTTTCTGCATTGTGGCGTGCCCAGTTGACAATCTGGTAGCCCATGCGGTAGTTGAAGCCGGTGTTCAGTTGCAGGCGGTCCCACTTCAGTGTGAATCCGAAACCACCGTTACAGGAGGGGTTGGAGTTGCCGAGATAGACGACATCCAAGCGGTCAATCTGTCCGTCGTTGTTGATATCCTCGTAGATGACATCACCGCCCTGGAATTCCTTGCGTGAGGAACGATTGTAGCAGTAGTACATTTTCAAGGGGTCACCATTTTGGTCGGTGAGCATATTGCCATTGGCATCGTAGGCGACGGGGCAGGTAGCGTTCTCGCCACGACGTGCGGCCGCGGAGGCGGTGTTGACGGCATAGTCATGTACCCAAGAGCCATCAGAGGTCTGCTTCCAGTGCCAGCCATCGCCCATTGCCTGTGCTTCAGCGGGATTTTCACTGTTGCGGTAGCCGCCTTTGCCGTCGGGAACACTCTCAACGTAACCGTATTGATAATGGGAACTTTGTGTATAGCCGTTATGCTCGTAGTCGTAGCGATATACACCTTTATATTTCAGGCCGTAGATGGAACCGAAGGCGTTGTTCACCTGGATGAAGCGCAGGGCATCGTAATCCAGGTTGCTGGGCTCTGTGTTCTCGTTGGGGTTCAGACCTTCCAGAATCAGGGGGTCCATCTCCTCAATCTCGTTAATATTCTGTGCGATGTTACCACGCACTTTCATGGAGAACTTACCCACCTTGGCAAACCAGCCTGTGGAGAGGTTCAATTCCCAACCCTTGTTGCGCATAACGCCACCGTTGACCTTGGCCAAGGAGGAGAAACCATTGGCAGAAGCAATACGCTGGTTGTGCATAATCAGGTCGGAGACCTTGTTGTCGTAGAGGTCGAGTTCTAAGTTGATGAGGTCATCGAAAAGGCCTACGTTGAAACCGAGGTTCAGCTTGCGGGTCTTCTCCCAACGGATAGAACTCAGTGACAGGTTCTCAGGAATGATGATACTGTGGCCGTTATAGAAAGTGCCGGCCTGATAGTATCTGTTGTATTGGCTGAAGCCGCCACCGCCGGTGTTACCCGTGATACCCCATGTGGGACGTACGGAGAGCATGGAGAGCCATTTCTTGGACCATTTCATCCAGGGCTCGTCGATGATGTTCCAGCGGAGACCCACGAAGGGGAAGGTGCCGAACTTATTGCCTTTACCGAAGGAGGTGGAGCCGTCCCAACGAACGCTCACGTCCACGTTGTACTTACTCTTATAGGAAGCGTGTGCACGTACGAAGAAGCTGGTCTCGCGCCATTCGCCGTTCGAGGCACCTGCGCCATTCAGCAGGGCTACCACCGTCGGGTCGGTGACACCTGTAGGCACGTTCCATAGATCTGTGCTCTGTGTGCTGGAGGAACCGCTCTTCAACTCCCAACGGGCCAGGGCGCTGGCGCTCCAGTCCTCATTCTTGAAGTGGGGGTAGAAAGCCAGGTCATGACGTGTGGTGAACTCCAAGCTTTTGTACTCAGAGTTACCCACCACGTTGCGGTTATTGTTGAGTTTTCCCTTACCATGTGAGTAGGAGTTGTCGCCACCGTACATCCAGTCCATCGTGATGAGGTCAGCGGGGAGGTATTTGTCGTTGGACGTGTTGTAGATGTTCAACTGCACATCACCCATATAGTTGAGTTGGGTGTGGTCGTTGTCCTTGCCCAAGAGCTTGTATTCGATGGCGAACTGCGGTGTGAGGTTGTACTGTTTTTCCTTGTTCCAACCGCCGTAGGCATACGCCACAGGGTTACCATTCTTGAACATGTCATAGAGGTTATAACTGGTGTAGTTGTAACCATATTGGGCATCGTTGTCCGTTGTCAGCTTCACGGGGCTGAGGGGGAGCATGTTGAAATAACGGCCTGTGGGGACGTAGGTCAACTGGCCATCCACCATTTGTGCGGACATCTCGTCGATGCTCATGTTCGGCATGGCCTTGTAGGCGCGACTGAGGATGTCGTTCGGGTTGTTCTTGTGGTTGGTGGTGAAGGTCAAGCTGATGTTGGAGGTGAACTTGATGCGGTCGCTGACCCAGTAGTCCAAGGCGGTCTGTGTGGTGAAGCGGTCGAGCTTCTGTCCGATGATGGAGCCTTTGGACTTATCGTAGCCGGCAGACACGCGGAAGGTAGCCTTCTCGCCACCACCGGAGAGGGTGATATACCATTTGTGCTCCTGACCGAACTGGCGGACAGCGTCAATCCAATCGGTGTTATTGCTGTAGTGGGGGTAGATGTTCGGACGTGTCTGGTCGTAGTTCAGCTCCGGCATATTGGTCTGTTGCTGCTGCGGGTTGAAGTACGACTCCTTCAACATCATGGTGTAACCGTCACCGTCGAGCATCTTGTAACCGTCGGGCTGCCAGGTTCCGTTGAACTTATAGGAGAAGGTGACGTTGGTCTTACCGCGATGACCACGACGCAGTTTAATCTCGATGACACCGTTGGCACCACGGGAACCCCATTTTGCCGTGGAGGCATCCTTCAGCACTTCGATGCTTTGGATATCTTCGGGGTTTACGTTGAGGAGGGTAGAGAACTGTTCCTCGTTGTCGAGGTCGCCAAAATCAATGTCCTTGGTGGCATCCTCAGGAAGTTCGAAGATGTGGTCGTTGACGACAATCAGCGGCTGTGCGTTACCGTTAATGGTGGTGGTACCGCGCAAGCGCATCGTCGTACCGGAACCGAGGTTACCGGAGTTCTGGACGATGTCGAGACCGGCAATCTGACCTTGCAGCGCCTGATCGACAGACTCGAAGGCCATACCTTCCATCTCGTCCATGCTGAACGTCTGGGAGGCACCTGCCAACTCGCGGACAGGGATGGCCAGACCGCCGCTCTGCTGCGTCTTCTTGGCCTTGACCACCACCTCAGTCATCTGTTTGGTGTTGTCGGCCAACTTTATTTTAAATACGGTACGCGTACCTATCTTCTGCGCCCAAGGTTTCAGGCCCATGAAGGTGATGGAGAGCGTATTATTGGGGTCTTTGATGGCGAGGGTGAAGTTACCGTTCATGTCGGTGACGGTAGCACTGACGATACGGTTGTTCTTATCGCGCTCAACCACGTTGGCACCTGGCACGACATCGAAGTCATCCGATACTGTACCGGAGATACGACGCTGTTGTGCACTGGCCGTGACGGCCGTGAAGCACATCGTGCATAGCAGAATCAGTTTGAGGATCTTATTCATGGCGCTTCATTTTTTTGATGCTGGTGGGGGAAGGGATAGAGAATCTCTTGAGGTAGTTGCGGCAGGCTTTCGCATTCGCCCAGTCGCCGTCGTAGCGGCCTGAGGGCGTGAGTTCTTTGTGGTTGAGTACACCGTCGATCTGGTGCACGACAGCCGAGCTGGAACTTTGGAGAACGATGTAGTTCATCTCATCCTTTTTTGTAGGCGTTGTTTTGGGACCTGACATGTTACCTTCCTTATCGTAGATACAGGTCATGTCACGGGTCATGATGTTGCGCAAGTTACCGGTGGTGGTGTGCGTGGAACCTCCCGCATTGTCATGTACCAAAATGCGTGAGCCGTCACCTGACTTCGTGCGGCCCATATAGGCTTTCACGAAGACGCCGTTGACCTGGTCGTAGCTGGAGGTGGTGAATTCCTTCTCTGTATGCGCTGTCTTGTCCTCGAAGAAGCTGTTGTCGAGGAAGTGGCAGCGGATGAAGTTGTTCAAGTAGGTAATCATGGTGGCGACGCGGAGACTGTCCGTACTTTCCACTTCGGGCAGACCCGTTGCGGGGTCAATTCTGTGCTTCCACACCACTTTGCCTTCAATTTTCTTGGGCTCGAGTTCTTCTCCCCCTTCAGGAATTTCCCACTCGATACCTTCATTGTAAGCTTCGCGGATGGTTTCCCATGTGGGCAGGCCGTTGGCTTCCGCTGCTGCGATGGCTTCGTTGGAAGGTACCAGGACGGTGAAGTTATAGTTGCTGAGGAATTTCACATTGGCGTCAATGGCACCGGCGGCCTGACCCACTGCCCAGATGGCGAGGTTGTCAAGCTTCAGGCCGCAGTCTTTGATGATATCGCTGTTTCCCTCCATGTCTGTGAGTTCATAGAAGGCTTGACAGTCTGATTCAAATTCCTTGGTCAAGATGTAGTAGATACTCCTGCTGGCGGGGATGATGGGGCACTCGTCGATGACGAAGGTGTGGCCATTGGCTTTCTCCATGGCATTCTTCTCCTCGATGTTAATCTCTAAGGTACCAGGGGCTTCGGTGCTGCTGGCATAGCCGGAACGCTCGTTCTCCAACTGGAAACCGCCCTGTACTTTTTTGATGACGTATTTACCGGTTGCAGGATCCAACTCCTTGGTGACCTTCAGGCCGACACCGTTCTTGGCGATGTAGTACTCATCCTCGTTGTCGATGGGATTGTCGCCGGTGTGCACAATCGTGTGGCTCTCCAGTATATCGCGGAGACGGTTCAAGAGCTCGACTTCGGTCAGCTGGTCCAAAGTGAAGGGATCATTAGCAATCGTACCGTTTTCTCGGTCATATTTATAAAGGATTTTACCGACTTTAAGAGGTGGATTGCCTCGGCCGTTATCGGTCATCTCAATACGGATGACACGCGGATGGTTGCTAGTGAAGCTGATTGGGTCGTAGTAGCGCTTGAGGGCTTCATCGCTGGGCAGGAAGAAAGAGAAGCGGGAGCGCATGGCCATCAGGTAGGCGTAGTAGTTCATGTGCATCTTGTCTGCTGTCGGATCGCTACCGTTGTTGATGGCCCATTGCATGATCTTATTGGTTCTGCGGATGTTCGCCGGACCTGCTACTGATTCGTATTTAGCGGGACCATAAACCTTGTTCATCAGATAGATGACGCCATTGTTGGCGAGCAGGCAAGATTCAATGTGATCGATATCATCCTTCTCGAACATCTCTATCTGCGAGTCATGGTCGCGCAGCGTTACCATCTTACTGGGAACGGAGCCGACAAAGCTGTTGAACATGATGACGTTCAGCAGGGATGACAGGGTGTTCAGCGGGATGCAGTCGATGTTCCTGTACAGCGTCTCCAGGTCGTTGATGTCGAATGTCTTCGCTGTCTGGTCGAGCGAATATTCCTCCACGAGCTGTGAGCCGCTACCGCCGATGGAGAAGTATTTCACCAACGTCTCGTCGCTGGGGACGAAGATGGCGGCCATGTCTTTGCGCTCGTTGCCTGCAGAGAGGGTGAACTCGCTCCATGCGGGATCCAAGTACAGGTATGCGCCATCAGGCATCTCCTTGTTGTTGGGACCTTTCTTCAGCGTTGTTTTATCTGCATTGGTGAGGGAGAAATAACGCTTGGTGTAGATAGTTCCATTGAATTCGGGATGCAAGTTCTTGTAGGCTTCCGTGATGGAGGTGTTGGGGAATGGCGCAGAGAAGCGGTCGATCATGTGGCAGAAGATCTTGGTTTTGCCATTGGTGCGGATGACCTCTGCCATGCTTCCCTTGGGAACGGGCAGCTTGTCCGTGATATTCACATAACCGTTTTCTGCCACGCGGTCTTTCTCCACGATGCGGGCATTATAGATGTGTACGTCGTCGGCTGTGCGGGGCTCGCCCATGATAATCTCAAAGTCTGAGTCCTCGATGCGAACGTCTGCGCGTCCCATGTGCTCACGGGTAAAGTGAATCATCATGTTCCGGCTATCGTCTGCCACGATGTAACAGCCCTTATTGTCCTTTCGGAACTCCTCCCAGAAGTCATAGCCGTTTGCGATGTCCTGTTCATTGTAGGTGAAGGGCACCTGGTCTGCGGGGAGATAGGTGATGGAGTCGAGGACGCTGACCGTGGTGTAGCGGCGCATGTACTGTCCGGGTTCCGGAGCGTTGCTTCCCGAGGCCTCAGAGGCAGAGAGGTTTTCCATCACGATGGCGTTCTCGAGCATACTCGTGTGGACCAATAGGTTCTTCTGCGCCGGTGAGAGGTTGGCATAGCTGGTGGCGGTGTGCCAAGGATCGGTAGCGGGAAGCTGGGCGTTCTTCTGGAAGAACTGTTCCCATGCGGCATCATTGGCCATGAAAACGGTGTTGGAACCTGTCTTGCTGAGGATCTCCTTCAGGTTGCGGGCTCCCTCGGTGTTGATGGCGGGGTCTTCCAGCAACTTGATATAGTAGCTGAATCCTTCGTTTTCCAAGATGGAGTAAATGTTCTCTGACAGCCATTCCGGCTTCTCGTCATCGAGGGTGTACTCATCTTTACAAGCCCAAGTCGTTCCGCAAAGAGCCATTATGCACAGCGCGCGCAACGCATGCGTGCCGAACGAGCTAAAACGGTTTTTCATACACTTGAAATTGATTTTTATTAGTTGATTGATTTTATTCTAGTTAGTTAGTCCACAACACACCCTTTACAAGGCATACTGTAGCTTTTGTTGCATTACAAGCGCTCAAAATTAAGGCTTTTTTCAATTACGATTGTCAATAATCTATGGGAAAATGGCTTTCTTAACGTTTTTTAAGAGAGGAAGTGTGTAAATATGTCACATTGAAAAAGGCCTGGCATAATTATGCCAGGCCCTTTTCTAATTTACTTGTTGGGGAAAGCCTTGAGGAGGCGCTTGAGCTCCTTGTCTGTGATGGCAATGACGGTGCCGTGGCGCGGTGTGAAAGCCCCTTCGGTTTTGGTGTCCTGCACGCGGTGGAAGGTGCGAAGACCGTCGGTGCTCTTGCAGAACTGGTAGTGGCCGCTGGTGTAGCAGTCATACATCAGTACCCAGTTACCGTCGTGAAGGCGGAAAACGCCGGAGCCCTCCACGGCCTTGTTGGTGTCCTGGCACCAGCCGGGCTGGAGTTCCCATGTGCTGCCGTCGTAGAAGTCCTTGGCGATAAACTGCTTGATGCCTTTCTCGCGGCTGCCTTCGGTCTTGAAGAAGATGTGGAGGAGGCCTTCGTCATCGCGGACGATGTCTGTGTCGATGCTGGCGCTCTTCATATCGAAGAGGAGGTGTGGGGTGCCTTCGAGATCGCTGAAGTCCTTGTTGGCGTATGCCCAATAGACACGGTCGTAGGGGCAGGAACCGTCGTCGGTGAGGATGGAGAAATAGACGATGTACTTGCCGCTGCGCTTGTCATAGATGGTCTGGGGAGCCCACACGCGAGTGACGTGCTCGAACATGGTGCCCTTGAAACGTTCAGGGAAATGTACGGTGTGATGTTCCCAGTTGACGAGGTCCTTGGAGCGCATCAGCACCATACCGCGGTTGCTGCTCCAACCGAGGCTGGACTTCATGTCGGTGACGACCATGTAGAACCAGCCGCCCTTGCCACGCAGGATATGGGGATCGCGGACACAACCTGTGCGGGCGATGTCTTGGGAGGCAATGATGGGTTGTCCGTTGTTCAGAGGCGTATAGTTCCAGCCATCCTCGGAGATGGCATAGCAGATCTGCTCGTGTTCGGGAGCGTTGCCGGTGAAGTAGGTGAACAGATAGGCGGTTGTCTTTGGCTTGGCAAAGGCGCTGCTGCAGGCTGCCAACATGAGCACAAAGGCCAGAAGTTGTTTGCGTTTCATAAGTGATATAGTTTGAGTTGTTGGTAAATGTTTTCAGAGGAGGGCGTCAACGGCTTGGAAAAGCGCGTCGGCCTGTGAGGGGTGGTACCATCGGATGTCGGGGTCCTTGGCAAACCAGGTCATCTGCTTCTTGGCATAGACGCGTGTGTTCTTCTTCATCCGCTCGATGGCGAAGGGGAGTGTCCAGTGGCCGTCGAGGACTTCGAACATCTCCTTATAGCCGACGGTGTTCAGTGCGTTCTCGTGGCGGTGGGGCAGCATCGCGCGGGCTTCCTCGAGGAGACCGTCGGCGACCATCTGTTCCACACGCTGGTTGATGCGGTCGAAGAGGTCGGCGCGCTCGCGACGCAAACCGAACTTGACGATGCGGAAGGGGCGTTCTTTATGGGTGTCCGTGCGGAAGCTGGAAAAGGGTTGCCCTGTCTGGTAGCAGACCTCCAAGGCGTGGAGGATGCGCTTGGTGTTCTTGAGATCGACGTGTGCGTAATAGTCAGGGTCCAGGAGCTTGAGCTCGGCCTTGAGCGTGTCGGGCCCTTCCGTCTCCAGACGCAAGCGCAGGTGGCTGCGTATCTCCGGCGTGATGGTGGGAATGTCGTCTATGCCGTTGCAGACGGCGTCGATGTATAGCATGGATCCTCCGCTGAGGAGAAGGGTGTCGTGGGTTTTGAAGAGCTCGTCGGTGAGCTGCAGGACGTCGGCTTCATAGCACGCGGCGCTGTAGTAGTCGGTAATGTCGAGCGTGCCTATAAAATAATGGTACGCGCGCGAGAGCTGTTCGGGGGTGGGCGCTGCGGTGCCGATGGGGAGTCCCCGGTAGATCTGTCGGCTGTCGGCGTTGATGACGGGGCTGCCGATGTGGCGTGCCAGCTCGATCGCGAGTTCCGTCTTGCCTACGGCGGTGGGGCCTAAGAGTACGAGGAGCGTCTTCATGAGGTGGATATTCCCGTCGGGAGAACAGCCGGGGCGCTATTCTTCTTCGAAGTCGAAGCCTTCCGGGTCGAGTTCCTCGAGGTCGAAGAGGTCGTCGTCGGTGGGCTCGATATCGTCGTCGGCCAGCGCCGCTGCATTCAGCTCGGCCAGGAGGTCGGCAGTGCTCTTCACCTCGGGCGCGGCCTCCTGCTCGGTGATGAGCTGTGGGGCGGTGCCGTGGGAGCGGCGGCAGCGGGGAGCGTCGATATGTTTGCCAAAGGAGATATGGGACACTTCGAGGAGAAGGATGCGTGCCTCGTCGGGGTCGAAGAGGTATTGGAGGCGCTGGCCCTCGTCTTCGAGGTGGTCGCCGAGCTCTACCTCGTCCATGGTGTCGTCCTCGTAGCTTTTCTCGCGGATGGCCTTGCGGCGGTGCCAGCCATCATCGCAGAGATAGAAGGTGGCAGGGGGATAGGCCTCACTGGCCTCCTCCCAACCGCAACTCTGGCGAATCAGGCGGTGGAGGTCTGCGAAGGTGGCGTCGGACTCTATCTGGAGTTCGATGGCGAAGTCTTCTACCTCGGGGCTAACGGCGGTGATGGTGTATAGCATTTGATGAGGCCCTCGGGAGAACCCTCGGGAACGGTAATTAGTGAACAGAACGGTGATTAATGGATGAAGCCGCGTTGTTTGGTATCTTCGATGAAATCGAGGATATAGGTAATCTCGGGGGTCATGGGGAGCTCTTGGCGGATGGTGTCGAGGGCTTCGGCCAGACCCATACCGCCTTGGTAGATGATGCGGTAGGCTTCGTGGATGGTGTTGATCGTCTCGCGTTCGAAACCGCGACGGCGCAGGCCCACGATGTTGAGACCATAGTAGGTAGCCGGATGGCGGGCGCAGATGGTGTAGGGGAGTACGCTCTGCGGCACGCCCGTACCGCCACTGATCATCGTGTAGCCACCGATGCGGCAGAACTGGTGCACGAGGACACAGGCCGAGAGGATGGCGTTGTCATCGATGGTGACTTCGCCGGCGAGCTTGGAGCAGTTGCCGATGATGATGCCGTTGCCGACGACATCGTCGTGGGCAATGTGGCAGCCTTCCATGAACAGGTTGTTGGAACCCACGACGGTCTTGCCCTTGGAGGCGGTGCCGCGGTTGATGGTGACATTCTCGCGGATCTTGTTGTTGTCGCCGATGATGGCCAGGCTTTCCTCGCCTTTGAACTTCAGATCCTGCGGCACGCCGCTAATGACACAGCCAGGGTGGAAGGTGTTGCCGTTGCCGATGCGGGCGCCGGAGAGGATGGTGACGCTGTTCATGAGTGTGTTGTTGTCACCAATCTCGACATTCTTGTCGATGTAGCAGAAGGGACCGATTTCTACGTTTTCACCGATCTTTGCTTCTGGATGGATATATGCTAAGGGACTTATCATAACTCTTAACTTTCATCTATCAACTCTCAACTATTTTTAATCACCTGTGCCACGAGGTTGGCCTCGGCGACAATATTCTCGCCGACGAAGACGTGACCGCTCATCTGGACGATGTTGTGGCGGAACGGTGCGGTGAAGTAGGCTTTGAAGAGGAGGGTGTCGCCCGGCACCACTTTCTGCGTGAACTTGCAGTTGTCGATACGTAGGAAGTAGGTGCTGAATTCCTCGGGATGATCGAGGTTGCTGAGCACGAGGATACCACCCGTCTGGGCCAGGGCCTCGATGAGCAGCACGCCAGGCATCACGGGCTCGCCGGGGAAATGTCCCTGGAAGAAAGGCTCGTTGCCCGTGACGTTCTTGATGCCTACGATGCTCTGGGCGTCCATCTCGATGATCTTATCCACAAAGAGCATCGGGTAGCGATGGGGGAGGAGCGTCTTGATGCGGTTGATGTCCATGATGGGTGGACGGTTAGGATCGTAGAACGGCGCCTGGATCTTGTGCGTCCGAATCTCCTTGCGCATAAGACGTGCAAACTTGTTATTGACGGTATGTCCCGGGCGCGTGGCGATGATACGGCCTTTGATGGGCTTGCCGATAAGCGCCATATCGCCGATGATATCGAGCAATTTGTGACGTGCAGGCTCGTTTTCCCATTGCAGGGGTTTGGTCTGCAGGAAGCCGAGCTCGGTGGCATCGTGATGGGGTGCGCCGATGCGCTGGGCGAGTTTGTCGATCTCCTCCTGCGTCTTCTGGTTCTCGTAGATGACGATGGCGTTGTCGAGGTCACCGCCCTTGATGAGGCCGGCCTCCAACATCATCTCTACCTCGCGGACGAAGCAGAAGGTGCGGGACGGAGCAATCTCCTCCTCGAATTTCGACATGTCATCGAGGGTGGCGAACTGGCTGCTCAGGACCTTCGACTGGAAGGCAATCATGGCGGTGATGCTGAACTGCTCGTCGGGAAGGATGGTGATGCAGCTGCCTTTCTCGTCGTCGCGGACCTCAATCTTCTTGTGAACGACGTAATAGTCCTTAGGAGCATTCTGCTCCACGACGCCTACGTGGCGAATGTTCTGGACATAGATCTCGGCGGAGCCGTCGAGGATGGGTACCTCGGGGCCATTCACCTGAATGAGGCAGTTATCGACGCCCAGCGCGTAGAGGGCAGCGAGTGCGTGCTCCACGGTGCTGCATCGTGCTTCGCCCTTGGCCAGCACCGTGCCGCGCGTGGTTTCCACCACATTCTCTGCGACGGCATCGATGATAGGCTCGCCGGGGAGGTCGATGCGCTGGATTTTGTAACCGTAGTTCTCAGGGGCGGGGTTGAAGGTCACAACCAGATTGAGGCCTGTGTGGAGGCCTTTGCCATGCAGCGTGAAGCTGCCGCCCAATGTATTTTGTTTTAGCATATTCTCAAATCGTGCTGTTTCCTGTATGACACTTCAAACGGGATTTCGTTTAAAGGTCAACTATCAACTCTCAATGGCTAACTTCTCCCTTAGCTCCTTGACTTCTTTCTGGAGCTCGCGCAGCTCGGTCGCCATCTCAGGCAATGTCTTATAGACGGCAGCGGCGCGCGACCATACCTTCGGGTCGATGGCAGGGTAGCCCATGAGGGTCTGTCCGGGCTTGCGGATATTACCAGGGACGCCGCTTTGGGCGCCAATGGTAGTGTGGTCGGCTACGGAGATGTGTCCGGCGATGCCCACCTGACCAGTGAACGTGCACCATTCGCCCACCTTCGAGGAGCCTGCGATGCCCACCTGTGCGCACAGCACGGTGTGGCTCTGGACTTCCACGTTGTGTCCCACCTGTACGAGGTTGTCAATCTTCACACCCTTGTGGATGATGGTGGCACCCATCGTGGCGCGATCCACGCAGGCGTTGGCGCCAAGCTCCACGTCGTCCTCCAGCACGGCGATGCCAATCTGGGGTATCTTCTCGTAGCCGTCTGCCGTGGGTGCGAAGCCGAAGCCGTCGGCACCTACGACGCTGCCGGCATGCAGGATGCAACGGTCACCAACCTGACAGTCGTGATAGACGGTGCAGTTGGCATAGAGAATGCAGTCGCTGCCCACTTTGGCATTGGCGCCTACGGTGGCGTGGGGGTGCAGCTCTGTGCCGTCGCCGATGACGGCGTTGTCGCCCACGGCGGCAAAGGGAGCCAGATAGACATCCTTGCCAATCTTCGCTGTCGGTGCCACGAAGGCCAGCGGGTCGATGCCCGTGCGCTTGGGCTTCATACTCTCGTAAAGCATCAGCAGACGTCCCAGTGCCTCACGCGGGTCCTGCACACGTATGAGCGTGGGAGTCACGGGCTGTGCGGGCTGGAAGCTGTTGGGCACCAGCACCACCGACGAGGCTGTCTGATAGACGTAGGGCTCGTATTTGGGATCGGAGAGGAAGGACAGGGCGCCTTCCACGCCCTCTTCGATTTTGGCAAAGGTGTGCACGGCCTTCGAGGCATCGCCTTCAACTGTGCCGTGGAGGTATTCTGCTATTTGTTGAGCTGTGAAATCCATGTGGGCTTTTGAGCAATTGTACTATTTGGGGGCAAAATTACAAAAAAAGATAATGGGCACCTATTTTTTTCAAGGTTTTTTTACTCTTTTGGTAAAATTATCCAAAATCTCCTGCAAACAGCGCTATTTTCTGCGGCGTAAAGAGTAGATGGCGATGCCGTGACTGAGTTTTTTTGAGAGGCGCATGGCGCGCGCTTCAGAGGTCAGCCAGCGACCAAGATAGTTGAGGCTGCGATTGCTGTAGTCGAAATGCGTCTGGCGGCGCACCTCGGCGGCGATTTCCGTGGTGCTCAGCCATACGCAGTCGCCGCTGCCGTCGGCGACGGGTTCGAAGACGTCCAACAGATGTTCCACCTCAGGCCGCAGGTTGGCGAAGGCGGCATTGTACGCCTCGATCTGCTGCACCTCCTCGGGCGTGAAATAGCAGCGGCGCTGCTCGCCGTACAGTTCGCGCACGGCCTGACTGTAGAGGGCATCGTAGCGGATGCCGTCGCGCAGGTCGATCATCTGCCCCTCGCGGATCTCCGCCACGATGAAACGGCGACTTCCTGTGGGGTCGCTCAGCACGTCGTTCATGTTGGTCGTGGCGATGAACGAGGCGCGACGCGGCAGCTCGGAGATGGCGCTGCTATAAGGTCGGCGCATCTTTACGCTGCTTTTCTGTAACAGGTTTTTCAGGAAACCCTGCTGCAGCTTCTCGCTAATTTGGTTGAATTCATCGAGGTTTATCAGCAGGCTGCTGGTCAGCATCCGCTCCACCTCCTGCTTGCTGGAGAAGTCCACCAGCTCGCGGTAGCCGGCGCTGCGCAACTCGGGTGGCAGGATGAACTGCCCGAAGGTGCTCTTGCCGCAGCCCTGTTGCCCGATGAGCAGGGGCACTACGGCGTTGCCGCGACCGGTGTTGTACTCTTCCCATTGTGCCACCATGCCCACGAACCACGTGTGGAACCACTCCCGCCAATGTGGGTTGCGGTTCGGCACGCGGTCGGCCAGTGCACCGATATGGTCGGTCTTGCCGTCCCATACATCTTTCACCTGTCGCAGGTATGCTTGTGCTGCGTTGTAGGAGCGTACGCGGGTGGAGCCCAGGAAGCGTCGCATATCGCGGTCGAAGACCTCAAGGCCGTTTTCGTGTGCCTCCTGGATCATCGTGTTCATCACGCGCGTGTCCAACGGTTGGAAGAGGTAGCTGTTGGAATGGTTCGCGCGCCATTCCACGCTGTTCATCAGCTCATTGAAGCGCAGGTCATAGCGACCGTTCATGAACACCTGCAGGGTCATCGTCAGCTCCTGCATCCCGTGAGTATGCGCCTTGCCCTGGCGCAGGGGATGTGCCAGATAGATGCTCTCGGCAATCTCGCGTGCCCGCTCGCGGCTGTCGA
Source organism: uncultured Prevotellaceae bacterium (assembly GCA_946415705.1). Classification (GTDB taxonomy): domain Bacteria; phylum Bacteroidota; class Bacteroidia; order Bacteroidales; family Bacteroidaceae; genus Physcousia. Next base: position 71,080 of record CAMKTN010000008.1, read on the forward strand.
GGTGCGTGAATGTCCAGTAACTGGCTTGCTGCAACGTCTCCTCGATGGGCAATCCCAACTTGATACATTCTCCCACGATGAGCGCAAACTGCTCCTCGCCATGAGCCTTGTCCTTGTCGGCATCGACGCCGTTCTCGGTCAGCCATTGCTCTTGCATCCCCTTGACGGCCAACGCAAAGCGCATCTCGTAGAAATGCCTGCTCTCTGTGCTTGGGAAAATCGTGTCTTCGCCGAACTCGCGGCTGCGGTCCTGCTTCTCTGCGGTGCCCTGTGCCAGGTCCTGCGGCTGGATGCGTAGCGCCGAGGCCTCGGGGTTGTAAAAAGCATCGGGATCCCATGTCCAGCGGAACGTGTCGGTGGGCTTGCCGCTCTTGCTCTTGAGCGCTTGACCGATGACGGCGCTATAGACGGCGGCACAGCGCTCATAGAGGAGCGTGTGGAAATGTCCCACGACGGTGGCGTCTGTCGGCAGCGTACCGTCGGCCCATGTGCCGTGAACCAGGATCTTCACGCTCCGCCCGCTCGTGCCCGTCATCGCCGCCAGCGTCGTAGGCCACGCCGCCACCTTCTGCTTCACCTCGGCGACGCCTCTGCTGTCTAAGTCGCTGACTTCCAAGAGAACGACACCATTGTAGCGCATCTCCATCTCGCCCGAGCGACGCTTGCGCGCCTCCAGACCCGGACAAATCAAGGGCAGCGAGTTAGTCAGCTCAAGCCGAAAGGACGGCAGAAGCTGTGGACGTTCCGTCCGTAATGCTTCTACCGTCTCCTTCTTCTTTGCATCATCTCTGATGCGAGCCATCAGCGGCTCCATACCCAATGAGCTGACGACTTCTCTCTTACTCCTAATTGTCTTTCTATGTACTGAGCATTTCAGCATCATTCTTTTTAGCTGTCCGCGACCTCTCTCTTTAGGCTTTCTACATCTTGTTCCAGGTTCCCAAATTCCTGTTTCCAGTTCTTTCATTTTCCTGGAATTTTCTACCCTGTAGCCTCCTTTAAGAAGCCATTTTCCTTGTTTTCTGCGACAAAGGTAGCTCTTCTCTTTGAATCCTGCAAATTTTTCAGCATAAAATAACGAATTGATGTAAAAAACTTGCACTACTTTCTATTATTACCCACCTTTCTATTTACTATTCCACCTTCTCAATTTATTTATTACCACTTAACTAATATTATATAGGTGGAGATTTGACCTATTTTAATTATCTCTTTCCATTTCTTCTTCATTTTCCTCTTTCTAACGCATATAGGCCTTGTCGTTGTTCGGTCGCGATCGAACAACGACAAGACATATATCTTTAGCCAATAAGACCTAGCTCCTCTCCCAATAAGACCTAGCTTCTCTGCCAATAAGTCTTAGCTCCTCTGTCATTAAGACCTAACTCTTTTGTCGAGTCCCATTAATGGGACACGCCAGAAGGGCTATACCTTTTCACCTTAAGCTATAGTTGCGATGGCTTTTATCATGCGTGAGAAAACGAAAAGCCCCACGACCTTCCGCTGGGAAAGCCGTGGGGCTATGTGTGAATGATGCTTATGACGAATGTAAGGGATTAACGACCCATGCCTTTCACGCCGAAGCGATAGATGTCAGTTGCCTGATCGTTGGTCTCAGGAACGGCATAGACCTTGATGACACCTAAGGCGACAGCTTTCTTCGAGCTCTCGTCGATAGTACCCACAAGGATTACATCGTTTTCTTTGAGGTCTCCAATGCTGGTATATACCTCGCCGACGCTGTAACGGTCAGAGAAAGTATTCAGAACGCTGTTGTACTTGGCGTTAGCATAGTCAAAGCTGTTCACGCGGGACATACGGACATTTGCGGTGTTGGTCTTGATGCCCTTGGAGGCCGCGTTGCCTTCCTTGTCTTTGTCATAGTAAATGACTACGTGCTGTCTCTCGGACTCCGTCACCACGTCTGTGTTGATGGGCTCGGGCTTGCCGGCGGAGAAGTAGAAGCCGTTGTACTTACCCGGTGCAGGTTTCTCCACGAGTGTCAGCTCGTTCTCGTTGAGGGTGTAGTCGGCGGCATATACTTTCAGCTTCTTTGTGCCTGTCCATTCCTCGCCTTCGCTGTTCCTTACCAAGGCACGTAATTCCATTTCTATCACAGAATCTGGGAAGATAGGAAGGAGATAGTCGTATTCGTACTTCTTCTTTGTGCCTCCGTTCAGGTCGATGGTTTCCAAATCGCGTTTGCCATTGTATCCGTCCACGGCTGTCATGGTCAGTTTATCCAATGTGCCCTGATTCGCAAACATCTCCATCTTAAAGAAGAAGTGGCGGCCGCCAAGTACACTGTCTGTGGACCAGTCTGCAATGATGTACACGGGAGACTCATCGCCATCATCTTCTCCGCAAGACCAACTGAAGGCCGAGAGGATTGCGATGGTGATGATTGGTAAGATTTTCTTCATCGTATCCGTTTGTTTGTTGTTGTTTGAAAACCCTAAAATCCCGCCCTCTTCAGAGCGAAAGGGCGGGATTAAAGAAGTTGTGTAGATGGAATTACTTCTGGAGCTGCTTCTTCTGCAGTTCAACCTGCTGCTTCTGGAGCTCAACCTGCTTCTCCACTACGCAGGGGAGACAGTGGTTGTGGCTCTCGCGGATCTTGTATGCGCGAATGAGAGCGGTCTTCTTGATTTCGTTGCCGAGGAAGAGCTTTTCCTTTTCAGAGGTCTGACGAACAATCTGGAAGTAACGAGCCTCGGGGAACTGCTCCATCACCTTGTAAGTAGCCTTGTTCAGCTTCTTGGGAAGGAGGGGAACATTGATGCCGTTGGTCAGATTGGTGATCTTCTTGTTGCTGCTATCGTACTCTACGCCGTTCACGGTGTGAATCTGATAGAACAAGCCCAGCCATGTGCTGTAGGTCACGGATACCTCTGTCTCACCCACGAACTCCAGGTCATCGTTGGAATAAATCAGCTGGGTGATTTGCGGACTGAAGGACCGAGTGTTGGTCGTTGTTCCGCAGCTGGTGAAGAGCATTGCTGCCACACCAACCATGAATAGATATTTCAATTTCTTCATGTCCTTGTTAACTTAAAGTGTAAAAAGTGTGAGGAGAGGACCGATTAACGGTTGAAGTAGTAGCTGAGGGTCACACGGATCTGGCTACCCCACTGGCCCTTGCGTGCCTTCAGGCCATCCCATGCGGCTACACCCTGAGAGGATGTAATGTTAGCATGGTCGAACTTAGTGTTGTCAACAGTGTAAGTAACAACAGCGTCGTTGTCACCATCCTTAGTGCTTGTGCGGTTCTTCAGAGCACCATCCCATGTGGTACCTACGCCATACTCAAGGCCGAGAGCCAGAGGCAGGCGAGCGATGAAAGCCTGGAGGCCGATGAATGCGTTAGCACCGAACTGGATGTTGCGGCTACGAACGTTAGTGTAGCCCTTCACACCGTCAACCTCTGCGCTGTTGAGGTCGATGTTGTTACGACGCCAACCAATCATACCCTCAAGACCTGCATACACGTCGAGAAGGTTGCTCTTGGTGAAGTGGTAAGCGAAACCCGGACGAATCTGGTTGTCGGAGGTTACCCACTTGTTGCTAATAGTCTCTTTCACCAGACCTGCGTCTTCGTCAGCTTCAATGGTACCGGAGAGGCTTTCACGCTGCTTCCAGAAACGCATGCCAACACGGAGTTCGAAGTTGTCGGTAGCCATGTACTTCAGGTTCACGATAGGAAGAATCTGGATGTTGGGACCGTCAACAGTACCGAGCTTGTCCTGAAACAGATCAGTTTCAGCACCAACATAAAGACCGAATGTACCTTTCGTGGGGCGGTTGCCCGTGGTGTACTTCTTTGCAGAAGGAGCACCCTCAGAGATTTGAGCAGATGCGGTCAAGGCAAAGCAAGCCATGAGGGCGGAAAAAAGAATCTTCTTCATTTTTTGTTTTTCTTTAATGGTTAATAAATAAGAAGAATTAATAATCTTTGTTTTGTTAAATTTCGCTTTGATTTCTAAATGCGTTGCAAAGATAGGCTATTCTTTATTAACAACTATCATATTTTGTGTTAAAATATATTAAATGAGCTAATAAATGTACTATAAACAAGTGTTAAATGTTGAAATGGGAGCGTAAAATGCTTTCCATTTGCTGTTGAACCTCCTTTGCTTTCTCGCCTGCCACCTCTGCGAAGCGCTCGGTAGCGTCGGCATAGATGATGGCGCGACTGCTGTTGACGATGAGCCCGCAGTGGTCGTTCCATCCGTACTTGCAAACCTCTTCGAGGCTGCCGCCCTGGGCACCGATGCCGGGTACGAGCAGGAAATGATCAGGTGCCAGCCGGCGGATGTCAGCGAAGGCGCTACCTTGTGTGGCACCGACAACGTACATGAGACCCCCTCCCCGCTCCCCCTCAAGGGGGAGGGCGGAATGTGTTTGAGCGGACGTGTCTTTTTCTTGAGAGGCAAGAAAATCATTTACCCATTCCTGACTGCGTAGAATTACTCTTTCGAATAATTGCAATGGCCTTTCTATTCCTGTTGGGTGACCACTCTCCCCCTTGAGGGGGAGCGGGGAGGGGGTCTTCTGAAAGTCTTGACTTCCCTTGTTACTTGTCAGCGCGAGGAGGATGACCCACTTGTCGGGGTAGCCGAGGAAGGGGGTGACGCTGTCCTCGCCCATGTAAGGGGCAACGGTGACGGCATCGACGTCCATCTCTTCAAAGAAGGTACGCGCGTAGAGGGCGCTGGTGTTACCGATGTCGCCACGCTTGGCGTCGGCGATGATGAACTGGTCAGGGTATTGTTCGCGGATATACTTCACGGTGCGCTCGAAGGCTATCCATCCCTTCACGCCGTGGGCCTCGTAGAAAGCGAGGTTGGGCTTATAGGCGATGCAGTAGGGGGCTGTGGCATCGATGATGGCTTTGTTGAACTCAAAGATGGCGTCGAAGTCCTTGTCCTTCGCAGCCTTCTCCACCAGGAATGGCGGCACTTTCTTCAGGTCGGTGTCCAGTCCTACACACAGGAAGCTCTGCTTCCGCTTGATGTTCTCAAATAATTGTTCGCGTGTCATATCCTCAATTCTCAATTTTCAATTTTCAATTCTCAATTCTCAATTTACAATGCACTCTCCTTTAACCGTTCTGCATTCTCGGCCACGATGAGGCGGTCGATGCATTCTTGGATGTCACCGTCCATGAAGGCGGCAAGGTTATAGATGGTGTAGCCGATGCGATGGTCGGTGATGCGTCCCTGCGGATAGTTGTATGTGCGGATCTTTGCGGAGCGGTCACCGGTGGAGACCATTGTCTTGCGGCGACTGGCGATGTCGTCGATGTACTTCTG
>CAMKTN010000009.1 GCA_946415705.1 uncultured Prevotellaceae bacterium
AGAATACATGCCTGTCACGCATGGGGTCACGAGTTCGAGCCTCGTACGCACCGCACAATAAAAGAAGGAGTCCTGTGGGACTCCTTTTTTGTTTTAGGCTGGTTCCTCGAGTTGTGCCATGAGGGAGAGCATCTGGTCGCGCAACTGGGCGGCGGTGATGAAGTCGAGCTTCTTGGCGGCCTCCTGCATCTGACGGCGGAGCTGGTCGATGCGCTTGCGCAGCTGGTCGGGTGTGAGGTATTCGACCTCCGCCTCTGCCGCCATGGGCAACGGCTGCTCCGGCTCCACATAGGCGCGGCGGTCATGCAATAAGGTAGATTCATGGTTGGCGGCCACAAGGTCTGTCATCGTGCGGTCCTTGCGAATCTGCGTGGGCGTGATGCCATGTTCCTCATTATAACGGAGTTGCTTCTCGCGTCGGCGGTTGGTCTCGTCGATGGTGAGTTGCATGGACTCTGTGATGCTGTCGCCGTACATGATGGCCTTTCCATGAACGTTACGCGCCGCACGCCCTACGGTCTGCGTGAGTGAGCGATGGCTGCGCAGGAAGCCTTCCTTGTCCGCATCGAGGATGGCCACGAGCGACACCTCGGGCAGGTCGAGGCCCTCGCGCAACAAGTTGACACCCACGAGGACATCGAACTTACCTGCGCGCAGGTCGTCCATGATCTGCACACGCTCCAGCGTATCTACATCGCTGTGGATATAGCGCGCCTGCACGCCGTGGTTCATCAAGTATTCCGTCAGCTCCTCGGCCATTCGCTTGGTGAGCGTCGTGACCAATGTGCGCTCATCCACCTCTATACGTTGCTCGATTTCCTCCATAAGGTCATCCACCTGGTTGGCCGTGGGTCGCACCTCGATGACGGGATCCAAAAGCCCCGTAGGTCGTATCACCTGCTCCACGATAATGCCCTCGCTCTTAGCCAATTCATAATCTGCGGGCGTGGCAGAGACGTAGATGGTCTGGGGCGTTAGTGCCTCGAACTCCTCGAACTTCAACGGACGGTTGTCCAAGGCCGCCGGCAAGCGGAAGCCATACTCTACGAGGTTCGTCTTGCGGGCACGGTCGCCGCCATACATCGCCGAGATCTGCGGCACGCTGACATGGCTCTCGTCGATGACCATGAGGAAGTCCTCGGGGAAGAAATCCAGGAGGCAATAAGGCCTCGTTCCCGGCGGGCGTCCGTCGAAATAGCGGCTGTAATTCTCGATGCCGGAGCAGTGGCCCAACTCACGTATCATCTCCATATCGTAGGTGACACGTTCATAGAGTCGCTTGGATTCCAGCTTCTTACCAATCTCATCGAAGTACTGCACGCGCGCCGCGAGGTCGTCCTCAATCTGATGGATGGCCGCATTCGTCTGCTCCTTGGTCGTCATGAACAGATTCGCTGGGTATATCTTATATTCCTGGAACTCACCGACACGCGTCATCGCAACGGCATCCACCTCTTCGATGCTGTCGATCTCATCGTCCCAGAAGGTGATGCGCAAGAGGTTGTCGGAGTAGGCCAGGAAGACATCCACGGTGTCGCCCTTGACACGATATTCGCCTCGCGCGAGGCTGACATCGTTGCGCGTGTACAGCGAGTCGTTGAGGCGTCGCAGGAGAGCGTTGCGGTCGAGGATCTGCCCCCGATGCAGCTCGATGACATTCTCATAGAAGGCGGCAGGATTTCCCATGCCGTAAATACAAGATACAGAGCTCACAACGATCACATCACAACGACCTGAGAGGAGCGCCGACGTGGCCGCAAGGCGCAGCTTGTCAATCTCGTCGTTGATGGCCAGATCCTTCTCTATATAGGTGTCCGTGGAAGGGATATACGCCTCGGGCTGGTAGTAGTCGTAGTAGCTGACATAATACTCCACGGCGTTATGGGGAAAGAACGCCTTCATCTCGCCATAGAGCTGTGCGGCAAGCGTCTTGTTGTGTGAGAGGATGAGGGTGGGCTTGCCCACGTTCTGGATGACGTTGGCGATGGTGAAGGTCTTACCCGAGCCCGTCACGCCCAGCAACGTCTGCGCCGGCAGCCCGTCGAGGACGCCCTGCGTGAGCTGTGCGATGGCCTCGGGCTGGTCGCCTGTAGGCTGGTATTTCGATATCAGTTCGTACTTGGGCATAGCGGTGCGACGTCACCATCTGATAGGCTTGATGCCAGTGGGAATACTCTGGAAGGCAGCATAGCGCTGCGCGATGTTCTGTGTGATGGACGGAGCGTATAAGGTGAACTCATATCTGTGATAATTTTTCTTACCCATAATCCATGTTACTGGATAGAATCCAAAGTCCTCCACGATGTAATTATCAACAAACATAATATTACGGTCCATATCCTTACGTACTGTCACTGGTCTATCTGGATCCACCCTTTGTACCCACGATATCTCGGCAGGTGTGTCATCTATTTTCCAATTAACAGGATTGATAGCACAGGCCACTGGTTCCTGAATAATCGGCCATATCGATCGCTCGTCACCCACCGATGAGAAACAACATGTGACACCTACATCAGAAGCTCCTGTAGCAGGCACTATATTCGGCGATAGCAGATCCTCTTCGGTTATCTTATACCCTATTACATAAGCTGCCACTAGACGCTTCATGTGCGACGGCTGTAACTCTTTCAACATTTCCACGGTAGCCTTACCACCTTGGCTATATCCCGCGATGATGAAGGGGCGCCCGTTATTGAAATGTTCCAAGTAATAATTGAAGGCCCGCTTGATATCCTGAAAGGCATAGGGGAAGCGCGAGGCCAGCGTGCTCTCGCTGGCAAAGCTCTGCAAGGTGACCTGACGATAATAGAAGCTATAGAGATTTGCCGTAATGCCAAAAACCGGCACAGCCTTATCAAAATCAGGAGAAAAGGCCTTACGCTGGTTCTCGTCATAGACATTCATGTGCCCGTAAGTCTTCCAGCCCGAGATATAGTCTGTGATCACCTCGGTGGGGCAGGTGTAGAAGACGTCCAAATCCGTCTTGCCCAGCATCGCCTCCTGTATAAACCACATGTCGGGGTCGGAGTAATCCGGCTCCGGCGGCAGGTTGACGGCATTCAGGTCCAGCGGTTCCAGCTCCAGCGTATCCGGCACATAGACATCCTCCTCTACATCACCGCCGTCGCCCAACGGGAGCAGCTCCTGTCCATCGTCGGAAGAACATGCCACGACGCCCAGCAGAAGGAACAACCATAACAGGCTTAAAGAGACTTTTCGCATAGCGTAATCGTTGATTTTCGGCGCAAAGTTACGAAAAAAGGCTGAACAAAATGCAATAGTTGCCACTTTTTATATAAAAAGTCTGTTCTCTTTTGGTCAAGTCAGCAGAAAACTCTACCTTTGCAGCCGTTTAAGCACAATTCATGAAGAAAATCATCACTCTCCTGCTCTCTGCCCTCGTGGTACTTGCCAGTTGCGGCGAATACAACAAGGTGGCCAAGTATGGAGACCCGGAATATAAATATGAGGTAGCCAAATCGTGCTACGCGCGCGGCAAATACACCCAAGCCTACGATCTCCTCAACAGCGTTGTCATCAACTTCAAGGGGTCGGCGTATGGCGAGGAGTGTCTGTATCTGATGGCGATGAGCGCCTTCAAGGGCCGCGACTACGACCTGTCATCGGCGGCCTTCAAGAAATACTATCAGAGCTACCCCCGTGGCACCTACGTGGAGGAAGCCCGCTACCACAGCGGCCTCGCGCTCTACGAGAGCATCCCCGACGTCCGCCTGGACCAGACTGCCACCTATCAGGCCATTGCCGAGCTGCAGAACTTCCTGGACTACTACCCCTACACCCGTCTCAAGGAGCAGACGCAGGACATGCTGCAACGCCTGCAGGACCACCTCATCGAGAAGGAGCAGCGCTCGGCACAGCTATACTACGACCTGGGTTCCTATATCGGCAACAGCACCAGCGGCGGCTCGAACTACGAGGCCTGCATCGTGACCGCGGAGAATGCGCTGCGCGACTATCCCTACGCCTCTGCTGAGCGTCGCGAGAAATTCATGATTCTCATCCTGCGCTCACGCTTTCATCTGGCCAACAAGAGCGTGGAGGAAAAGCGCATCGACCGCTTCCGCCAGACCATCGACGAGTACTACGGCTTTATCAACGAGTTCCCCGAATCCAAATACAAGAAGGAGGCCGACGGCTACTTCGCCAAGTGCCAGAAAGCCATCAAGGGACTGCCGATAGAGGATTAAAGCCCCCTGTGGTCCCCAAGGGGGACAATGGAAAATTGAGAATTGAAAATTGTAAATTGTAAAATCGTAAAATTGTAAAATATAAAGATGGATTACAAGAAAACAAACGCACCCACTAACACCGTGACACAGAACATCATGGAGCTCTGTGAGGACACGGAAAACATCTACGAGAGCGTGGCTATCATCGCCAAGCGCGCCAACCAGATCAGCGCCGACATGAAGACCGAGCTGTCGAAGAAGCTCCAGGAGTTTGCTTCCAACAACGATAACCTCGACGAGGTCTTTGAGAACCGCGAGCAGATTGAGATTAGCCGCTACTACGAGAAGCTGCCCAAACCCACCCTCATCGCCACACAGGAATTCCGCGAGGGTAAGATCTACTTCCGCAATCCGGCCAAGGAGGCCGACGTGGACGACCTATGATCCAGCGCATCCAAACTGTCTATCTCGCACTGGCAGCCCTTCTCTGCATCGCCTGCCTCTGCTTGCCTGTCGCCCGCTTCACGGACCAGGCCGGCGAGGAGTGTGCCACGATGTACAACCTGTGGATCCACGTGCCGGCACCCATCGGGGCTACCATCACGACGATGGCCTCCGACACTCCCGTCCTGGCCGCAGAGGCTGAAGGCGAACACGTCTTCACGCCGTGGGCTCTGTTTGCCCTGCTGGTGCTGACGACGACCGCTGAAATCCTGTGCATCTTCTTCTATCGCCAACGTCTGGCGCAATCACGTCTGGCACTCCTCTGCAGCATCCTCCTCATTGGGTGGTATGTGCTCTACTGTGCCTTCGCCATCGTGATTCCCGGCGACACCGGCACCCATTTCCTGCCGACCCCGTGGGCCGCTTTCCCTGCCATCGCCTGCATCCTCTGCTACCTGGCCTTCCGTGCCATCCTGAAAGACGAGATGCTGGTGCGATCCCTGGACCGCCTGCGCTAAACGCATCCCTTCAAAAGAACATCCCCATGATCAGAAGCATCCTCACCACACTCCTCACCCTCGTGCTCATCACCTCCAGCGCCTTCGCGCAACACCTGGTCACACAGCGCCAAGTGCGCATGGGCGTCGTGCTGCCGCTGAAGGAAAAGAGTGCCCGTGGAGCCAAGATGGTGGAGTTCTATCAGGGAATGCTCATGGCCGTCGATAGCCTCAAGCGCGAAGGCCTCTCCGTGGATGTCCAGACCCTGCACTCAGGCGCTACCGCCTCCGAGATGGACATGCTGCTCTCATCCCACTCCCTCAGCGACTGCGACATCGTCTTCGGCCCCTTGGACGCCGCACAGCTGCCCGCACTCGCCGACTACTGCGACCTCCACGACACGCACCTCGTGGTGCCCTTCACCACGCTGGCCACACAGCTCACAGGCCACCCGCGCCAGTACCTCATCAATGCCCCACGCCCGCGCGTGCAGGAAGAAGCCGTGTGGTACATACAGAGCCAGTTCGCCGACTACAACATCATCCTCGTGGAGACCAACGAGGCCAACGAGGAAGGCACCGCCCTCGTGGAGCTGCTGCGCAAGAACCTCAACAAGGATGCCTACTACCTGCGCGTCCTCAACATCGAAGGCGACGACATGGCCTTCCTGCAAGCCTTCAACCCCACGCGCAAGAACCTCATCATCCCCAACTCCTCCTCCCTGAAAGCCTTCAACAAGCTCACCACCAAGCTGAAGGACTTCCAGCAGCAGCACGCCCACTACGAGATGGCCCTCTTCGGCTACCCCGCCTGGCAGACCTACACACAGCAGCTGCTCTCCGACTTCTACCAGATGAACACCTACGTCTATACCTCCTTCTACCGCAACCCCCTGTCGCGCCGCTGCGAGGCCATAGACCGCCAGTTCATGCAGTGGTTCCACACACCCATGAGCCCCACCTACCCGCGCTATGCACTCATGGGCTTCGACCTCGCCTACTATTTCCTGCGAGGCATCTACATCTTCGGGCGCGCCGACCTGGAGGAATCCCTCAACACCGTACCCGCCGACCCCTACCAGCACCCGCTCCACTTTGAGAGTCAGCGCGAGGGCGACGGCTACATCAACACCTTCGTGGAACTTATCCACTACTCCCCCACCCAGACCATCGAACTCATCAACCGCAACCGCTGATGAAGCCCGCCAGCCTCCTCCTGCTCCTTGCCGTTCTGCTCTGTGCGCCACTACAGGCGCAGGTGGGCGAACACCGCAACGACCTCACCATAGGCCTCAACGGCGGCTACCTCCTCAACCGCACCTCCTTCAATCCCACTATCAAGAAAGTGTTTAAAGGCGGCGAGACCTTCGGCGTCACCGTGCGCTACACCTGCGAGAAATACTTCGCCGCCATCTGCGCCATACAAGCCGAAATCAACTACGCCAACATGGGCTGGAAGGAAGACATCGACCCCGAACTCAGCAGCGACACCTACTACCGCGACATGCGCTATATCCAGCTGCCTATCTTCGCGCGCCTCAGCTGGGGTCGCGAGCGCAAAGGCTTCCTCTTCGGTTTCCTCATAGGCCCCCAGCTCGGCTACTGCTTCAGCGAGACCGAACACTATAGCGACCCTTGGGCCGGCACGCCGCGACCCAACAACGTCACCCAGCAGTACGGCAAAACCGTCGAGCGCCGCTTCGAGTACGGCATCTCCGGCGGCCTCTCCTTCGAGATAGGCACCAAACACGCAGGCCGCTTCATGCTCGAAGGCTACTACTTCTACGGCCTCAGCGACATCTTCAATAACAGCAAGAAAGACCCCTTCGGTCGTTCCGCCAACGGCGCCATCATCGTCAAAGCCGCCTACCTCTACGACATCATCCGCACCAAGGACATCGTCGAGAAACCCCGCAAGCGTAAGCGCAAATAACCCCAAGTTCTTCCACCGAGTCCCACTAATGGGACACGCCCGAAGACCTATATCTTCACGCCTGAAGACCTATATCTTTAATCCAAAAGTCCTACGTCTTCAAGCCATAAGATCTACGTCTTCTCCTTGTTCCATCGCGACCGAACGATAACGACGCCTCCCTACAGCCATCACGACGCATCGTGACAGCCCTAATGACGCATCCTTCCATTCACTCGTCCTTATAAAGAAAAAGTTTTGCGAAAAACCCTACGAGCCCTACGCAGCTCGCCATCCCCCTGCCATAGACCCGCAAGCTCTCAAAGCAGATTCACCTACCCGCGTGCGTAGGGCTCATAGGGTTTTCAGCAAAAATAATTCTGTGGTTAGAGCTTCTATTTCAGAGATGACAGCGATTTTGGGTACCTTCATCATTTTATGTTTAAATAATTGATTCGCAGAAAGATACGAAAGAATGAACCTACATCAATCCTACATGATCCTTCATGGCACCATCATAGTAATCCGTCGTAACGCTTCCAAGACCATGCAGGTATCATGCAGGTTCCATGTAGGTTTAAAATTGTGCAATTCACTAATCACCAGCCAATTAAGCTCAAAATGATGAAGGTATGTCAAATTCATGAGCAGCAAGCTTCATCGCCTTACACAGCAGGCTGCATCGTGCGATGCAGCCTGCTGGATATTATACGCCTAAGGTTGAGAGATGACGGCGATGATTATGTATTTTTGTTCATGACACAACCCTTTATGCCTAACGTTTGAATGCCTTCTTATCACCTTGCTTCACATAGATGCCCTTGCTTGGGTTGGCAGTTCGGCGACCATCTAGACTGTACCACTCGTCATCCTGAGCTACACCGCTATTAACCTTCAGAATGTTGGTCGGCACATCCAGCATCAGGCGCTCCACGTCGGCTCCATCATAGTTAAGCCAGCAACGGTACGCCGGCACCGTAACGGGCCGCTCGGCATCCACGCGGTAGAAACCTGTCACCGTGTTTTGACGCTGTAGCACATAACCCTCGTCAATGACCTTCTGTTCGGTCGTTCCTGTCAACACCCATTCGCTGAATTCTGTCTCATTCGTGGCGGCAACGCCCTTGAACACGTAGTTGCCAGGTTCGCCTACCACGATGAGCGGTGTCCCAGCCTTAATGGAAGGCTGTTGAGCCAGTAGGATGTGGTTATTCACAACCCCCGTGGCTGTATAGGTCGTCAGCCCGTCCGGCACCTCCGCATCGAAGGGCAGCACCAGGGTTTCCACACCAGATGAGGTGACGGTGTAGGGAATCGACAGCCCGTCCTGCCCACCTGTGATGGTCAACTGAAATGAGGGCTGCGACTGGGGCACATAGCCCGTCACCGTGTTCCCCTGGTTATGGCCGAAGACAACGCCTTCCGTGGTGATGGCGTAAGTGCCGTTCATCATCTGCGGATTGGCGATGAGGTCGATGGTGAAAAGTGCGTCCATCGGGTTGCCGTCCTCATCGTCGGGGTAGAAGTCATCGTTCTGATTCGACGAGCATATAATCTTGATGGTCGTTGCGTCGGGCATATTACAACTGATGCTATGGCTCTCGGCGGCCCGCTCAGTGAGCTCTATGCTGTTAACCCATTCGCGGCCCTTCTTCACCTGTGCCACTGTGATTCCGTCCGGCACAATGAGCGACATATTGAAGGCGGTGTAGTCGCGCTCACCATCGTTCTCATAAACCATCAGACGCGTTGAAGTCGTGCCGTCGGCCGAGATGGTGATATTGTCCATCCACACCCTCAACGCCTCTGTCTGAATGTTCTGGCCAGCTGCCTGCCCTGCAACGAGGGCCAGGCCAGCAGCCAACAATAATGTCATTCTATTCATTTTCATTTGGACATTTACATTTCATTTTCTTCTATCACAACAAATCATGGTTTCAGCTTTCGAAGCCTCCTGCGAGGTGTTCGTGTCTTGATGTTGCTGCTGGTATTCAGATAGATATTCTGAATGGCCACCACGTCGAGAGAGTTGATCTCGCCATCGGCCACAACGTCCGCAGCCGCGAAGTTCAGGAACACATCGTTGCCGAGATAGTAGCTCGTGGCCAGTACCACATCGAGTGCATCCACCGTACCGTCTCCGTTGGCATCGCCTAACTTGACGGTCGAGAGTTCGAACTCAGCCTCGAAGGCCTTCTGCTCCACATTGCCTGCCGAGTCGGTGGCCAGCACGAGGAAACCATATTCGATGCCCTCGAAGACATTGACATCCACGAGCGTCTCCGTTTTATTCTCTGTTGTGGTCGCCGCCACATTCTCAGCCACCAGCTCCCACGAAGCACCCTCGCCCGCCTGCGCATAGACATTATATCTCCATAAGCCCGAGCGGTTATCTTCGCCCGCGAGCCTCAGCGTCAGCGTCTCATTATCCCTCTGAATACCGCCGAGAATAGTGCTTGTTGGTGCTATGGCATCAACGGTGTTCGTCCAAGTCGGAGTAATAATCGGTTCGTTTTGATCGAAGACAATACCTGCGCGGTTCTGGATTTCTGTTCCATCTGCAAATTGTTGCTTCAGGTTGATGTTGAAGAACACTTCACCAATACCAGATTTCCCATCATAGTTCACAGGCAGGATACCTTGCATCACATCGTCCGTCGGCTCCATCGTCATCGGGTCAAGACTCGTAATATGCCAACGGGCTATGCCCTTCTGCTCATCAAACGTGCCCTCCACCTGTGCGATGGCATTAATCTCAGGACGCATATCAATGGTGGTCACAAAGTTCTTGTCGCCATTTAACTCTGCACTCTTCTCACCAATCTTCACTCGCGTAGGCACAAAGGTCGAGAGGTCGAACTTCGTGGCATCCAAAGTGTCCGTCACTGCAATCTCATGTGCCCCTGCTGTCGCAAACTTCGGGTCGTTTTCAAACTCTATTCTATAATACACATCCGTCAGGCCGTCCTTCACTGCGTGACAGCCAGACTCTGCTGTGTATCCATAGATGTCGTTGGGGTCGAGGGATGCAACAGAGGAACTTTTCCCACCTTGTGGCGGATTGGGAGGACAACCAGGTTGGGGCTTAAAGAACTTCTTAACACATTTTATTGAACTAAGGAGAGATCCTATTGGAATTCCAGGAATAATAAAGTCCTGAAGAATACTTTTCATGGTTTCTCCATAATCCCCATAATTACTAATGGCTGGTCCAATTAAATTACCTATTTTCCCTCCGATACAACTTACTACAGAACCTATCAATGATCTTTCAACATTCATTGCTTGTGAATACCACTCATCAAAAGTAATATCGTCATTTAATCCACATTGGTTATATCCATAATGTTTTAAAGCTGTATTACCGAGTCCAGCAGCACAATCAACAGCATCCACTAACGCAGCAATTTCCACTTGGAGACCCAAAAGAGAAACTATGGTGGTAGCAATAGCTGCGACATCTAATCTTGATACTAATATATCTGCAAGACATTCTATACCTTCTCGAAAGCAACAATAGTTAAAGCCTTCTCCAAACAGAGACGTTTTCTTTACATATTCTCTTCTGCTATATAAAGATTGATACGAGAGTTCTTGCCATTGTGGAGGAATTGTTACGTAAACATGTACATCTTCGGAACTTGTCAACGTTAATGTCAATGTTTTAGTAGTATTAGGAGGAATGTTTGTAATGAAGTAATTGCTGCGAACGTAAATACTATCACCCGTATTCTCGTCAACTCCTTTAAATCTAAAAAACTGCCAATCATCAAAAATTTCGTTACTTATACTTTGAATGATTTCTCTGTCTTTTTCTGACATACCATCTACACTAACTGTTTCTGCATAAGAAACGAGGCCTAAACCATCATATTTGATATCATGAACACTATTTTCATTCTTATTCTGAATAAAAGTGTATATAGGCACATTATACGCCGTCATATTTCCCTTGTTGGTAATCTTGATGGTGTACGTCGTTGATGTGCCACGCAAGAATGTTGACGGATAGGTAACCGTTGTTGCTAACTCAATGTCTACAGCCTCTTCCACCGTAACAAGATTAGTAAAGACCTTGTCTTCCTCTGTAAAGTGGAACTTGGCATGATAAACACCAAGAGCAGCACCTGTGAAATCGAAAGCAACTGATGTTGTCGCGTCACTTTCATGGCCAATATAGATATGCTTGATACTATCACCCCGCTCATTATACAGGTCTACAGCATAGAGGTCACGGAAACCATTACCCTCAAAAGTGATTGTGCTACAGCCACCATTGCCAACAACGGCAACATCCTGACGCAGCACAGCATACTTGTCTATATGTTCGTAGTCAATGCTGATGTCATCACCTTGTGTAGCAGTCACATCATGCAGGGCCACATAGAATGTTCCGCTTTCAGCAGCATGAAGGCCGCCCCAACTCACAGATTCAGCACCAGAAACGTTGTATACCTCCTTGCCGGACGGGGCAAAGAGCTGCAGCGTAGCGGCATGGTCGATCTTGAAGCGCAAGCTGTCGCCCCGTTCTGCCACTACCTGATACCACTTAATCTCGTTCTCTTCGGGCCATCTCGTGGTCTCGCGTTCCCCAGACTCTAATGTCTTGATAACATCCACCTCCTGACCTACGCTATAATCTGCATAATCTTTGGCGGCATCGGTGAAGCGCATGGCGGCGTCGTAGAAGCGCAGATGGATGGTGTTCTTGGCATAAATCACCGGTTTGCCGCTGCTCACGTCGAAATGGAACAACGAGCTGCGCAACGGGCGCGACTCCACTGGCAGCAGCGACATCAGCTGCAAGGGGTTCACCTTCTGCGGCAGAGTGACAGTCTTTGCCATACTGAAATCATCGTCATTCAGCCAGTATTGATACCGAGTGATGCCGTTTCCACCGAGGGGTACTTTCACGAAGAAACGCGTCTGCACCTTCGATATGGTACCGCGATCATTATGAAGCAGAACAGAAATGTAATGCAAACCGTCAGACAATTCCGAAAGGTCAAGGTCGAAGTGGTAGCTGCCATTACTGCTCACGACATTGCTATTGGTATGGAAGGAGCCATTGTCAATAGAATATACGCATCGCATCTTGTTCAGTTCTTCATTTGTTGTTATACGCATAAAATAAGAACTATAGCTGCTACTCAATGCCCCGCTTTTGGTAACGGCCTGTAGCTGTATCTGGTGAATGCCATCAGTCAAATCCTGCATGTCAAGATTCCAGTGGATAATGCCACCTTCCTGCGACAACTTTTCTATGTGCCGTAGTTGTCCATCTACGGTGCAGATACATGTCAGCGAGTCGTTTTCTGCTATTTGGGCCGTTTTCAGGAAGTAGCAGGAAGCGGGCTTTGCAAGTCCGCCGTTTTCTTGAATGGCAATATAAGAGAATTGGTGAAAGCCATCACTTAACATAGAGGCATCCACTTCAAACAAACCATTAGGAGTTGGTGCCTCCAGCGGTGTCGTCTCATTGTCGAACCAATAATAACCTTTCTGTGAGGTTTCACTTAGCGACAATTTCATGAAATAGTTTGTTGACGGCAACGAGATTCCACCATCTTTCTTTGCTACCACATAATGAAATGTATGTAACCCATCGGCCAAAGATGAAGCATCTATGTCGAACGAGCCTTGTACATCAGGAAGGATTGTCGGTGTGCCCTGCTGATTGTCGAACCAATAGAAACCTACATAGTCCGATGTCTGTCCTCTTGCCAAGCCATACAAGCATAGCAAGAAAATCATTAAAACATATTTTCGCATAAGCATGAATCTTTACTCATTATTCTGCGGCCTTCACTTCAATATCAACGCTTAGTTTGCCGTCGGCAGTTGTTTTAGCAGCGACATTACACTTCGTAATTTGCGGACTTAGGATACGTGTTTCATATGGTAGGTTACTACCATAGATACCTATTTCTGTATCGTCTTGACCAATATATTCTGCTTTAGCTTCCTCTGTTAGTTCATAGAATGTGCCAGGAACAAAAAGGGCATCCACCTGTTCTCGGGTGAGAACTTTGTTTGTGGTTTGAGACGATAGGTCTGCAAAAGGATTATTGTTATAAGTGTTAGAAGCACAACCCGCACAATATGTAGCCATATTTGTAGATAACAGAATCGATGAAGAATTAAAGATACAGTTTTGGAAGTAGGAATTATTTATTTCACTTATACGATTAAGGATAACACAATTTGTGAACTCCATGTTGCCGTTAGAGTTTCTTGGATATGTGATAACACAACTAATGAAACGGGCGGAAGTGTTTTGTGGAAGACTGATCATGGTCCTGATATAACAATGGATACATGTTAAATCTCTGACTATTGTGCTGTTGATATAATAGTTGATATAACTAAATTGACACTTTTGTAACATGGCGTTGTTCAAAGTCCCATAAATGATAATGGAACTCCCATGGTAGATGCCTTCCATAGTCAGGTGTTCGCTGACGCTGTCCGGGATGTTAATGTTGAAGTCTCCAACAATCTCTGTTCGGAATGTACCTGTAGCGGCATTCTCCTCCACTCCGGCACCGCGCAAAGTAATGGCCTTGGTGATGTTGGATGCATTATATCGCCCACTTGAGAGTGTGATAATGTCCCCGTGGTTGGCTTCCTCCATCGCTTGCTGCAGCGAACTAGCTCCGTGAAATACAGAAATCTTACCATTGTGGCTCAGTGTAGCCACCAAATTACTTTGTCCATAACACATGACAGCCATCATCATGACAACCATCGTTAAGAATAACTGTTTCATTTGCTCAATTGTTTATAAGGGTTAATAATAGGTCTAACTTATGGAGAACTCCTTGCAAATCTATGAGCATAAGAAAAGCGCAGGCATTCACCATACGCTGCTCAGGTTTAGGACGACCTATTAGGAACTATGGAAAGCCTGCGCTTAGGCGCAAGCCTCATGTTCCTAATTATTGCTCGTCACTTACCGAGGTCCTAATTCGAGCAGCGATTGAGCAAATAAAATGTCGTGCGAGACCTCTTTCGAAGGTATGCACGGGGCAAATATAGGGATAAGTCGTGAACTGACAAAAGAAAATGCACAAAAAGTGCATGGTACAACGGAATTATGGATTTATGGAAGCACGGAAAAACACAGAAAAACCTTCCCACATGAATGAGAAGGCGATATAGAATCTAAGCGGACGCTTCTGTCTGTAGGGCCCCTCTCTAGCTCCCCCCAAGGGGGAAGGACTCAAGGGGATTAGTTTAACGTTTAGGGGTTAGGGGTTAGCGGTTAAAATGTTCAATATTATACGGCTATGCCGGTTTTCATGACATCATCGTATAGCGGAGACCAGCGGTCATCTGCCATTAGAACGGGTTCTATGAGGAAACTGACCTGACGTACATCATGCCAAAGCTTCTTGGAGATTTCAAACTTTTGGTCACCATACGAGGGCACAATGACTGCGACATCGATATCACTGTCTGGATTGGCATAGCCCTTGCTATATGAGCCAAACATCATCACTTTCGGCTCTTTCTCAAAGCGTGAACTGATGATGGATTTGTAATGTCGAACAAGGTCTAAGGCCTCGTCGCGGCTGAGAGTTCGTCTTTCATCCATTGTAGTAGTTGTTTGGTATCGTCAATGATTGAGCGACATGACTGTTTCGTCAGTTTTCGTGAAAGGGCTTCTTTATCCTCTGGATAACGTGCCTCAATATTAAAATTGGTAATGGTGTCCAGGAAATCTTTCTGCTCTTCACTCATTTTCTCATAGATTCCACAACCCGTTGCCAGTCGCATATGGTTGTGGGTGTATGGCGGGTCGTCACCGCGTGTTCCACACCAATAGGCTTTTAATGTTTTCTCGATAGTTTGATGACACATAAAGGCAACATAAAGCCATCTTCCTGTGGAGTACATGGCCTCAGCTGTATCCAAATCATAGTCCGCAATATCAAGCCAATATGCTACTTTATCGACCGGCATAGTTCATGAGTTATTGAGGTTTTACGCCACAAAAGTAGCGATTAATCCGATTCGGGCAAAGGATTTGCACGGAAAAAACACGGGAGACGCTGAAAATCGCGGAATAGAACGGAAATACACGGAAATATTAGCTGCAAGGATGAAAAAGCAGCATTAAAATTTGGCGGAATCGCGGAAAATGTGTTCCTTTGCAGTGTCAGAATGTCGTCAGAGGGCGCGAACAGTTTGCTTTCGTAGCAATATTCAAGCTGGACCTTTCTGACCACCATAAGAGGACATAGCCCACAAGGTTATGTCCTCAGTTTTTCTATAACATCGTTTATGATCTGCTTGATTGTTTCCTTGTCAGGGTAAGCAAAGGCATCAGATCTTATGACAACAGCTTTCTTATTGTGAACGACATAACACTCATCAAGGATTCCTTGACTAAAGTCTTCATGGCGACCGAAAAGTCCAGAAACAATCTTTCTAGTTTTCAAGATGCTTTCAGCCATGTGCATATCAAAATCAAGGACAACAACCTTACAACCCTGTTCCTTTGCTTTGCGAAAAGCAGATTTGATACCATTCTCACTTTCCACACCCTTTCGATCTCCTAGTTTTCCGTTGATGGTATATTCTGGATTCTTATGACCAATTGTCAGCAGGTGTTCGTTAATGATGATGTACATATCATCAAAGCAACTAAGCAACACATGTGCTACGCGGATATTGTCACTCAGCTCCGTTTGATCTGCTCTTATGCTGATTAACAGACGTTCGCCATACAATTCATCGATGATGAAGTCTTTCATTTCCATTAAATGCTTAGGACTATAGTATCATAAAGAGCATCCGTACTTTTACTCTTGGTGCTTTCTTAAATTTGGCGAATTCGGAGAAAACAAGAATCTAAGCGGACGCTTCTGTCTGTATGTCTATCTATTATGGTTTATTTCATAAACAGTTTAAGGGGTGAATAAGGGTTAATGATTAAGGGTTAAGGGTTAATGGTTATGCGACTTTCAATAGGTCAAGCACAGAGTAAACCCGTGTCATGTTCTCGAAGGTGAAATACTGATCGTCCAAAATCATCCATTTGTTGCGTTCTTTAATTGACATCTGCTGTATATCAGGGAAGAACGAGACTGGAACAATAACCTCTCGACCATCGGTCAGACGGACTGCCATCTTACCACGATGAGCTGTGAAGTTCAAATCTTTTATGCCTAAGGCAACTCCTTTAATCTTGCACATATCTTTGTCCTCCTTTCTTATTTCTCTATATTGATTGAAATGGTCTTCTCACCATTGAAGACTTTTGTTATCTGTTTGTTGATGGTTTCCCAATGCCGGTTGATGGCGGCAACAAGCATTTCGTTGTCTCGTGCTGATAATTCTGATTCTGCAATCTCGACGCATCGCTCACCATTTTTCTCTATCCAGATCTTTGCGAGAGAATGCTGGTGACGCCGGCCCTTTATGAACACGTGCACATGGCGGCGGTTATCATTCACATCTAATGAAATCGCAACCAGAATGAACATTCTCAGAAAAGCCTTCCCACGGGGATGGGAAGGCAATAAGAAAGTTTCAGACTTGATTAGAGGTTTTTGCCGTGGCAGGCTTTGAACTTCTTGCCGCTGCCGCAGGGGCAGGGGTCGTTGCGGCCGGGGAGTTTCTCGGCGGTGAAGGGGGTGCGGGGCTGCTGACCGCGGGTGTCCTGAGCGGCGGCTGCCTGCTGGGCTGGGTCGTTGAGGTCGGCGGGAGCGCCCTGGGCGTAGTCGGGACGGCCATAGTTGGGAGCCTGCGTGGTGGGAGCACCGCCACGGCTGGCCTGGTACTGGGCGCGCTGCTGGGCAGCGGCACGGGCACGGCGCTGGGCCTCGTAGGCGGCGCGCTGCTGGGCAGCATCGTCGGGGGCCTGCACCTGCTGCTCGGGCACCTGGCCGCGCATGAGGATGGAGATGGTCTGGTTGTTGATGCGGTTGACCATCTTGTCGAAGAGCTTCACGCTCTCGAGCTTGAAGATGAGGAGGGGGTCCTTCTGCTCGTAGCTGGCGTTCTGCACGCTGTGCTTGAGCTCGTCGAGCTCGCGGAGGTTCTCCTTCCAGGCTTCGTCGATGACGTGGAGCATGATGGCTTTCTCGAAGGCGGTGACGATGGCGCGGCCCTCGCTCTCGCAGGTCTGCTTGAGCGAGACACCACCGATGTTATAGACGCGGCGGCCGTCCATGATGGGCACCATGACGGGGCGCTCGGCCCACTCCTGGCCGTTGGGGCCGTCGTAGATGGGCTTGAAGACCTTAAAGGACTCTGCGGCGATGATGTCTGCCTTCTGGCGGAAGCGGGCGAGGACGGCCTGGTAGGCCTGCTCCTCGAGGTCGGGCATCTTCACCTGCACGAGGTCGCTCTCGGTGAAGGGGATGTCCATGGCGAAGATGCTGATGAACTCCTCCTTCATCTGTTCGTGGGTGGCGCAGTTCTCGATGATGCTGCACACGCGGTCGTAGAGCATATCGGCGATGTCCATGCCGAGGCGCTCGCCCATGAGGGCGTGGCGGCGCTTCTCGTAGATGACGGTGCGCTGCTTGTTCATGACGTCGTCGTACTCGAGGAGGCGCTTACGGATGCCAAAGTGGTTCTCCTCGACTTTCTTCTGGGCACGCTCGATGCTGTTATTGATCATGGGATGCTCAATCATCTCGCCTTCCTCGAAGCCGAGGCGGTCCATGACCTTGGCGATGCGCTCGCTGGCGAAGAGGCGCATGAGCTTGTCCTCGAGGCTGACAAAGAATACGGAGCTACCGGGGTCGCCCTGACGGCCGGAACGTCCGCGCAGCTGGCGATCAACGCGGCGGCTCTCATGGCGCTCGGTGCCGATGATGGCGAGACCGCCGGCGGCCTTCACCTCGGGCGAGAGCTTGATATCGGTACCACGACCGGCCATGTTGGTGGCGATGGTGACGGCGCCGAGGCCGTTGGTCGATTGACCGGCGAGGGCGACGATGTCGGCCTCCTTCTGGTGGAGCTTGGCGTTGAGGACCTGATGGGGTATCTTACGCAGGGAGAGCATGCGCGAGAGGAGCTCGGAGATCTCCACGGAGGTGGTGCCCACGAGGGTGGGGCGACCGCTGTTGCGCATCTTCTCGACTTCGGCGATGACGGCGTTGTACTTCTCGCGCTGGGTCTTATAGACGCGGTCGTTCATGTCCTGACGGATGACGGGGCGGTTAGTGGGGATCTCGACGACGTCGAGCTTGTAGATATCCCAGAACTCACCGGCCTCGGTGACAGCCGTACCGGTCATGCCGGCGAGCTTATGATACATGCGGAAGTAGTTCTGCAGGGTGATGGTGGCGAAGGTCTGCGTGGCGGCCTGCACCTTCACGTGCTCCTTGGCCTCGACAGCCTGGTGGAGGCCGTCGCTCCAGCGGCGCCCTTCCATGACGCGGCCCGTCTGCTCATCGACAATCTTAATCTCGCCATCGACGATGATGTAGTCGTCGTTGAGGGTGAACATGGCGTAGGCCTTGAGGAGCTGCTGGATGGTGTGCACGCGCTCGCTCTTGATGGCGTAGTCGGTGTAGAGCTGGTCCTTGCGCTGCACACGCTCCTCGTCGCTGAGGCCGGCCTCGCCCTCGAGGGCTGAGAGCTGTGCGGCGATGTCGGGGAGGATGAAGAGGTCGTCGTCGTTGACCTGCTTGGCGAGCCAGTCGTTGCCCTTGTCGGTGAGGTCGGCGCTGTTGAGCTTCTCGTCGATGACGAAGAACAGGGGCTCCACGGCCTCGGGCATGCGCTTGTTGTTGTTCTCCATATAGATCTCCTCGGTAGCGAGCATACCGCTCTTGATGCCGGGTTCGGAGAGGTACTTGATGAGAGGCTTGTTCTTGGGCAGTGCCTTGTAGGAGCGGAAGAGGGAGAGGAAGCCCGCCTCGGTCTTCGCCTTGTCGTTCTCGGCCGTACCCTCGGTGATGAGTTTCTTGGCCTCAGCCAGATACTGCGTAGCCAACTGGCGCTGCACAGCGACGAGTTTCTCCACGAGCGGCTGGTACTCCTCGAACTGCTGCTCCTCGCCCTTGGGCACGGGGCCGCTGATGATCAACGGCGTACGGGCATCGTCGATCAACACGGAGTCCACCTCATCGACGATGGCATAGTTGTGCATGCGCTGCACGAGGTCCTCGGGGGAGATGGCCATATTGTCGCGCAGGTAGTCGAAGCCGAACTCGTTGTTGGTGCCAAAAGTGATGTCGGCCTGGTAGGCCTTGCGGCGCGCCTCGCTGTTGGGCTGGTGCTTGTCAATACAATCCACGCTGAGGCCGTGGAACATGTAGAGCGGGCCCATCCATTCGGAGTCACGCTTGGCCAGGTAGTCATTGACGGTGACGACGTGCACGCCGTTGCCTGTCAGCGCGTTGAGGAACACGGGGAGCGTGGCCACGAGGGTCTTACCCTCACCCGTGGCCATCTCGGCAATCTTACCCTGATGGAGCACGGTGCCGCCGAAGAGCTGCACATCGTAGTGGATCATGTTCCACACGGTCTCGTTGCCGCCGGCCACCCAGTGGTTGTGGTAGATGGCCTTGTCGCCCTCGATATCTACGAAGTCGTGGCGAGCGGCCAGCTCGCGGTCGAAGTCTGTGGCGGTGACCTCGATGTTCTCGTTGTTGGTGAAGCGCTCGGCCGTGCTCTTCACGATGGCGAAGGCCACGGGGCGGATCTCGTCGAGGACTTTCTCGAAGACCTCCAGCTGCTCCTTTTCGAGCTTGTCGATCTTGTCGAAGATGGGTTTGCGGTCCTCGATGGCCGTCTGCTCAATCTTGGCCTTGAGCTCGTTGATCTGGTTGCGCAGGGGCACACCGGCCTCGCGTATGCGCGCTTGTAATTCTTTGGTACGCGCGCGAAGCTCATCGTTGGAAAGCGCCTGTATCTCAGGATAAATCTTCAGCACCTCCTCGACGAGGGGCTGAATCTGTTTCATATCGCGGTCGCTCTTGTTACCGAAGAGCTTGCGAAGAAGTTTGATGAAATCCATAATATAAGACCCACCCCCAAACCTTGCCCGTCCTCCGCAGAAGAGTTCTGCTTCGGCCACTCAGGACAGTTTGACATTCAGTCAACCTGTTATATCCCTCGTTACCCGTGTGGGAGGGGAGCGGCTAGCGCTTGGAAGTCTATAGGGTCATTCTTTATTTAAATGATTAAAATTACAATTTTGTTTTCTCTTCTCAATCACCCCGCAGGCTCCCCCCCTCCTTTACGGGAGGGGTCGGGGGTGGGTCTCTTACTTCAGCACCAGGGGTGGCTCTGTGCTGCCGTTGGGGGCGCGGATGCGGAGGCTGCGGGCCAGCGTCGGAGCGATGGCTGTGGTGAGGATGGGCGTGGTGATGCGCTCGGCAGCCACCTGCGGGCCCAGTACGAAGAGGGGATAGGAATAGTAGGCGGTGCCGGGATGCACGTAGGTGGAGCCGTCGGTGGCCGTCACCTGCCAGCCGGGGCTGACGTCGATGACGAGGTCGCCCGAACGCTCGCGGTTCCAGCCGGCGCTGATGCGCGACATCTTCTTGTCCCAAGCACCCAGCGCCAGATTGTGGGCCGTATAGACGGCACGCACACCCGACATCTGGCTCATGAAGTCCTCGCAGCGCGCCAGCACCTCGTCGAGGCGCAGCTGTCGCTGTTCCAAGAGTTTATGGTTGAGATAGATGTGGTTACCGCAAGTGCCCTCGATGTACTGTGCCTGTCCGTAGGCAGCGCTGAGGTACATATTCAAGAGCATGGACGCGCGGTCCATGGAGAAATTGCCTGTAGCAATGCGGTAGTTCTTCTGGTCGGTCTCGCCACCGTTCACGTCGCTATAGCCGGTGGAGGAGAGCACCACGAAGGCGCCGTCCTTGCCGAAGACCTGGTCGAGGACGGCCAAAAGCTGGTAGATGACGCGGTCGAGGCGCACATAGGTGTCCTGCAACTCCGAGGGCGCCAGGCGGGCGCTGCGGTGTTCGTAGTTGCCAGCATAGAGGCCGATGGAGAGGAGGTCGGGAACGCGGTCGCGACCGAGATAGGAGCCTTCGACGCAGCGCGTGACGAACTGCAGCACCTCCTCGTTGACCAGCGCCGACGTCTTGAACTGGCGCACACGGCTGGCATCGCTAAAGGAGTGGCTGAAGTTGGTCTCCTGACCGAAAGCGATATTTTCGAAGTAATGGAACGCGGCCTTGCCTGTGTCGTAGATGGGCTTCCACGTCATGGAGCCGATGCGGGCGGAGAGGGGTTCCATGCGCTCATAGACCGCAGCCCACTTGGGGTAGTCGCCGTAGTAGCTGGTGCCGCACCACGAGCCGGTGTGGTCGCTGATCCAGAAGGCACCGTCGGATACGTGACCAGCCATGAGGACGGCCATATCGCGGTCGGGGGCGATGGCGTAGCTCACCGCAAACTCTCCGGTGGTGACCTCCAGCTCATCGGTGATAGTGGTAGTCATCAGATGCACGGGTGAGGAGGCATCGGTGGTCTGCAGGCCCTTGTATTTGGCATCATCCACGCAATAGACGGGCTGCAGCGTCTCGCGCGACAGCCATTTCAGCGAGGGGATGCCGTGGTCGGAGGGTGTCGTACCCGTCATCACCGTAGCCGTGGCGGAAGCCCTATCGACGGGGCTGAAGGGCTGCTGCGCATCGGTATAGTAGCGCCCCTCGGACATCAGACGCTTGAAGCCGCCATCCACATACAGCGGGGTGAAGGCCTCCAGATAGTCTGTGCGAAGCTGATCTACCAAGATATGAACCACCAGACGCGGCTGCTCTGCCGAGGCCTGGGCCTCGAGGCTGACGAGGGCCATGAGGATCGCGAGGGAGGAGAGCCAGCGGGTTTTGGAAGATGCGTTGTGTGAGAGTGGGCTCATGCGTTAACGGGATAAACGGTATATGCACAGATGCACTAAGGCACGGCTTAGCAAAAGCAGTGCCAAAGGCATCGTGATGGAACTGAAATGTTGTGGAATGACGAAAGAAAGGAGCAGGAAGGCCACCAGCACAGCGGCTGCGGCGGCGTGATAGACGCAGCGCTCGCCGCGAATGTCGGCGCGCACCACGGGAATGACGAAGAAGAGCGGCAGCGGGTTCAGGAGCCACGCCTGCCAGTTGGTATCTACGGCGGGATGCTCGGAGAAGAGGGACATGAAGACGATGAGGATGCCGGCGACGCCCTGCAGCGTCAGCAATACGGCATCTACGCCCCAGACGGCACGCCGGCGGCGCACCTCCCAACATCCCAGCAGCAACGCCACGCACAACAGCCCCCAGAAGAGTTGGGCGGGGGTGAGGAAGAAGGTGGGCTCGGCAGCCATAGCCTCCTGCTGCTGGACGGCATTGGCCTCCAACGCCATGCGACGCTCCCGCACGAGCGGGGTGCAGCCCCACACGCCGCGGTCGATCATCGCGCTGTCGGCATACCACATCATATAGATAGGGGCGAACATCTCGTCGCGCTCACAAAGCAACGTATCAACATCGGCACCCAGCAGCAAGTCGTTGCCGACCTCGTCCCAAGGGCTGGCGGCGGTGAACTGATGCAGGAGCTGGCGGAACGTGTAGCGGGGAGCACGCGCGGGGTAACGGATAACGCCACGCACATAGGCCTCAATCATGTCGCGCGCCTTGGTAGTGCAGTTATTGCGGAAGATATTGTAGCGATAGACGCTGTTCTCCGGCTGGCAGTTGGAGAACAAGGCGGAGGTCAGTTCGGCAGCCTCGACGGGCAGCAGGTTGAGGACCTGCTCGGTGACGGAGGAGCCACGCATGCGGTACTCGTGCTCGAAGACATAGTACTCGGACACCGCACAGCGATAGTCGCACTCGCCCAGCACGAAGCGCCAGACGAAATGATCCTGTGCGAAGTCGAAGACACCGTAGTTGAAGACCACATCGTAGTTGTTCTGTGTGCTCTGTACGCGCAGAGCGGTGTGACCGTAGAGCTCATAGGACGCGAAACCCGGGGAACAGGTGAGCAGGCTGACCTGCAGGGTAGAATCCACGACCACAGCATCTGCTGCCTGCACATCCTCCGCCGACAGGCGCAAAGGGAGGCACAGACCACATACGAGCAGCAGGAAATGGACAAAGCGTCTCATAAACGGGCGCAAAATTAGTCATAATTTATGACTTAAGGCCTACAAAAGGCAAAATTCTTCTATCTGGAGGCTTAAATTTACTAAAAATACGCCTCTGAATAAAGATAAATCGTAAATCGTAAATCGTAAATCGCAAATAAGTGCTACCTTTGCAGCCGCAATGAATTTGGTCATCGACATTGGCAACACCACCAGCAAGTATTTTTGCTTCGAGGGTGACGAGTTGATCAGCAACGACCGAGAAGAGGGACACGACCTGTCCTTCCTCTCTGCTTTTTGCCAACAACGCGCCGACGCTGCCATCGTCTCCACCGTGGTGGACCTGCCTGCCGAGGCTGAGGAACGCCTGCGCGCCCTCCCCTGCCCCGTGCTGCGCTTCACGGCCACAACGCCGATTCCGCTGCGCAACCGCTACCGCACGCCGGCCACCCTCGGCACCGACCGTTTGGCTGCGGCCGTGGGGGCATGGGCACAGCATGCGGGAAAGTCGCTGCTCGTCATCGACGCGGGCAGCTGCATCACCTTCGACTTCGTGACGGCTGGGGGTGACTACATGGGTGGCAACATCGCACCCGGGCTGCACGCCCGTCTGCAAGCCATCGGCGACTACTTCCCACGACTGCCTCTCGTGGCGGCCGAGGGCGATACGCCCGAGCTGGGCTACGACACCGAGACGGCCATCCGCGCCGGCGTCATCCAAGGCATGCGCCACGAGATACAGGGCTATATCGCCACCTTCAGCAAGCGCTACGACGACCTGGTGGTGATGCTCACGGGCGGCGATGACATCGTCTTCGACCAAGCCGTGAAGCGCCTGATGGTCACCGACCACTACATGGTGCCACGCGGCCTCAACCACATTCTTCGCTACAACCTGCGACTGACGAATCACACATTATGAAACTTAGATATACACTTCTCATCTGCTGCTTCTTAGGCATCGGGTTTGCGCAACACATCAACGCCCAATCGACGGGATGCAACTCATCGTACTCCCGTTTCGGCTTGGGATTGCTCAGGGACCTGTCCAACAGCAACAACCGCGCGATGGGCGGCGTGGCACAGGCCCTGCGCTCCGGCAACCGCGTGAACTACCTGAATCCCGCCAGTAACTCGGCGGTCGATTCCCTCACCTTCCTCTTCGATGTTGGCATGAACCTGCAGCGCACACGCATGGTGCAGGACGGCAGTCACTTAGGCGTGAACAATACGGCCTTTGACTTCGCAATGGCCACTTTCCGCCTGCGCAGGCATTTGGGCATGACCCTGGGATTCACGCAATACTCCGACGTGGGCTACACCTTCACGAAAGAAAGCATTGTGGGCAACGACCTCACCACGGGCGAGCTCATCACCAGCCCTGCAGCCTATGCCGGACAAGGCGGCCTGCACCTGGCCTTCATGGGTGTCGGCTGGGAGCCCTTCAAGGGTTTCTCCATCGGCGCGAACATCGGCCTGCTATGGGGCACCATCAACCACGAGATTGCCACCACGTATCTGCAGAACAATACCACCACGACCAACGACGGCGACCTTACCACGGTCTATGACGCCTCGCTGCTGACATGGAAGGCCGACGTGGGCGTGCAGTACCAGACGCTGCTCAATGCTACCAACCGCCTCACCCTCGGCGCCACCGTGGGTATCGGACATAAGATCAATCGCGAAGCCACTTACTATAGCAGCTATTCGGCAGAAACGGTCGATGACCTCACCATTCAGTCGGTGCCGAAAGCCTACGAGCTGCCGATGACCTACAGTTTCGGTGTGGCATGGGAACACGCAGAACGCCTGCTCATCGCTGCCGACGGCCACTTCGAGCAGTGGGGCTCCTGCACAGCGCCGTACTTCGACAAGTACGCCGGCGTCTATGCCACCTCCACGGGACACTACATGAACCGCCTGCGCTTCAACGTGGGTGCCGAGTATGTTCCGGGCCGCTACGACCGCCCCTATCAGCGACGTATGAACTACCGCTTCGGTGCCTTCTACTCCTCGCCTTACCAGAAGGTCAACGGCTACGACGGCCCCCGAGAGTTCGGCCTCACCGCCGGCTTGGGACTCCCCATCACCAACAAAATCAACAACCGCTCGTATATCAACGTAGGTTTTCAGTGGACACACCGCTCTGCCAGCGCTGCCGAACTCATCACCGAGAACGTGATGAGCATCAACATCGGCCTCACCTTCAACGAGCGATGGTTCATGAAGTGGAAGTTCAAGTAAGCACGGAAAGACGCGGAAAGTATCGGAAAGACGCGGAAAAGAAAAGTGAAAAATAAGGATTCCCATAAGCCCCATAAGCCTCATAAGGCCCATAAGCCCTATGAGCCCCATAGGGCCCATTTTTCACTTTTCATTCTTTCCTTTTTCATTTTCCTCTCCTGCAGCGGCCACCACGAGCATATCGCGCCAGCCGTCAACGAACAGGATTCCCTGCCGTTCATGACCTCCCACGGTATCTCCAACCTCATCTCCGACTCGGGCATCATCAGCTACAAGATCGTTGCCGAGGACTGGAACATCTACACCACAGAACCGCAGAAATGGACATTCCTGAAGGGGCTGTTCCTTGAAAAGTTTGACACCACCTTCCATGTGGAGTGGCACGTGCAGAGCGATACGGCCTACTGCCACGCCAACCGCACGTGGGAGCTGCGAGGACGCGTAGTGGTGCTGAACCGCGACGGCGACCTGTTTGAGACAGAGGAACTCTTCTGGGACATGGACGAGCACCAGCTGTGGAACCACATGTTCATGACCATTACCAAGCCCGGCTCCGAGCAGCAGCTGACCGGCTATAACTTCCGCTCCAACGAGGAGATGACGGACTATCACATCGACAACTCCGCCGGCTACACGCCAGCCGAAGACAGCGACGAACCCAACAGCGAAATCAAAGAAGAACGCGCCTCGCAAGCTGACAGCCGACGCGCACTACAAGGACAATGACAACAACGACACTCATTATTTATATTATCTGCACCCTGGCCTTCTCCGCCTTCTTCTCCGGCATGGAGATTGCCTTCGTGTCCAGCAGCAAGCTGCGCTTTGAGATGGACCGCTCGCAAAGCGGATTCAGCCCACGTCTGGCGGCCACCTTCTACGAGCACCCCAACAATTTCATCTCCACGCTCCTCGTGGGCAACAACATCGCGCTGGTAGTCTATGGCATTCTCTTCGCACAACTGCTGGACACCACGATGATGACACCCCTCGGCATCACCGACGGATGGCTGTCGCTGCTCATCGAGACGGTCATCTCCACCTTCATCGTGCTCTTCACGGGCGAGTTCCTGCCGAAGTTGCTGTTTAAGTTGAATCCCAACAAGACGCTCATCTTCTTCGCGCCCATCGCCTATCTCTTCTACATCCTCCTCTACCCCATCGCCAAGTTCACCAGCGGGCTGGCAAAGCTCATCCTGCGCATCTTTGGGCTGAAGGTGACGAACAACGACACCGACACCGCCTTCACCAAGGTGGATCTCGACTATCTCATCCAATCCACCATCGACCAGACGGACAACGAGGAGGAAATCAACGACGAGGTGAAGATCTTCCAGAACGCCCTCGATTTCAGTAATTGCAAAGTCCGCGACTGCATCGTCCCACGCACGGAAATCGTGGCCGTGGATCTCAACGAGAGTCTGGCAGACCTCAAGACACTCTTCATCGAGAGTGGGTGCTCGAAAATCATTGTCTATGAAGAAGATATAGACAACATCGTGGGCTTCATACATTCCTCTGAGATGTTCCGCCTCAAAGGCAACGACAGTTGGAAGGAGCACATCCGCGAAGTGCCCATCGTGCCGGAGAGCATGAGCGCACAGAAACTGATGGAAACGCTCATGCAGCAGAAAATCTCGCTGGCCGTCGTCGTGGATGAATTCGGAGGCACCAGCGGCATCTGCACACTCGAGGACCTCGTGGAGGAAATCTTCGGAGACATCGAGGATGAACACGACCAACAGCAGTACACCGCTAAGCAGCTGCCCTCGGGCGAGTACGAGATCTCCGCACGTCTGGAGGTGGAGAAGGCCAACGAGCTCCTCGACCTGGAGTTGCCGGAGAGCGACGAATACCTCACCGTGGGCGGTCTCATCCTTCATCGCGTGCAACGTTTTCCGAAGCTCAACGAGGTCATCACCTTCGACAACTTCGAATTCAAGATTATCAAGAATACAAACACCAAAATTGAGCTCGTTCGCCTGCGAATTTTGGAACATTAGGCCCTCCTGCGCGTAACTTTAAGGTAAAAAATGCAATTTTCAAGGCAAATGCGCGGTCATTTGCCAAAAACTTCGTACCTTCGTGCGCTTTTTGAGCAATTATAAACAAAAACATATATAAAATCTATGGCAACATTACAGAAAATCAGAAGCAAAGGTGCGCTCCTCATCCTCTTCGTAGGTCTCGCACTGTTTGCTTTCATCGCCGAAGAAGGCGTACGTTCGCTGTCATCATCCCGCGCTGAAAGCCATCAGCGTATTGGCGAGGTGTATGGCAAATCCATCAACATTCAGGAGTTCAACGACCTCGTGGATGAATACTTGGATGTCGTCAAGTTCAGTTCCGGCAACGAGAACCTCACCGAAGAGCAGATGCAGCAGGTACGTGACCAGGTGTGGAACACCTTCGTACAGACAAGCCTCTTGGAGCACGAGTGTGCAGAACTCGGCATCACCGTCACCGACGCTGAGATGCAGGAGATCATCAAGACCGGCCAGAACCCCATGCTGGCACAGACGCCCTTCCGCAACCAGCAGACAGGCGCCTTCGACGTGGAGGCCCTCAACCAGTTCCTCACACAATACAAGTCCATCAAGGAACAGCCCGGTCAGCCCGCTGAAGCTGTAGAGTACTACACACAGCTCTATAACTACTGGAAGTTCATCGAGAAGAACGTGCGCCAGCAGACGCTCGCCAACAAGTACCAGGCGCTGCTCAGCAAGCTCTTCATCGCCAACCCCACCAGCGTGCAGAACCTCTTCGACGCTCGCAACAACGAGAAGGAAGCACTCCTCGTGTCTCTCCCCTACACCGCCGTCAAGGACGAGGTGAAGGCCGACGAGAAAGAGCTCAAGGCAAAGTACGATGAGCTGAAGGATGCCTTCCGCCTGGATGAGCCCACCCGCGACATCAAGTACATCGACGTGGCCATCACCGCCAGCAAGGCAGACCGCGACGAGATCAACAACGAGCTCCTCGAGGTGGCATCGCAGATGCAGGCCGAGGATGCCGACTACGCCAACATCATCCGCAAGAGCGGTAGCACCATCTCTTACAAGGCGCTCCCCGTGCGTCGCGCTGCCCTCCCCGGCGACATCGCCGCACAGGTGGATTCCATGAGCGTTGGCGCCCAGAAGGGTCCCTTCCTCAGCGCTGCTGACAACACCCAGAACATCGTGCGCCTCATCGCCAAGACCATGCTGCCCGACTCCGTGCAGATTCGCCAGATCGGTCTCGGCGGTATGGACGAAGCCGCTACGCAGAAGACCGCTGATAGCATCATGAACGTCCTCAACGCAGGCGTACCCTTCGACAGCATCGCCAAGAAGTACAACCAGACCGGCGAGGCTCAGTGGATCACCTCCGCACAGTATGAGAACGCCCTGCTCGACGACAACAACCTGAAGTTCATCAACGCCATCACCACGCAGGCCGCAGGCACCACGCAGCAGATCAAGCTCAGCACGGGCATGGCTATCGTGAACGTCCTCGACCGCCGCAACATGGTTGAGAAGTACCAGGTGGCCATCGTCAAGCGTCCGCTCGACTTCTCCAACGACACCTTCAACAAGACCTACAACGACTTCTCACAGTTCGTAGCCTCCAACAAGACCCCCGAGGAAATCGAGGCCAACGCCATGAAGGCCGGCTATATGGTGCAGCAGCGCCAGGACATCTACA
This sequence comes from uncultured Prevotellaceae bacterium, assembly GCA_946415705.1. Lineage (GTDB taxonomy): Bacteria > Bacteroidota > Bacteroidia > Bacteroidales > Bacteroidaceae > Physcousia. Next base: position 29,032 of record CAMKTN010000009.1, read on the forward strand.
GCAGTGAGCACAACATCGCAGGCCTCAGCGCCACACGCGAGGCTTTCCGCTGGGTCTTCAACAGCGACACCAAGGTGGGTGAGATTTCCGAGATTTATACCTGCGGTAACAACGACCACCTCCTCGTCGTCATCCTCACCGGCAAGAACGATACCAAGTACCGCACGCTGGAGAGTGTGAAGGACTTCATCGAGGGCGAGGTCATCCGCGACAAGAAAGCCGGCATCCTGCAGGAGCAGATGGAAGGCTGCGCCGACCTCAACGCTGTGGCTAAGCTGGCAGGTGCACAGACCGACACCGTGCGCCACATTACCTTCAACGCTCCCGTCTTCGTGCCCTCCACCGGTGGCAGCGAGCCCGCACTCGCAGGCGCTGTGGCCAAGACCGCGAAGGGTGGCTTCGCCAAGGGCGTGAAAGGTAACGCCGGCGTCTATGCCTTCCAGGTCATCGCCGAGAATAAGACCGCAGCCAAGCTCGACGATGCTACCAAGCAGAACATCGCCCAGCAGCTGACCAGCAACAGCCTCCGTGCAGCTTCACGCTATATGCAGGAGCTCTTCCAGAAGGCCAACGTCAAGGACAACCGCTACCTCTTCTACTAAGCATTTCGCACACGCGCAATATTATATATAGGTACGCGCGCATAAACGCCATAAAGGGGATGTGTCACCACCGACACTTCCCCTTTTTCGTCGCCTTTTCGGGCTTTTTCACCCTGTTTTGCCCAATTTGACGTTAAATAATGCAAATCTTTTCGCGAAAAGTTTCATCGAAGCGAAGAAAAGCCTACCTTTGCATTTGCAAAGTCAAGATAGCAAACCCGAATGCAATGAAAACCCAAGTCATTCTTAAGCGACCTGTACACTTAGGCCTTGAAGCACGCCGCGAAAAAGAAGCGGTCAGACGCATGTTAACCTTCGAGCGTTTCGCACGCGATAACCAGCTGTGGGACGAGATGATGACATGCTATACACCTGACGCCACCATCAAAGCGTCGTGGTTCGACGGCGATGCCAAAGCATTTGCCGATGCGCTGGCCGCACGCACCGATCATATCCCCTACCACATCCATGCGTGTATCGTATGGACACATGGCAACCGTGCCGTAGCCATCGTGGAAACCACCTTCCCCGTGAAGACGGAGATTGCCGGTGTCACCTTCAACCAGACGGGTGAATCGCAGTACATCTACAAGCTCGTGCGCTACAACGGCGAGTGGTACATCAAATGCTGCACCACCATCCTTGAGGAGCTCCCCGGCAAGAGCCGCCCCGACTACCTCAAAGATCTCTACGAGGAAGCCGACAATTGGCTGCTGAACGGCTAACCCCCTATAAAAGAAATAACGGGTGCAACGTTTGTTGCACCCGCTTTTCTTTTACAGCCCTCTGGCTTTGTAGATGAGGTCTCTGGCCTCGTTGATCTCGCGCATCTTCTTCTCGGCCGCCGCGCGGATGTCCTCGCCCAGCGAGGCAACGCGGTCGGGGTGATGCTTGACGACCAGACGCTTGTAGGCGGCACGCACCTCGTCATCGCTTGCGCTCTCGTCGATCTCCAACACTGCGTAGGCATCCTTCAGGCTCGTGCTGCCCAGTCCGAGCATGGAGTTGAGTTCCGCCTCGGAAAGACCCAGGGCTGCCGTCACCTCGCGCAACGCCGTAATCTCCTCAGGCGCTACGTGGCCGTCGGCCTTCGCCAGCATGGCCAGCAGCGAGAGCAGCTGCAGACGCTGCGACTCGCTGAGCACGCCGCGCATCTGGGCGCAGCAGTCGTTGATGGTCTGCCGGAAAGCACCCGGCTGTGTGGCATCCATCTGTTTCTGCTGCTCGAAGAGGCGCAGCAGGATGGCATTGCCCTCCTCCACTGCCGCCTCGCCGAAGTTCGCGCGCAGGAACTGGCGGATAGCCTCCATCTCGCTGTGCATCACCTTGCCGTCGGCACGGATGATATAACTTGCCAGCGTCAGCAGCGAGAACAGGAAACCGTTGCGCGTGCCTTGCGCCGTGCGGTCATAGCCGCTGCCGCCGCCCTCGCCATCACCGATCAATCCATTGTCACTCGACATCGTGTCAAACAGCGCGCCAAGCACGAAGCCCGCCAGCGCCCCGATGGGTCCGCCTGAGAGGAGCCCCAAGAAGCCCCCAATCCATTTTCCTGCTGCCATATTCTTAGTTTAAAGTTGAAGGTTTAAAGTTTAAGGAGTTGCGGGGCAAAGGTAGCGATAATTTGGGAGATGAAAGCGGTTAAGCGCAGAAAAGTTGTCAAAAATTTGGAGGAATCAACAAAAACCTCTACTTTTGCCCCCAGAAATCATTCGCAACAATCCATGCAGGCCACGCCAAGTGGCACTTACGGGATTGTTGCGTATTTTTGTATGCACGATCACGATAAGTTAAAGCGTTCACAATGAACGCATTCGTTCTTTCACTTATTGTAATCGTAACTATGATGAACAGAAAAAGTTTCAGGAGGCAGAAAGTCAACTGCCTCTGCCGTTGCACACCCCAGGCGGGCATCGAGACACTCTCCACATCGCTGGTACGCCTCACCCGGCAACAAGCCTTCGACGTCGTCGCCACCTCCCGCTCCACGAGCGTCATCGCCGCCACAGCCCTGCGCGCCGGGCGCCTCTTCGAGCAACTCCACATGCCCTACGTGGCCCTCACCCTCTATCGCACAGCCATCTACCGCATCCAGCGCATCGACTATGACCGCGCCGAGGACTACTACACCTACGGCCCCCTGCCGCCCAACCCCTACTACCGTCCCTGGAGCGCCCGCATCAACGATGCCGATGCCCTCGAAATCGCCCAGCAGCTCGACGCCCTCTACCACCATCTGCACCTGCCCGGCTACGCCCACCAGTGCCGCCTTGTCAACACCTTCTACGAACGCATGTTCCGCAGCGTCTATAGCGCTTGCATGTAGGCCTTCAACTGAATAGGGAATCTCCCACGGAGTTTAGGCGTTTTCCCTTTCACGGTTAAAGAAAAGGCTGTACTTTTGCAACATCAAAACCACTTAAAAGCATACGACTATGAAAAAATGGTACTTCAATATCGCCCTTATGAGCTTCACGCTGTTCATGGGCTTCAGCTTCACCAGCTGCGAAATGGATCCCGACGATAACATCGGCTACGACCTGAGAGGTCACTGGTTCGGAGACCTCGATATGTACTACGACGGCATCCCCGCTCGCGGTTCCGACATCATCTTCTACCCCGAAGGCTACGGCTACCATCGCGGCACCGGCACACAAATCGACTACTACGGTCGCTATGGTCGTGAGCGCATCATTCATGACTTCAGCTACCAAATCAACCGAGGTGTCATCTACCTCACCTTCTACGATGAGCCCGAACTGGACTGCACCATCAGCGACTACGGCCTCAACGCCTACAAATTCTGGGGACGCATCGACGGCCGTTACTCCAGTACCAACTTCAGCCTGCGCAACTACGACAGCGACTGGGATCGCTACGGCTACGACGGCTATGACTACGACTACGACCGCCGCTACTACGGAGGTTACTACACGAAACAGGAAATCGACCTGGAAGACCTCTCGACGAGCCCTTCCGAACCCGACAGCACCATCTCCAAGCCCAAAGCCACACGCGGCGTAAACCAAACACTATAAAAGCAAACGAGGCTGCACTAAGATGCAGTCTCGTTTGCTTTTGCACCCTTACGCCCCACGCCCTTACTCCAACACCCATCGCGCCGCACAACATCAGCCTCCGCACCAAGGTGCGTTGAGTGTCTCACCATGGTGATCCACCCCGAAGAGCTAGGTCTTACGGCCGTAAGACCTAGCTCTTCTTTTAAAGACACTACTACTCCCTCGCCTGACCCTCTATAGTCCCTACGCGCAGACACTATAGAGGGTCGGAAGAGAGACTATAGAGGGAACACACTTACACAGCAGGCTGCATCACGCGATGCAGCCTGCTGGATGAAATTTTGTGCTCTGTGCGCTTGGAGTTGAGAAAAATCGGTTTCTTTTGCGCGTGGTTGGGGATTAATGTGTACATTTGCAGGCAGAAATAAAAAGATACAGATATGAGCAGACGGAAGGAAGAGGCCCTAGCGGCGGGTGTGCAGGTGAATGAAACCAAGCACAGCATGAAACGACGTAAGCCTTGGCATGATTATCGCTGCAAAGGGACTTATATGCTGACACTGGTGGTGGCTGAACGGCGGCCGCTGTTGGGGCGGTTGGTGGCTTCGGAAGTTGGGGTACCCGCAGCAGGGGTACCCGCAGTTGGATTGCCCGCAGTTGAAACTGCGGGAGTGGAGGCCATTACGGAAAGAGTGGGGGCGGTTGCGACGAAAGTTGAGGCTAGGGTGGAGTTGACGAGGTTAGGGCGCGTGATACGCGATGAGGAGGTGAGGAAGATAAGCGAGATTTACAAGATGGTTGAGGTGTGGAAGCTATGCATCATGCCAGACCATATACACATGATAGTAAGGGTGAAGGAGGATATACCAGAAGGGAAGCATCTGGGCATTGTCATTAGGGGATTCAAGGCCGGGTGCTCTCGGGCGTGGTGGAGAGAGAGGGGGCCCTGCGTTCAAACGCAGGGAGTGGGGACTTTAGCTCCCGCATCGGTTTCGGCAATGGAAGTAGCTACCACTCCCGCATCAGCCACCACTCCCGCAGTATCTACTGCGGGTAATACAGCGGGCAAAACCGCGGGGGAAGCCGCGAGCGCGGCCGGCCCTTCCCTCTTTGAAAGCGGCTATAACGATTTGATTTTGCTCGGGGATGGGCAGCTTGATAATTGGAAGCATTACCTCGACGATAATCCACGAAGGCTGGCTATCAAACGACAACATCCTGAGTTCTTCACTACTATGCAATATGTTGACATCGCCCAGTGGCATTGTCAAGCTGTGGGGAATCGTTTCCTATTGGACATTCCCCAGAAGGTGGCGGTTATCGTGCATCGTGCTTATACCGACAAAGACTTCGCAGAGAAAAAAGCGGAGTGGTTAGCATGTGGAGAGGCTGGCGGGGGGCTGGTGAGTGCCGCCATTGCTAGTCGCGAGAAGGAGGTGATGCGAGAGGCTATGGATAGGGGCTATCGCATCATCCTAGTTCGTGAGAATGGTTTCCCCGCCTTATACAAGCCCGCCGGGGAGTCGTTCGACGCGTGCTCGGAGGGGCGACTGCTGCAGGTCTGCCCATGGGAGTATCATATGGAGCGGCGCGTCATCTCGCGAGAGCAATGCCTGTCACTGAACAGGTTAGTGGAGTACATTGCCAGTCACTGACGTGTAGCTTCTACTTGCGGCCGTAAGAGGGATCCACTTTGATGAAGGCGGTGACAGCAAAGGTGACGAGGCAGCAGGCCATGACCCACCAGAAGAAGCCTACATAGCCCAGCGTGTCGGCCATCCAACCGGCAATCATACCAGGAATCATCATACCCAGTGCTTGCATGGCGGTGCAGATGCTGAAGACGGCGGTACTGCGCTCGCCCTGAGAGAAATAGACAAGATAGAGCATATAGGCCGTGAAGCCGAAGCCGTAGCCAAACTGCTCGATGAAGACACATGTATTGACCACAAGCAACGAAGGTGCAACGGCAGAGGCCAGATAGACATAAACCAGATCAGGCAACGAAATGCTCAGCACCATAGGCCACAGCCAACGCTTCAACCCGTGGCGCGACACACACCAGCCACCGAGCAGACCGCCGATGGTGAGGCCGATAATACCTATCGTTCCATAGACAAAACCCACGGTTTCGGTGGAGAATGCTAAGCCGCCAGCGTCCGTGCTATCAAGCAGAAAGGGGTTGGCAATCTTCACCAATTGGCCCTCCGGGAAGCGGAAGAGGAGCATGAAGAATAGGGCGGGAATAATGTGAGGCTTGGTGAAGAATGTCTTCAGCGCAAGCCAGAAGTCGCGGAGGATGCCTGATGGGCGACGCTCCTCCACAGCGACCTTGGGCAATGCCACTGCGTGCCAGAGCCACAGCGCCAGGAAAAGACCAGCTAAGACCAAGAAGGAGATGCTCCATGCCATAGGGATGGACTGCGAATGCTCCAGCCAACCGGCAAACATGACCAGTAAGCCTTGACCAAAGATATTGCCAATGCGATAGAACGTAGAGCGGATGCCTACATAAAGGCTTTGGTCGTGGGTGTCCAAGCCCAAGATATAGAAGCCGTCGGCAGCGATGTCGTGCGTAGCACTGGCAAAGGCCAGAAGCCAGAAGAATGCCAACGAACCCTGCAACCAGTAGGCTGTGGGCAGCGTGAAGGCAATGCCTGCAAAACCAGCGCCGATGAGCAACTGCATCAACAGAACCCACCACCGCTCAGTCTTCACCGCTGCAATGAAAGGGCTCCACAGGGGTTTGATGACCCAAGGCAGATAGAGCCACGAGGTGTAGAGAGCCAAGTCGGTGTTGGAGAGGCCCATGCGTTTGTACATCGTAGTGGCAATGACCATGACTGCGACGTATGGCAAAGCCTCGGCAAGGTAGAGGGAGGGCACCCAAGCGTAGGGGCGGGAGGAAGACTCTCCCCCCTGCCTGTCCGTCCTCGGCTTAGGAGTTAAGCCTCGGTCGCTCGGGGAACTTGACATTAAGTCAACTTCCTTGTCCTTCGCTACCCTTGTAGGGAGGGGAGTAGAATGTGTTTGAGCGGTTGTATTCATATTATTGACCATTGTCCATTGTCAATTTTCAATTGTCCATTCCCCTCTGGGGCAGGTGGGAGAGTCTGCCGGCGATGAGGGCTGGGACGGCCATGAAGGCATCGAGGGTGAAGAAGGCTCTGAAGCCCAGATACTCCGCCAAGCCGCCGGAGATGGCCATCGGGAGGAGCATCACCAGGGCTACGGCCGGGATATAGATGTAGTTGACGGTGCTGCTATAACGCTCGCCGGAGACGGCACGGATATAGGGAATGCACGCATTCAGCCCGAGGCCGAAGGTGAACTGAGCCACGAACGTGGCGAGGCAGAGCATCGGCAGCGTCTGCGGGGGCCAGAGGGTCATGGCGTAATACACAAAGGGCGACAGCACCAGCGTGACATGTGCGAAGGGAATGGAAGAGAAGACTTTTGTCTTGCGCTCCCACCTACTGCCGAGGCCGAGGCCAAGGGAAAAGGCGATGATACCGACCGTACCCTGCGCCATACCAATCCACTGCAGCGAGCAGCCCAGGCCTCCTTCGCTCACGGGCGCCAATAGGAAGAGGACGCGCGTGTGAAACATCAGCGCCTGCGGCAGCAACAGGAAGAACAGGCACAACAGGGCGGCACTGCGCCAACGAGGCGCCTCGGCCTCCGCCTCACGCGGTTCATCAGTAGCAGGAACCACCTTGCGGAGCGCCCACAGCTGCCACAGCGTCAGCAACAGATAGAGGGCTGCCAGCAGATAGATGACGGTGCTCCACGACCACGCCATCGGATTGCGGTACTTGTGGAAGAACACCTCCAACGCACCCACGCTCAGTAGCGTCAGGCCGTAGGTAACGACGGTAAACGCCTGCAAGAACGTGATCTTCAGGGAATGGTAGAAGTGTTGTTCACGAGTGCTCAGCCGCTGCTCATAGTAGGTCCGCGCTAGCAGCATGTGACAGGCACAGAGGGTACCGAGCAGAAAGAGGAGTCCGAAAAGGAGATAGGGCTGCGGCGACGGCTGTCGGACGCTGTAGGCCAGCGCGAACAACAGTGCACACATCAGCACCTCCGTGATGCGCAGTGCATGATGCACCGCTCCGCAGCGTAGTAGCCACTCGCGCAGCCACGACTTCAGCACCCACGGCAGCGTCAGCAGCGCACACAACAGCGTGCTTTCACCCCACCCTACTCCCAGCTGCACAAACAGCAACAGTGCCACGAAGGTTATCATGGCACTGGGGATGGCCTCAGCGGCGAGGAGGGATGGGAGCCAGCGCATCAATAAGAGCGGGCGATGAGGACGCGATACTTGGCAGGCTTGCCGCTGACCATATCGGTGCCGGGTGTCTGCTCAAAGGCGAAGGGCACGCAACGGATGGTGGCCTGCGTGTCTTCCTTGATTTTAGCCTCGGTCTCGGCAGTGCCGTCCCAGTGGCAGAGGAAGAAGCCGCCGTCCTTGATGCGCTCCTTGAACTCCTCGTAGTTGTCACATTCGTAGATACGCTCATCGCGGTACTTGCGAGCCTTCTCGAAGATGGCTGTCTGCATCTCGTCGAGGAGGTTCTTGACAGCTGCGGCGATGCCGTCGCAGCTCACCGTCTCCTTCTCCAGCGTATCGCGGCGCATCACCTCGATGGTGTTATTCTCGAGGTCGCGACCGCCCATGACGAGGCGCACGGGAATGCCCTTCAGCTCGTAGTCGGCGAACTTGAAGCCCGGGCGCTTCTGGTCGTTGTCATCCAGCTTCACGCTGATGCCCATCGCCTTCAGCTCGTCGGCAATGGCAGCCAACTTCTCGCGGATTGCAGCCAGCTGGTCATCGGTCTTATAGATGGGGATGAGCACCACCTGGATGGGTGCCAATGCGGGCGGCAGCACGAGGCCGTTGTCGTCGGAGTGTGTCATGATGAGTGCACCCATCAGACGGGTGGAGACGCCCCACGACGTAGCCCACGCATATTCGAGTTCATTGTCCTTGTTGATGAACTGGACGCCGAAAGCCTTACCGAAGTTCTGACCCAGGAAGTGGCTGGTGCCGCTCTGCAGCGCCTTTCCGTCCTGCATCATCGCCTCGATGGTGTAGGTGTCGAGGGCACCGGCGAAACGCTCTGTCTCGCTCTTCACGCCCTGCATCACAGGCACTGCCATCACCTTCTCGGCGAAGTCGGCATACACCTTCAACATCTGGCGGGCACGTTCCTCAGCCTCCTCGCGGGTGGCATGGGCGGTGTGGCCCTCCTGCCACAGGAACTCGGCGGTGCGCAGGAACAGACGCGTACGCATCTCCCAACGCATCACGTTGCACCACTGGTTGACCAGCAGTGGCAGGTCGCGGTAGGAATGGATCCAGTTCTTGAACGTATTCCAGATGATGGTCTCGGAGGTAGGACGGATGATGAGTTCCTCCTCCAGCTTGGCCTCGGGATCTACGACGACACCGTCATGTGTCTCGTTGGTCTTCAAGCGATAGTGTGTCACCACGGCACACTCCTTTGCGAAGCCCTCGACATGCTCGGCCTCGCGCGAAAGGAAGCTCTTGGGGATGAGCAGGGGGAAATAGGCGTTCTGCACACCTGTCTGCTTGAACATATCGTCCAGCGTGCGCTGCATCTTCTCCCAGATGGCGTAGCCATAAGGCTTTATCACCATGCAACCGCGCACATCGCTCTGTTCAGCGAGGTCCGCTTTTACCACCAATTCATTATACCATTGCGAGTAATTCTCGCTGCGTTTTGTTAAATCTTTTAGTTCTTTTGCCATATTTCTGATGCGACTGCGTCGCGGTTTAATGTTTCATGCTTCACATTTTAAAAGGGCTCTGTCCTTCTGTTTTCACAAATTCGGGTGCAAAGTTAGCGATTTTTTCGCGTGAAACTACAAAATCTTCCATCTTTCATCGCTCGTCTGTAATCTTTTTTGTACTTTTGCACCCAGAAAATGATTTTTTAACTATTCATTCATTAAACACAACAATTATGAAAGGATTAAAGTTTTATGCATTCGCCCTCTGCGCTGCTTTGCTGTTTCAATCCTGTGGCATGAATAATACCACGAAGGCTGCCTTGATTGGTGGCGGTAGTGGTGCCGCTCTCGGCGCCGCTCTCGGTGGTATCCTTGCCAAGAACAACAAAGGTCAGTGGGCTGGCATTGCAGGTGCTGCAGGTGCTGTAACAGGTGCTGCCGTAGGCGCCATCATCGGCAACAAGATGGACAAAGCCGCTGATGCTGCCAAGGAACTTGAGAACGCACAGGTAGAGACCGTTACCGACGGCAATGGCCTGAAGGCTGTGAAGCTGACTTTCGACAGCGGTATCCTCTTCGACTCTGGTAAGTCCACCCTGCGTTCCGCTGCTCAGAGCACCCTCACCAACTTCGTCAACAAGGTGCTGAAGCAGAACCCCGACATGAACGTCGGCATCCTCGGTTACACCGACAACCAGGGCTTCAAGAGCGCTAAGACAAAGGCCCAGAGCCAGGAGATGAACAAGCAGCTCTCACAGGATCGTGCACAGTCTGTATGCAACTACATCATCGGCCAGGGCGCTGCTTCCAGCCAGATTAAGGAAGTCGTCGGCTTCGGCGAGGAGAACCCCGTTGCCAGCAACGAGACCGCTGAAGGTCGTCAGCAGAACCGCCGCGTGGAGGTTTACCTCTATGCCAGCGAGGAGATGATTAAGGCTGCTCAGCAGGCTATTCAGTAAGCATCTGACTTTTCTCCTAATAAATAAATAAGGTACGCGCGATGCGCGTACCTTATTTATTTCCTATTCCTCTATGCCCTTGATGTAGGGAAGACTCCAGTGATACTTGACGGCCAGCATACGAATGCCGATGGCCACGGTGCAGGACAAGAGAGCGCAGCCCTCTGGCGTCCAGCCCCAACGCAAGAACAGGACATAGACGATACCGCCGGCCAGGCAACAGGTGGCATAGATCTCCTTGCGGAAGATGAGCGGCACCTCGTTGATGAGGATATCACGCAGCACACCGCCGCCGGCACCCGTGATGCAGCCCAGACAGATGGCAGCCCATGTGGGGAATCCCAATGCCAGCGACTTCTCGATACCGATGACATTGAACAGCGAGAAGCCGATGCAGTCGAACAGGAACCACGTATTATTCTGTCGCACCAGCACCTTGCGGAACACAAACACCCACAGCAAACCGAAGATGCAGGCCAGGAGATAGATGGGTTCCTCCAACCAGAAGGGTGGTTTGCCAATCATCAGGTCACGGATGGTGCCGCCGCCACAGGCTGTCGCGATGCCCACGATGAGTGCGCCGAACAAATCGAAATGCTTAGCCGAAGCCAGACGAGCGCCGGAGACAGCGCCCGCCAGCGTGCCGATGACTTCGAGGATTACAAAAGACCAGGGGATGCTCAGCATAGCTCCCATCTCCTGAAAGAAGGTTTTAATGATTTCCATCTATTTGTTATTCAATTTGAGGAATCCTGCGAGGGCATCGTAGCGAGCACCCTGTGGACGATAATAGACAAGAATGAGATATTCGTTTTCGGTCTGGTAGAAGTCACCCTCGGTAAGTAGTGTCCGCCCTACCCCGTTCACGTATTGTCGGAACTGGTAGTTATAATAGCCCTGCTTCAGCAGCACACCGCATTCATACATCCGCGCCTGCTCATCATAATGCATCTTGCACTCCGGATCGGGATTGCCATTGTTCCAGAGACCGCACACATAGACATCGCCTTCAGGCAGGCGCGGCATTTGAAGCTGGAAATGCACGAAGAGGTATTCACATTGCGTGGCATTGTCCTCGTCGCCTGTATGACGGATGATATACCCGCCGTTGACGTCTTTGTCGTAGGTGTAGTTATGTTGCGGAGCGAAAGAGAACAGCGTAGCGTGGTACTGCTCACCCACCCAAGCCATCTTATCGACATTCAAGCCGTTGAGGCGCACGTCCAGGATTTCGAACTTATGGAACTCGGCCCCGGCATCGAAGATCAGGTCTCGTCGATGGTTCCACTCCACGCCACGGGAGTGCTGTATGTTCGGCGGCAGGTTCACCACCGCCGTATCCCAGCGGCGGTTCTGCATCACCACGGTTTTCAGCTCACGCGTAGGATCCACGACGCGACAGCCGCCATAGCTGACAGCATACGTCAACTGCTGATGCCGCTGCTGGAAGTCAATATCCGTGTTAGTGAGCACCTCACCCGTGATATTCATTAGGGGCTGGTACAGCGAGAAGCAAGCTTCCAGGACTGGTTCGTCGCTGGCGTCGCGCTCATCGCTATATACGCGAACGCGATAGTTGCCCGGCAACAGCAGGCGCACATCCTCGCTGGGGAACGAAAAACGATAGTGGGTGTAGAGCACCGTGGTGTTGAAGCTCGTCTCGTAGTCCTCGATGGGCAGGCCATTGAAGCCCGTCATATAATCGCTTTCGAAGATTTCCGTGTTCGGACTCCAGTCGGCATTGCAGTACTCCACCTTGTAGATATAGCGTGTGTATTCGTGCGACAGCTCGTCGAAACAGATCTCCACGCTCGTTCCCACCTCCGCCACAGGCGGTAGCAGCGGGTCGTCATCCACGATGACCTGCACCGTCCGCACCTGCTCCGAGAAACTACGCGTCTGCTGCGCCACCGCCCACAGCGGCAGCAAAAAGAAAGCGGTTATCAAACAATTTCTAGTCATCGTTATTTCGTTATTACGTTATTACGACATCCTCACTTCTCAATTTTCATTTGAGGGATGTATTTCATCTGGCGCATAATCCACGTCTGCCGTTTGAGCATATAGCCCGAAGGGTTCTTACTGCTGAAGCGCAATGGGTTCGGCAACGTGGCCGCGATGAGGGCACACTGCGGTCGTGTCAGCTGCGCAGCCGTGCATCCGAAATGCCACTGCGCCACCGCCTCGGCACCATAGATGCCGTCCCCCATCTCGATGGAGTTGAGATAGACCTCCATAATGCGCTGCTTACTCCAAAAGACTTCTATCAGGAAGGTGAAGTAGGCCTCAAGTCCCTTGCGCACCCAAGAGTGGTCGGGCCACAAGAACACATTCTTGGCCGTTTGCTGGGTGATGGTGCTGGCGCCACGCTGACGTTTGCCTTTTCGGTTCTCCTCAAGGGCCTTCTCAATGGCCTCATAGTCGAAGCCGTGGTGCTCCATGAAACGTTGGTCCTCAGAAGCCATCACCGCCACAGGCATGTATATCGACATCTCCTCCAGCGGAACCCAGTGATGCCGCAAGCGCAGCGACTCACCCTTCTCCACCTGTTGCACACAGCGGATGACCATCAGCGGCGTCACAGGTACAGGCAGCCAGCGATAGACCACTACCGCTCCGATGCTAGTGGCAAAGAACAGCACCACCAGCCACTGCAACCATTTCTGTAAACGCCGTAGGAGTTTCACCTTAAACCTTAAACGTTAAGCCTTAAACGACAAATTTTCAATTCTCAATTCTCAATTTTCAACTCACCAGCCCAGCCTCGCGCCAGTCGTTCATGACCTTCTCTGCATCACGCAAAGCCGTAGCTTCATCTACGTCGTACTCTTCCGTGAGCAGATGAGCCAGCATCGGTGCATCGAAGTCCTTTCCCTCGACAGCACGCCACAGATAGGCAGCGCTCTCATTGAGGCTGATAATCTTGGAGAAATCGATATTCTCCTTACCATAGCCCATGACGATGGTCTCGCCACAGATGACTCTTAATTCAAATCCGTCTTTTATTCGCATAACTTTTTAAATTTGTAACTTCCTATTTAACTTCCCTTTCAAATAGTCGTTTTATAGATGAACAGCAGCCCGCGCCGGATTGGCAACAGGCGTCGCCAAAGTCGGATTCTGCGCTGCAGCGTAGGATCGTTGGCCAGCAACACATGGCCATTCGGACGCAGGTATTCAGTTACGACACCGCAGACATCGCTCTTCGTGCAATGCTCCGTACCTCGGATATTACCATCCCCCATGAGTGTGATGGCATCGCCGTCAATGGCAATGATGCGATGAAGCACAAAGTGTCCTGGGCTAATTTCTGCCAGCACGGCATCACCGACCTGCAGCTCCGTCCACGGTGCCAACTTCACGCGGTCGCGCAGATGTTCCAGGAACGGACGCATCGAGTAGCCCTTCACCGAGATGATAGCCGTCTTACCGTCAGCAACAGCCTGGCGCACCAAAGGCAGCAACTTGTCATTGGGCATCTCAATCCGCGCCATTGCCGCCGCTTCCGCATCGGCATAGCGCCGCTGCTTAGCACATCGCCAAGGCGTCGCCACCCATCGGGCAAGGGTTTTGATGAAGTCTTTGATACGGCTCATGGGGCTTATAGGGCTTATAAGTCTTATTGGGCTTATTGGACCTTCACTGCCCCAAAGCACACCCTGACCGCCTCCTCATCCGGTCGGCAGCCGAGCCAGAAGATGGGCGTAAGTTCAAGGAGGTGTGAAAGGGTGTTGCAGATACTCATATACACGCGGCGATCCCATTTCATCGAGCTCACGGCCGGCAGCAGAGCGGCGAAAGCCTCGACCGTTGCCATGCGACGAATCGTATTCTCTGGCTTTTGCTCCAAACGTGTGATGGCACCTACCGGTGCCCATATATTGCGATAGCAGGGTGTCTTTCCGCTCCAAGGGGAACCGTAGATACGTGTCTCCCCATCGATGATGCGCACCACAGGATTGTCATCGTTCATCAGGTCGCAGCCCTCGATATACTTGTGCCACAACCAGGTATGTGTGCTCTTGCCCGTGCCGCTCGGGGCCGTGAAGAGGTAACCATAGCCGGCATGGCGGATGACGGAAGCATGGACGAGCAGTGTCTCCAAGGGTGCCGCCGCAAAAGCATAAGCCATCATCAGCGCATTGTTGAGTCCGAACTGATGCTGGCGCAGACTGTTCCCCGTGAGCACCGCCTGGCAATGGCGGAAGTCATCATGGGCCGTCATACAACAGCTGAGGGCTCCGCCATCACAGTCGGGCAGACTAATCTCAAAGGCGTAGCTACCGTCCGGCTGACGATAGACACCATGATTGGCACCACCGCAGTCGAACTGCCCGATTTCTTCCCATGAGGAGAAATCCGGTGCACAGCCTTCAGCAACCTCCATATCAAAAAGCACATCGCCCTCTTCCTCGCATACGAACGGCGAGAAAGAGGGGATGAGATCCTTACTGGCCAGCGATGCGGGAAAGCGTACTTCCAGACGATGTTCCGCAACTTTATAACGGGCAACACTCATTGGGCACTTTCCTCCATGATGATGGGACGATACTCTTCAGACTTCAGGCGGAATGCGCTGACGGGAATATTCTGAAAGCGCAAGCCGTTCTGTTTCAAGCTGCGCTTATACACCTTACGCCACATCCGCTGTACCTTGCGAGGTTTCTTGTCGTAGAAGATGGTGCAGATGGAATTCTTATGCCCCTGCTGCTCCATATACATCTGCAACTGAAGGCTATAGAGCGAGCGGTCTATTAAGAACTTATGGGCAGGTTCTATCCAAGCGCTGTCAATCGTCTGGATATCCGTCATGCAAACCAAAGAATCCGTAAAGGAGATGGCGCAGCCAAACATCGCCACGCGCTGCACCTTAGGCTCTTTCCCCGTATCCTTCTCATCGGCAGCCACTGCCAGCGGCAACAGGAGAAGAATAAGAAGCAGGACCGCTTTAGCTCTTATTAATCTTATTCTCATAGGGCCTATCCTAAATACGATTTCAGCAGTTTGCTCTTCGAGTTATTGCGCAGGCGGCGGATGGCCTTCTCCTTGATTTGGCGCACACGTTCGCGGGTGAGATTGAACTTATCACCAATCTCCTCCAGCGTCATCTCCTGATGGTTGATGCCAAAGAACATCTCCACGATCTGTTTCTCGCGCTCGCTGAGCGTGCTCAAAGCGCGGTCTATCTCACGGCTGAGACTCTCGTTGACGAGACTCTTGTCAGCCATGGGACTGTCATCGTTCACGATGACATCCAGCAGCGTATTATCCTCGCCTTCCACGAAGGGAGCATCCACGGAGATATGGCGACCGCTCACCTTCAGCGTATCGGAGATCTTATCAACGGGGATATCCAGTTGCTCTGCCAACTCGTCGGGACTTGGACGGCGCTCGTTCTCCTGCTCAAACTTGGACAGGGCTTTCGAGATCTTATTCAGCGAGCCGACTTGGTTCAGCGGCAGACGCACAATACGGCTCTGCTCGGCCAATGCCTGCAGGATGCTCTGGCGAATCCACCACACGGCATAGGAGATGAACTTGAAGCCACGCGTCTCATCGAACTTCTCGGCAGCCTTGATCAAACCGAGGTTGCCCTCGTTAATCAAGTCGGGGAGGCTCAGGCCTTGATTCTGGTATTGCTTGGCAACACTCACTACGAAGCGTAGGTTGGCACGCGTCAGCTTCTCCAGCGCCACGCGGTCACCCTTACGGATGCGCTGGGCCAGTTCCACTTCTTCCTCCACGGTGATCAAGTCCTCACGACCGATTTCCTGAAGGTATTTGTCCAACGACGCACTCTCGCGGTTGGTGATACTCTTGGTGATTTTTAGTTGTCTCATTCCTTGTTGGTATAAGTATAAAAGAATACGCTCCCTAATAAAGCGCGCAAAATTACAATATATATAGTACACGCGCAAGAAAAATTCAAACTTTTCATCAAGGAAACAGCAAAAAGCGTGAAGTTTTCCTCTTTCTTCACGCTTTTTGCCTATTTCAGCTTCTTTGGCCTGCTTTTTGCAGCCGCCAAACGCTAATCGTTAAACGATCATCACTTTTTATCGTCAGACAAGTCTATCGCCGTAGCTACCCTGCGTCCGCTCTGCGTGATGGCACGGATCCAGAGCACGCGGTCGCTGGACTGGTTGGCGGCCTTCACGGCTTCCTCGAAGTCCTCCACGCTACGCATCTCCCGATCATTGACCTTCAGCAGGATCATACCTTTGGTGATGCCAGCATCTTTCAGCTTACCGTTCTTGATGGCCGTCACCTCCAAGCCATAGCGCAGTGCCAGTGCCCGCTGCGTCTCTTCGCTCAGCGGCTTCAGCTGTGCACCGAACAGGTCGATATCCACCTCTTCCATCACCTCTGTGCCACCCTGTGCATTGCGCAGTGTAGCGGTCACCGTGTGCGACTTCTTGTTACGCAAGTAGTTGATTTTCACCTTGTCGCCCGGGCGGTGCTGCGACAGCGCTTCCTGCAGTTCAGCCATCTTCGTGACGGTGCGGTCGTCGATAGCGGTGATGACGTCACCCTTCTCCAAGCCAGCCTCCTCGGCGGTCGTATTGGCCTCGACACTCTCGATATAGACACCAGTGCTGGTGCCGTAATCCACCTCGTTGCCTTTCTCCTTCTCAGCATCAATCTTATTGGTGACGTCGCCGCCACGCACGCCCAGCAGAGCACGCTGTACCATACCGAACTCCTTCAAATCCTTCACCACCTTGTTCATAATGGTCGTGGGGATGGCAAAGCCGTAGCCGGCATAGCTGCCCGTCTGGCTGTAGAGCATCGCGTTGATACCCACCAACTCGCCGCGCTCGTTGACCAGTGCGCCACCCGAGTTACCGGCATTGATAGCAGCATCTGTCTGTATGAAGCTCTCCACGCCGTTGGCGCCCAAGGAGCGGGCCTTGGCCGACACGATACCGGCTGTCACTGTGCTCGTGAGATTGAAAGGATTACCCACAGCCAGCACCCACTGACCAATCTTCAGGTCGTCGGAGTTACCGATGGTAATGGCGGGCAGGTTCTTGGCCTCCACCTTGATAAGTGCCAGATCGGTGGTTTCGTCCAGACCAATGACGCGACCCTTGTATTCTGTGTTATCGTTGAGTTTCACCAGAATCTCATCGGCACCCGCCACCACATGGTTGTTGGTCACGATGTAACCGTCGGCGGAGATGATGACACCACTGCCTGCACCTTGGCGACGCGGCTGTGTCTCAATCTCCTGTTGACGTCCGCGACCACGGTTGCCGTAGCCGAAGAAATCACCGAAGAAATCCTCAAACGGGTCGCGCACCGTCACCGTCTGGCGCTTCGCATTCTGCGTCACCCTAATATATACCACGCTGTTCACCGACCGCTCGGCGGCTGTCGTCAGATCCACCAATCCACCGGGGGCAGCCACGACGGGTGCCGTCACCGTTGCAGGGCTATCTGCCGCCACAGCTGTGGTAGCCATAGAAATTCTGTTTGTCATGATTGCGCCTGTCATCAGGCTGCTGCTCAGCACCAGCGCTGCTGCGCCAAGCCACATCTTCGTTTTCTGTGTCAACATAGTTCTTTACAAATAACGGATTTCCTATTTCACTATTTTTTTACTATATACAGATTCCGCGTTTTCTGTTCTGTTTCCGCGTCCTTCTGCGATTTTCGGACACAAAAGTAGTGCGAAAGTTTATTATTCATGACAACTTGTCCCTGTTTTTTCCTTTCTTTTAACACGCGACCCTGCAACTTAACAGCACTTAAGCCCCGTGACTGACAATTTTACATTTCTTTTTATAGAAAATCAGTGCAGGGCACATGTCATTCAGAAAAAAATTCGTACCTTCGCGGCCAAATTTCATCACTCATCAATCGTCAATCATCACTCATCAATAATCACATGACTATTGCAGTAGATTTCGACGGTACCATCGTGCGCCACCGCTACCCAGCCATCGGCGAGGAAATGCCCTTCGCCATTGCCACCCTGCGTCGCCTGCAGGAGGAGCACCACCGCCTCATCCTGTGGTCGGTGCGCGAAGGCAAGCTGCTTGACGAAGCCGTAGAATGGTGCCGCCAACATGGTATCGAGTTTTATGCCATCAACAAGGAGTACCCCGAGGAGGACCAGGCGCGCAACGAACATTATTCGCGCAAGCTGAAGGTAGATCTCTTTATCGATGACCGCAACCTCGGTGGTCTGCCCGACTGGGGCACCATCTACAAGATTATCCATGAGCATAAATCGCTGGAGCAGGTGCTGATCGAAGAGCTGCAAACGGCACAGCCCCAGAAGCCGCGCCCCTGGTGGCAGCGCCTCATGGGCATGAGCTACCACCAAACATAAATTAAAGAACGCGCATACGCGCGAAAGCGTTCATCTATATAGGAAACAGTGGGGCAGCTTGCCGCTGGCCGCCGCCATTCGTGGTGTGCGACGAGAGGAAAGTCCGGGCAACACAGGGTACTCCGCTACCTAACGGGTAGAAGTCCGCGAGGATTAGCACGTGCAGAAGAAAACAACCGCCTCCCATTGAGGTAAGGGTGAGAAGGTGGGGCAAGAGCCCACCAGATGTATGGCGACATGCATGCTGTGCACACCGGAGGTTGAAAGTTCGCGTAAACCGGCGAAGCGCCGACTGCGGTCATCCGTGACCGTAAGGGCGAGAGAGGGCGACCCGTCCGAGCCGGAGGGTAGAACGATGGAGGCGTGACGAGAGCCACGTCCTAGATCAATGGCAGGCACTGTGGCCGCAGCCCCCAACCCCTGCTGCCACAGCACAGAACCCGGCTTACCGCTCCACTGTTTCCTTTTTACATTGCCGCCTTCTGTTAATTATTCTTAAACACACCCTATTTTAACAATGTATTTGCTTTGCGTTTGCATGAATAAGTGTAAATTTGTCACCAAATAGTGCGAAAGGAAAGGACTATTTTGGCCGAACAGGCCATTTAAACGCATACAATTATTTATTAACTAACTATTTATTAACTGCTTTATGAAACACAAATTACTCTCTCTCTTTGCACTTGCTGGTGCAATGTTTATGAGTGCTAGTGTCTGGGCACAGTCTTGGGAAGCCCCCGTGAAGCCCGCTGATCCCGTTCGCGACCCATTCCAGGGTACATGGGTGACGCCCGTCGATGGCGGCCAATACTACATTTATAATGTAGGCGCTGCCCAGTTCATGGGTTGCGGTCGCGACTGGGGTACACGCACCATCACCACCAACGACTCCATCGCATCCCCTAGCAAACCGATTAAGCACGCTACCGACAAAGGATTTGCCATTCCTTACTCCGTCACTACAGTGCCTAATAAGGATTATCTGTATTTCAGCCCTCTCAGCACCGACATGTCAGGCTATCTGACTGGTGAGGACAATGCCTCCTGGCAGGATGGTGACACAGGGCGTGCAGGCGAATGGCAAGTGCTTCCGGTAGAAGGTCTGGAGAACACCTTTATCATGCACTGCGCCAATGTAGATCCTTACGACCCCAATGCCGTTAACGAAGATGACCCCGAAACGGAAGAGGTTGAGGGACTGGACAAGTATCGCCTATTGGGTGTCTGCGCCATTGAAACAAGTTCCTACACTTGGAACGACCTGAAAGTGGGCGGTTTCAACACGGCAGGCGAATCCCATAAGGTTAACTGGAAGTTCGTTGAAGCTACCGACCAAGTGGCACAGGACATCAGAGACTGGAGAGAAAGCTCCAAGGCCCAGTATGACGAAGATGTTAAGGCATATAATGCCGCCATGGCTATCTACAATGCCAGAGTCATGCTCTACAACACCCTGAATGAAGCCGTAGCAGCCGGTGCCGACTATACTGCCGCTTCCGCTGTCTATCAGAAAGCTGATGCCACGGAGAAAGAGCTACTTACGGCCAACACCCAGCTCCTTGTAAACGTGAAGATTGCGTCTTCTGACCTCCCCGTCGATATCACAGAAGTTCTGAAGAACCCCGACTTTGAGGTTGCCACAGCCAATGGCGTCCTGCCTCCGGGATGGGACATCACCATTACAGGTCAGAACTGCGGCCAACAAAATCGTACTGACACCAACGCTGAAACAGGCCTTTCCATCACCAACTTCATTGAGGCATGGCACCCCAGCTCCCTCGGTGACGGTGTGATTGCACAGACTGTCTTTGGTCTTCCTGCCGGTGTCTATCGTTTGGAGTGCGATGCTTCTATCTGCCACGATCCCGCCAGCGGCGATGGCACTGACATCGTTGGTGCCGGTTTGTTCATCAAGGCTGGTAATCTGCGCGAATCCACTCCCATTGGAACCGTCCGCCTGGGTGTTGCTCACTTCGAGGTTGAGTTTGAGAACGACGGCCGCAATGAGATGCAGTTCGGTCTCTTTGCCGAGAGCACCAATGCCAACTGGCTGAGCGCCGACAACTTCCAGCTGTTCTATGTCGGCCAGTTGACAGACAACCCCAACTACAAGAACCTGCAGAAATACCTGGAAGAGGTTCAGGAGAAGTACAACACCAACATTAAGCCCTATTATCTTTGCAAAGACTCCTTGGAAGCCCTTGAGACTGCCATGACAGCTGCATCTGAGGTATCCAAGAGCGCTACAGATGAGGAGATCGACGCTGCATACGCAACTCTTGAGAAGGCCTATGCCGGTGCACTCACTTCTGTCAAGGTTTACGCGACATTGCTCCCCTACACCTCTTTGAACGAGGAAGGCAGCAAGCTGGCTTACTATGAGGACGCTACTGCCGCTAATAAATGGGATGCGCTGAGCCAGCAATTACACAACCAACAGACGACCTTCGATAACGCCTACGAAGAAGGTACATGGTCCGACGACGAAGTGAAAACTAACATCGACGGCATCATTCCTAGCATTATCACATGGGTACAGGCTCACCCCGAAGCACTGCAGGCTGGCAACGATTTGACGCTCCTTCTCCTCAACGCAGACTTCGAGGATGGTAGGTACAACGCAGGTTGGGATGCTAAGGACGACGAGGTACAGCCTGATAACAACTATGGTACGCTGCCCGGTTGGACCATCTCCAGCGGTAACATCACACAGATGAACCACGTTATCGAGACCTACCACCGTAAGTTCGACTTCAACCAGACCATTAAGAACATGCCCGCTGGTGTGTATGATATCACTGTTCAGGGGTTTGTTCGTCACGACGGCGCCGCTACCGACCAGACCATCTTCTATGCTGGCGACCTTGAAGCTCAGCTGATGCTGCGTTCCGCCCAATGGAGTGAAACCCAGATCTATGATCATACCACAATGGGTGACCCCTGCGGCGGTTCGAACGACGACCAGACTATCCAGAATTCAAAGGGTGAAGACGTCTTGGTGCCCAATGGCATGAGCGGCTTCTACTTCTGGGAAAAGGTAGAGAACGTAGGCGGTGCCGAGATGGACTACCTCAAGTGGAAGGAAGGTGACCTCTACTACACCAACCACATCAAGGCTACCCTCAACGAGCCGGGCGACTTCACCATCGGTATGAAGAGCTTGGGCAATACCGACTGGATTATCTGGGATAACTTCCAGATTATCTACATCGGTGATGATGCCAGTGTCTATCCTGAGATGGCAGAAGAAGACTTCAACGCGTTGACAAATGCGCTCAACAACACTGACTATCCCACTTTGAAGGCCAAGACTGACTATGCTGAAATCGCAAAGGAGGACTACTCTGCTATCGCCACTCTTGAAGCCTACAATGCTTACAAGGCAAAAGTTGATGCCCTCATCGCTTATATCCAGGAAGGCACCAAGCTGGGCAAGGCTCTCCACGACCTGCTTTCCGAGTATGGAGAAAAAGTAAACGTTGTCACCTTCGACACAAGCGACTTCCTTTCCGGTCACTACTCTGAGTATTCCACAAACTTGGAAAATGGAACAAGCCCCGACAACGACTACCTGAGCAATGCTCCTGATGTACTGGCCATCGAGTGGACACAGTGCGCCGTGAAGCAGGCTGACACCGCTCTCTTCAACAACCTCGGCGATATCATCATCAATCCGAAGTACACCACTGTAGGCGGTTCATATACACTCGACGGTTGGAACATGGAGAAGGAAGAAGGAGTTACCTTTGGCAACTATCTCGCCAACGAAGGTGTTGCCGAGGTCTATAACCCCTCTGGCGAATACAAGCACTACCAGACCATCAAGGGCCTGAGCGCAGGTTACTACCGCGTCACCGTGGATGCATACTTCCGTCCGAGCGACATGAAGCAAGCAGACGGCCGTGAGGCTTGTGTCGCGATTCCCAGCCGTGCATTCCTCTTCGCAGAAGGCGATGAGATGTTCGTGACTCCGATTAAGAACATCCTCGTAGGCCATGACAGCCAAGAAGGCGTTGGTAGCGAGAGCACATGGACTTGGGCCGATGAGTCGATTGAATACACGCCGAACAACGTTGAAGCTGCCGCTCACTACTTCAACAATGTCATTAACTACGACGCTGAGGAGACCAATCTCAGTGGAGAAGCTGATAACCAGTCAGTCTATCGCAACGCACTCAACGCTCACGTTGGCGAAGACGGTGTCCTCACCATCGGTGTCACCAACCATGGTATTGCAGAGACCGTAACAAATGACTGGGCTTGCTTCAGCAACTGGACACTCTCCTACATGGGTACAGAAGCTCCCGATGCCATTAAGGGTATCACCACGAAGGGCGCTACCGCTCCCACAGCCATCTTCACCATCGATGGCCGCCAGGCTTCACGCCTGCAGCGTGGCATGAACATCGTTCGTCAGGCTGACGGTTCCGTCAAGAAGGTTTTGGTTAAGTAAGTTCACCTTACATACACTCTTCAAGAGGCTCGCGCTGGTGCGCGAGCCTCTTTTTTTTCGTTTCCTTTGGTTATTCCGAAAAAAGGCGCTACCTTTGCGGCATGAAAGGTATTGTATTGGCCGGAGGTTCCGGCACACGGTTATATCCGATTACGAAAGGGGTGTCAAAGCAACTGCTGCCAGTCTTTGACAAGCCCATGATCTACTACCCCATCTCGGTGCTGATGCTGGCTGGCATCCGTGACATCCTCATCATCTCCACGCCCACCGACCTCCCCGCCTTCCGCCGCCTGCTGGGCGACGGCAGCGACTACGGCGTGCACTTCACCTATGCCGAGCAACCCTCGCCAGACGGTCTGGCACAGGCCTTCATCATCGGACGCGAGTTCATCGGCGATGACAGCGCCTGCCTGGTGTTGGGCGACAACATCTTCTACGGTGCCGGCTTCAGTTCGATGCTGCGCGAGGCCGTGCGCACAGCCGAGGAGGATGCAAAGGCCACCGTCTTCGGTTACTGGGTCAACGACCCCGAGCGCTATGGCGTGGCTGAGTTCGACAAGGAGGGAAACTGCCTCTCCATCGAAGAGAAGCCCGCCAAGCCCAAGAGCAACTTCGCCGTCGTGGGCCTCTACTTCTATCCCAACAAGGTAGTAGATGTGGCCGCGACCATCAAGCCGTCGGCACGCGGCGAACTGGAGATTACTACCGTCAACCAGCGCTTTCTTGAAGATCGCGAGTTGAAGGTGCAGACGCTGGGCCGCGGGTTCGCATGGCTTGACACAGGCACCCACGACAGCCTCTCCGAAGCCTCCACGTTCATTGAGGTCATCGAGAAGCGCCAGGGGCTGAAGGTGGCCTGCCTCGAAGGCATCGCCTATCGTCGCGGCTGGATTTCCGATGAGAAGATGCGCCAACTCGCCCTGCCCATGATTAAGAACCAATATGGGCAGTACCTGATGAGATTAATTGAAAATTGACAATTGAAAATTGAAAATTGAAAATTGCCCATTAGCCCCATTAAGGCCCATAAGACCTATTAGCCCTATAAGCCCTATTAGCCCTATAAAAAATGTCATTATTTAGTAACCTCTTTGGCCGCAAGGCGGCCGCCAACGAAACAAAGGTGGGGGGCATGGAAGACTTCATGACCCTCATTCGCGTATATCTGCAAGCCGGCATCGCCGCACAGGTGGGCATCACCAACCTGGCCGCCATGCCTGACCTGCGCGTGTTCAAACAAACCCTGAAGGTGCCCACACAGAACAACAAGCTGGGCGTTGCCGAGAAGAAGCGCTGCGCGAAGATGCTCGGCGAAGTCTATGGCATCAGCGACACCTTCACGCAGGAGATTGACGCCAGCGTGAAGAAACGCTGCAAGAAGATGCAGGACGTGCAACCCTATCTGCTGCAGTTCCAGGGCTTCTCACAAGATCTGATGATGCTCATGGGCAACATCATGCAATGGAAGTTCCGCCTCCCCTCCTTCATGCGCAGCGCTTTACGCACAATGACGGAAAAAGCCGTGCATGATGTGATGACGAAGAACGACTGGAAGGACGATAACGTTCGTCGCACAGCAGCGCAAGTGCGCCACTACCAACAGGTGCTCGGTTTCTCGGAAAGTTGGATGACGGAATTCGTTCACACCACTGTGATGTTGGCCAAGAAGGAAAAACGCGCCGACATAGATAAGGATTGACAGTTGACAATGGACAATTGACAATTGACAATGGTTTAGGAGTTAAAGTTGTTTGTTTAAAGTTGAAAATTAACCAAAAACTTGCACGAACCGAAAACAAACACTATCTTTGTGGCGTTAAAGGCCAGAAAAGGCATGATTTAAGTTCCTATGACCGCAGACGAAGAGAAAACAATCAAAACTCTGGAGACCCGCGTGCGGCAGCTCATTCTGAAATTCCAACAACTGCAGGAAGACCACAAGGAGCTGCAGGCAGACCTCGAGTCCAAAGACAATGAACTCCAAGCGGTAAAACAGAAGAACAAGCAACTGGAAACTGACTATGCCAACCTGAAGATGGCCAAGATGCTGGAAGTGGGCGACACCGATCTCGCCGCAGCCAAGCAGCGCATCAACCATCTTGTGCGCGATGTGGATAAGTGCATCGCCTTGCTGAAGGCCATGGGGCCTGAGATGGTGGAGGGTTGATAGTTTAAGGTTTAAAGTTTAGGATTAAGGTTTAATGGAAGTCAGTGATACTTTTCAGATAACGCTCAAGCTTGGCGGCCAGAGTTTCTCCATCACCATCAACCGTGATGAGGAAATCTTCTATCGCGATGCTGAAAAACTCATTAACGGGCGCTATAGTTTCTATGCCAACCGCTATCCCGGTCAGGCCAATACCACCTACCTTTTAATGACCATCATCGAGATTGCCGTGATGCTAAAGAAACAGGAAGCCAGCGGTAACCTCCAACCCGTAATGGCCACCCTCAACGGCCTCGTGAACGAACTGAATACAGCGCTGAAGTAAACAATGGACAATTGACAATGGACAATTGACAATTGTAAATAGCAAATAAATTTATGACAACATTTGGATTAATCATCACCATCACCTCTCTGGTCATTGCTTTAGCTGCATTGATCTATCAGTTGGTCTGGTATCGACATACTCGCCCTAACCGCATGCGTGAGTTGCACGAAGAAGCCCAGAAGAACGCTGAGGTGATTAAGCAGAAGAAGCTCCTTGAAGTCAAGGAGAAGTTCTTGAACAAGAAAGCAGAGCTGGAGAAGGAAGTGCAGCAGCGCAACCAGCAGATCCAGCAGAGTGAGAACCGACTGAAGCAGCGCGAGATCAGCCTGAACCAACGTCAGGACGAAATCACACGCCGCAAGAACGAACAGGAGAACGAGCGCAAGCGCATGGAACAGCAGCAGTCCCTGCTCCTGAAGAAAGAGGAGGAACTCAGCCAGCGTCTGGAGAGCCTCATCACTCAAGAGCGCACGCAGCTCGAGAAGATCAGCGGTCTCACCGCCGAGGAAGCCAAGGAGCGCCTCATCGAAACACTCAAGGACGAAGCCAAGACGGCTGCTGCCAGCTACATCAACGAGATCATGGACGACGCCAAGATGACCGCCAACAAGGAGGCCAAGCGTATCGTCATCCAGACCATCCAGCGCGTGGCCACAGAGACCGCTGTAGAGAACAGCGTGACGGTGTTCCATATCGATAACGACGACGTGAAAGGTCGCGTCATCGGTCGTGAAGGTCGTAACATCCGCGCCCTCGAAGCCGCCACCGGCACCGAGATTGTCGTTGATGACACACCCGACTCCATCGTCATCAGTGGCTTCGACCCCGTGCGTCGTGAGATTGCCCGTCTGGCCCTGCACCAGCTCGTCGCCGACGGCCGCATCCACCCCGCCCGTATCGAAGAGGTCGTGGCCAAGGTGAAGAAGCAGGTTGATGAAGAGATCATGGAAACGGGTAAGCGCACTGCCATCGACCTTGGCATCCATGGCCTGCACCCCGAGCTCATCCGCATCGTAGGTAAGATGAAATATCGCTCCAGCTACGGTCAGAACCTGCTGCAGCACGCCCGCGAGACAGCCAACCTCTGCGCCGTGATGGCCAGTGAACTGGGCCTCAACGCCAAAAAGGCTAAGCGCGCAGGTCTCCTCCACGATATCGGTAAGGTACCCGATGAGGAGCCCGAACTGCCACACGCACTCTATGGTGCCAAGCTGGCTGAGAAATACAAGGAGAAGCCAGACATCTGTAACGCCATCGGCGCCCACCACGAGGAGATGGAGATGACCTCGCTCATCGCTCCCATCGTGCTGGTCTGCGATGCTATCAGCGGTGCCCGCCCCGGTGCCCGTCGCGAGATTGCAGAGGCTTACATCAAGCGATTGAAAGACCTGGAGAACATCGCCATGAGCTATCCGGGTGTCACCAAGACGTACGCCATTCAGGCTGGTCGCGAGTTGCGCGTCATCGTGGGGGCCGACCAGATCGATGACAAACAGATTGAGACTCTCAGCACGGATATCGCCACAAAGATCCAGAACGAGATGACCTATCCGGGTCAGGTGAAGATCACCGTCATCCGCGAAACCCGCGCCGTCAGCTACGCCAAATAAAACAAATCCCCGCCAATCCGGCGGGGATTTGTTTTATTCTAGGCGGGGCTTCTTTAATTCTAATAATTCTAACAGGGCTTCGCGGCGGTGAACGATGCTATATGCGACGACGAAGAAGAGGAGGTAGAGGGCCACGTCAATGAAGAAGATCACCGTCAGCGGCACCTCGACAGCATCCAACCAGAGATTGCCGAGGATAAAGGCAACCACCATCGCGAGAATCACTATCAAAACCTGATGCATCGTCAGTCCACAGCGCATCAGCACATGGTGGATGTGCCGCTGGTCAGCCTTAAACATCGGCTGCCCGTCCAACAGACGCGTGACCGCTACACGCACCAGGTCGAAGACCGGTACGATGAAGAGAGAGTAAGGTATCAGGATAGGGTTCAAGTCCGTGTAGATGTCCTGCTCCGTCACCATCATATACTTCACCGCAAAATAAGAAAGCACATAACCCAGAATCAAACTGCCGGCATCACCCATGAAAATCTTTAACTGCCCCACCCTCCCGAATACATTAAAGCAGAAGAACATCATGACAGACCCCAACAAGGCCGATGAGAGCATCATGAACACAGCCATGCGCAGGTCGTAGAACAAGTAGGTGAGTGCCACTAGACAGATGATGGAGATGCCCGAAGCGAGGCCGTCGATACCGTCAATGAGGTTGATGGCATTCACGATGGTCATGATGACCAGCACCGTCAGCGGGTAAGCTACCCATAGCGGCAACGCCCCAAGGCCGAAGAGGCCATAGAGATCGTCTATCTGCAAGTTACACAAAGGCATCATCGCCGAGCCGGCAGCCAAGATAATGAACTTCAGGTTGGCCGACAAATCCAGAACGTCATCCATCACCCCCATGAGATAGACGACCGTAGCTCCCGAAATCATCAGCGCAGCCGAAATATGGAACTCAATGGTCGCATAGGTATTGGAAAAGAACAGTAGTATGGTTATCACGCCCCCCATCGCCATCGATGGCAGGAACGCTAAGCCTCCCAGTCGCGGCACAGCTGCATGGTGTACCTTGCGCTGGTTCGGTTGGTCGAAATACCCGAACTTCCGACAGAATGCAATAATCAGCGGGATGACAATCGCCGTGACTGCCGCCCCAATGAACAATGCGATGAAGGAATATGACAAAAATCCAGTCATATATAGATGTCAAACATCTATATAACGATTTAGATTTTACATTTATTATATTTCCCCTCTAAAAAAACTCGTAACCACGCAGTTTTGCCTCCCAGGTATAATGATTACGAACCATTTCATAGCCTTTTTCTGCCATTTCAGCTCGCTGTTGCGGATTCTCCATCAATTCTATACAACGCCGTGCAATGCCATCGGCATCCTCACAAATAAAACAGTTATCGCCATTTTTCAATTCAGGAATAGGCACCGCAATGAGCGATGTCAGAACTACCGGGATCTTACACGCCATAGCCACCAGCACTTTGTTTTGGATGCCGGCTGCAATTCTGATGGGAGCCACGGCCAAGCACGAATCAGCCACAAAGCCATGAAGATCATCAACAAACCCTGTGACTGTGATGTTATTGCGCCCACCCAGTTCCTGAATTGTTTTAGGAGGATTGTTGCCTACTATATAGAAGTGGGTATCTGGTTTTTCCTTCAGTATGCGTGGAAGTATTTCGTCCGCGAAGTAGATGGCCGCATCCTGATTTTGCAACGATACCATATTGCCTATATAACAAATCTTGTTGACATCATAGTCTTTGCGTTGTACAGTCGAGAGATCGACGCCATTGGTGTGCATCGCCAATGAAGACACAGGAGCACCAAGTTTCTTCTGCAGATAATCCACATCAGACTGCGAAACCAGGACAACCTTCCGAAAGCGTTTCACTATATCTAATTCATAGCGACCAATCAAGTGCTTCTCTATACTATACATGAAGCGCTTGAGCCAGCTTCCCTTGGCACCAGAAGCCAGGACATAGGTCTTCGACAGGGCATCGGTCATCTCCACAATGGTCTTATCCACAACCCCGACTTCATCTATAAACGGCACCATACGCGCCAAATGAGAAATGTAGAGATCGGGGTTCTCCTTTTGAATTACTTCGCGGAAAAGCCTCAGATAACGTTTGGAATAATAATATCCACTCTGTATGGGATATCCCTTAATGACAAATAGCGCAGAATAAAACAGTGAATCCCACTTGCTTCGACGCACCGTAAAGATTTTATCATAAACTGTTGCCCCAAGTTCCAAGTCTGGATCTGACTCGGTATAAGAAACAAGTACCAGTTGATGTCCCTGTGACCTCAAATAACGAGCTATATTATTGATTCGCAACAAATCACCACCCGCTTCAGGCAGAGGATATCGCGGTGTAAGAATACAAATTTTCATGGGAGCATTAATTTGCAAATGAATAAAAACTATAAAGATTGCGGAAAGAAATCATGAATAGCTTCAATTACCGATTGAAAATCATCATCCCAAGATGTTTGCTGATTATGGAATTCTGCAATCGATACTATCATCATTTTCAAATCAATCTGTCCCTCGGCAAGTTGAGTCAATAGATGTTGAATAGATTCTACGGAATATGGATCCACTTCTAAACCAATATGATGCTGAGCAGCATAATCGCCAAGACATGTTTGATCCGCATAAATCGCAGGCACACACATCAAGAGAGACTCATGAAATTTATTGGAAATAGCGTATTTAACATTAAAATCTTTATTAGGATAAGCAGCCCAAACGACATCTGTTTGCTCATATAAACACGCGACATCCTCATAGGCGTAATAGCCTGTGAAAGATATATTAGGAGCCCCATCTGCCAAACTCTCTAAAGGCTCTTGAGCTGGACCGTTGCCATGAAAAAAGAGATGGAAACGAGAATCTGTTCGAACAGCTTCCACCAGATTTTTGAGGATATCATAGTATCTCAAATTGCCAATGAATGCTATTCTTATAGGATGATGCACCTCACGATTATGTGATGAAGCGACTGAGAATGTTGGTTTGTTCTCTAGCACTATTTGGTTGATTGAAGAAGGATACTGCGATGGAAAGAAACGAGATGCATGAATCGTAAGATCCACTTGCCTTATCTTTCTTTTTTCCAACGCCGAAGTCAACGCCCTAATAAACATTGGGCCCGAAGGCATATCCAAATTCTCGTAAATCAACATTTGGTTCTTTCGATCGAGTTGAGGAACCATTAACAGATTATTCCAATGCGAAGCAATAACGACATCAGGTTTCAAAATACCAATCTGTGCTCGACTAAACCGATAGAAGCCCCACATGTTAAAAAACTTACGGATTCGATTACCATAAGCAGAGGACTTTTGATATACATGATAGCCACTCTTCATGGCCGAATATGCATTACTACGATCCCATGTGATAATATGCAACTCCGCCTCATCCCCAAAGTGTTTAGTCAAGGAATCTAAAATTTTACGATTGCGGGTGTTAATGGGATAACACTCATCAATAAGTACAATCTTCAACATTCGTTTAACCCTTTAATGCGTTAACAATTCTCTCACAGGCATGGCCATCACCATATGGGTTCACGGCTCTACTCATTTTATTGTAAGTAGCCTCGTTGTCTAACAGAGTGCTCACCTCCCTCAAGATTTTGTTATAATCGGTACCAACGAGATGAACGGTTCCACTCTCTAAGGCTTCTGGACGCTCTGTAGTATCACGCATCACCAAAACAGGCTTTCCCAGCCCTGGTGCTTCCTCTTGAATACCTCCGCTGTCGGTTAGTACTATATGCGATTTTTCCATCAAATAGACAAAACTCAAGTATTCTAACGGCTCAATAAAGAACATATTTGAGGATATCATGCCATCAAATACCTCATGGATGGGTTTGCGAACATTCGGATTGAGATGCATCGGATAAACAAAATCTACGTCCGGATATTTTTGCGTCAAATCCTTTATAGCTCGACACATAGAAAGGAAACCCTCGCCAAAGTTTTCACGCCGATGCCCAGTGATGAGCACAAGGCGACGAGAAATCTTGCCTAAAAATGTGTGCCTTACATTTAATCTGCTAACATCATAGCCGGCATAGCTAAGGATTTTCTCTTGCTCTGCGGCAAGAATTTTATCTGTTTTTAACCTCTCCACCACCATGAGTAACGCATCAATGACAGTATTACCCGTAACTATAATCTTCGCATTATCCACATTCTCTTTTAAGAGATTCTCACGGCTTAACGCAGTAGGAGCAAAATGGTAGATGGCGATGCGGCTGGTTATCTGTCTGTTCATCTCCTCTGGCCATGGACTGTAGATATTGTTCGTACGCAAACCAGCTTCAACATGCCCCACGGGAATCTGCTGATAGAAGGCAGCCAAGGCTGCGGCCGTAGACGTCGTGGTATCTCCATGCACCAGGACAATATCGGGCTGTGACTGCTTCAGCACATCACGCATGCCCTGCAGAACGCGGCTCGTGATATCGTACAAGTCCTGTCCCGCTTTCATGATATTCAGATCATAATCAGGCTGAATGTCGAAAATGTGCAACACCTGATCCAACATTTCACGATGCTGACCAGTCACACAAACAAGAGTCTGGAAAAACTCACTATCCTGTTGCAATGCTTTCACCAAGGGAGCCATCTTGATGGCTTCGGGGCGCGTACCAAAAACCAAAAGTATCTTTTTCATTTTTCATCCAAATATAATAAGGTGTCATGCAAAGCATCCAAGAACCCATGGCCAAACTCTTGGTCTGGCTCCACATAGTTCCCTTCGCCCCATTCATTCCAGGACTTCAGAATGACAATCCGATGCTCCGGGTCTTTCGCTTTCACTAAATCCAATGCCTCCTTAAAATGTTTCTTGAAAGCCTTTGGCGTTGCACCCACATAAATACCATCCCACGACGTTGCTCGCGGACTCCGATCCCAGTTGGGCATTACGGTCGGGAATACATTCTCCCACCGGTCCTCAGGAGCAAAAAAGCCTTTCACGGTCTTGGCATAATCATAAAAGGAGTTGAAAGAGAGGCCCGTCTTTCGAAGAATGGTTTTCATGAGATCCTTATATTTTCCACCAGCCAACATTTCCCCCCTTCGTCTTCCGAACGAGTTGACCGCATCAAAACCCATATCAAGAACTGACTGGAAGATGTCCTGACTGCTCTGCAAATTGGGTAGCGTTCGTGTTCGTGTGCCATCAGGATTCTGCTTAAAAGTAAGTGTAGAATCACACATCGCAACCAAATATAGACCCTTTAAGCCATTTTCCTCCGCCAATCGTCGCCACGTAGCAATCCATTCACGAACTCTGGTATGTGACCAAGGTTCGTAGAGAAAGAACACAGGCTTGCCATCCACGGTAATATAACGAGGATCCTTGAAGGCTGGTAGCAAGGACATGAAATGATTAATATCATCATCTTGGCCAGGATAGACCTGCTCCATTAACATGGAGTTCGCCTGCATGTGAGATTTACGATTCCAGGTTTTATTGCTCCACGAGTGGTTGGCCCAACATAGGCAAAAGGGGAAATCAGGCTGACCACTTTCTACGACCTCCCGAAACGGCCGCTCCAACAGTTCTTTGCCCCCGAACCAATAATGATAGTAACAGAAGCCCTCAATGCCTGCCTCACGCGCTAGCCGAGCCTGCGCTTCACGTGTCTCGGGCAAGCGGAGATCGTAGAATCCCAAATCTGCAGGGATCTTGGGTTGGACATGTCCCTTATAAAGAGGCTTGGCTTTCACGACATTAGTCCATTCCGTAAATCCCGGTCCCCACCACCGGTCGTTCTCGGGGATCGGATGAAACTGCGGCAAATATAATGCGATTACTCTTGCCTTGGGGGATTTCTTCATATATCTTCTGTTTTTACGCTGCAAAGATAATGTATTCTATCGGAGTGGCAAAGAAAACAGATGGTTTCCTTCTAAAATTACTGGAATAAATGTTTTTATCACCAATGAGAAAAGTTTACCACAAGTGAGAAAAATGAAAACATGAGGCTTCACTTCACGACATGGAATGGCTGAAGGACGGCATCAAGAGCGCATTGCTGACATAGGGGAAGATTCTCCTGCGTTACAGGCTGCGAAGGATAGCGTTCATATTCCACCTTCGCCATAGGGGGGATGCTTGATTCGGCAGTGACGGAAAAACCATAGACGGGGGCAAATAAAGCCTGTACCCACGTGCAAGCAGCGATATAGCGTCCTATGCCAAGATCAAGATGCCAACCATCGCGAGTCAGCTGGCTTTCGCCGTTCAATGATGTATTACGTGCATTCTGAATAGCTGTGCCAACAGGGATAAGAACATCGATGCCATCGTTCCGCATCATCTGCTGCGTAGCATAGGCAATCAACAGCCAACGTTCATAGTTTGAATAGGTCGTAACACGCATATCATTATAGGACCACGCCATCTGCCACGCCAAAGTAACCTCTTTTTTTGCGCAATGGGCAAGGATAAAATCCACCATACGGCGCAACCAAGGATTGAAGCTATCGTAATTAACCGCATCTTCGGAATACTGCTGAAGTGTGATTACATCCCAGTCCTGTGCCAACAAATCAGCGAGCGTTCCACGTTCGACAAGCATCTTATGGCCCGCCTGATGTATGATATCCACTTGTTCATTTTGCTGGGTCACCGCCCACCAATGTTCTAACGAGGCTGCTGTATGAGAGATAAAATAGACAGAATAGGTAGAAGCATCCAGACCTGCAGCCTCTAACACATCACGCACGTACCAGACTGCGTCAACGGCAAAACTATTTCCAATGGCTAACACGCTCAGATGTCCCTGTCCTATGGGTAAAGGATGGTTTTGAAAATATGCTTGCGGTTTGCCGTCTTGCTGATTATTCATTTCCAAGAGCTGCTCTAGCTTGCCAATGTTCAACTCGTCAGCATCCCGACATGCACATAGGGAGAATGTACTCATGAACATCAGACGAACAAACAAGATTGTGAGTGAGGAAGGATGGAACATGGTCATGAGGCTTAGTCTATCCGTTTCACCATGCGCGCTGGATTGCCTGCCACCAGCGTATAGGGTGGTACATCATGAGTCACAACCGCATTGGCTCCTACGATGGCACCACGACCAATGGTCACCCCCGGCATAATGCACGCCATCTCTCCAATCCATACGCAATCCTCAATCACCACAGGGCCCTTGCTGACCAATGGCCGGAGATTCGGTGGCGTATCCAACAGCACACGTTCCGAGGCGCCGTGACTATTGTCTGTGATAAATACCTTGCGACCGATACGAACACCATTGCCTATAACCACACGGTTGATACAAGTGATGTGACCTCCGTCGCCAAAGGATGAATCGTCACCAAAAGACAACAAGGGCATGAACGTCTGTCCGCGAAATTCATCATAGACTTCCCACACGACATCCTTTCCTATATAAAGGTTACTGCCAAGATGTATGTATTTGGCACCACACAAGACAGCGAAGCCACCAAAAGTGCAATCCCTGCCACAAAAAGCGAACTCACGACGAACCCAAGAGGTGTAAAACACTCGTATTAGTTTACTTAGGGCATCTGTTGTTCGTCTATTAATGAATACATTTGTCAACGTACCCAAAGCGCTAGCTAAAGATCTCATGATTTTCATTCGCGATTCCTCCTTTCTGCCTTCAGGATATCTTGATAAAATTGAAACACTCGACTGACATGCGCTTCTATGCTATAGAGTTGATTAACAACATTAAAAGCTCGTTTCGTCATCTCATCATAATCATGAGATGAAGCATTGCAAACCTGAATCAAGCAATCTGCCAATTGGTCTATCGTATTGAAACGCAAAGCTATATCCAAGCCAGTCTCACAAACACCGTTCTCCAACTGTTCATGAGTGCCTGCCGTGTCATGAGCAATAACAAGACAACGATTAAACATCGCCTCTGGCATACACAATCCAAAACCTTCATGCCGAGATGGCACTACCAAAGCACGAGCCTTTCTCATAAGTATTTCGATGTCAGAGCGTTCACCAAGAATCTTTACCAAAGAGGATAGATGATGTTGGCGTATAAGCTCTAAAATATTGTCTAAATAACGGCCAGTTGTCAAACGTCCTGCAACTAGAAGAGAAGGCATAATGATATCACGTTCCATACATTTTGCATAGGCTTTCAACAAAATGTCCAATCCCTTGGTATGTTCTATGCGTCCAGCAAAAAGCAAAGACTCACCCATTTTGAACGGAGGACACACCTCCTTGGCTGACTGTATACCATCATAAATGACCCGTGATGAAAAAGAAGTAGCCTGGCCATGATGGTTCTGAATATCCTTGGTGATACAAATGCTATAGGATGCTGGAGCAGATAATTGATGGTGGAAACACCGTTTTGTTGGGAAATAATGCAGATTGAAATCTAGGTCAGCGTATTCCCTAATATGATAGATATGAGGGATGCCTAATTGGCGAGCAACATGGAAGCCAACATCAACAACACCTACATTCGTATGAATCAGAGCAATTCCCTTTCCACGTAAAAGATGCAATAGTTTTCTACAAGCTATCATGTTCAAGCATTGCCAGAATAACAACCGAGGAATAAAGAGTATCTTGTTCCTTAGAGTATTCCACTCTGGATAAGTGGCAAAACGATAATTAAGAGAGAGAGTCTGCACACCCATCTGCTCAAGTTCCTCGGTTAACTCACCATGTCCAGGCAGCACGACCAACGGTTCGATGCCAAGTTGCATCAAGCCAGAGAGCATCGACTTGAACGCCTTCGAGGCACCACCCAACGCTTTGTATGAGCTCAAAACATATACAACCTTCATACTGCAAGTTTCAACTAGTGGACAACCAATTCAGCTGACATTTACGTTCCTCACGGCGAGAGGCAGTAATCCTGTTGGCATGGAGAATCATCCATGTCATCTCCCAAAGCCAAGCACCAGGAATGTAACGACGCTGCAACAAATCCTGAACATAAGAAAGGTAGAGCGTCTTCAACCAACGACGGCAACGCCTCGTGAACGACAAATTGATGTTGGTTGCAATAAGTATAATATCACGATGCAGACGCTTGCGGTTAAAAACCTGCATATTACCCTGCAACAAACGATCATGACACATGTAAGTATTAGGCACTAGCAACACCCGCACACCATGGTACCGCATCCGATGGTAGTAATTATTGTCTTCGCTGTAATGAAAGAACAAAGGGTTGAAGCCGCCAATTTTACGAATAAGCGCTATAGGCATCAGCCAACAGGCTGCACAGATATCGCCCATCTCGTAATAAGGTGCAAGGGTGTGGCGGATGAGCAAATCATCGTTCATAAAATTATGGGCATCACGCAGCGAGATGCGGAACATCTCATCAAGGCGCGTGCCGTCACCATTAAGATGCAAAGGTGAGAGGAGCGACTCGCCATCACTAACTGCCAACATCTTCTCCAGCGCATCAGAAGCGATTGTAGCATCTTGATTGAGCAAGAGGACATAGTCAGCTCCATGCTCTAGGGCATAGCGTAATCCTACATTATTTGCCTGTCCGAAACCTAAGTTATGGTCCTGTGGTAACCATACAGCGTCTGGAAATGCAGTAGGAACATAGTCACGTGTACCATCAGTGGAGCCATTGTCAATAATTACTGCCGTCACTGGCACCGAACTCTCCATCAGGCTCTTCATACAGCGTTCAATCCAACTACGGTGCATGGCATTATAGGTAACAATGATGGCGAATAACTTATTCTTCATATTGTGATTCGTTATCTCGTATTGTTCCATATTGTATATCATATCTCTCTGTGATATATATCACAACTATCGCTATCCACATGAATGTATGCACGAAAGCCATATACCTATAATAGAAGATACCAAAAATAGGAATGACTGATAGGGCAAAAATTAGTAGGTATTCCCCCACTGACAATTCCTCACGATGAGGATATCTCATGATAAGTACCGATATTAAAAAAAACAACGTAATCCAGATAAGCATACCTAAAGGGGACAGATCCAACATAATGTCACCAATAAATGAAGCAAAGACACTCATGAAAAAGCCTTGCTGTCCCGAACGAATATCGCGTCTTATATCGTCGTTATCTATATGATATACATAATGATATAGCATAGGAAATTCTCGCTCCGGTGCAAGCTTGTTCCAGTTCGCATGTTCCCAGAAATAATTGAAGTTTAAAACATTCTGTCCAGAATATTGGATGGCACCAATTTTTGCTCCATCGTCATCATCATTAGAGAAGCGTGCATCTGTAACCGCAACAAGATAGACAAGAGCAAGAACTGACAAAGGAATCATCATGATGCGCATCATCCATCTGAGAGTTTCAGACAAAAACTGATGAAATAGTATGAGACATGATATAAACATCATGGCATAGAAAATCATTTCTGTACGATCGACGGTCTGAATACCCACAATGGGCATACTAAGAGAGGCGAAGAATAATAGTAGTGTAAACCACCACTGACGATGCTCAAAGCAGATATAATAAAAGAATAGTGGCAAAGCAAGTATCGTTGCCGAGTTGAAATAGTAGAGAAAGCCAAAGATGAAAGGCATAGATTGTGCTTTCAACTGGGCTGGGGAATCGAATCCCATATAATGCTCATTACGAATGAGGGATAAATCACCCGAAAGAATGTCCAATGTAGAGTCAGCCACTAAATATAAATTAAGCCAAGAAAGTCCAATCAAGAACCAACTAAACATATAAATGATTTTCGGATTGGATGCCTTAATCTTTTTTAAATCTTTTTTGTATAACATAGAAAAAGGCCATAGACATAAAGTTATACCTACACAATATATAAACGTTGGAATTAGCGAAATATTCAAATCGTATCGATCATACAAGATTCCCGAGCTTTCCAACATATCATTCGCAACCACGATGATACACATAAGTGCCGTAAAAGCATATAGCGCAGACATATACACACAAATATCCACTCCATGATGCTTATTCCACCAGTAAATCGTCAAACCTAAGAAATATATGAATGGAATTGTTATCATCGGCTATTCATGATTCGTTTAAACTTGAGAACATCACGCCATCCAAAAAATAATGCTCTTGTCTGGCGAACAAAAAGATGGCGATAGGCTGGGATGAATGCATCAGCCAAATAGCCGGCAGCCACATTACTAGCAATGGCCACGAAGGCGGCGGCCATGATACCATAACGTGGCAGGAGCAGGTAGTTCAAGATGACACAGACGACACAACCGAAGCCATCGCGCAAAATCGCCCAGCGCTGTAAGCCCTCTGTAACTAGCATCGCACCCGCCGTATTCGACAAGGCCACACTGGTAGCCTTAAACGACAACACTTGCAATACCGCTACCGCTGGGAGATATTCAGGACCGAAGGTATAACGAACTACCCAAGAGGAGAGGAATGATGTCAGGATTGCTGCCAAGAAAGAACACCATAACGAGAGGTTCATGAATTGCTGACCTTTATGAATGTATTCCTGCTCGCTCCGTTCACGTGCGCTCACGAGGACGGGAGTAATCGTCTGCGCCAATATCATTGGTATATAGATGAGGACCTCCACGAAACGTGAAGCCACAGAATAATAACCTACAGCCTCCTTGTCTATCATTTGACCAATCATCACATGGTCTATGCGCTGATAGACAATGACTGCTATATTGGTAAGTAGCAACGGGAATGCCTCACGCAACAGGAAGCGTGCCACATCAGCATCAAATCGCCATTCAACAAGGTGTCCAACCTTAACATGATAGGCCATAATATACCCGCTCCCCACTAACACAAAATCAAACATATATGCCACCATAAACCAAGTCAGTGATGCGTGGCAAAGCAGCAGAACTATCTTGATGCCAACTCCAATCATCGTACGGGCTATTTCAGCCTTCACAATAAATTCGTTCTGTACAATGGCAGTGAAATAGTTGCGAATAACATTTAAAGTGTTAAACACAATCGACAAGGAATATACTGCCACCAACAGTGTCGTATAACCATCAGCCTCCAACCACCAAGATGTGAGAATGACAGCCGCCATGAAAACGACAGCGAACATCATCTTTAGCGTAAAAGCGGTACCAATGATTGTTTGAAACGGTTGTTGTCCTCGCGCCTCCTCACGCACCTCAATGGCATCAAGACCAAAGATGGCAAAAGATTGGAACAAAAAGACGTAACTGATGACATAATCCATCAGCCCGTATTGCTCTGGTCCTAAATAACGCGCCACAATAATACCCACCAACAATCCACTGAGTAAGTTTACAATCTTACCCAGAACTGCCCAAAAAAGGTTTTGCACGATGGCTTCCTTCGTGTCGGACAGATGTAAGCAACGGGTAAAGCGTGTGAGCAGCGACACAACAAGAATGATTAGAAAATTAAATGCAACTCCTTTCTTACAACATATAACGAGGTGACAATTGTTGCTAAGAACAGCATCGTAGCAACGAAAACCATACGCTTGGGACTTGAGGCCTTGGTTGGCACGGAAGCATTCTGCAAAATGGTGAACGCAGGCGTACGCTCCTGAACTTTCGCCTTAGCGGCATCCAACTGTGTACTCATAGCATTATACGTATTGAATTTCATCTGCATATCATTTTCCAAATAGTCTCGTTGTGTCTGCATAGACTGCAGGATAATATCGCGATGGGCATCACAGAAACGGCTATAAGCCTGTACTGAATTCTGATAATCAACATAGGTCTCTGCCTTCATACATTCATAGTACTCCACATCAATACGAGCCTTACTGGTACGATAATCGATAATAAACTCTTGAAGACGAGCACGTACGGAATCGGCCAACGTTGCACAGATGAGTGGATCTTGATCAGCGACATTAAGTGTAATGACATCCGTTTTCTTATCTACACTACACCGTACATTTCTACGAACCCCTTCAACTATTTGGAACTCTTTCTTTGATAGTCTGAAAGGATTTATCCTTCCAGCCGTCTCCACAATCCCTTCCTCCGAGGAGGATAGGAATTTAAGTCCTTCCATCAACCAAATCTTGGGGTATGACCATATAGAGACTTTCTGATGGTCTACCAAATAGGTAAGATAATCACATTTCACTTCGCCGTCAATCGTCTTAACAGGGATGTTAAACAGACTGACTATAAAATCATTAGATTCAACTACTTTAGGATATAGCAAAGGATATATGGCATCTCCACCTGTACCTCCACCCATATTAAATCCCATAGACATTGCCAAACTACCCAAATCACTCGCACCAATGGAGCTTGATGCATTCTCGGGGGCTAACATCACAGAGGTTTGATACGTTCGTGGCTGTGGAAAAATCCACAAGCAAGCCAACACAAAAGTGATAGCCCAAACCTTCAGTATGAGTTTTCTGGAGTTCCACAACTGAATAAAGATCTCCCGTAGGTCAATAACCTTCTCCTTCTTCTGTTCTTCCATTACTTCAACAAGTTGATGAGTGCAACAATCATGGTGGTCAAGCTGGCGGCGGAGGTGCCGAGGACAGAAATCTCAGCCGTGCTCAAACCTTGACGCTTGGGCTTTGTGGGCACGATAATCTGTGCACCGGGTTCCAGCTTTTTACTGCCCGCCCGTCGGCCAAGCTTATCCACGGAGCCATTCATGTAGATTGCATAGGTTTGTCCCTTACTGGCCTTCTTGCTGTAGCCACCGGCACGGTTGATATAGTACTTCAGGTTCTTACCCTTCTGGTAGGTGATGGAGATGGGGTACATCACCTCACCCGACACCTGGATGGTGTTGGAGAACTGCGGTATAACGAGGCGGTCGTAGGCACGCATGACAATATCTGCATTGCCACCTGGTTGGGCCAAGGCCTCATCCAACTTCACAGCCACAGGATATTCGAAGCTCTGGTTCATCTTCAGGCCAAGTAGCGAGTCGGCCAACGCACGATTGAACGCTTTCTCACTGTCCAGGGCCTGCTCCATCAGGGATATTTGTGACTGCTGCAAGGATTTATCGCGCTGCTTGCGTTCCTCCTCAGTCATCTGACGAATCAGACGTGCGCCCTTTGGATAGGCCAGTTCTGAGAGGCCACCGGCCATACGCACAAGGTCACTGAGGTGGAACTCCTTGCTCGTCATCGCATACTCACCCGCAAAGTTCACACAACCATCAACGGTCACATTCTGCTGTTCTTCATAGGCCGGACTCTTACGAACCTGTACCTCATCGTAGGGCAGTAAAGCGAAGATGGTGTCTTCAATGACGAAGCCATTTGCCAGATTGAAAGAGAACACCTGTGAAAGGTTCTTGCCACTGGCCTGAGCAGCAGGATTAAAGTTTCGACGGAAAACATCAATCTTAGCAGTCGAGGCGGAATGCGTGAGGCCGCCGGCCTGAAGAATCAGATCCTGGATGGTGGTATTCTCAGCATACTTATATTCGCCCGGGTAGTTCACCTCGCCATTGATGCGGAAAGTCTCCTCGCCACGCATCAAGGTCTTACTGGGTATGAAGAGAACATCGTTCTTTTTTAGGACAATATCGGGCTTGCTGCCGTCCATAATGCCTTGTATGTCAAGAGAGATCATCTCTAATGTCAGGTCATCCTTCTCGCGATGCATCACGGCACGCTCCGTGAAGGCATCCTCGCTTAATCCCTCAGCAGCCAATAGCAGTTCGCGCACGCTTTGAATACGGCCGTCCATCTGGAACTGACCCGGGTGCATCACAGCGCCACGCACCTCCACCATATTGCGGAAGCGGGGAATGACGCTATCTACATAGATGCTGTCGCCGTCAGCCAGCGTAAAGTTGGCCATGGAGAACTCATCGATGGTGTGAATACTGTGTTCCTCGCCGGACTTACGGATAAGGCGCACATTCTTGGTAAAGGCATCGCCCGAGAAGCCTCCTGCGAACTGCAACACACGCTTCACGCTCTCTGAGGACTTCATCTCGTAGAACATCGGACGCTTCACCTTACCGCGCACACACACCAAACAGTCATAGGGACCGACGATGATGACGTCGTTGTCCTGCAAGCGCACATCGCCGGCCGCGTTGCCGTTCTCGAGATAGTCATATACATCAATGTGTGCGATGCAGCGACCACTACGATAGACTTTGATGTCACGCAGCGTACCGACATCGCTGATACCGCCAGCAGCATACAGGGCATTGAAAGCTGTGGAGAGACCGCTAAGGGTGTAGGTACCAGGCATTTGAACCTCACCCATGACCTGCACAATGACGCTGCGCGTTTCGCCTAAGCTGAGACTCACCTGACAGTCAGAATAGTAGCGACCCAGGTGGCTACGGAGGTGGTTGGCAGCCTCCGACACAGAGAGCCCTGCCAGTTTAATGGGACCTACGCCCTCAATAGTCACGGTGCCGTCGGGCGAGATCTCGCTGCGGAATGTCTCCTGCGAGGCACCCCATACATCGATGATGACATGGTCACCAGCGCCTAGACGATAGTTGGCGGGCGTGGCGATATTCACCTGCGATTCAAACGACAGCTTGGGCTGGTTGAAGAGGTTGCGGCCATATACTTGCTGTTCGCGAGGCAATGTCCACAAATCATCATCGTATTCCTCCTCTTCCTCGAAGCCCAGAAACTGACCCTCAGACGTCATCAGTTGCTCGCGTTCCTGAGGGGTGAGACGGCGCTCCTCGTTCTTAGTCAGACGAGATGGGACACCGCCCATCGACTTCTGCAAGCGATCCTTCTCCTTCTTCTTACGATCTGCAAGGGTCTGTGTCGAGGAAGAGGAGGAAGAAGAGTTACCGCGCAAGCGGCTTTCCTCCTGCTTCTGGCCTGTAAGATTCGTGGCGCCCAGCTGTTTCTGTTCGGCCTCCACCTTACGACGAACACGCTGCAGCTGATCAGTGGTGACACCACGCTTGATCAGGTTCTGGACGATGGTCTGCTGCGGAGTGCCTTTTTCCATCTCTGTCTTCACATACTGAATGAGCTGATTGTCCGTCATGGACTGCGCCGACAACGGGTTCTGGAACACCAAAAAAGCTGCGATGAAGATGAGTAGTTTCTTTTTCATATCGTTTGTTTGTCTTTGTTTCAGAAATTTTTGCCGCTGAAAACATACTTCAGCGATGTCAATAGAACTTGTGAATCTACCTGCAACGAGCGATGCTGGTAGTAGTCGAGATCCATCTGCAGACGCACGAGCATCTTCTCCATCGTGTCGGTGTAGCCATAGTAGATGGTGGTCTTTGAGGTCGCGCCCGGGTGCATGCGATAGATATAGCTATAGTCGCTATTCTCTACCATAATCTGGTCGATGAAGTAGCGACGCTCTGGGCGGGGACCCACAAAACGCATATCCCCCACGAGGACATTCCATAACTGCGGCAACTCATCAAGATGATGAGTCCGCAGGAATCGGCCCAAAGGGAACTGCACAAGGAGACTGGACAAAGCAACCACGATATCGAAACAACGTTTCACGCAGCGCTCCGCCCTATTCATCCCATCGGTCAACTCCATGTCCAAGGTGGCCTGTTGCATCATCTATAGATGTGTATTCTCATGAGTCATGTATTAAAATAACTCTTTTTAGGGCTATTTATTGCTATAAAGGAGAAAAAAACGACCATTTCATCAAAAAAATGTGTCCTGAACACAAAAACTTTAAACTTTAAACCTTAAACCTTAAACTATTTTCCTACCTTTGCGCCGCAAAATGACACTACACGCCCATGGGGCTGACATGGATTTGACAGCAGGACGGAGTGTTACGTAAGCACGCAGAGAGTCGCTGATCGCTCTCTTTAATACCTGGTCTGTCAACAATTATCTGGCGAAACTCGTTACGCTCTCGCTGCTTGATTGAAGTATAGTAGATCGGCTTCTCGCGGCACCAGGTGCTGCGACGGGACATCACTCAGAGGCTAATGCCCCAAAGCGCTCTGGCTCAGTG
This sequence comes from uncultured Prevotellaceae bacterium, assembly GCA_946415705.1. GTDB lineage: Bacteria > Bacteroidota > Bacteroidia > Bacteroidales > Bacteroidaceae > Physcousia. The sequence goes on from CAMKTN010000009.1 coordinate 73,185, forward strand.
GTGCAGCAAAATTGGGGATAGTTGCCGCTGGCCTCGCAGCGACAATGACTTTTTTAAGAGGATAAGGCACAGGTTGGTGGTCCAGGTCTTGCCCGTGCTCGAAAATTAAGGCTGGAATAAGCGTGTAGAAAGCGTAGGACTTCCCTGTTTGGACGAGAGTTCGATTCTCTCCAGCTCCACTTTGTTGCATAATAAAATCCCCGCAGCCAGCTGCGGGGATTTTTATGAATGTGAGGTTAAATTAGAGTTTGTCGTTGGAGCCGAGCACATCAACAATCTTGTGGATGTACATCTTCTTCATGTTCTCGCGAGCG
>CAMKTN010000010.1 GCA_946415705.1 uncultured Prevotellaceae bacterium
GGATTCGGGAAGGCCTCATTGGGGTTGGGTCTATTATTGATTTCCATAAATTCCGATTTATCTGGCTACAAAGGTAGACAAAATCTATGAATCTCATATTGAAGAGTATGTTAAACTACCTTTATATACCTTATTTCATCATCATTTCATGAAGATAACTCATCTGATTGTGTCTTTTCGCTTTCATGGGCTTTGCCGTACCTTTGCATCGTCATTCGTGAGAGACAGTTTTCTCTCAGAGACGAATGACAAATTGTGTTTGTGAAAAGCGCGACGTGGTCCGGGATGGATAGCGTCGCGCATGTTTTTTAACCATAAAGGAGGTTGCGGTCAGGGTTCACCGAGGAAGCGGACGATGGTCTTCACCTGACGGGGCGTGAAGACTTTCTGACCAACGAACCAGCCCTGACGGCGGAGGGTGTCGCGCAGCATACGGCAGGCTTGCAGCTCGCGGTTGAAGCACTTGCGTGCCCAGGAGGGGGAACGGAAGGGGTAGTAGAGCGCGGCCAGTTCAGAGGTGCCGTAGGCGCGGAGGCGAAAGGTGTTTTCCATGATGGGTTAGAGATTAGAGATGAGAGATTGGGGTTGATTTGCTTTTTGCGAGGGCAAAGATACGAAATAATCTCCATATAATCTGCATATTAGCGATAAAATTTCTGGTTTTTGCGCCGAAATGCGCGGCTTTGTGCGTCTGTGGGCATAGGTTTCTGCGGCTCGCCGTACCTTTGCAGCGACAAAAGGGACGTAGGAGACTCGCCTGACCCTCGTAGGAGGGTACGCGCAGACTCGTACGAGGGTAAGGCAAGGGACTACTAGTGTTTGCGCGTGGACACCATAGAGTCTTTCTGAAGGCGCCTCAGAAGTCAAGGACATCCCCAAGCCACAAATTAACCTTAAACCTTTAAACCCTTAAACATCAATTCAGGTATGTAAAACACACAAATATGATGTTCCTATCAGTAGGCATAGATGCATTTGGTTTACTCCTCTTTGTCCTTCAGTTCCTTGAACTTCTTTTCCGAAATCTTCTCCAACACGCATGGGACCTCGTCTTTTTGCGTGCTAGTACAGGAAACCGAGCATCCAGAGGGGTAGCTTAGCGCCATCAACGCAGAAATAGCCTTGTGACTTGCTGTATTCCACATCGTGCGACTCCGTGAAAAAGTTGCAAAAGTGTTGCGCATAGGCAACACTTTTGGTGAAAAAATGTTGGTTGTGTGCAACACATTTACTCGGAAGCACCGCGCCATTCATGGTGCGGCGATGAGCCAGTGGCAGGCGGCAGCGTGGAGGCGGGTGGCTTCGGCGGGTGGGAGGAGGTGGTATGCGGCTGCGAGGGTGCGGTTGTAATGCTCCAGGCGCTTGGGGCTGCCGGCGTGGGATGGCGAGACGGATTATATCGGTCGTGTGGCTCAAATGGTGAAGGTCGCGGATGCGGCGTTGTGGGATCGTTGTTTCAGGAAATGGTTCTGCGCCATGGTGGCGTCGTGGATGAAGGAGGGCGTCACCAACCACCAGGTGCTGGTGCTCATCGGCGAACAGGGTATCTTCAAGACGACCTGGCTCGATGCCCTCATGCCGCCGCAGCTGGCCTCCTACCGCTGCCGGCAGAGCGGCGCACGCGCCATCGACAAGGACGAGCAGCTGCGGGCCACGGAATTCGGACTTATTAACATGGACGAGATTGACCGCATGTCGGAACAGGAACTCAACGCCCTGAAGTCGCTCATCACGGCCGCCGACATCAACGTGCGCGCGGCCTACGCCCAGAGCAAGGAGCGGCGCCTGCGCGTGGCCAGCTATGTGGCCAGCGGCAACAAGGAGCGCTTCCTCACCGACACCACCGGCAACCGCCGCTGGCTGCCCTTCCGTGTGGAAAGCATCGTCTCGCCCTTCGATCATCCGCTGCCCTATGAGGGCCTGTACGCCCAGGCGTGGGCGCTTGTGCAGCAGGGCTTCAACTTCTGGTTCGCACTCGACGACATCCACTCGGTGGCCTCACATGTGGAGGACTTCATGGTGGAGACCAACGAGGAGCAGCTTCTGCCCGTCTATTTCACACCCTGCCAGCCCGGCACCAACGGCGCACTGTTCCTCACCGTGGCAGAGATCTCAGCCAAACTCAGCCTCTACGGCAACATACGCCGCCCCATGGATGTGCGTCAGCTGGGAATCCTCCTGCGCAAGACGGGTTATATCGCCAGGAGGGAGGGCGCGTCGGGTAGGAGAGGCTATATCTTGCTGGAAAACAGTGCGGAAAGCGTGAATGCGCAGCGCAAGAGCCTGCGCACGCTGCTCACACAGCTCCACTGCGACTACCCCGGTGCCATCATCCTCGGCCACCGCGACTTGTCGCCGGACATCAACGGTGACGGCTGCATCACGCCCAACGAATGGCTCAAGCAATGTCCCTGCTTCGACGCCCTCCTCGACTACGAAGACCTGCAGCCCGAAGGGCTGTTCTGATGAAAAAAGAGAAGCCCCGCGGCTCACGAAGGTGAGCGGCGGGGCTTCTGTTGATAGAAGGATGCTTCGTAAGCCGGCCAGTTTGGCGCAGATGGACTAAAACTTTTATTCAGAAGAGGAAGAGGCCGAGATGGGTGTTCTTGCGCTTTTGTGCCAGCTCGCCCTCAAGACGTTCTGTAGCCACGCGGAAGAAGAAGGCGATGAGATGCTCGTCGGTACCCTCGGTGCGCACTTGCCGGAGGGCATTGATGTATGCGCCGCGATCCTTCACCTCGATGATGACCATCGGATGTCCGGTATGCATGAGGATCCAGTTCGAGAGCAGACGTCCCGTGCGGCCATTGCCATCGCGGAAAGGATGCAGGTATTCGAAGTAACCGTGGAAGCGGGCGGCGAGGATCATAGGATGCAGGTTGCCAGTGATGGCTTGCGCTGTTGAGGCCATCAGCGACGGTACACGTGCCACCAGCGTCTCATGGTCTCCAAATACGGTGTCTCCAGCTGCCATGTCTTCAGTTGTATATTCGCCTGGTACAGCGCCTGGTGCGCGATATGCCAGCGTGTTCTCCGTAACCAGACGGTTAGTCTCGCGCAGCAGTGTCTCATCGAAGGGGGCTTCCAGATGCGTGGTCACGTAGCGGAAGGCACGAAAGTGGTCGGCCATCTCCGTACACTCCAGCAGCGAGTGTCCCACCGGTACCATCGACAGGCCCTGTTCCTTGAGAATACGTGTGTCATCTACGGTGAACGTATTGCCCTCGATACCACAGGAATGACACGAGAAGAGCACTTCGTGCCAGTCCATGTAATCCTGTGGCGACATCTTGGCTTTGATCTGCGTCTCGTACGCGCGTCGCACCTGCTCGTAGCGTTCGATTTCCTGTTCAAACATGGGCTTCCTGTTTTTAACTGTGACTTTATCGGGCTTCAGTCCTTCTTGGTGGCGGAGAGGAGTTCGATGGCTTTGGCGACGACGGGGTCGTCGGCGTAGATGATCTGGAAGTATTCGCTGTAGTCCCATAGGTCGCGGGCGACGAGACCTTTGAGGATGTGACGCATGTTCTGGAGGGTGCGCTGCAGCTCGTCGTCGTCGCGGGCCTGCAGGCTGTCCTTCTTGGCGGCGTCGGCAAGGATGTCATCGAGGACGTTCTGGGGCATTGTGAACGTGGCGCAGAAGTCGTCGAAGCTCTTGTACTGCTTGCTGAGCTGCTTGCGGTGCTCGTCCATATAGTGGAGGCAGGCATTGTTGATGTAGCTGCGGGCGGTGAGCTCGCGGTAGAGGCGTGTGTAGCGGGTGGTGTCGAGGGGCACGAATATGTCGGGCATAATGCCACCGCCGCCATAGACGGTGCGCTGCTGCTTCAAGGTCTTATAGCGCAGCGAATCGGGGAAATGGATGCTGTCGGCATTGGTGAGCTCGCCGCGGTTATAGCGGTCGATGACATCGCGGGCGTAGCTCTTGGCATCGCCCTTCTCGTAGGGTTTCTGGATGCAACGGCCCGAGGGGGTGTAGTAGCGGGCTACGGTGAGGCGTATCATACTGCCGTCCTCAAGGGATATAGGGCGTTGCACGAGGCCTTTGCCGAAGGTACGGCGGCCGATGATGGTGCCGCGGTCGTGGTCTTGGATAGCGCCGGACAGGATCTCGGCAGCCGAGGCGGAGTGCTCATCCACGAGCACCACGAGGCGCCCGTTGGTGAACAGGCCGCCGCCCGAGGAGCGGTATTCGGCTACGCGGATGCCGTCGCGACCGCGTGTGTCCACGATGAGCTCGCCCTTGGGCAACAGCTCGCTGACAATCTCCACGGCCGCACCGAGGTAGCCGCCGCCATTGCCCTGAAGGTCGAGGATGAGGGACTGCATGCCCTGGCGCTTCAGCTGCTTGATGGCATCGACGACTTCGTCGTGTGTGGTGGCTGAGAAGTTGCTGAAACGGATGAGTCCGATGCCGGGTGCCGCGATATAGGCGGCATCTACGGACTTGACGGGGATCTTATCGCGGGTGATGTTGAAGGTCAGCACGTCTTTGATGCCGCGGCGGACGATGCCCAGCTTCACCTTGGTACCGCGCGGACCGCGCAGACGGCTCATGATGTTCTCGCGGCTCATCTTCACGCCGGCGATGGCGGTGTCGTTGACGCTGACGATGCGGTCGCCGGCCAGGATGCCTTTCTTCTCAGAGGGGCCGCCAGCCACGGGTTGTATGACGACGAGCGTGTCCTCCAGCATGTTGAACTGCACGCCGATGCCGTCGAAGTTACCTTGCAGCGGCTCGTTCATCTTCTTGGTGTCCTCGGCGTTGGTGTAGGTGGAGTGGGGGTCGAGCTTGGAGAGCATACCCGTGATGGCATCCTCCACCTGGCGGTTGAGGTTGACGGTATCGACATAGAGCTGGTTGATCATCAACGTGCTCTGTATGAGCTTGCGCATCGCCTGCTCGCGAGGGTCAGAGGAAGGCTGCGCATACAGCCACACCCCCAACCCCTCTCCAAAGGGCGAGGGGAGTAGATAGCTAAATGAAAAAAAGAAGAAAAAAAAGTATTTAGAAATAGATTTCATAGTCCTAAGTATACTAAGGCATTTATTCCCCTTACTGCCGTAGGCTTCCCCCTCGCCCTTTGGAGAGGGGGGTAGGGGGTGAGGCTTTATATCCTTCCGGCAGGAAGGCTGTGATGTCCTTGCCGAAGTGGGCGAGTTCGCGGACGAGGGAGCTGGAGAGGGAGGCGTAGCGGGGATCTGCGAAGAGGACGACGGTGTCGATGCCTGTGAGCTGGCGGTTGACGTCGGCCATCTGCATCTCGTACTCGAAATCCTTGACGGTGCGCACGCCTCGAAGGATGGCTTTCGCACCGATGGAATGGGCAAAATCTGTGGTGAGGCCGCTGTAGCTCTCTACGCGCACGCGCGCCTGTTCCTTATATAAATTACGTATGGCTTGCACACGTTCCTCGACAGGTATCCATCCAGCCTTCTGCTCGTTGATGCCCACCGCAATCACCACCTCGTCGAACAGCTGCAGCGCACGCTCGACCAAGTCTGCGTGCCCCCTCGTAAACGGATCAAAACTGCCAGGAAAAAGGATGCTCATCTCAATTTTCAATTTTCAATTTTCAATTCTCAATTTTCAATTTTCAATTTTCAATTGTCAATTCCTTATACTCTCGCTCTTCCTCTTCATCCTCTGCCCTATCTTCCTCGATGACGAGGTTGTCGATGATGAAGTTCTGGCGTTCGAGGGTGTTCTTGCCCATGTAGTACTCCAGCAGCTCCGCTACCTGGTCACTCTTATGCAGCGAGACCTGTTCCAGACGGATGTCTTCGCCGATGAAACCGCGGAATTCGTCGGGGCTGATCTCACCGAGACCTTTGAAACGCGTGATCTCAGGCTCCGGCCCGAGGGCTTCGATGTTCTGCTGGCGCTCCTCCTCGCTGTAGCAGTAGCGCGTGATGAAATCGCCTTTGGAATCCGCCTCGCCGATGGCTTCCAAGCGGGCTTTGGAGAGCTTCTTGCGACGCTGGCGCACGCGGAAGAGCGGCGTCTGGAGGATATAGACATGTCCCTTCTTGATGAGTTCGGGGAAGAACTGCAGGAAGAAGGTGATCATCAGCAGACGGATATGCATGCCATCGACATCGGCATCCGTGGCCACGATGACCTTGTTATAGCGCAGGCCGTCGAGGCCGTCCTCGATGTTCAGGGCTGCCTGCAGGAGATTGAACTCCTCGTTCTCATAGACCACTTTCTTGGTGAGGCCGAAGCAGTTCAAGGGCTTGCCTCGGAGGGAGAAGACGGCCTGTGTCATCACGTCGCGGCTCTTGGTGATGCTACCGCTGGCGGAGTCGCCCTCGGTGATGAAGATGCAGGAGTCTTCCTTGCGCTCGCCCTTGGGGTCGTTGAAATGTATCTTGCAGTCGCGCAGCTTGCGGTTGTGCAGGTTGGCTTTCTTGCTGCGCTCGCGGGCGAGCTTGGCCACGCCGGCTATCGCCTTGCGCTCGCGCTCGCTCTCGCCGACCTTCTGCAGCAGCACCTCGGCCACCTCGGGGTTGCGGCGCAGGTAGTTATCTACCTGCTCCTTCACGAAGTCACCGATGAACTTATCGATGGAGATACCGCCGCCGTTGGGTTCTGTGGAGAGCGAGCCCAGTTTGATCTTCGTCTGGCTCTCGAACAACGGTTCCTGTATGTTGATGCTGATGGCGGCAACGATGCCGTTGCGGATATCGCTGTAGTCGAAGTTCTTGCCGGAGAAGTCCTTGATGGTCTCGGCGATGTATTTCTTGAAGGCGCTCTGATGGGTACCGCCCTGGGTGGTGTGCTGGCCGTTGACGAAGCTGTGGTACTCCTCGCCGTACTGTCCGTTGGTGTGGGTGAAGGCGATTTCGATGTCCTCGCCCTTGAGGTGTACGATGGGGTAGAGGGGCTGCGTGGTCATCGTGTCGGTGAGCAGGTCCTCAAGGCCGTTGCGGGAGAGGATGCGGCGGCCGTTGAACATGATGGCGAGGCCGGTGTTCAGGTAGGTGTAGTTGCGCAGCATCACCTCCACGAACTCATCGCGGAAGAGGTAGTTCTTGAAGAGGCTGTTGTCGGGCTCGAAGACGACGAGGGTGCCGTTCTCGGGGTCAGCGCTCAGGCTGCTGACCACAGTGGCGGCGCCGCTGTTGGCGGTGCCTTCGTCGGTGACGAGCTGGCCACACTCGAAGGTGGCGCGGCGCGTCTCGCCATCGCGGAAGCTCTGTGCTACGAAGTGCGAGGAAAGGGCGTTGACGGCTTTCAAGCCGACGCCGTTGAGGCCGACGCTCTTCTTGAAAGCCTTGGAATCGTACTTACCACCCGTGTTCAACATCGACACGGCCTCCACCAGCTTGCCCAAGGGAATGCCACGGCCGTAGTCGCGCACGGTGACGCGCAGGTGCTCGTCGATGGTCACCTCGATGCGCTTGCCGGCGTTCATCTTGAACTCATCGATGGAGTTGTCGATGACTTCCTTCAGCAACACGTAGATGCCGTCCTCGGCGTGGGAGCCGTCGCCCAGCTTACCGATATACATACCGGGTCGCGTGCGCACGTGCTCCATATCGGAGAGGTGGCGGATATTATCTTCGGAGTAGAGGGTTGGGGTGATAATTTCTTCCATTAGAGCTCTTTCTGATAGCAGCGGCGGCGTTTGTGGATGGTGCAGTCGAGGTGTGCCCACTGGCCCTGGCTCTTCTCGTTGGACTCCAGCTGCGGGTGCGTCTCGGCCCATACGAAGCCCATCTTCTGGGCGACCTTGATGATTTGTGCGAAGAGCGGTGCGTTCACGCCCTTGTTCTGGTACTCAGGCAGCACGCCGACCAGCAGCAGGTCGATGACGGGTGCCGGCTTGAAGAAGATGGCCTTGGCCAGATGCCACCAGCCGAAGGGGAACAGCTTGCCGTGGGCCTTCTGTAGGGCATAGGACAGGGAGCCCATGCCGACGCCCATCGCGATGGGCTCGTTCTGCTCGTTCTCCACGATGGCCAGCAGGCGCATGTCCAGGAACTGCAGGTAGGTGGTGGCGTACTGCTGGATCTGACGCTCGTTCATCTCGGAGTAGCCATAGAGGTCGGCGTAAGCTTTGTTGATGACGTTGAAGCACTTCTGCACGTACTTGCCGTCCTCCTCGGCCAGGATCTCCCTGGCATTCTTGAAGTGGCGCATGTGCAGGTTGTAGCGCTTCATGCTCATCTCAGCCACGCGGAAATATTTCTGCATGTCGGCCTGGTGTTCGTCGGCCGTCGGGACCATTACCTTGCGCTCCACCCAGTCGATCTCCTTCTCATAGCCTAACTGTTCGATGAGGCGGGGGTAGTAGGGGAAGTTGTAGATGGTACTCATCGTGGAGAGCTGGTCGAAGCCGTCGATGAGCATGCCCTCGGGGTCCATGTCCGTGAAACCCAGCGGGCCTACGATCTTCTTCATGCCGCGCTCGCGGCCCCATTGCTCGACGGTGTCCAGCAGCGCCTTCAGTACCTCGATGTCCTCGATGAAGTCAATCCATCCGAAGCGGACGTTCTTCGCCTGCCAGGTCTTGTTGGCCTTGTGGTTGATGATGGCTGCCACGCGGCCCACGATCTTCTTGTCGCGATATGCCAGGAACAGGTCTGCCTCGCAGAACTCAAAGGCTGCGTTCTTACGGCGGTTGAACGTGTCGAGCATGTCCTCCAGGAAGTCGGGCACGGCATAGGGATTTCCTTTATAAAGATGATAGTTGAAACGGATGAAAGCGCGTAATTCGCTTTTACTTTCTACTTTCTTAATGGTAATCATAGTTAGATGATAAGCCTAATAAGAGGTATAATAGATAGTTTTATGATATCAGTTTGTTGGCCCCGCTGGTAAACGATATGGCCTCGGGGTGGTCTTTGGCAAAGCTGTCGATGTGGCGCACGCGCTTCTCGTCGAGGATCTCATCGACGGCAATCAGGATGCCTGTCTCCTCAACGTCGCCAAAGCCGTAGTTGATGGCTGTGCCGAACATACGCATCGTCGGCGAAAGGCTCATGTAGGCGTTGACGAGTGGCGGGATGTCATAGCCGCGCTGACGCACCTCGCGGTTCAGGATGCGGTAGTCCGCCTTGAATTCATCCTCGCTGAAGAGGGCAGCGAGCTTGTCGCTGTCCGCTTCAATTTCGAGCGGTTTCATCGGGAGGATGAGTTGGTCGGGGTCGGGGAAGTGTTTCTTGAGGAAGTAGAGGATCATGTCGCGTGCCTGGCGGTCGTAGCTCGGGTACATCGTCATCTTGCCGAAGAGATAGCGGACGTTTGGCATGACGACGGTGAGCGCTCCCAGTCCGTCCCAGAGATTGTCCAGGGCAAAGAGGGCCTTTGCGCCTGCGCGCGTGCTTTGATATTCTAAGGTGACCCAGCTGCGCCCCAGCTCGATGGTGTAGGGGAGGAAATCACGGATGAATTGTTCTGAGAAATGGAACATGTGGGATGTCGCCAGGATGGGCTGCCCCGCTTCATCGAAGCGCGCTTCCGTGCCCAGCAGGTAGCGATAGCCGCCGAGAATGGCCTTTGCCTCGGGATCCCAGACAATGAGCTGCTTGTAGGGATTCTCCATGGTGTCGAATTCATCAAGGTCCAGCGCCTTGCCGGTGCCACCACCAGCAGCGCGGAAGGCTATCTCGCGCAGACGACCAATCTCGCGGAGCACGTTGGGAGCGTCCTGCCATGTGATGACATACACTTCGTTGTTGCTCTTGTTGGTGAATCGCAGACGCTTGTCCTCGGTGAGCTCACTCATCAGGATGTCAACGGGAATAGGGGCAATGATCTCTTCCATGTTCTTAGAACGTTATGGTTTACAGTTCGTACACCTTCTCCTTCACCCATTCAGCCCATTCCACGGGGCGGCGGGTGGTGTCGAAGGTGGTGTAGGGGATGGGTTTGCCGAAGCGCACGGTATAGTGGTTTCCGCAGGAACGGTACATCTCATCGGGCAGCAATAGCATGGCCAGATTGAACTTGATACCCAGGCGCTTGCACCAGTTGGCGATGCGATAGAAGCGGGGTGAGTTCTGTGCGATGAAATGAACGGGAACGACGTCGCGTTGTGTTTGTATGCTTTTCTGTATGAAGGCCTTACCCCATGCTAGGTCACGAATCTGTCCGTTGATCTTACGTGAGCAGATGCCGGCGGGGAACAGGATGACCTGATCGTCGCTGTGGAAGACGCTGTCCACCTGTTGCGGCAGGTTGCGCGACTGGCTACCTATCTTATTGATACCTACACAAATCGGTGCCAGCCCTTTCAGGTTCAACAGCAGGTCGTTGACGAGGTATTTCACGTGGCCGTTGTACTTTGTGCCGATGATACCACCGAGTGCTACGCCGTCGATGCCGCCCAGCGGGTGGTTGGAGACGAAGGTGAAGTGGCCGTCAGCCGGCAGTTCCTCCAGACCTTCCACGTTCAGTTGTACGCGGAGGTATTCAATACCTTTTGTGCAGAAGTCAACGCCTACGTGGCCGCGGCGAAGGAACTCGTTGATAAAATCTTCGTGGATAAGGCGTTTGAGCCAGCGAATGACAAAACCAGGGACTTTGTTGCCTGCCCGTTCCCGAACAATGCGCTCAAGGTCAATGGTTAATTCGTTCTGTTCAGACATTGTGGAGGGCTTGGGTGGCAAGTTCAATAAATGGTGAACTTGCGGTTGTTGATGTAATAAGTTCCTTTGGGCAGTCCGGACAACCAATTGGTACCCTTTGACAGGCGGAATGCTGTGTAGAAGACGCCGCCCTCTGTGTAGATGGGCAGGATCTGGTTGTAGCGACTCTGCACGCAGATCTGTCGTCCCTGCTGACGGATGCTCACTGGCAGCGGACTTGTCATCATACGGTTCTGAACCTCAGGATTCTGGGTGGACAATGCAGGCTGACGGGAGAGCGTGTCAGTCCGTTCCACTTGAGCCGCCATCCGTGATGGAATCACGACTCCCGTGAGCATTGCCGCCATGACAAATAATATGATCCTCAGGTTCTTTTTCATAAAAAGAGACGTGCCTCAAAGGCTGATTTGGGTACAAAGGTAGGCATTTTTGCTCGCTTTGCCAAATTTTGTAAAGAAAAATTGCATTTTTCTATAGGAAAAAGCATTTCTGCTGCTCCGCGCCTCCTCACTCGTTTCTTTAGTTAAAGTGTAGCTTTAATTGCATAAAAAACCAAGAAACAGCGAATTATAATTTTTTAAGAAATTATTTTTGCGGATGATACATAAAAATTGAAATAAAGTAACTACCTTTGCGCCATGGAACCCGACATTTATCACATCCCGGTGCTTTTGCACCCCTCTTTAGAGGGCCTAAACATCAAGCGTGATGGAACTTATGTGGATGTGACGCTGGGCGGTGGCGGTCATAGCCGCGCACTGTTGGCGCAGTTGGGAACGGGTGGTCGCCTCTTCAGCTTTGACCAGGATGCTGATGCCATCGAGAAGTGTGAGCGTCAGCGTGAGGCCGAGGACTCCACGGATGCCGAGTGGACATTGGTGCGCTCCAACTTCCGCTACCTCCGGAATTGGATGCGTTACTATGATGTCGATGGCGTAGATGGTATCTTGGCTGACTTGGGTGTCTCCAGTCATCATCTGGATGAGGCTAGCCGCGGTTTCAGCTTCAGGGCCGACGCTCCGCTGGACATGCGCATGAATCAGTCCGCCACCATGTCGGCAGCAGAGGTGGTCAACCGCTATTCTGTGGAACAGCTGACCTCCGTCTTTCGCCTCTATGGCGAGCTGCATCAAGCCTCACGGTTGGCAGCAGCCATCGTGAAGGCACGCTCTACGGCTCCCATCGATACGACGTTCCAGCTTGTGCAGGTGCTCACCCCGCTGGTAGGGCGCGACCGCGAAAAGAAAGATCTGGCTCGCGCCTTTCAGGCGTTGCGCATCGAGGTGAACGGTGAAATGGAAGCCTTGCGCAGTATGCTGACGGCCGCTGTTGATCTGTTGCGCCCCGGTGGCCGTCTGGTGGTCATCGCCTATCACTCCCTGGAGGACCGCATGGTGAAGAATCTCATGCGTGCCGGCAATGTGGAAGGTGAGGTGGAACAAGATGTGTTCGGGCGCAGTCAGGCTCCATTCCGGCTCATAGGCAAACCGATTGCCGCAGATGAAGAAGAAATCCGATGTAACCCTCGAAGCCGCAGCGCTCGCCTGCGGGTGGCAGAGAAGGTCTAAGGTAGAAGAAATATTAGAGAAAAGAGAGAGAACAACATGAAACGTAAAGATGAAGATTTGAAGGACGACGTACGTTTGGTCGTCACCAATCTCGAAGAGGATGTCCTGATGGAAGAGGACGCCCAAGAAGTTTCCGAAGCTGATGAGACATCGGCTGCGGAAGCTGTGCCCGATGATATCCCCGTGGCGTTTACGGAGGAACCTGAACGCGAGGCTCCGCGCTCGGGTTGGCGCCTGTTCTCCACCGAGGACCTGCCGCAGGTGTCTTTGCGTGAGATCCTGGGTGGCGACTACCTCTTGGGTAGCTATCTTCGCCGTAACATCTGGTTCATCCTTCTGTTGGTGCTGCTGAGTATCCTGTACATCTCCAACCGCTATGCCGCCCAGCAGGAGATTATCGAAGAGGAAAAGCTACGCCAGGAACTGGTGGAGAAGAAAAACTACGCTCTCACCCAGTATGCAGCGCTGACGATGGCCAGCCGCCAGAGCAGCATCGAACGGAAGCTGCGACAGCTGGGCGACAGCCTGCTGATGAGTGCCACCGAACCGCCGTTCATCATACGGGTGAAGAAGGAATGAGTACCACGTAAACAAGAGAGAGCGTCACAGAAAAAGAGAGGTCAATTGATAGAAAATTAAAGAGAGGTCAATCAATAGAAAATAAGGAGTCATGAAATTCGACCATAAACATATTATCCCCCGTTACACCTTTGTCATCATCCTGCTGACACTGGTGGGTGTTGCCGTCGTCGTTTCGGCAGGTTATCAGATCTTCTTCCAGCAGAGCTATTGGGAGCGGGTGCGTGAGCGTCTGGCCTCTCGCCAGCAGGACATCCCTGCTGTTCGCGGTAATATCTACTCTGCCGACGGCCAGCTGTTGGTAGGGTCTATGCCCATCTACACACTGTATGTCGATCTGGTGGTTGTCGATCGTAACGACAGCGTTGCCGAGCGTAAGCATCGCCAATGGCGTGACACGACCTTCGTCAAGGAGATCGATAGCCTGAGCATTGGGTTGAACCGTCTGTTCCCCAAGAGATCAGTCATGGAATATAAGGAACTCCTCAACACGGCCTATCGCAATGCCTTGAAACGTGAGACTTCTTCGAGCAAATGTCAGCGCACCTTCGTGCTGGCGCGCAACGCGTCCTATATCCAATACCGCGAGTTCCTGAAACTTCCTTATGTGCGCTATGGCCGCAACAAATCAGGTATGTATGGCGAGGAGATCCCGCAGCGCCAGAAGCCTTACGGCAGTATGGCCCGACGCACGTTAGGCGACCTAATGTCCACCAGCGATTCCGCCATGAATGGTCTGGAGTTGGCCTACGACAGCATCCTGCGCGGGGTCAATGGTAAGAAGCACCGCGAGAAGGTGCGCCGTATGTGGACGGACCGCACGGATGTGGAGCCCATCAACGGCCTGGACATCATCTCCACAATCGATGTGGGCATGCAGGATGCCGCTGAGCGTATCCTTGTGAAGAAGCTGCACGAGGTAAACGGCGAGGTGGGTGTCGTGGTCCTCATGGAAGTGGCTACGGGCGATGTGAAGGCGATTGTCAACATGACCCGTCTTGGCACCCCTGGCAACTACACTTATGCCGAGGTGAAGAACAATGCCATCACCGACCTTTGGGAACCCGGCTCCACGTTTAAGACGGCCTCCATCATGGTGGCGCTGGAAGATGGTATGGTGACCCGCAAGGACAGCGTCCAGGTGGGCAACGGACAATATCTCATGCATGGTCGTCTGATGAAAGACCACAACTGGCGCAAGGGCGGTTACGGTCGTGCCATCTCGGTTGATGAGTGTCTGATGTTCTCGTCGAATGTCGGTGTCAGCCGCATCATCGATGAGCATTACAACCAGCATCCGGAGAAATATGTCGATGGCTTGCATCGCGAAGGCGTAGGCGTTCCCTTCACGCTACCGTTCAAGGGACAGGGCTTCCCCAGTGTGCGTCGTCCGAAACCAGACGGCAGCAACTGGAGCAAGACCGCGCTGGCATGGATGAGTATCGGTTATGAGACGCAGATACCGCCCATCTATACCGTCACCTTCTACAATGCCATCGCCAATAACGGGTGCATGGTGAAACCCCGCTTTGTGCGCGAGATTCGCAAGGATGGTGTCACCCTGAAGGAGTTCCCCGTGGAGGTGGTGAAGCAGCGTATCTGCAAGCCCAGCACGCTGAAGGACATTCATGAGATTCTGGAGCGCGTGGTCAACGACAAGACAGGTCTTGGCAAGAAAGCTGGTTGCAAGCAGTTCAAGGTCTGTGGAAAGACAGGTACCGCTCAGGTGGCCGACGAACACGGTAGCTACCACGGATCTCCAGCCCGTTATATGGTCAGCTTCTGTGGCTTCTATCCATCCGAGAAACCGCAGTATTCCTGCATCGTCTGCATCAAGAAGAGCGGCCTTCCCGCATCGGGTGGCGGTCAGTGTGGTCCGGTCTTCAGCGAGCTGGCACAGTATGTGATGGCCAAGGGCGTCTTCCGCGAAGCTCATGAGGCCGCAGACAGCACTTCCGTGTTCGAGGCCCCGGCACCCATGACCATGCCGGAGGCTGAAGCCGGTACCGTTCCTGACGTGACCGGCTTGGGAGCCCGTGACGCTGTCAACCTCCTGGAACCCTTAGGGCTCAAGGTGACATTGCATGGACAAGGTCACATCTATAGGCAAAGCATCCATGCCGGTCAGCAAGTCGTGAAAGGGCAGACCATAACGCTTGATATGAAATAAAAACAAACTATATGAAACTATCGGAACTTCTATCAGTCATCCAACCCCTTGACGTGCAGGGGTCACAGGATATTGAGATTACGGACATCGCCATCGACTCCCGTCAGGTGAAGGATGGAACCCTGTTCATTGCCGTTCCCGGCACTCAGGTGGATGGCCATCAGTTCATCCCCAAGGCTGTGGAGCAGGGGGCTGCCGCTGTCGTCTATAGCCGTCCGGATGGTCTTGCTGGCGGCGCTGCGCCCCAGGTCACCTTCATCCGCGTTGCCGACAGTGAGTGCGTGGTGGGGCCTCTGGCACATCATTTCTTTGGCGATCCCACAGAAAAACTCGATCTCATCGGTGTCACCGGTACTAATGGCAAAACGACCATCGCCACCTTATTATATAAGATGTTCCGTGCGTTTGGCTATCAATGCGGACTCTGCTCCACCGTCTGCAACTATATCGATGATGAGGCCATCCCCACCAGCCATACCACTCCCGATCCCATCACGCTGAATCGGCTGCTCGGTCGCATGGCCGATGCGGGCTGCCGCTATGCCTTCATGGAGGTGAGCTCCCATAGCGTGGCACAACACCGCATTGCAGGTCTGAAGTTCAAGGGCGGCTTGTTCACCAACCTCACGCGCGACCATCTCGATTACCACAAGACCGTGGAGGCTTACAGGGATGCCAAGAAAGCATTCTTCGACAGTCTGCCCGCAGACGCCTTCGTGGTGACCAATGTCGATGACAAGAACGGCCTCTTCATGACACAGAACACCAAGGCTACGGTGAAGACCTACAGCCTCCGTGCGATGGCAGACTTCCGTGCCCGCATCCTGGAGGAAGGCTTCGATGGCATGGAACTGAACATCAACGACCGCAATGTTTTCGTACAATTCATCGGCCGTTTCAACGTCTCGAACCTCCTCGCCGTCTATGGCGCTGCTGTTTGCTTGGGCAAAAAACCGGAGGACGTGCTTGTGGTGCTCAGCACGCTGAAGCCTGTCAACGGACGCTTTGAGACCATCCGTTCTCGCGAAGGTGTCACCGCTATCGTTGATTACGCCCACACTCCCGATGCCCTTGACAATGTCCTTGCCACGATCAATGAGATCCTGCAGAAGAAGGGTCAGTGCATCACCGTCTGTGGCGCTGGCGGCAATCGCGACAAGGGCAAGCGCCCGCTGATGGCACAGAGTGCTGTGCGTGCCAGCGACCGCGTCATCATTACCTCCGACAATCCTCGTTTTGAGGAGCCTCAGGATATCATCAATGATATGCTTGCCGGCATCACGACGGCCGAGGACAAGCGCAAGGTCCTCAGCATCGTGGATCGTCGCGAGGCCATCCGCACAGCGTGTGCCATGGCACAGCCCGGCGATGTCATCCTGATTGCCGGAAAAGGCCACGAAGACTATCAGGACATCAAAGGTGTCAAGCACCATTTCGATGACCACGAAATCGTCCGAGAAGCCTTCGCCCTTTAACCATAACCCCTCAACCATAACCCCTCAACCATAACCCCTCAACCATAAACCCTCATCCCTCCACCATGCTCTACTATCTCTTCAGATATCTCAATGAATTCGGCATCCCAGGTGCTCACCTGTGGACCTATATTTCCTTCCGTGCCATCTTAACGTTGGTGCTCTCCTTGATCATCTCCGCCTGGTTTGGCGAGTGGTTTATCAAATTCATGAAACGTCGCAACCTCAGCGAGGAACAGCGCGATCCCAGCATCGACCCGTATGGTGTTGAGAAGATAGGTGTACCCACGATGGGTGGCATCATCATCATCGTGGCGACGGTCGTTCCAGCCTTGTTGTTGGGCCGCTTGCGTAATATCTACATGCTCCTCATGCTGGGCACCACCGTGTGGCTGGGCTTGCTTGGTTTCTGGGACGATTACACCAAGATGACGAAGGGCAAGGATGGCATCCGCCCGATCTTCAAGCTGGTAGGTCAGGCACTGCTGGGTCTGGTCGTAGGCCTTGTCCTGTGGCTCAGTCCTGACGCTGTGGTGCATGAGAATGTGATCACGGAACGTCAGAATGGGGTAGAAGTGGTTACGCACACGAGTGAACCCGTCAAGAGCACTGTGACGACCATCCCCTTTGTGAAGAACAACAACCTGCGCTACTCGGATGCTTTCCTATGGTTAGGGCAGTATAGGACCGCTGCCGGCTGGATTCTCTTCGTCATCGTGACCGTCTTCATCGTCATGGCCGTCAGCAACGGTGCAAATATGAACGATGGAATGGATGGAATGTGCGCCGGCAACTCAGCCATCATCTGTCTGACGCTCGGCATTCTCGCCTATGTGTCCTCGCACATCAGAATGGCGGCTTACTTGAATATCATGTTCGTGCCAGGCTCCGAGGAGTTGGTGGTATTTCTGATGGCTTTTGTAGGCGCCCTGATTGGTTTCCTGTGGTACAACGCCTACCCGGCACAGATCTTCATGGGCGATACGGGTTCGTTGGCCATCGGCGGCATCGTGGCTGTCACAGCCATCATCATTCACAAGGAATTGCTGTTGCCGCTCATCTGTTTCATCTTCTTCATCGAGAGTGTCAGCGTCCTCTTGCAGACCAACTATGCACGCTATGGTAACAAGCGTGGTCTGAAGCTCCGTTTCTTTAAGCGGGCTCCCATCCATGACACCTTCCGTGTGAAGCCGGGACAGCTGCCTGCAGACTTCCGTGTGCTGCTGAACTGGCCTAAGGGTTGTTGGCTGGAGTCGAAGGTCACCACCCGTTTTTGGATTATTACGATTATGATGTGCGCCCTCGCCATCGTCACGCTGAAGATTCGTTAAGAGTTTAAGGTTTAAAGTTTAAGGTTTAAGGATTTAGCCTCGTGCTAAGTAAAAAATAGAAAATAAGGAGTTATGAGTAGAATTGTTATATTAGGTGCCGCAGAAAGCGGTGTGGGCGCAGCCGTACTCGCCCAGAAAGAAGGTTTTGATGTGTTTGTCACCGACATGGGAAAGATCAAGCCTCATTACCAGGCGATGCTCGATGAGCACCACATCCCCTGGGAGGAGGGACAGCACACCGAAGCGCAGATCCTGAATGCCGACGAGATCATCAAGAGTCCCGGTATTCCGGATACGGCACCGATGATTCGCAAGATAAAAGATGCAGGTATTCCCATCATCAGTGAGATAGAATTTGCAGGACGCTATACGCACTCCAAGATGATCTGCATCACAGGTTCGAATGGCAAGACGACCACGACGAGCCTGATTTTCCACATCTTCAAAAAGGCAGGCTACGATGTAGGCCTCGCCGGAAATATAGGTCATAGCCTGGCGTTGCAGGTGGCTGAGGATCCCCATGAATACTACGTGATAGAGTTGTCCAGCTTTCAGTTGGATAACATGTATGACTTCCGAGCCAATATCGCCGTGTTGCTCAACATCACGCCCGACCATCTCGACCGCTATGACAACTGCATGCAGAACTACACAGACGCTAAGATGCGTATCCTGCAGAACCAGACGAAGGATGATGCCTTCGTATTCTGGAACGACGACCCCATCATTAAGGGTGAGTTGGAGAAGTACCATATCGAGAGCCGGATGTGCCCCTTCAGCATCATCGAGAAGGAAGGTATGATAGGCTACATCGCCGATGGAGAGTACCATATCGAGCGTCCCACGCCTTTCAACATGGAGCAGGAGTCGCTGGCCTTGACTGGCAAGCACAACATGTACAACTCCCTGGCAGCAGGCATCACGGCAGACCTCAGCGGTATCTCCAACGATGTCATCCGTGAGAGTCTCAGCGACTTCGAGGGTGTAGAGCATCGTCTGGAGTTCACCTGCAAGGTGCATGGTGTCACTTTCATCAACGACTCCAAGGCCACGAATGTCGATGCCTGCTGGTATGCGTTGGAGAGCATGACGCAGCCTACCATCCTCATCCTGGGAGGTTTGGACAAGGGCAACGACTACAACCAGATCAAGGAGCTCGTTGCCAAGAAGTGCAAGGGTCTCGTCTTTCTGGGTGTCGATAATCGAAAGCTGCATGAGTTCTTCGACCCCATGGGCATTCCCACCGCCGAGACACACAGCATGAAAGACTGCATCGCTGCCTGCTACAAGATGGCCTCCCCGGGCGATACGGTGCTGCTCTCACCCTGTTGTGCCAGCTTTGACTTGTTCAAGAATATGGAAGATCGTGGCGAGCAATTCAAGAGCCTCGCCAGAGCACTGTGAAATTGAGAATTGAAAATTGAAAGATTGAGAATTGAAAATTGAAAGATTGCCCCTATGTCCATCGGTAATAAAACAGTGAATATCGGCAAGCTCTTCGAGGGCGATAAGGTCCTTTGGATGGTGCTCTTCTTCTTGTGCATCATCTCCATCCTCGAAGTGTATAGTGCCTCCAGTAATATGACTTTTGAGAAGGGAGCCTACTGGAGCCCTGTGCTCAAACATGGCCTCTATCTGGCTCTTGGCGTGGCCATCACCTGGGTTATCCATCGCATCCCCTGCCGTTTCTTCGGATGGGTGGTCGTGATAGGCCCCATCCTCAGCGTCCTGCTGTTGCTGTTGGCGCTGTTCTCTTCGGGCAGCCTTAACGACACCAACCGCTGGCTCAGCGTCGGTGGCTTCTCATTCCAGCCCTCGGAGATTGCCAAAGGCTCTTTGGTGGTCGTGGTGGCGTGGCTGCTCAGTGTGATGCGTAATGAGAAGGGTGCCACCCCACAGGCCTTTAAGTGGATCATGGTCTTCTCCATCATCATCTGTGGCCTGATTGTCAAGGAGAACCTTTCTACGGCGTTGTTCACCTTCATCGTCATTCTGATGATGATGTTCGTGGGTAATGTGCCATGGAAGCAGTTGGGTGCGCTCATCGGGTTCCTCGCCATCGTAGGCTCGGCGGGCTATTCCGTGCTGGCCTTCACGCCCGAAGAGACTCTGGAGAAGGTCAGCACCTATCCAGGTCTCAAGCGTCTGCCCACGTGGGCACACCGTGTGCGCAACCACACGGAGATGCCTGAAAACCCTGATGAATTCGACCTGAACACCAACCCTCAGATTACGCAGGCCCACATCGCCGTGGCCACCAGTGGGTTGATAGGCTGTGGACCGGGTAACTCCAAGGTGCGTGATTTCCTGCCGCAGGCTTACTCCGACTTCATCTTTGCCATCATCATCGAAGAGCTGGGACTCATCGGTGGTGCCTTTGTCCTGCTGCTCTATATCGCCTTGCTGTACCGGGCGGCGCGTATCGCCAGCAGGTGTGAAAAGAACTTCCCGGCCTTCCTCATCCTGGGGCTTGCGTTGCTCATTGTGACGCAGGCACTCATCAACATGATGGTCGCCGTGGGCCTCTTCCCCGTCACCGGACAACCCCTGCCGCTCGTGAGTCGTGGAGGCTCGTCCATCATGGTGAATTGTGCCTATATCGGCATGATGATTTCCATCAGTCAATCGGCTCGTCAGAACGGTGAGGTGACCACATCTGCCATCTAAGTGCAGAAAAATGACGTGAAAGCGTAAAAAAGTGGAGCCAAATCATTCATCATAAGAGAATTATTATTAATTTTGCACCCAAATTGAGAGAGATAATGAATCAACCCCTTAGAGTGATTGTCAGTGGCGGTGGCACAGGTGGCCACATCTTCCCCGCCCTTAGCATAGCCAATGCCATCAAGGCGTTGCGCCCCGATAGTGAAATTCTGTTTGTCGGTGCTGAAGGTCGTATGGAGATGCAGCGTGTGCCGGCAGCGGGTTACAAGATTATCGGACTGCCCGTGGCGGGCTTCGACCGCCAGCATCTATGGCGTAATGTCAGCGTGCTGTGGAAGCTGTGGAGGAGCCGTCGGATGGCTCGCCGCATCATCAAGGACTTCCGTCCGCAGGTTGCTGTCGGTGTGGGTGGCTATGCCAGTGGTCCCACGCTCAACATGGCTGCTGCTATGAATGTTCCCACGCTCATTCAGGAGCAGAACTCATATGCCGGTGTCACCAACAAGCTGTTGGCCAAGTCGGCGAAGAAGATATGTGTGGCCTACGAGGGCATGGAGCGTTTCTTCCCCAAGGAGAAGATCATGCTCACGGGCAATCCTGTGCGCCAGCAGCTGCTGGACTGCAAGCTCTCACGTGCCGAAGCCGTCACCAAGCTGGGCTTCAATCCCATCCGTCCCGTGGTGCTCATCATCGGCGGCAGCCTGGGCGCCCGCACCATCAACGACAGCGTGATGGAGAACCTTCATCAGATTGCGAACAGCAAGGTGCAGTTCATCTGGCAGACGGGTGGCTATTACTTCGAGAATATCAAGCGTCAACTCACCGAGAAGGGTTGCCCCGCCAACCTGAAGGTGACGGATTTCATACAGCACATGGACGAGGCCTACCGTGCTGCCGACCTGGTCATCAGCCGTGCCGGTGCCAGCAGCATCTCCGAGCTCTGCCTTCTGGGCAAGGCTTCCATCCTGGTGCCTTCGCCCAATGTGGCTGAGGACCACCAGACGCACAACGCGATGGCACTCGTCAACAAGGAGGCAGCCTTGATCGTCCGCGATGCGGAGGCGCGTGAGCAACTCATCCCGCTGGCGCTTACGATGGCTACCGATGATGCAGCACTCAGCCGTCTGGGTAACAACGCGCTGGCGATGGGTCTGAAGAACTCAGCGCAGGTAATCGCAGAAGAAGTCATTAAACTGGCGGAATAAACAAGAGGAGTATGTATAGTGCAGTTTATTTCATAGGTATTGGCGGCATTGGCATGAGTGCCATCGCCCGTTACTATTTGCAGCGTGGTCTCATCGTAGGTGGCTACGATAAGACCCCGAGTGCCCTCACCCGTGAACTGGAGCATGAAGGTGCTCTCGTACATTATGAGGATGATGTCAACCTCATCCCTCAGGCATGCAAGGATGCTTCCACGACCCTCGTCATCTATACCCCCGCCATTCCCGCTGAACACACAGAACTGCAGTTCTTCCGTGCTGGGGGCTTCGATATCCAGAAGCGTGCACAGGTGCTGGGAACGCTCACCCACGACCACAAAGGTCTCTGTGTGGCAGGCACTCATGGCAAGACCACGACCAGCAGCATGACCGCCCACCTGCTCTACCAGAGCCATGTCGATTGCAACGCCTTCCTGGGTGGCATCACCAAGAATTACGGCACCAACTACATCCTGGCACCCAAGAGTGACTATGTGGTCATCGAGGCGGATGAATTCGACCGCTCCTTCCACTGGTTGGCACCCTTTGCCACCGTCATCACGGCTACAGACCCCGACCATCTGGACATCTACGGCACCGAGGAGGCTTACCTCGAAAGCTTCCGCCACTATACGGAGCTCATCCGTCCCAACGGTTTCCTGGTGATTCACGAGGGGCTGAAAATGCAGCCCAATGTTCCCGCAGGCGTTACCACCTACACCTACTCCCGTGAGCGTGGTGACTTCCATGCTGACAATGTCCGCATCGGCAATGGACAGATTGTCTTCGACCTCGTATCGCCCCTCGGGAATATCAGCGATATCAGTCTGGGCGTTCCGGTGAGTGTCAATATTGAGAATGGCATTGCGGCAATGGCGCTGGCGCAGATTGCCGGCGTTGAGGCTGACGAGATCCGTCGTGGCATGGCCTCCTTCTCTGGCGTGGAGCGTCGCTTCGACTTCCGAGTGAAGAACGAGCGCAAGGCCTATCTCAGCGACTACGCCCATCATCCCGAGGAGCTGCGTGCTTGCATCGAGAGCATCCGCGAGGTGTATGCCGGTCGCCGCATCGTAGGTATCTTCCAGCCACATCTTTATACTCGTACACGCGACTTCTACCGCGAGTTCGCAGATGCCCTCTCACTTCTCGATGAAGTCATCCTCACAGAGATATACCCTGCCCGCGAGCTTCCCATTCCGGGTGTCACCAGCCAGCTCATCCTCGACAACTTGCGTCCTGGTGTCAAAGGACGTCTGATCCAAAAGGCCGATGTCGTTGAGGTCGTTCG
Organism: uncultured Prevotellaceae bacterium; assembly: GCA_946415705.1. Lineage (GTDB taxonomy): Bacteria > Bacteroidota > Bacteroidia > Bacteroidales > Bacteroidaceae > Physcousia. The sequence goes on from CAMKTN010000010.1 coordinate 22,874, forward strand.
CACGACCCCGTTCGATGTCCTCATGACCCTCGGTGCCGGTGATCTCGAAAACTACTCAGCGGACATCGCCGCCCTTGTCTCAACCCTCTAACCCTCATCCCTCAACTATAAACCCTCAACTCTCAACTAAATATGTGGAAGACCATCTTGAAAGTGTGCATCCTGATCGGCGTTGGAGCCTATCTCGTCTTTGCTGTCGCTATGTTTAACCGCAGCGAAGAGAATCAGGTGTGCCGTGGCTTGGGCATCATCGTGCATGACCCCGACAGCACGGGCTTCATCACGGAGAATGAGGTGCGCGAGATGCTGGTCGCCAATAAGCTGTTCCCCGAGGGCAAGGCCATCCAGGACATCGACCTGGCAAAGATGGAGAAGGTGCTGGTGGCGAGCCCTTATATCGACCAGGCACTCTGCTATCTCGCAGCCGACGGGCGCGTAGGCATTCAGGTGACGCCGCGCATCCCTGTGCTGCATGTGCTGAACAGTGCCGGCGAAGACTTCTACATCGACAACTGCGGCGGCATCATGCCGCGTGGGCACCATCAGATAGACCTTATCGTCATGACCGGCAATGTCAACAAGAAGACGGCAGGTCGCCTCTATGCGCCTATGGGTAGGATGCTTTCCAAGGACACCTTCTGGAATCAGCAGATTGAGGAGATACACATCACCAGCGCCGGTGAGTTAGAGATTACACCGCGTGTGGGCGACCATATCATCCAGCTGGGTGACACCTCGGAGCTCGATAGCAAGCTCAGCCGCATGAGGACATTCTACACCGAAGGCCTTGATAAGGCTGGGTGGAATAAGTATAAAACCATCAACCTGAAGTTCCACGATCAGGTCATCTGCACGAAACGCTAAACAACCATCTTTCATCGTCAAATAATCATTAAAATATAAACGGTCATGGGAGTAGAAAAGAACATAGTAGTCCTTGAGCTCGGATCATCATCCATCCGTGCCATGATTGGTCAGAAGAAACCTGACGGAAGCCTGCAAATCCTGGGCTTTGAAAAAGAGAGTGCCCCCGACAGCATTCATAAGGGGGTTGTGTATAACATTGACAAGACCATTCAGGCCATTGCCGCTGTCATCAAGCGCATCGAGGAACGCCAGAAGGTGTTTGTCAATAAGGTCTATGTCGGTGTCACCGGACAGTCGCTTCGCACGATAGGCAACACCGTCAAGCGCCAGCTTGATGTGAAGGTGGCCATCAGCGATGAGATCATCGACAGCCTTCGTGATGAGAATCGCCTGCAGCCTTATCCCAATGCCGAAATCCTGGATTTCGTGACACAGGAGTATCGCGTTGGCAATCATCTCACGATGGATCCTGTGGGCATTATGGCCGACCACATCGAGGGCTGCTTCAAGAACATCGTGGCACGTAAGGTGCTCTGCGATAATGTGCGCCGCTGCCTCGAAGGTGCTAAGCTGGAGCCGCTGGACATCTTCATCTCACCCCTCTTGCTCGCAGGTTACCTGCTGAGCGACCCTGAGAAGCGCTCCGGATGCGCCCTCGTGGATTTCGGCGCCGAGACGACCACGGTTATTATCTATGAGAAGAACATCCTGCGCCACCTGGCTGTCATCCCTCTCGGCGGCGACAATATCACCACCGACATCGCCTCAACCCTTCATATTGAGCATGAAGAAGCTGAGAACCTCAAGCGCACCCATGGCTCGGCATACACGGAGGAGGCTAACATGCCCGAGGCACAGACCATCAACATCAGTAACGACCGCCGGGTGGAGGAGAAGCGCATCCTCAACATCGTGGAAGCACGCCAGCAGGAAATCCTGTACAACGTGTGGGAACAGATCAAGAACTACTCCGACCGTCTTCTGTCGGGCGTTATCTTCACGGGAGGCGCAGCCAATATGCGTCAGTTGGAGACCGCCTTCGTCCGCTACCATCATTTCGACAAGGTAAAGACCCGCATGATGCCGGCTACCGCAGAATACACCACCAATCTGCGTCTCGATCCCCAGACCAACACCCTGGCCACTCTCGTGGCGATGCTGCGTCGTGGCGATGACGAGTGCACCTCCGAGCGTCCCATCCAACCCGATCTCTTTGAGCCCGCCGGCAAGGAGGAGCCGACCATCACCGGTCTCTCCGCCGCTAAGGAGGGTGGTGTGGTGATGCAGAACAAGGCGGGAACCGAGGAGATTCCTGCTGCTGAGAAGCAGCCCACAGAAACGCCCGAAGAGAAGCCCGAGGAACCCAAGAAGCCGTCGAAGCCGAAAGGCCCTGGTGCCTTCTCGCGCATGGGCAAATGGTTCAAGGACCTTGCTGCCGACCTCGTGGAAGAGAAGTAAATCGAACGTTGAACGACCGTAACACTGAACGACACAACTATGGAAGATTTCAATATCAACGAATCTGGAGGCATCCAGTTCAATCTCAAAGTCAATAACCCCAGCATCATCAAGGTGGTGGGCGTAGGTGGTGGCGGCGGCAATGCCGTGACCCACATGTTCAACGAAGGCATCCACGATGTCACCTACGTGCTTTGCAACACCGATAACAAAGCGCTTACGGATTCTCCCGTACCTATGAAGCTGCAGATGGGCGAAGGCCTCGGTGCCGGCAACCGTCCCGAGGTGGGCCGCAAGGCCGCCCTCGACTCGCTGCCCCAGATTCGCGAGCTTTTCACCGACGGCACGCGCATGGCCTTCATCACCGCAGGCATGGGCGGCGGCACCGGAACGGGTGCGGCACCCATCGTGGCCCAGTGTGCCCGTGAGCTGGACATCCTCACCGTGGGTATCGTCACCATCCCCTTCCGTTTCGAAGGACATAAGAAAATCGACCAGGCGCTCGACGGCGTCGAGGAGATGAGCAAGCACGTTGATGCCCTCCTCGTCATCAACAACGAACGTCTGCGCGAGATATACCCCGAGCTCACCGTCCTCAACGGCTTCGCCAAGGCCGATGACACCCTCAGCATTGCTGCCAAGAGCATCGCGGAGATCATCACCATGCGAGGCATCATCAACCTTGACTTCCAGGATGTCAAGACCGTCCTCAAGGACGGCGGTGTGGCCATCATGTCCACCGGCTACGGCGAGGGCGAGAACCGCGTCACCAAAGCCTTCCAGGAAGCGCTCCACAGCCCGCTGCTGAACAATAACGACATCTTCAACTCCAAGAAGGTGCTCTTCTACATCACCTTCAGCCGCAACGACCAGAACAACCAGCTCACGATGGAGGAGATGAACGAGGTCAACGACTTCATGAGCAAGTTCAACCAGGACAGCGTAGAGACCAAGTGGGGTATGGGTACCGACGACACCCTGGGCGACAAGGTGAAGATCACCCTTCTCGCTTCCGGCTTCGGACTCCAGAACATTCCCGGCATGGAGGAAGTGGAGCATCGTCGTACACGAGAAGAGGAAGAGGAGCGCCGTCAGCGTGAAGAGGAACAGGAAGAGCGCGACACGCGTCGTCAGGTCTATTACGGCGGCGACGACAACCGTCCGCAGAAGCCACGCCGTCAGATCTTCCTCTTTGCTGAGACCGACCTCGACAACGATGACATCATCTCCATGGTAGAATCCACGCCCACCGTGGATCGTAAGAAGGAGGAGCTGCGTCGCATCCAGGAGAAATCCAACCGCGAGACCACCGCTGCTGAGGAGAAACCTGCCGTCGAGGAAGACTCCGACGCCCCCGCATTTACCATCACGTTCTAAGTTTTAGGACGAAAATTTGGCCGCGAACGTAAAAAGTAGTACCTTCGCGGCCGAATTCAGAGGGCTCCTGTAGTTCAACGGATAGAATAGAAGTTTCCTAAACTTTAGATAGGGGTTCGATTCCCCTCGGGAGTACCAAGCAAAGACGAATGCCCATGACGCGATCCCGTAACATAGCTCTCATCCTTGCCGGTGGCGAGGGCACACGTGCACAACAGCCTGTGCCCAAGCAGTATGTCCAGATTGAGGGCATCCCCGTGCTGGCTTACACGCTGCGCACCTTTGACCGCCATCCGCTCATCGATGCCATCTATGTGGTCTGTCGCGACAAGTGGCGCGCCTATGTGGAACGCTTTACCGCCGAGTTGGGATTCAGTAAGTTCAAAGGCACGTTCGTGGGTGGCGAGAGCAGCTTTGACAGCCTCCGCAACGGCATTCAGGGACTTGCCGATGCAGAACCTGACGATGCCGTCGTCCTTGTCCACGATGGCGTGCGTCCCCTTGTCTCTGCCGACATCATCAGCGATAGCATCCGCGTCTGTGGCCTCCACGGCAACGCCATCGCTGCCATGCAGGGCGAGGAAGCTTATATGGGCGGCGATGAGGAGAAAGCCATTGAGATGTTCCCACGCGAGCAGCTATGGGGCGCACAAACCCCTCACACCTTCCCCCTTGCCACCCTCGTGCAGGCTTTCGCCGAGGCTGACAGGCGTGGCATCACCACCTCGCAGTCTCTCTATACGCTCATGGCTGAGCTGGGTCACTGGCCCTTGTATAAGTCCCGCGGTGAGCGTGTGAACCTCAAAATCACCAACCCCGAGGACATCTGGTTCTTCAGTCGCTTAGCCAGTGTGTTATAAATGAAAAAGAGTCGCTGTCGCGGCTCTTTTGTTGTCTTAGTTCTTAATGCGCTGGGTGATGTCGGCACAAAGTTGTTCGTGCTGGCGTCGCAGGCGCAGGAAGATAATCTGTAGCACCGTTCCCTCGAAGAGCCAGTAGAGCCAGATGATATTGAGCAGTGCGCTGACATAGAGCACGAAGATGCGCAGGTCGAAGGTCAGCAGCTGGCAGGCCGGTTGCAGCGGACGGCTGCGGCGGCAGAACTCCTGGCGCAGCTCGTCGGGGATGTCATCGCCATAGGTGGCCTGCATCGCGTCGAGCATCTCCTGGCAGCGGGGTGTCATGTGCTCCTGGCGCAGGGTGTAGCGGATATAAAAGAACAGGTATAGCTTCTCAAACCAGTCGTTGCTGCGCCAGCGCAGACTGTTGTAGCGCGCTGTGAGCTGACGGCTACGGTCCAGCTCGCTGCGCCCACGGCCGAGTTGGAAATAGAGGTGTTGGTTGCGATAGTAGTCGGCCAGGTTCGCCTGATGTACGTGGCACCAATAGCCGGCATAGGCGCCGAACAACCACCCTGCCACTACGCACGGCCAGCCGCCGATGCCTGCAAACCAAGGTGTGAGTCGGAGGGCGATGGCAACATAGATGAACTGGAACCACACATCACCGGCGAAGCCGTCGAGGATGCGCCCGATGAGTGTCTTCTGTCCTGTCATGCGTGCCAGCTGCCCGTCGGCGCAGTCCAGCCAGTTGGCGGTGATGAGGAGCACGACGGCGATGATATTGCTCTGCAGGTCTGTCTTCACGAAGAAGAATGCCGAGGCGGCTCCCAGCACGATGCTGATAAGTGTGACGGCAATAGGATGTATGTGCAGAGCCTTGAAGACCAAGGCCCATACGTAGCCGGGGGTACGTGTGAAGAGGAGCTCGAAGCGTCCCTCGGTTTCTTCGGACTTCATCGTGGCGCGCACGCGCTGTAGGAATGAAGGTGTGTTGGTTGTCATGTGAGTATCTTTTAGAATTTTCGGAAAAAGAGTGTGGTGTCTGCTTTTTCCAGTATCAGGGCCTCGCCGTTGAGCTGCCGCACACGATAGCGTGCATCCAGGTTATGGATGCCCCAGGCGTCCATGGCGCCGTCGCGCATCTCCTCCTCTGTGACCCATTCGTTGTCGTCGGCCTTAGAGCGGTGCAGCGAGTCGTGGGCGAAGTCATAGAAGCGGATGCTGTCACCCTCGTGGGTGAAGTGTGCGAAGTAGCGAAAGCCTACGTGATCCCATTGCGTTAGATGTAGCTGGAAGGACAGATAGGCGCGGTCGCTCTTCACGTCGCGGACGTCCTGACCTGTTTGCACGGTGGTGAGCTGCCACAGGCCGTCGAGGTCACCGTTCATGGGTACCTTGTCGCAACCCGTCAGGAGAAGGGCAACGAGGAGTGAGAGGCTGAGGCTGAGGCTGAGAAGGGGATTCTTATGGAGATGCATTTGGGGTTTATGGTTGAGGGTTTATGGTTGAGGGATATCTTTAATCTCTAATCTTTAATCTCTAATCTTTAAACGCTAACCGATTCTATTTCGCCAGGCGGAAGGTTTTGCGGATGGTTGCCTGGAAGCCGAGGCTGTTTCCGAGGAGGCCGCCGTGGTCGTAGCCGATGCCAAGGACGAAGTCCCAGCCTTTCGCGCGGCGTGTGGGGCTGAAGCGCCCCTCGGCCAGCAGGTATGTCTGGCGTTGCATCTCGTCGAAGGGGAGGGCGTAGATGCCCCAGTTGCGCGTGAAGGAGGCCAGGATGCGCCAGTGCCATTGCGCCGAGGGATCGCCGGAGAGACCTACGTGCCATCCCTTCATGCGGTTGTTGTAGAACATCAGTACCCCGTCATGGCCTAAGGCTCCGTTATAGAGGGGCGATGTGAGCAGCGGGTTGCCCAGCGTCTGCCCGTAGTGCTGCCATCCGGCATAGTGCAGGTGGTTGTAGTAGTCGTCGCGCCCCGCCATCGCATCCGGGATATTGTGTGTGCCGTCATGATACACGGCACCGCTCTGGTCGGTGGTGGTGATGTACTCCAGCACGGCGGTGGTGATGAACGGGTTGCGGGGCACGGTGACCTCCGCGCCGATGAGCATATCGCGAATGCCATATTGCACGGTGAGCATCGAATGGTCCTCGAAGAAACGCTCCCAGTAGGCGCGTGCCTGCCATTTCTTGCCGTGGTATTGCAGTTGCATGATGTAGCTGCCCAGGTGGTTACCCGAGACATTGGGGTTGCTGCCATCTGTGGCATCGCTGCCGCGACAGAGGAGTGCATCCCAGTAGGCACGCAGGCCGCTGTCATGGTTATATTCCGTCTTCTGGCCATCGTGGGCGCGCACGGTCTTTACATTATAGCTGCTGCCTCCGAACTCCGCCATCATGCGAAGGCCGATCTCATAGGTGAGCGGGAAGATGTCCTTGCGCCCGAACTGCCAGTAGAGCGCTTTCTCGTGGTAGAGTGTGTGCTTGGCGTAGCGCATGCCGTCCTGCACCCAGTGCTCCTGCCAGCGGCCGTCGGTCATCCAACCGTAGGAGCCATGCAGCTTCCACTGCCACCACCCTTTGGTGCCGGGGAAACTGAACCAGTCGATGTCGAAACGAATCTGCGGAATCGGACGCGCATTGATGCCTAACCCCATCGCGCCGCTGCTCAGCTCCGGGTTCTGTGTCTCCAGGGGCTGTTGCTTTGCGCCGAGCGTCAGGCGCAGCATCTTCCACGCCCCCTCGACATACGCTTGTTGCACGATGCCCACGCGCTCATGGCCCAGCGCAGCAGCCAGGTCGAGGCCGTAGCCCAGGCGCCATTTGCGCGTAGAGTCGTTAGCGATGTCGCGCTCCACTCGAGCACGCACATACCCTGAATATTGTTTCACGCTGCTCAGTCCGTAGCGGTTGGACACCAGCCACAGCGGGGCATAGGACCCGGTGCTGGCGGTGGCGGACACTTCTGCCATCACCTCCGTCTCGTGCAGCCAGTTGCGGCGCGTGCTGTCCGTCTCCTCAGCGGCCATCATGGGCATCGCGAGGAACAGCACCCCGCACAGCGTGTATAACTTCCAATTTAACTTCATTCTATATAACTTCCTATTTAACTTCCAATTAGTTTTTCACCTTCATCAGCCCCAGCCCGAGGGTGGTGAAGAACAGCTCGCGCACGCGACAGATGATGGAGATGAAGAGCCCTGTGCCTCCCGTGAGCCCCAGCTGGGCCGTGGACATGGCAAAGCCGCCCTCACGGCCTCCCAGCTGCATGGGAATGAAGCCCAATAGGTTGGCGAAGAGCGAGGTGAACGCCAGGATGAGCACGCTATCCACGAAGGTCATCCAGCTCAGTGGTGCCCCGAAGAGCAGGAGCATGAACATGATTTCCAGCGACTGCATCATGCGCCCTGTATATTCCAGCACCAGGGAGGTGTAGAACGAGCGGCGGCTCTGTGTGTGCAGGGCTGCTATCTGGTCGTCGATGCGGTGGAGCGATTCCTCGTGTTGCGTGGCGAAGCGCTGCGCCCAGCCCTTCAAGCCGGGGATGTGTCCCAGCCAGCGGATGCCCTTCACCACCAGACCGTACTTGTAACCCCGCAGGAACAGGTAGATACCCCCGGCGCAGAACAAGGCGCACGCGGCCAGCAGCACGGCCATGCCCGCTGTCAGCGGCTTCAGCAACAGCCACAGCACGATGGCGGTGACCCAGTAGCAGAAATGCGTGAAGATATGCATCATGGCAAACAGCAGCACCGACGATGTGGCGCGCTGCGTGCCCACCAGCGGTGTCAGCTCCATGATCTTATACGGCTCGCCGCCCAGCAGACCGATGGGCGTGGCGCTGTTCAGCGCGAAGGCCGAGACGGTGATCTTCATGAGCGTCATGAAGCTGAGCGGCATCGCCCCGCTCTCGCGCAGGATGAGCCACCACGTCAGCGTGTTCATCGCATACAGCACCACCCATAGCAACAGGATGGCCACCAGCCAGTAGCCGGCGTGGCAAAGGTCGCTCCACAACACCTCCCAGCTGACGTCGAAGGTGACCAGCATCACCACCACGGAGGCCAGGCCTATGAGGAACAATATGTTCTTAATCTTTTGACGCATCTCTGTAAATCTGCTGCAAAGGTAAGGAGTTTTTGCGTGCCACGACAAAAAAACTATGAAAAAGTTGGCTGTGTCGCAAAAACTCCTTACCTTTGCCGCGCAAAAACGGGCGATGTCGCATTTTTTGGTCATTATGATCCGTTAGCTCAGCTGGTAGAGCACAACACTTTTAATGTTGGGGTCTTGGGTTCGAGCCCCAAACGGATCACCTGCAATTGCCACAGAAATCCTTGGTATTCGTCCGAGTATCAGGGATTTTTTAGTTTTGGGTCAAACTCATGAGCGCGCGCGCTTTCCATATAGCCATCTTGCTGCTGTTGCTGACAGCTATCGGCAACGCATCACTGCAGGCCCGTTCCCACACGGTGCCCCCCTCGCCCGGTCTAGTATATTATTGTACGGGCGCGAGCGGTGGCTACTATCATAAGCTGAAGAGCTGTTCCGAGTTGCGCGGCTGCAATGGGGTCGTGATGCCCTTGACGCCTACGACGGCCAAGAGCAAAGGCCTGGGGGCCTGCCCCGTGTGCTTGAGTGGTCAGAGTCCCGCAGCTGCACCCGCAGCCACCACAGCACCTGCCGCAGCGCTCACTGCCACCGCCTCCGCTGCCTCTTCAGCCACCTCCCCGCAGGCGAGCCGCTATATGGAGAAGGCCGAGCGTGAGCAGGAGAAAGCCCGTAAGGCACTGGAGAAGGCCGAGCAGAAGCGCCTGAAAGAAGAGAAGAAGCGCGAGGCCGCAGAGATGAAGCTGCGCGCCAAGCAGATGAAGGCGGAGGCCAAGGCCCGCAAGCAAGCCATTGAAGAAGCGCGTCAGGCAGCCAAGGAAGCCGAGCGCGAAGCCAAGGCCAAGCGCCAGGAGGCAAGGGATAGCCGTCGCGAGACAGCCAGCCTGAAGCGCGATACCGAGACGCGTATGCGTCAGGAAGCCAGCGACATGCGTGCAGCCGCTGAGGACAAGCGCTTCGAGTCCGAGGAACTCCGCCGCGAGGCCCGCGAACTGAAGCGCGAAGCCGCCGCCCATAAGAAATCTATCGCCCTAGAAAAGAAACGCCTCGAAGCCGAACAGCGCCGCCAGGAGAATGCACTCAAGCAACAGGCAGCCCTCCAGAAACAGGAGGCAGAGCGCATGAAGCGCGAGGCGGAGGCCATCCGTCGCGAAGCCAAGGAACAGCGCCGCGCTGCGAAGGAAGCCGAGAAGGCCGCCAAGGCCATGCGCAAGGAGGCGCGCCGCATGTAATCACGCCTTTTAGGTATTCCCAAGTGAAAAAAAATGCCCGATTATTTGCGCGAATCATCAAAAGTGAGTACTTTTGCCGCGCAAATAGACCGAATTATTCATTTAAACACTCTTAAACTATGGCTTACGTAATTAGTGAAGACTGCGTTGCTTGCGGCACCTGCATCGACGAATGCCCCGTTGGCGCTATCTCTGAGGGCGACATCTACAGCATCAACCCCGACGAGTGCACCGAGTGCGGCACCTGCGCTGACGCTTGCCCCTCTGGCGCTATCAGCCTCGGCTAAGCAGCACACAATCCCGTTACAAGCCTCTTTCCACGCATGGAAAGAGGTTTTTTCATGCCCTCATGCAGACATTTTCGCCAAAACGTTTGGCAGTTCCGAAAAAACAGCCTACCTTTGCACCCGCATTTCGGAAATCCCCGGATTTCCCTTGCGATGGCGGGATAGCTCAGCTGGTTAGAGCGCATGATTCATAATCATGAGGTCATCGGTTCAATCCCGATTCCCGCTACCCACAACGAAGGCCACCCAACAAGGTGGCCTTCTTCTAATCTTCTTCCTATGAATAAGGTACGCATCACAGCCATTCGCCAGACGGTCTATGAGGACTTGATGGCGCAGTTCGAAAACCCCATCGAGCACACCTGCGACGTCAGCGTAGGGCAGCAATGGATTTCCGTCGATGGGCAGCGTCCCGAAGGCATGTGCCCGTCAGCATGGGAATCCATGAGGCCCTTTGTGGAGTCGCTGGCCCGGGGCGAAGGCAACTTCTTCGACGGATGGATGCAGAACCCCATGAGCGCCATGATCAGCTGCAACGACGGTTTCCGCCCTTTCAGCTTCTACATGGAAACGGTCTGAGCTACGCGCAGCACTCCATGCCTACGCCTTGAAGACCTCCTCGCCATCGACGATGGTGGCGACGACGTTGGCCTGGGCGACCTTCTCGATGTCGTCGTGCAGGAAGTCGCAGTCGAACACCGTCATGTTGGCAATCTTATCGACCTCAATAGAACCCAGACGGTGCTCCTGATGGAACTGACGGGCTACATTGATGGTCATAGCGCGCAGCGACTGCTCGCGGGTGATGGCCTCCTTGAGATTGCGCGCCTTGACGCCATCAATTCCCATGAACCCTGCTGGAACATTACGCTTCTCTGCCGTATAAATGCTGAACTTGATGTCCATCATCGGCGACACGGGATAGTCGGAGTGGAACACCACGTTGGCTCCGGCATCATAGAATGACTTGATGGGATAAGCCTGATCTGCCAACTCCTGACCCACATACGATATTTCCTGCTCATAAACGCCTGGAACAGCTGGTGACCACAGGGGTGGAACGGCTGCTACCGAACCGGTTTCTGCCATGCGACGGACATCTTCGTCGGTCACGAAGTGCAGGTGTGCCAGCACGTTGCGCTGATCCAGATTGCCCGTAATCTTCTCGGCGTCCTCGATGCAGCCTAACATATAGTGCGTAGCACCGCCACCCTCGGAATGGACGTGTACGGACATGCCCTCCTTGTCGGCCTCTGCAATCAGCTCCACCATCTTGTCGTGGTCGTTGTAGCGCTCTGCACCGTGATAGCCAGGCTGATCCAGATAATCCTGATTCTGCCAACCCGTATGGGCCTCGGTCACACCGTCCAGGAAAGCCTTGGCACCGATGATATGGAAATACTCACCACTCATCTCCGCACGCTGGGCAGCGATGCGGGCAATCTCTGTCTTTGCGTCGGCATTATCAGTCACATACATCCATGCGTATGTGCGCAACTTCAGCTTGCCTTCCTGCTGCAGTTCAGAGTATGCCTGGGGAGCTGCGCGATGTATAACTTCCGCACCAGCGTCACCAACGGCCGTATAACCTCTGCTGAACGCAAATTCCTGCCATGAGAGCAGATAATCCTTGATGTCTCTCACCGTAGTAGGCAACTTCGGTACTATTTCGAACAAAGGCCCTTCGCAGATATAGCCGTCGGGTTCACCATTCTTATCTACGTGTACCAGGTCATAACCCCATTTCTTGGCATACTCCGCATCAACTCCTGCCCATTCCAGCGCCTTTGTGTTCATCAACATGGAATGTCCGCCGCCAGTTTGCATGAAGAGCGGCTTGTCGGAACAGATCTCGTCAAGATATGACTTATCGACGTATTCGTCATTCTCCACCCAGCCGGCAGCCACGTAGAAGTCACGCTGTGGATTCTTCGTAATAAACTCCTTGATGATCTCGCGATATTTGGGATAGTTTGTCAAGCCCGCCTGCATCAAATTCGCCTGTCCGATAGCACGTTCTCCGGCAAAGCTGCCGTGGCAGTGGGACTCCATAAAGCCCGGGTAGATGAAGTTCTCGCCATAGTCCAGCACCTTCGCGTCGGCGCCGGCGAGCTTCTTCGCCTCCTCTGCGCTGCCGATATAGGCAAATACGCCGTTCTTGACCAATGCAGCCTTGGCAAAGGGCCGCTTTTCGTCCATCGTAATGATGTTGCCGAGAATAATTGTAGCTTTCATCCTTTCTTTGGTTTTTGTAAGTTAGTTGATCCACGTTTGCGCTGCAAAGATAGCACAGCCCTTTCACATGAGCAAATCTTTTTCACATTATTTGTGCAAAAGCCCTTTATCACCTCACCACCACCATCATCCCATCGCCCTCCCGACACCCGTTGAGAGGGCTTTTTGTGCCTCGTTTTGAAAAATGCAGAGATTTTTTCCTTTTTCTTTATGAAATAAAGGATGAAGGATCGATGTAGGTTCCATGTAGGTTTGTTTTGAGATAGTTTCTTGCTTATCAGCTATTTAGCCCATAAATGATGAAGGTATCCCAAACATCATGCTGCACGACCTTTTATCGTTGTGCTGAGTTCCACTAATGGAACTCGACGGAAGGCATAGGTCTTATGGCTGGAAGACCTAGCTCTTCTTGGTGGACCACCATGGTGATCCACCTCACGCTCCCTGCTCTTCCGCCATACGCCTACGGCTGGGAGGGTGCAGACACTACTACTTCCTCGCCTTACCCTCTATAGTGTCTGCGCGCGGTCACTATAGAGGGTTGGACAGGGCTCTATACTTTGTTACTTAACCACCACCGTCTTTCCGTCGCGGATATAGATGCCACGTTTTAATTGATGATTGAGGGATGATGATTGAAGAATCTGGCGGCCGGAGAGGTCGTAGCATTTATTATTTGACGATTTGCGATTTTCGATGGAGGGGGCAGAGATGCCTGTCCCGTGCCACGGCACGACGAAGGTGTAAGTCTCGCCAGCAGCAGTGTCAAACGTGTGCTCTCCGTCGCTCGTTATGAGGCGGCAAGGTTGTCCTGCCAGCGAGTGTATCGTGGCCTGCATCTGCTCACTGTCCCATTCCACGTCAACCTCGAAGCCTCCTTCGGCGCGCATCCCCTGCACACGTCCTCCCGATTTCCAGGCCTCGGGCAAGGCCGGTAGCAGCCGCAGCGCCTGCCCGTGGCTCTGCACCAGCATCTCTGCAATGCCCGCCGTCATGCCGAAGTTGCCGTCGATCTGAAAAGGAGGATGCGCCGAGAGCAGGTTATAATAGACGCCTGAGTAGGCGGGGCTCGTGCTGACGTTGTACGAACGGGCGTGCTTCAGCGCCGTCGTCAACACGTCATACGCTCTTTCGCTGTCGCCCATCCGTGCCCACAGACATAGCTTCCACGCCATCGACCAGCCTGTGCTCCGGTCACCGCGCAGGAGCAGGCTATTGCGGACGGCTTCCAGTAGCGCAGCGTCGCCCTCCAGCATATCAAAGGGATAGAGGCACATCAGATGCGACACGTGGCGGTGCTTCTGCTCCGTAGCCGAATGATAGGGAAAATGCTTCCACTCGCGCAGGAGCATGCTACCGCTGCTTACGCCATCCGCTACCGTGCCGTAGCGTCCATCGTACTCCTCGGTATGCACCCCCTTGTCTAATTCATGGAATTTACTACGTATCTCCTGCAGCCTCGTCGTCGTCAGTCCTGCGGATCCATATCCAACGATATCGACAGCCTTGAGCGTGCAGTCGAACAGGTTCCAAACGCATTGCTGGGTATGTGCCGTGCCGTCGTCCAATGGCCCTTGTTCGGGACTCCATTCCTGCGGGCATACCCACATGTCGTCCTGCGGGTCACGGATGAGCCGCTGCATCCAGAAGTCCACGCAGCTGAGCATCACGGGCAGTGCCTTCTCGCGCAGATAGTCCTTGTCCTGTGTATAGAGGTAATGCTGCCATAGGTGCCAGCTTAGCCATGCCGGCGCAGCGCAATAGTTCTGCCTTGCTTGCCATTCGGCTGTGTACCCCAGCGGATTATTGGAACATGCACAGAGCCATCCCTCTGTGATGCCCGTCATCTTCTTGGCAAAAGCTTTCCAGTAGGACTGTTGCATGGCTCCTGTGTAGATCCAGTCAATCAGCGGCATAGCCATCTCGGAGAGGTTCGTCGGTTCAGCAGGCCAGTAGTTCATCTCTACATTGATGTTCGTATGTAGGCTGCCGTGCCATGGAGGAGTGTTCGTGTTACACCACATACCTTGAAGGTTGGCCGGCACGGCACCATCGCGCGACGAAGCGATGAGCAGATACCGGCCGTAGGCGAAGAGCAGCTGCGCCATAGCCTTCCGCTCACTCTCCGAGGCGGTTTCACCCTTCGCAACCAGCGCATCCGTCGGCATCGCGGCTTCTGCACCCTCCAGCGACAATGTCATCCGACTGAACAAGCGGCTGTAGTCTTCTTCGTGTTCCTGGCGCAACTGTTCCCAGCTTTTGGCCGAGGCCGACGAGAGCTGCTGCAAGGCTTTGTCCTTGGGCAGGGGATTATTGCTCACATAGCCCGATACCGTGTGGTCGTAGTTCGTCGCCACGGTGAGTACTATGGTAATCTCGCGGGCATGAGAGACGACGATTCCATCGGCTTCTGACTCCACGGTAGCGCCATCATCGGTTGTAACCTTCATGGTCGTGGCGGCTCTCACGGTCTGCAGCGTAGTCGTCATCGTGGCTACTTGGTTATTGTAGCTCGTGGCATCCGTGTGCGTTCCCTCAATCCATATTCGCTGGTTCAGGCACGCCTCTGTCGCCGTCATGCGCACGACCAGACACTGCGCTGGCCAGCTACACAGATACTCCCTGCGGTAATCTGTCTCGTCAGCCGTCCACGCCGCCTCAGCCACCGCATTCGTCAAGTCCAATGAGAAATGGTAGTTGGTGACATTCGTCTTAGGCTCTAGGTCGTTGAGATGGAGATACCCTAAGTTCTGGTAATAGCCAAAAACCTTGCTGCTGCCCGTCCACAGCGTCTTCTCGTTGAGCTGCACCGTTTCCTCATTCACACCGCCTGCCAGCATCGCCCCGATGTGTCCGTTGCCTAATGGCAGATAATAGTCCATCCACGCGTTGCTCACACCATGGCTCTCGGCTGGCTGGAGATACCACAATGTCAAGTCATTCGACGGTACATAACTCGCATTTCCAGTCACACTATCGGCCTTGGCTTGTGAGACCAATAGTGCCAGGGCACAAAGCAGCAGACCACATCTGATCTTCAAGGATTTGTGAAGGAAGGAATCATAATCAAAAAACAAAAGACATACCATTTGCATAGACTTTGAAACGAGAAAAATGCTTTGTGCAAAAGCCCAATATTACTTCACCACCACCTTTCTCCCATCACGGATATAGACGCCCTTGGCGGGCGGTGTGGAGAGTTGGCGGCCGGAAAGATCAAAGCATTTACTATTTAAAGATTTATTATTTACGATTGGATCTGACGGAATATCGCGGACGGCGGTATCGTCAAGGGGCAGGGTGAGGGTGGCGGTGTATTGCTCCTCGCTGTTCTCCACGACGAGTGTGTAGGTGCCTGCTGGGTACTTCGTCAGGTCGGTGTTGAGGGCGATGGTGCTGTTTGTCTGCACATCCTTGCGATAGACCTCATTGTCTGCGGCATCTCTCAGCGTAACGGTATAAGTTCCTGACAGGATCTTGAGATTCACGAAGAGCTCATGAGCCGAATATTCACCCGTCAGGTTCTCCTCATCAGTTTCGTTCGCCGTCCTCTCGCGTGCTGGTGCCTTCGGCCTCGGTTTCTTGATGTGGGTGAAATCCAGCCACTGCCTCTTCACCTCAGCCCCATCGGGCGGGGTGACGCCATCGATGAGATAGGGATTATAGTAGAGAATCTCATCGCCGACGGTGCAAGACATCAAATCATCATAAAATCCGTCCCATCCTGAGAACATGATATTTGCGAAAGGAGTTCCTGAGCCCACGCCTTCCAGCCAGCGGTTAGGATCATCATGATTGTACTTGTTGATGAATGTCTGGGTTTTGTTGTCCCATTCCGGTTCTTCTACATCAACATACGTGACACCTCCCTTGAAGAGTTCATCGTTTATATACTCCCTTTTGGAAATGATACATGATACCGTGGGATATTGGTCTGCTCCGACTCCCCCATACACCTGAATAGTGTCGCCAATGTTGGACTCGAAGTCATAAAGAAGCTCGAAATCTTGTTTGTTGGGGAAGACACAGAATACTTTGCGCCCTTCTTCGTAAAATGCGCCTACATACTCTGACCAAGGTTCAGGATTACCCCATTGCTCATTGGCCTCGTGGCGGCATCTCATCTTAAGACAGACTTTTCCTCCGATGGTAATGGAATCACCATCGAAATAGTAATAATCCAGTTTCTGTGCCGTGTTGCCAGCCCCTGGGAACCATCCCACTTTCCACACTTTCCCCTCCTCGATGAAGGGACGATAAAACGTTCCCCTGACGGCAACCGGGTGTTCGCCACGCTCATCCACAGCAATATATTTGTTTCCTGCCTCGAAGAAGGGGAAGGATAAGTCAACGTGATAGGGGCTCTTGCAGGTAGTGACCTCTGCTGGATAATCTAACTGGAGGTATAGCTTATAAGCAGAATTGTCTTCTGTACGTTCACTTCTACAATATATGTAAAGATCACCACCACAATGAAGCCACATAATGCCAGAAACATGAAGCACATACGCATCGTGCACGGGGTCAGGGACGAGTTCATAGTGCAAATCGTTTTCATCGAAGGAATGTGTTCTCGCATAGTCCTGATCTTCCTTTCCCCTTGCTAAGTCCTGTCCCCACCAGCCATTGGAGGGTAGGCCAAAGGTAAAGGGCCAATAGCTTGAGCCTGACACATAGGCCAGTTGATAGCTCCACGAATTCGGGGCACTATGCGAGAATAATCCGTCTAAGGGGTTCATCTCACTACCGATTCCCTCAATCCATCGACCTTTAGCTAGTACAGAAAGTAAGCTTGTCTTATCTTTCCCCTGGAAGTTGATGACTTTCAGAGAGTCTCCATATACCATGAGGTAATCAATCTTAGTGACTTCGCAATGTTCAAAATCGCCGTATTCCGGCTCAAACCTATCGCCCACCTTGAGCGAGAAGTCATAGGTAAGAACTTCCTTGTCTTCCTCCTCGTTGTACATATAGACACGTTGGTTCTCTTCACGGAACCAGCCGAGAGGTTTATCATTTCCATCTTGTGTTCTGGCACACAGTTGTTCATAGCTGTGCCCGTTTCTTACGAGCGCGCTTTCATCATCTGAGAAGTAGTAATCGGTTACAGTGTGCTGCGTACCCAAACTAAATCCATGTACACACCAGTGTTTCCCCCGTTCAACGAAAGGATGATAGGTAGCGTCCTCGGGTTGGGGGTAATCGACCGAGAAGATTTCATTAGGACCCTCCATACGGTAATTGACAGATAGTGGCGATGGCACGAAGGATTTGAACATATCGCCTGTAAAGTCGATTTGCAGGGGCTCGTTATTAAGGTAGAGGGTAAATACATCTTTTACATCGTGGAGGAAAAACGTGATGTTTGTCCCGTCTGTCTCCAGCCAGATGTTTGACGCTTCACCATCGTAGCCGTCCTTCCCTTCATAATGCAGGGGTATGGCGGTGCGAGTGGTAACGGGGACACTCGTCTCATCGCCGTAGAGATAGACACCATCTTCAATGCATGAGACCAATTCGCCATAGCCTCCAAGGACCGTACCGCCATCGCTCGGACCGAACAGATGACACTTGAAAAAGTCCTGGGTGCAGCCTATGCCTTCAATCCATAAGAATAGCATGTGCACACTTGTCGGCCCGATCAGCCATTCAAGACAGTTCAATGTGATGCCGTTGATGTCCCTGGTGGACGGACTTTTATAAGGCCGAGCGTCAAGGCCGTATGTCAGTTGCACCCTCTCCGTCAGCTCCAGATCATAATAGAATCTTTCCGTCACGCTATCTGCCGGCACGATGTATGCCCGACAGCCCTCATCGCGCAGTGCTGCCGTATAGATATTGTACTTGTCATACTGCATATATAGCTTCTTGTAAGTCTTTTCATGGATGGTCGTGTCACCTTTTACAATATAGCTGTAGTAGTGATCAAGAACGCCATTATTCAGATATTCGCGCATCTTGAAGTTCCACACCTTCCCCTCTTTGGCCAAGGGATGATAGGTAGCGTCCTCGGGGTCAGTTAGCTGCTGAATCCAGTCTATAGCGTCTTTATCATATAACAGATAACGGTCGCCGACATGGCAGTCAATCATTTTACCATACCATCCAAGGTTTATAGCACCACCATTCATCAGCGGTGACGTTTTGTGACCTACTCCCTCAATCCATTGGACGGGATAAGAGTCATAAGGTTTTTCTACGCCAGACGTCTTAGACTCATAGTTGACTTCATCTTGATCATATAGTGTCAGAACGGGAGGTCCTTTTGTTTCATCTCTCTTACCCATAATAAAATGATACTGGGAGGAATGATTGCCATAGAAAGGTATATTGGCATAGTTCACAACAACACTTTCCCCTTCCTGCGCACCAAAGTCATACAATAACTTGAAGTCCGTGGTTCCGTCCTGACAGAAATAGACCTTCCTATTCTCCTCGTAGAGAGCCATCAGGTAGCCATTCATAGGTTTAAACTCATCGTTTTGGAAATAGGGTTTCTCCTCCACCATCATCTTCTTACAGACATGACCGCTGATAAGTGTGTCACCTTTCAGTTCAAACGTCTGGGTATAGAAGACCTCCTTACGTCCGAGGTTCATAGCAACAACCCACACTTTCCCCTCCTCGACAAAGGGATGATAGGCCTTGACACCGAGAGATGGAATCAACAGGCATAGAATGGTAAGCAGTCGTTTCATAGTCGTATATTTTAAGCGTTAATCATTCAGGGTTTCGAGCACTTGCTCCAGCGTTGTCTCGGGGTCGTTCTCGCCGAAGACTTCTTTCTTGAGCTTGAGCTTGCGGTGCTGCACGGCGGAGATGCTGACGCCGTAGAGGTTGCCGATGGATCGGTTGGAGAGGCGCAGGCGTGTGAGGATGCAGAGCTGCACGTCCTCATCCTTCAGGGCGGGGTAGCGGTTGCGCAGGTGTGCTACGCGGTCACCGTCGATGGCGTTCAGCGTGCGCTCCACCTCCTGCCATTCGTGGGGCGTGAGCACGATGTGCCGCTCTGAACTCATCCCCAGCTTCTGGATGACGGCAGAGCGTTCGAGGATGAAACTCTGCAGGAAGTCGATGGTGGCGTCGCGCTGTCGCAGCTGCTCGGTTTGTGCTGCCAACTGCTGGACGTGGAGCTGTTCCTGCTGCTGGCGGCGCAGGGCTGTGTTGCGCAGACGCTGTTTGATCATCACGCCAGCGGCACAGACGATGAGCACGAACGCGCTGAGGCCGCCCCAGAGCATACGGCGGTGCAACGCCGAAGTGTAGCGCAGGCGCTCGTTCTCACGTTCCTGAAGCAGGGCCGCCTGGTAGTAGTCGTCCTTCTGCTGAAGAGCCTTGTAATACAGGTCTTCTGCATGCTGGAAAGCCTCGTCGATGGTGGCCTCTGCCGCCTCGGTGTCATTGCGGCGCAGGGCCAGCTTAGCAAGATTGCTCTGCACGATATAGGCGGCCTGCAGGTCGTCGCCGGGTTGCATCTTCCGATAGACGGCTTCGGCTGCATCCAGCGAGTCGCAGCTCACCAGGCAGCGCGCCAACACCTGTTGCGTACCCAGTAGGAGGTCGTCGGGTGTGCAGGCTTCCGCCTCGCGGGCATAGCGCAATGCCGTGGGGTAGTCCTCCATCGCCCAATGGATGTTGGCCAGGCTAGTGAGTGTCTGGCACAGGAGTTCCGTGCCCAGCGTGTCCTGTACGCCCACTGCCAAGGTGTGGGCACGACGGACATAGGCGAGGGCCTCGTCGAAGCTGCCGTCGGTGTTGAAGGCCAACTGGCTCGCGTACGTACCTATATAATCTAATATGATGATATGGTTGCGCTCGCTGTCCGGGTGCCGCTCATACGTCTTAAGGGCAGACTTCGCCATGTCAAGGGCAGCCTGACTGTTACCCCACGCCAGCGATTCCGCCAGTCGCAACTGTGCCAGATAGAGCGTGTGCGTGTCGTTCTCCGCGTTGGCCTTGCTGATGGCTTCGTGCAGCAGGCGTTCACCGCAGGTCACGCTGTCATCATCAAAAGCGGTCAATGCCTGTTCGTAGCAGCTACGCGCATCACAGACATGCGCCGTGTCAGCGGTATGCCGACACGACATCATGCATGTGATGAGTAGTAGTAGAAAGAGTCTAAGAACGGCTTTCATCGCGCTATCGATTGTTTTCCGCTGCAAAGATACGGTGTTTTTCGATAGCTTGTATCTCCTCACCCGTGGAAAATTCCCGTTCGCCGATTGTGGCGTAAGAATCTGATGAAGGGGCTTTTATGCGAAGAGCGCGCTCCCGCCCCTATGGAAAAGTGATTATTTCCTTCTCCATACCCCCCACCCGATGAGTGCGAGTGCGAGGAGGGCGAGGGCGATGAGGGCGGTGTTGGCGATGGCCTCGGTGGTGTGGAGGCTCTGCGGGTCGAAGCGGAAGGCAATGTGATGCTTGCCGGCGGGAATGACGACGGCGCGCAGGACGTAGTCGGCACGCAGGATCTGGGCGGGCTCACCGTCGATGGTGCACTGCCAGCCGGGGTAGTAGATGTCGGAGAAGACGGCCAAGCGCTCTCGGTCGGTCTCGGCCTCGAAGATGAGGGCGTTGGCTTCGTAATGGAGAAGACCCACCCCGGCCCTCCCTTGTAGGGAGGGAGTGGTTGCCTTACTAGAGTCGGCATCGTTGCCAGCGGTCAGCGTGTCTGCACTACCTCCGGCGCTAATCAATGCGTCGGGGAGTTGGTCGCGGAAGCGGACATCGACGGCGGCGGTGTGGCGGGGATTGATGGAGGAGAGGAGGGAGAGCTCTTCGTCGGCATTGGCGACGAGGAACACGTTATCGACAAACCAGGCGTTGCCCATGGCCCACGGGTTCTGCACGGGCACGGTCTCGCCGCCCTGCAGGGGCAGGATGGCGTACTTGGTGTTGAGCATATTGAGCACGGGGAAGAGGCTGTCGCCGGCGACGCTGTCGAGGCGTCCGTTGGTCTCGGCGACGGCTTTGTAGAGGGTGGCGAGCTGCGGCTGGATGTGGGCTTCGATGAGCTCCTGGTAGCGGCGCAGCTTGGCGGCGTGGTAGCCGCCGATGCTCTTGTGCCAGTAGGAGGTGGTGTTGTCGTTGAAGGTGTTCACGGCGAGGTTCACGACGCGGTAGTAGAGGTCGCTGTCCTGCAGGATGGCCTCGTCGGCGGGTGTCTTCTGGAAGAACTGCTGTGCGGGCTGGGGCTTGGAGAACATGGCGTCGTTGAGGTAGCGCTTGTTGACATCCCACAGGTCGGCGGTGCAGAGCACGAGGAGACAAAGGACCATCGCCCACGCCTTGATCTTCTTAAAATAATACGCGAGGAGCACGGCGCAGCCCACGAGGATGATGAGCAGCGAGCGGCCGGCATCGGCGGTGAAGACAGCGCGACGCATATCGTTCAGGTTGCGCAGGATGTCGGCCAACATCTCAGCAGGGATATAGCCAGCCTGCACGGCGTTGTTCAGCATCTCAGCCTCGGAACTGCTGACGTAGTTGCCGAAGAAGACGTCGGGAACTAGGTAAAAGAGTAAGCATACTCCTCCTGTCAGCGCCAGGGAAATGAAGAATTGATAATTGAAAATTGAAAATTGAGAATTGCTTTCAACCTCTTTTACCACCTCACGCAGTGCGAGCATCGCGAGCAGGGGGATGGTGAACTCGGCGATGACGAGGATGGAGGCGACGGTGCGGAACTTGTCGTACATGGGGACATAGTCCAGCCACAGGTCGGTCCACGGCATGAAGTTCTTACCCCATGCGAGGGTGATGCTGAGGACGGTGGCGATGAAAAGCGCCCATTTCATCGGACCCTTGACGATGAAGAGGCCGAGGATGAAGAGGAACATTACGAAGGCGCCGACATAGACGGGTCCGCTGGTGCCGGGCTGCTCGCCCCAGTACTGCCCGAGGCTCTGATAGACGGGCATATACGTCTGGTTGGCCTTGGCCATCGCCGTCTTGCTCTGCGTGAGGGGTTGGCTGGCGCCGCCCTTGACGTTGGGGATGAGCAGCGACCATGTCTCGCCAATGCCGTAGCTCCAGGCTGTGATGTAGCTGCGCTCCAGGCCGCTGCTGGTCTGGTCGGCGGGGTCTGCTGTCTTCTGTGTCAGCTCGCTCTTCCCGCGCATCGACTCCTTGGAGTACTCCCAGGTGTGGAAGAGGTTGGAGGCGTTGATGGCGAGGCCGATGAGGCAGCCGAGGGCGAAGACGCACGAGCTTTTAGCCCACTCGCGCCACTGGCGCGGTTGGGCTAAAAGCTCTGCCAGCGCCATCAGGGCGATGACGAAGGCGAAGTAGTAGGTCATCTGTACGTGGTTGGAGAGGATCTGCAGGGCCATGAAGAGGGCGGTGACGAGGAGTCCCCAGCCGTAGCGGCCGCGGTAGCAGAGCACCATGCCGGCGATGGTGGGCGGGATGTAGGCCAGCGTGTAGAACTTCCAGATGTGGCCTGCACCTATTATAATAAAGTAGTAGCTGGAGAAGGCCCATAGGACGGCGCCGAGGGCTGCCATCCACGCCTTGAAGTCGAAGGCGCGCAGGAGGATGTAGAAGCCCAGGAGCATGATGAACACCAGTACGACATAGTCGGGCAATCCGAGCTTATAGACTTTCTCGACCTTCGCGAGCTTCTCGGTGGAGGGGTAGGAGGGTGCCATCTGGTAGGTGGGCATACCTGAGAAGAGCGTGTTGGTCCAGCGTGTGCGCTCGCCGTCGTGGCTCTTGCGATAGGCCTCCATCTCCGAGGATGCGCCGGCACCGCCGCTGTGGTCATGGCCTGTCAGCACCAGCCCTTCGGAGACCGGCTTGGCGAAGTAGGCGAAGGAGAGGGCTACGAAGAAGAGGGTGGAGAGAAGGTCGGGGAGGAGGCGGACCCACCCCCTGCCCTCCCTTGTAGGGAGGGAGCGGTTACTATTTGACTGGTTGTTATTGCTCATGGCCATTTTTATTATATTATGATTGTTTTGGTATCAATAAAAAACAAAAGAGAAGCATGGGATGAACCAGACACTTCTCTCTTGGTGATTTCACTTCTTGAGCAGTGACCACTCCCTCCCTCACAGGGAGGGTGAGGGGAGGGCCGGGAATGGGTAGCGTTTCTTACTTACGCAGACCCAGAGCCTTGACGATCGCGCGGTAGCGGTTGATGTCGCGAGACTTCAGGTAATTGAGGAGTGCACGACGCTTACCTACGAGACCCGTCAGAGCGCGCTCTGTGCTGTGGTCCTTGCGGTTCTGCTTCATGTGCTCAGTGAGGTGAGCAATGCGGTAGGTGAACAGTGCGATCTGGCTCTCGGCACTACCTGTGTCGGCTGTGCCCTTACCGAACTTCTCGAAGAGCTCGGCCTTCTTAGCGGAATCTAAGTACATAATTGTTTGATGAATGAAGTTTGTAATTACATCCTTCAGGTGGTGAGCCGTCGTCATCAATCGTCGTACACCCACCCTCGAATGCACCCGTGTTTCGGGATTTGCGGGCGCAAAGGTAAGCATAATTTACGATTTACGATTTACAAATCACGAATTATTTTCGTTTACGCCCCTCTTTTTCTTTTGTTTTGGCCCTTTTACGACCTTTTTCACTCCCCCATTTTTCATTTTTCACTCTTTCATTTTTCACTTTTAATTTTTATGCGTACCTTTGCACCCACTTATGAAGCAGAACATTAGAAATATCGCTATCATCGCCCATGTCGATCACGGCAAGACGACGCTCGTGGACAAGATGCTGCTGGCCGGCAACCTGTTCCGCGAGAACCAGCAGACGGGAGAGCTGATGCTGGACAACAACGAGCTGGAGCGCGAGCGCGGCATCACCATCCTCTCCAAGAACGTCAGCATCAACTACAAGGACACGAAAATCAACATCATCGACACCCCGGGTCACAGCGACTTCGGCGGCGAGGTGGAGCGCGTGCTGAACATGGCCGACGGCTGCCTGCTGTTGGTGGATGCCTTCGAAGGACCCATGCCGCAGACGCGCTTCGTGCTGCAGAAAGCCTTGCAGATCGGACTGAAGCCCATCGTGGTCATCAACAAGGTGGATAAACCCAACTGCCGACCCGAGGAGGTCTATGAGATGGTGTTCGACCTGATGTGCGACCTCGACGCCACCGAGGAGCAGCTGGACTTCCCCGTCATCTACGGCTCTGCTAAGCAGGGCTGGATGGGCGAGGACTGGCAGACGCCCACGGACAATATCTTCTACCTGCTCGACCAGATCCTGGAGCACATCCCCGCCCCCGAGCAGCTGGAGGGCACGCCGCAGATGCTCATCACCTCGCTGGACTACAGCACCTACACGGGTCGCATCGCCGTGGGACGCGTACACCGCGGCACCCTGAAGGAGGGCATGGCCATCACCATCGCACACCGCGACGGCTCGAAGGAACGCACGAAGATCAAGGAGCTGCACACCTTCACGGGCATGGGCCATCAGAAGACCGACGCCGTCAGCTCGGGCGACATCTGCGCCATCATAGGCCTCTCGAACTTCGAGATCGGCGACACCATCTGCGATGCCGAGGAGCCCGAGGCACTGCCCACCATCAGCATCGATGAGCCCACGATGTCGATGCTCTTCACCATCAACGACTCGCCGTTCTTCGGCAAGGAGGGTAAGTGGTGCACGAGCCGCCATATCCACGAGCGCTTGCAGAAGGAGCTGGAGAAGAACCTGGCGCTGCGCGTGGAGATGCCCGAGGGCGCCACAGACCGCTGGATTGTCAGCGGCCGCGGCGTGCTGCACCTGAGCGTGCTCATCGAGACCATGCGCCGCGAGGGCTACGAACTGCAGGTGGGACAGCCGCAGGTGATTTATAAGGAGATCGCCGGCGAGCGTTGCGAGCCCATCGAGGAGCTGACCATCAACGTGCCCGAGGAGTTTGCCTCGAAGATGATAGACATGGTCACGCGCCGCAAGGGCGAGATGACCTCTATGGAGAGCCAGGGCGACCGCGTGAACATCGAGTTCCTCATCCCCTCGCGCGGTATCATCGGCCTGCGCACCAATGTGCTGACAGCCTCGCAGGGCGAAGCCATCATGGCACACCGCTACAAGGAGTACCAGCCCTACAAGGGCGAGATCGTGCGCCGCACGTCGGGCTCCATGATCGCGCTGGAGGGCGGCACCGCCTTCGCCTACGCCATCAACAACCTGCAGGACCGCGGTAAGTTCTTCATCGAACCGCAGACCGAGGTGTATGCCGGTCAGGTGGTGGGCGAGCACATCCACGAGAACGACCTCGTCATCAACGTCACCAAGAACAAGCAGCTCACGAACATGCGTGCCAGCGGCTCCGACGAGAAGGTGCGCATCATCCCCGCCACCCTCCTCAGCCTCGAAGAGGCCCTCGAATACATCAAGGAGGACGAGTACGTGGAGGTGACCCCCAAGAGCATGCGCATGCGCAAAATCATCCTCGACCACTTAGAGAGGAAGAGGGCAAACCGTGAATAGGAAGACCCTCCCCCCTGCCCCTCCCTTGCAGGGCGGGGAGTGATTACCTTTCAAGAACCGCTATTATTCAACAATCATTAAAAATGGCCCTATAACCTCCATTGCTCAAAGCATTTTACTCTCCCCCTACAAGGGGGAGCGGGGAGGGGGTTCTATTATATGGATTTATCAGGCAGAAGACAGAGCTCTAACGTCGATGACCGTCGGCGCATGAGCGGTGGTGCGAAAGCCGGCATCGGCGGCATCGCGGGTGTAATCATTGCTGTAGTGTTTGCCTACTTCACGGGTGGCAACCCGCTGGAGGCCGGCATGCAGGCCTTCCAACAGTCGCTGGGAGCTAACACCGAGATGAGCGCCACGCAGGAGCGTGAGTTCACCGAGGAGGAACAGGCGCTGGCCGTCTTCGCCTCACAGGTGCTCGCCAGCACCGAAGACGTGTGGACAGAGGTGTTCAAGACACAGCTCGGCCGCACCTATGTGCCGCCCAAGATGGTGCTCTACACGGGTAGCGTGCAGACGGGCTGCGGCGCAGGTAACGCGCAGGTGGGACCCTTCTACTGCTCGGCCGACCAAGCGCTGTACATTGACCTCTCCTTCTTCTCGGACATGAAGAAGACGCTGGGGGCCGACGGCGACTTCGCCTACGCCTACGTCATCGCACATGAGGTGGGACACCACGTGCAGCACCTCCTCGGCACTCTCGACAGCGCCCACAGCCAGATGGCCAAGATGAGCGAGACGCAGGCCAACAAGGTCAGCGTGCGCATAGAACTGCAGGCCGACTTCTACGCTGGCGTGTGGGGCTACCACGAGGGCAAGACCTTCGGCTCACTCGAAGACGGCGACCTGCAGGAAGCCATCCAGTGCGCACAGGTCATCGGCGACAACTACCTGCAGGAGAAAGCACGCGGATACTCGCAACCCGAGAGCTTCACCCACGGCACCAGCGCACAGCGCATGAAATGGCTGAAACTCGGACTCAACACCGGTGACATGCGCCGTGGCGACACCTTCAGCCTAAGCGAAAGCCAGCTGTAAAGCCCCCTCCCTGCTCCCCCAAGGGGGAGTGCTTCATATCCACGAGTACGAAAAATGAGCGATTACGATTATGCTACGTCTGATCCATTTTACTATGGATTATTAAAACAATTGGCGCAGGAAAAAAAAAGTAATCCGACCTTGGCAGAGTGCGTCTTGTGGGAGCATTTGAAGAAATCGCAAATGGGAATTCCTTTCAGAAGGCAGCATATCATAGATTGCTACATCGCGGATTTCTTCTGTATGCCTAGTAAACTGGTTGTTGAGGTCGATGGTGGTTACCACCAACTCCCTGAGCAAATCATCAGTGATGAGGAGCGGACAAAAAGGCTTAATCAATTAGGATATAAAGTGATTAGATTCTCCAATGAGGAGGTACTGAACGATATTGAAAATGTACTAAAGACCATAAAACATAATATTATATGAATAATCAACAATCTCCAAAAGTAACTTCCAATCCCCTCCCCCTTGGGGGAGGCCGGGAAGGGGCTTTCAAGCGCACTACAGTGACGTCGGCGCTGCCGTATGCCAATGGCGGCGTGCATATCGGACATTTGGCAGGCGTGTATGTGCCTGCGGACATATACGTGAGGTACCTGCGCCTGAAGGGCGAGGACGTGATGTTCATCGGCGGCTCAGACGAGCACGGCGTGCCCGTGACACAGCGCGCCCGCAAGGAAGGCATCACGCCGCAGCAGGTGGTGGATCGCTACCACAAGATGATCAAGGACTCGTTCGAGGAGTTCGGCATCAGCTTCGACGTGTATAGCCGCACCACCTCGAAGACCCACCACCAGTTCGCCAGCGACTTCTTCCGCAAACTCTACGACGACGGCAAGCTCATCGAGAAGACCACGAAGCAGTTCTACGACGAGACGACGGGCACCTTCAAGACCGACCGCGACATCGTGGGCGAATGTCCCCACTGCCACAACGAGGCCAACGGCGACCAATGCGAGAAATGCGGTCGCGACCTTGACCCTACGGAGCTCATCAACCCGCGCTCGAAGGAGAGCGGTGCCAAGCTCATCCTGAAGGACACCACGAACTGGTTCCTGCCGCTGAACGAGTACGAGGGCTGGCTGAAGGAGTGGATCCTCGAAGGCCACAAGGAGTGGCGCTCCAATGTCTATGGCCAGTGCAAGTCGTGGCTCGACATGGAGCTGCAGCCGCGGGCGATGACGCGCGACCTGGACTGGGGCATCCCCGTGCCGGTGGAAGGTGCTGAGGGCAAGGTACTCTATGTGTGGTTCGACGCGCCCATCGGCTATATCTCCAATACCAAGGAACTGTGCGAGAGCAACCCCGAACGCTGGGGCACATGGCAGCGCTGGTGGCAGGATGAGGAGACGCGTTTAGTCCATTTCATCGGCAAAGACAACATCGTGTTCCACTGCATCATCTTCCCCGTGATGATGAAGGCGCACGGCGGTTATATCATGCCTGACAACGTGCCGGCCAACGAGTTCCTGAACCTCGAAGGTGACAAGATCTCCACCTCCCGCAACTGGGCTGTCTGGTTGCACGAGTACCTGGTAGATTTCCCCGGCAAGCAGGATGTGCTGCGCTACGCCCTCACCGCCTCGGCACCCGAGACGAAGGACAACGACTTCACGTGGGCTGAGTTCCAGGCACGCAACAACAACGAGCTGGTGGCCGTCTATGGCAACTTCGTGAACCGCGCCCTGCAGCTGACGCAGAAATACTACGACGGCGTGGTGCCCGCCTGTGGCGAGCTCACCGATTTCGACCGCCAGACGATTGCCGAGTTCACCGACGTGAAGGCCAAGGTGGAAGCCTTGCTCGACAACTTCAAGTTCCGCGACGCGCAGAAGGAAGCCATGAACCTGGCGCGCATCGGTAACAAATACCTGGCCGACAGCGAGCCCTGGAAGGTCATCAAGACCGACCCCGAGCGCGTGAAGACCATCATCAACATCTCCCTCCAGCTGACCGCCAACCTGGCCATCGCCTTCGAGCCCTTCCTGCCCTTCTCCTCGAAGAAGCTGTATGGAATGCTCAATGTGGAGGCGCTGGGATGGGACAACCTCGGCAGCACGGCGCTGCTGAAGGCTGGCCACCAGCTGGCGAAGCCTGAGCTGCTCTTCGAGAAGATCGAGGATGAGGCCATCCAGGCACAGATGGACCGCCTGGCACGCATCAAGAAGGAGAACGAGGCCGCCAGCTATCAGGCCGCTCCCGTGAAGCCCAACGTCAGCTTCGAGACGTTCGAGAAGCTCGACATCCGCGTGGGACTCATCAAGGACTGCCAGAAGGTGAAGAAGAGCAAGAAGCTCCTGCAGTTCACCATCGACGACGGCACGGGCACAGACCGCACCATCCTCTCGGGCATTGCCGCCTTCTATGAGGACCCGTCGGTGCTCGTCGGCAGGCGCATCCTCTTCGTGGCCAACTTCGAGCCGCGCCAGATGATGGGCATCGAGAGTCAGGGCATGATCCTGTCAGCCGTAGATTTCGACGAAAGCCTCAGCGTGGTGACGACCACCAAGGACGTGAAGCCCGGCAGTCAAGTGGGCTAGACTTGATAAAAGTCAAGGAAAACCGTGATTTTTATGTTTTGCGACATAGAAATCGCGGTTGTTTCGTGAAGTCGCCGTACCTTTGCACCGCAAAAAGGAAACAAAAGGCACTGTGAAGCGCGAAACTGTTTTCCATTCATAGAAAAAGCAAAGATTTAGTTAGTTAGTTTATAAGGTAAATGATTTTGTAAAGCGGTGGTCCGTGAGGATCGCTGCTTGTTTTTTTGTGAAAAAGCGTTAGATTCCTCTCACACACGGCATCTTTTGCCCCTTTTATTTTGTCATGCAGCAAATTATGACTACTTTTGCGCGCGAAAACTCAAAAATAACTATAAAAAGACGTCTTTTTACATGGAAAAAATTCAAGAACTCACCGACAAGATTCTTCGCGAAGGTGTTGAGAAAGGGCAGGCCGAGGCAGCGCAGATTGTAGCGCAGGCCAAGGAGCAGGCTGCCAAGATTGTTGCTGATGCCAAGGCACAGGCCGAGGCCATCGCTGCGAAAGCTAAGAAAGATGCTACCGAACTGGAGCAGAACACCAAGAGCGAGCTGAAGCTGTACACGGCTCAGGCGCTGAACGCGCTGAAGAGCGAGATTGCCAACGTGCTGACGAACAGCACCGTGAGCACAGAGGTTGAAAAGCTCACCGCCGACAAGGACTTCCTGGGCAAGTTCGCCGTCACGCTGGCAGAAAAATGGCAGGGCGATGCACCCGCCGTCATCAACGCCAAGGATGCCGAAGGCCTGAAGGCTTTCTTCATGAAGAATGCCAAGGCGCTGCTGGACAAAGGTCTGAAGATTGAGAAAGTCAATGGTCAGGATGTGCTGTTTGTCATCCAACCCGCCGATGGCAGCTACAAGGTGCAGTTCGGCAAAGAGGAATTTGAAGCCTACTTTAAAACATTCCTGCGTCCACAGCTCGTGGAGATGCTCTTCTGATTTGTATGGCTAATTACTATTTCTTACTTTCCGGACTGCCCGACCTGAAGTTGGACTCCCTGGAGACGGCACCCTCTGTCCAAGAGCTGCAGCAGCTGATTCTGGAGCAGGACGATATGGACAAGAAAGACCGTCGTCAGGTAGAGATGTTCTTTCTCTTGGGCGACTGCAGGAACCTCATCACGCTCCTCGACAACAACCTCGCAGAGCTGCCCTACGCCGGTAACTGGGACAAGGCAGAGCTGCAGGAGCTCATCGCCGATGCCCTGGAGGAGGTCTATGAGGATGACAGCCGCTTCCCGGCTTTCATGGCCGACTTCGTGCGCGAGTACTATGAGCGCAAGAGCGAGGCTGGCTATTTCCCCGAAGACCGCCTGATGGTGCGCTACTGGAAATACCTGAAGCAGCACGGCACGGGCTTCGTGCGCCGCTGGGCTGAGCTCAGTCTGGACATCGCCAACACGCTGACGGCACTGCTGTGCGAGCGACAGGGATGGGCTGTGGAGCAATACACGTATGACTACGACCCCACGGAGGTGGACAAGGACCTGATGTTGCAGTTGCAGGACATCGCCAAGGACAGCGACCCCGTGCAGAAGGAGCGCCGCATTGATGCGCTGAAATGGCTGTGGATGGACGATGAGACCTTCTTCGAGCCCTTCGACATCAACGCGCTGTTCGCGTACATCCTGAAGGCCGACATCCTGGAGCGATGGGCGCGCCTGGATCCCGAACAGGGCAGACAACGCTTTAGTCAGATTATAGAGAACTTGCGGCAACACGCAACCGTTCCTGCAGAGTTCACGGCTTACATGCCCAAGAAGGAAGAAGGAACATACACCAAGAATTACAAATAAATACATACAGATATTATGACACAAGGAAAAGTAAGTGGCGTAGTCTCTAACATGGTCACCCTCAGCGTGGACGGCCCTGTGCAGCAAGGAGAGATATGCTACATCACCACTGGCGGCGACCGCCTGATGGCCGAGGTCATCAAGGTCATCGGACAGGACGTCTATGTGCAAGTCTTCGAAAGCACACGTGGCCTCAAAGTGGGCGCCAAGGCTGAGTTCACGGGCCACATGCTGGAAGTACAGCTCGCACCGGGCATGCTCAGCAAGAACTTCGACGGTCTGCAGAACGACCTCGACAAGATGGAGGGCGTCTTCCTCAAGCGCGGTGAATACACCGATCCGCTCG
This sequence comes from uncultured Prevotellaceae bacterium, assembly GCA_946415705.1. Classification (GTDB taxonomy): domain Bacteria; phylum Bacteroidota; class Bacteroidia; order Bacteroidales; family Bacteroidaceae; genus Physcousia. The sequence continues at coordinate 54,459 of CAMKTN010000010.1, forward strand.
ACCGCGAGCGCCTCTGGGACTTCGAGCCCATCGTGAAGGTCGGCGACAAGGTCGCAGCCAGCGACTGGCTCGGCAAGGTCGAGGAGAACCACCAGCCCCTGAAGATCATGGCTCCCTTCCAGATGAAGGGCACCGCAACGGTGAAGGCCATCACCAAGGCCGGACAGTACAAGGTGGAAGACACCATCGCCACCCTCACCCTGGAGGATGGTACGGACCTCAATGTCAACATGATCCAGCACTGGCCCGTGAAGCTCGCTATGACGAACTATCGCGAGAAGCCCCGTCCCTTCAAGCTCCTGGAGACCAGCGTTCGCACCATTGACACCTTCAACCCCATCGTGGAGGGCGGCACGGGCTTCATTCCCGGTCCTTTCGGTACGGGTAAGACGGTGCTGCAGCACGCCATCTCCAAGCAGGCTGAGGCTGACATCGTGATCATCGCTGCCTGCGGTGAGCGCGCCAACGAGGTCGTGGAGATCTTCACCGAGTTCCCCGAGCTGGAAGACCCACACACGGGCCGCAAGCTGATGGAACGTACCATCATCATCGCCAACACCTCGAACATGCCTGTCGCTGCGCGTGAGGCTTCCGTCTATACAGCCATGACGATGGCCGAGTACTATCGCTCGATGGGTCTGCGCGTGCTGCTGATGGCCGACTCCACCAGTCGTTGGGCACAGGCACTGCGCGAGATGTCCAACCGCATGGAGGAGCTCCCCGGTCCCGATGCATTCCCCATGGATCTCTCCGCCTTGATCTCCAACTTCTACGGTCGCGCCGGCTATGTATATCTCAACAACGGCGAGGTGGGCAGCATCACCTTCATCGGTACGGTGTCGCCTGCCGGCGGTAACCTCAAGGAGCCCGTCACGGAGAACACCAAGAAGGTGGCCCGTTGCTTCTACGCCCTTGAGCAGGACCGCGCCGACAAGAAGCGCTACCCCGCTGTGAACCCCATCGACTCCTACTCCAAGTACCTGGAGTACCCCGAGTTCGCGGAGTACATCAAGGAGCACATCAACGAGGAGTGGATTCCCAAGGTGCTGAACCTGAAGACCCGTATGCAGCGCGGAAAGGAGATTGCCGAGCAGATCAACATCCTCGGTGACGACGGCGTGCCTGTGGATTACCACGTGACGTTCTGGAAGTCCGAGATCATCGACTATGTCGTGCTCCAGCAGGATGCCTTCGACGAGGTCGATGCCGTGACACCCATCGAGCGTCAGGAGGAGATTCTGAATTTGGTCACGGAGATCTGCGAGCATAACTTCCAGTTCGACAAGTTCCAGGATGCCACAGACTATTTCCGCAAGCTCATCAACCTCTGCAAGCAGTGGAACTACAGCCAGTTCAAGAGCGAGCAGTACTACGACTTCAAGAAGCAGATAGAAGAATTCATCAAGTAAACAACTATGGCACAAGCTTTTCAAAAGATATACACAAAGATCAGCCAGATCACGAAGGCCACCTGCTCGCTCAAGGCAACAGGCGTAGGCTATGACGAACTGGCCACCATCGACGGCAAGCTCGCACAGGTGGTGAAGATTATGGGCGACAACGTGACGCTGCAGGTGTTCGAAGGCACGAGTGGCATCCCCACCAACGCCGAAGTCGTCTTCCTCGGCCATGCGCCCTCACTGAAGGTCAGCGAGCAGCTCGCAGGCCGTTTCTTCAATGCCTACGGACAGCCCATCGACGGCGGCCCCGCCATCGAAGGCAAGGAAGTGCCCATTGGCGGTCCCAGCGTGAACCCCGTGCGCCGCAAGCAGCCCAGTGAGCTCATCGCCACCGGTATCGCCGGTATCGACCTGAACAACACCCTCGTCTCCGGTCAGAAGATCCCGTTCTTCGCAGACCCCGACCAGCCCTTCAACGAGGTGATGGCCATGGTGGCCCTGCGCGCCAAGGTCGATAAGATCATTCTCGGCGGTATGGGTATGACCAACGACGACTACTACTACTTCAAGAACACCTTCTCCGAGGCCGGTGCGCTCGACCGTATCATCTCGTTCATGAACACCACCGAGGACCCCGCTGTGGAGCGTCTGCTCATCCCCGATATGGCGCTGACGGCTGCCGAGTACTTCGCTGTGGAGAAGCATGAGACGGTGCTCGTCCTCTTGACCGATATGACCTCCTATGCCGACTCCCTCTCCATCGTCAGCAACCGTATGGACCAGATTCCCTCGAAGGACTCTATGCCCGGTTCCCTCTATTCCGACCTGGCGAAGATCTACGAGAAGGCCGTGCAGTTCCCCGAGGAGGCCGGTGGCGGCTCCATCACCATTATCGCTGTGACCACCCTCTCCGGCGGCGACATCACGCATGCCGTGCCCGATAACACGGGTTACATCACCGAGGGTCAGCTCTACCTGCGCCGCGACTCCGACGTGGGTAAGGTCATCGTCGATCCCTTCCGCTCGCTGTCACGTCTGAAGCAGCTCGTGGCTGGTAAGAAGACCCGCAAGGATCACTCGCAGGTCATGAACGCCGCCATCCGCCTGTACTCAGACGCTGCCAACGCCAAGACCAAGCTGGAGAACGGCTTCGACCTCACCGACTACGACAACCGCTGCCTCGACTTCGCCAAGGAGTACGCCACGTCCATCCTCGCCATCGACGTCAACGTCGATACCACCGAGATGCTCGACGTCACCTGGGGCCTGTTCCGCAAGTACTTCAAGCTCGAAGAGGTCAACATCAAGAAGGAGTTTACCGATATCTATTGGAAGTAGCTCGCGCTCTGCGCGAAGTTTAAGGTTTAAAGTTTAAAGTTTAAAGACCTACGGAAAACCGCTTTAATCGTTAAACATTAAACATTCAACATTAAACTACGGACAAAGTCCGTGCAAATTATGGCAATCAAATTTCAATACAATAAGACATCGCTCCAACAGATTGAGAAGCAACTCAAGATGCGACAGCGCACGCTCCCTATCATCAAGAATAAGGAGACGGCCCTGCGCCTTGAGGTGAAGCGCTGCAAGGAAGAGGCCGAGGCGCTCGAACGCAAGCTGCAAGAGCAGATTGCCGGCTATGAATCGATGTATGCCCTATGGGGCGAGTTCGATGCGTCGCTGGTGAGCCTGCAGGACGTGGAGATAGAGGTGAAGAAGATCGCCGGTGTGCGCGTACCCGTTCTCGCCAACATACGTCTCACGGTGCAGCCCTTTGGTCTGTTCAGTGCCCCGAAATGGTACTTCGATGGTATCAACCTCTTGCAGGGCCTGGCTAAGACAGCTGTTGAGCACGAATTCGTGGAAGCCAAGACCAGCCTGCTGGACCACGCACGCAAGAAGACCACCCAGAAGGTGAACCTCTTCGAGAAGGTGCAGATTCCGGGCTTCCAGGAAGCGGTGCGAAAAATCAAGCGATTCATGGAGGACGAGGAGAACCTCTCCAAGTCCAGTCAGAAGATCCTCAAGTCCCTGCAGGAGAAACGCAAGCAGGACGAAGAGGACGTTGCGTCCGCCGGTTCTCCCGACGGCGAAAAGAAAGGAGGCACCGCATGATTGAGAAAATGAAGAAACTCACGTTCCTGGTCTATCACAAGGACTACGAACGTTTCCTGCGCGACCTTCAGGCCTTGGGTGTGATGCATATCCAGAAGTCCGGCGACCAGACGCTGGCCGAGCCGGCCACGCTGCGCGAGTTGCGCCGCCAGAAGGTTGATGTCACAGAGGTCCTTAACATCCTACAGAAACTCTCGGGTGTGATCCTCGACATGGTGCCGCTGGGTGATGCCGGCATGAAAGACACGATAGCGTCTGCCAAGGCCATGCAGTTGGTGCGCAGGACACAGGAGATCGGCAACACGCTGCTCGCCCTGAACCCGCAGATCGCAGCCCTGGAGCGCGATGCAGAAGCACTTCGCCCGTGGGGTGAGATCAACAAGGAGACGATGGAAGCGCTGCACAAGGCTGGCGTTCACGAGCACTACCGCATCGCATCGGTCGCACGCTTCGCCTCCAACTTCCCTGAATATGCAGGTCTCGAGGTGAACCGCGACAACAAGTTCGTCTATTTCCTCACCTTCGACATCGACGGTCAGGAGAACGAGGACATCCCCGCACAGAGCCTGAAGCTGCCTGAGAAATCCTTGAAGGAAGTGGAGGACGAGCTCGCAGGGGTCGTCAGCCAGAAGGCCAAGCTCGAAGCCGAACGCGCCAACATCGCTGCCAACAGCATCGGCGATATCCGCGCCTTGGAGCAGCTCATCGACAGCGCCATCGCACGCGAGGAGGCCACCCTGCTGACACAGCGCGCAGCCATGGACACCGTCATCGTCATGGAAGGCTGGTTCCCCGTGCGCGAAGAAGCCGCCATCAAAGGCTTCCTGTCCAGCGAGGAGGCGTACTATGAGATGCGTGATCCTGTGAGCACGGACAATGTGCCTATCAAGCTGCGCAACAACCGCTTCAACCGCATGTTCGAGCGACTCACATGCATGTATGGCTTCCCCAGCTACAACGAGTGGGATCCCACACCCATCGTGGCACCCTTCTTCACGCTCTTCTTCGCCATCTGTATGGGCGATGCCGGCTACGGTCTCATCATCATGCTCTACGGTATGCTGGAGATGGCCGGTAAGGCGCGCAAGACACCCATCGTGGGCGAGATGCTGCACGGCTGCGGCGATATGGTCTTCACCCTCGGAGCTGCCACCACACTCGTGGGCTTGGCCCTGGGCACCTTCTTTGGACTCTCGCTCGTGGACTACGCCCCCGAGGGCAGTCCACTGCACAGCTACTATGAGTTCGTGGGCGGCAACTTCCCCGGCACCACCTATTCCTTCCAGATGGCGAGTGCCATCCTCATCGGTGTCCTGCACCTGTGCATAGCGCTGATGGTCAAGGCCCTCCTCTACACGCAGAAGGAAGGTCTCGCCGCCACGCTCGGCACATGGGCCTGGAACCTGTTGCTCATCGGCGGTGTCATCGTGGGTGCCTTATACCTCGTTGGCACGCTGTCAGCTGACGCCACCCGCCTGACGATTATCGCCATCGGCGCCGTCAGTGCCATCGGCATCTACTTCCTCAACGACATCGGGCGCATGAAAGCGTCGCCGATCAAAGGCTTGCTCATCAACCCCCTGGCCGGTCTCTACGAGACGTACAATATGGCCAGCGGCCTGCTCGGCGATGTCCTGTCCTATGTCCGCCTCTATGCCCTCTGCCTGGCAGGCGGTGCGCTCGGTAGTGCCTTCAACCAGATTGGTGATATGGTCGCCGCCAGCGGTGGCGTGGCCATTGTGGGAGCCGTGCTCATCTATGTCATCGGCCACCTCCTCAACCTGCTGCTTTCGGCCATCTCGGCCTTCGTGCACCCGCTGCGTCTGAACTTCGTGGAGTACTTCAAGAACTCAGGCTACGAGGGCAAGGGCACTGGCTATGCACCGCTGAAATAATAAACACTAAACAAACATTAAACAATCAAACAATAAACATTTAACAATTATGGAACAATTACTTGGTTATCTTGGTCTCGGCCTCATGTTGGGTCTGGCCGGTATTGGCAGTAGCTACGGAACCACCATCGCTGGTCAGGCTGCTGAAGGAGCTCTGAAGAAAGACCCCTCAAAGTCTTCTGGCTACATGGTGCTTTGCGCACTGCCCGCTACACAGGGTCTCTATGGCTTTATCGCTTTCATGATGATGGCAGGTCGCGCCGCCACTGACGGTTTCCTGCTCTTCGGCATCGGCATCGGCGTGGGTCTCGCATGTCTGCTCTCTGGCATCCGTCAGGGTAAGATCTGTGCTGCCGGTATTCAGGGTATGGCTCAGGGCCACGACGTGCAGACCAACACTATGATCTACGCCGCTCTGCCTGAGTTCTACGCCATCCTGGCACTCGTCGCCACCTTCCTCGTCTAATTTCTTTCTTTATGAAAACTCTGGAACAGATTTTCGCGTCCAAGCTGTTGAAGGTGAAGGCTATCAAGCTGCAGCCCACCAACCCCTTCACATGGGCCAGCGGCTGGAAGTCGCCCTTCTACTGCGACAACCGCAAGACGCTCTCGTACCCCGATCTGCGCAGCTTTGTGAAGCTTGAGACGGCGCGCATCATCATGGAGCGCTTCCCCGAGGTGGAGGCCATCGCCGGCGTTGCCACGGGAGCCATCCCGCAGGGCGCTATGGTGGCTGATGCCCTCGCACTGCCCTTCGTCTATGTGCGCTCGAAACCCAAGGACCACGGCCTTGAGAACCTCATCGAGGGCGAGCTGAAGCCTGGCATGAAGGTCGTTGTTGTCGAGGACCTCATCTCCACGGGCGGCAGCTCCCTGAAGGCTGTCGAGGCCATCCGCCTCAACGGCTGTGAGGTCGTTGGTATGGTGGCTGCTTACACCTACGGATTCTCCGTTGCTGAGAAGGCGTTCAAGGAGGCCAAGGTGGAGCTCATCACCCTCACCAACTACGAGGCTGTCGTCGAGGAGGCGCTCGCCACGGGCTACATCAAGCAAAGCGAAGTGGAACTCTTAAACGCATGGCGTAAAGACCCTGCACACTGGAACGCATGACAAAGTTTGAAAGTAGCGTAAAGCAGATTCATTATCCGCAGACGAGCGTCTTCGCCAAGCTCGCAGACCTCCGCAACCTCGAAGGCCTGAAGGAACGCTTCAGCGACCCGGCCGTCGTGGACCAGCTGCGAGCCACCGGGCAAGTTCCCGAGGACAAGCTCGCACAGATTCAGCAGATGGCCCAGCAGCTGGCGTTCACCGAGGACACCGTCAGCATCGAAGGCACACCCATGGGCAACGTCACGCTCCGCATTGTGGAGCGCGACGAGCCCAAATGTGTGAAGTTCCAGGTCGAGGGCGCACCCATCGCCGCCAACCTGTGGATTCAGGTGCTACCCACGGCCCCCTATGAGAGCAAGATGAAATGTACCATCGGTGCCGAACTCAACTTCTTCATCAAGCAGATGGCCAAGAAGCCCCTGCAGGAAGGCGTCGAGAAACTCGCCGAAATGCTCTCCATGATCCCTTATTAACGTTAAGGTTAGGGTTAAGGTTATCGTTATGGTTAATAAACTCTGGCAGAAGAATGTGACGCCCACCGCCGAGATTGAGCGGTTCACCGTAGGGCGCGACCGCGAGTTGGATGCCTACCTCGCCGAAAGCGATGTCATGGGCTCCATGGCCCATATCACCATGCTCGAGAGCATCGGCCTCCTCTCTGCCGACGAGCTCCGCCTCCTCCTCGCCGAGCTCCGTAACATCCTCAAGGAGATACGCGCCGGCGAGTTCCAAATCGAGGAGGGCGTCGAGGACGTGCACTCCGAGGTGGAGCTCCTCCTCACGCGCCGCCTCGGTGACGTCGGTAAGAAGATCCACAGCGGGCGCTCACGCAACGATCAGGTCCTCGTGGATCTGAAGCTGTGGACGCGCCGCCAGCTCCGCGACATTGTGGAGCTCGTGAAGACACTCTTCGATGAGCTGCAGGCACAGAGCGAGCGCTATAAGAACGTGCTCATGCCCGGCTACACACACCTTCAGGTGGCGATGCCATCCAGCTTCGGACTCTGGTTCGGAGCCTATGCCGAGAGCCTCACCGACGATATGCTCTTCCTGCAGGCAGCCTATAAGATGGTCAACCGCAATCCCCTGGGCTCCGCCGCGGGCTACGGCTCCAGCTTCCCCCTCGACCGCCAGATGACCACAGACCTCCTGGGTTTCGACTCCATGGCCTACAACGTCGTCTATGCACAGATGGGGCGCGGTAAGATGGAGCGCAACGTAAGCTTCGCCCTCGCCTCCGTGGCTGGCACCATCGCCAAGCTCGCCTTCGACGCCTGCCTGTTCAACTCCCAGAACTTCGCCTTCGTGAAGCTCCCCGCCGAGTGCACCACAGGCTCCAGCATTATGCCCCATAAGAAGAACCCCGACGTCTTCGAGCTCACGCGCGCCAAGTGCAACAAGCTGCAGGCACTGCCCCAACAGGTCATGCTCATCATGAACAACCTCCCCAGCGGCTATTTCCGCGACCTGCAGATCATCAAGGAAGTCTTCCTGCCCGCCTTCGCCGAGCTCAAGGACTGCATCACCATGACCACCTATATCATCAATAAGATGCAGGTCAACGACCACATCCTCGACGATCCCCGCTACGACCTGATGTTCTCCGTCGAGGAGGTAAACCGCCTCGCTGCCGACGGCATGCCCTTCCGCGATGCCTACCGCAAGGTGGGCCTCGACATCGAAGCTGGCCAGTTCACCCCCGTCAAGGAAGTCCACCATACCCATGCCGGATCCATCGGCAACCTCTGCACCGCCGACATCGCCGCCCTCATGAATACTGTGCTCGAAGGTTTTGCCTTCGACAAAGTTGATGCCGCCGAAAAAGCCCTCACCGGCTGTTGAAGAATTGAAAGATTGAACTTTTCCTTTCCCCATAACGCCCATTCGGCCCATAAGCCCTATAAGCCTTATAAGGCCCATAAGCCCAATAGGCCTCATTCCCCCCACCATCTCCTCCTCCTTCTTTCAATCTTTCAATTTTTCAATCTTTCCATCCTCCTCTCCTCCTGCGAGAAAGCCGAGCAGCCCTACAGCAACATCCTTGTTCGCCTGACCCTCTCGGCCACCAATCTCATACCCCAGCTCAACAGCTCCCTCAACAACCCGGGCGAGTTCTGCACCATCACCGCCCACAACAACACCTACGTCTTCCACAGCCCCGGCTTGCGTGAGGATTACGTCCACGAGCTCACCGAGCTGGAGCGTAAGTCCAACTTCGTCCTCGGCCTCAGCGGACTTATCGTAGGTACCCCCATTATGGCCGAGCAGCTGACCACGCAGGCCAATGTTGTATGCTTCGACATCGCCTGCGCCAACTGCTACGAGGAAGCCTCCATCACCCGCAACCTCACCCTCCGCGAGAGCCAGCGGGCCGAATGTCCCCGCTGCGGTCGCCGCTATGACCTCAACACCCAGGGCATCGTCATCGACGGCCCCACCGGCCGCTCCCTCTTCCGCTACCGCGCCACCTTCTACCCCTCCAGCAACACCCTCACCATTAGCAATTGAAAATTTGAGCTATACGCCTATATTTTATGTGCTTGAACCCCGTCATCGTATGGATACACGGTGGTGCATACGCTTATGGCGGAACAGTGGATCTGCTGTATGATTTCCATAATTTTGTTGAGGAAAATCCAGAGGTCATCATAGTTAGCGTAGCTTACAGGCTCGGCGTACTGGGGTACCTGCACCTGTCTCATCTGTCCGACGGAAAGGACTACCCTGACGCACAAAACCTGGGACTATTGGACCAGCTGATGGCACTGAAGTGGGTGCATGAGAACATTGCAGGCTTCGGGGGCGACCCAGACAACGTGACCATTATGGGTGAATCTGCTGGAGGTGGCAGCGTGACCAATCTCTCGCTCATCAATGGCTCGCACCAGTATTTCAACAAGGTCATCTCCCCGAGCGGTACACCCGGCCTGTCAAGGTCTGCAGAGGCAGCCAAAGCATGTACAGACGATTTGATGGAGGCACTTGGCTGCAAGACCGTAGCCGACCTGCAGAAACTCGATGCCGAGACGCTCGTGAGCACAGCCACAGAGGTGCTACCCCTGCGCATCGCTCCCGAAAGAGACGGCAGCCTGCTGCCTTTGGATCCCTGGGAGGCTATCGCCAACGGTGCAACAAAGGATGTAACCTTCCTGCAGGGCTGCAACAAGGACGAGATGAACTTCTTCTTAGTCGCCATGGGCGGACCAGAGCCATTCATGGAGTGGGCCACCGACCGCGAGGCAAAGAAACTTGCCCCGCTGACAGACAAAGAAAAAGAATTGGCTGAAAGCTACATCAAGGATGTAAAGGGCGAAAACTGGGAACGGCATACACGCCTGCTTAGCCAGCTGATGTTCAATGCGCCGTGCATCAGACTGGCAGAAAACCAAACCATGGCAGGAGGCAAGTCGTACACCTATTACTTTACGGTCGAATCCTCGGTTCCGATGATGAAGAGTGGACATGGCGTAGAACTGGCATCCTTATTCAAGCATCCTGATCTTGACAAAGACACAGGAAGAGAATTCGACGAAACCTTCTCAAAGACCATGCGCAAAATGTGGGTACAGTTCGCCAAAACTGGCAATCCATCGCTCACGGCAGAGCAGGCTCCCGATGGCAAAGCAAAAGTGTGGCCGCTCTACGACCTGAAAGACAAACACGTCATGGTGCTTGACGAGACCAATATCCATCCCGAAAAAGAATCCCAGAGAAAAATTGTTGATTGGGAGAGAACCTACTTCCTCACCAAATACTATGGTTTTTGATAAACACACACACACCGTCCGAAAGCCATTGATTAGTTTTCGGACGGTTTTTTTGTACGCTCAGCATGAGTATCAGCTAATGGGCACAAGTCCCGAGCAAGCCCCAATAACCGGAATCGAACGGTGCAAGGCAAGGGCGCCCATCGCGAGGTGGAATCTGAAGGACGCCGTTGGCAAACACCTGGCCTGATGGATTCGTACCTCGGAAGGAATCCAAAATAGGAACCGCCGTATGCGGAGCCACATGTACGGTGGTTTGACAGGTCTGAAAACGTGAAAGTAGAAGATAGACGCCTATGATTAGCGTTGACCTCCTACTCGATTACAACAGACACTGTATTTCTTGACGCCATTGAGCAGTATCTTTCATCCAAAACTCTGTACTATATCCCTTGTTTTATCATGACAATTCAATTGCTTCATCATGATAGTTCAATTGCATCATCATGATAGTTTAATTGTATCATCATGATGATTCAATCAACAAACCCTTATTTTCCGGGTAATAAAATGTGGACATTTGGCTGATTCACTACATTCCATGAAGTATGGGACCATGACGATGACACTTCAACATAACATCTCCCCGCCAAAATGCACAGGAGGCTTTGGCGGGGAGAAGTAGGGGGCAAATGTTATACTTTAAAATAAATCCGAATGTGTACCTGTATCTACGAGAATCAACCGGAGTTGATAATCGTCTTGTTGCCATATGAGCAGCCAATCTGGTTGAATATGGCACTCCCAACAGCCTCGGTATTTCCCTTGAAGCTTATGAGGATGGTATTGGAGTGGCAATTCGCCTTTCTCTTGAAGAATATCAAGGACGGTAGTGAATGCGCGCACATCCAATCCGCGACGCACACACACCTTCAGGGATTTCCTGAACTGCCCGGTATAGATGACTTCATACATAGCGTCAGCCCAGAATTTGCTTGATTAGGTCTTCTGAGTCCTTGGCATGAAACACATTACCTTTGCGAATATCCTCCAATCCCTTTTCGATACCACTCTTGCGTGGCACATGCACAGACCATCCCATTCGTCGGGAGATAGTGCGCAGGAGGCTTAAATCCGTATTCGGCAGAGTGATCTGCACTCTTTCTGAGGTTGCTTGCATAGTCATCTGTCTTTGTATATTATATATAGGTATAGAAGTAGTGTGAGGAAAAAAGGTTGTGAGTCTGAGGCTAGAAGACCTCATGACCTCACAACCTTATTGACCTTGCTTGACTTTAGTCGGCCAGCTTGGCCTTGATGAACTCGCGGTTCAGGCGTGCAATGTTGGCGATGGTCTCGTTCTTCGGGCACACAGCCTCGCAAGCGCGGGTGTTGGTGCAGTTGCCGAAGCCGAGCTCGTCCATCTTAGCCACCATGGCCTTGGCGCGCTTGGCAGCCTCAGGACGGCCCTGGGGCAGGAGAGCGAGCTGGGAAACCTTGGAGCTCACGAAGAGCATGGCAGAGCCGTTCTTACAAGCTGCTACGCAGGCACCGCAGCCGATGCAGCTGGCGCAGTCCATAGCCTCGTCGGCATCCTGCTTGGGGATGAGGATGGCGTTGGCGTCCTGTGCCTGACCTGTGCGGATGGTGGTGTAGCCGCCAGCCTGGATGATCTTGTCGAAGGCGGAGCGATCGACCATGCAGTCCTTGATGACAGGGAAGCCGGCTGAGCGCCAGGGCTCCACGGTGATGGTCTCGCCGTCCTTGAAGCGACGCATGTAGAGCTGGCAGGTGGTGGCGCCGCGCTCGGTCTTGCCGTGGGGCGTGCCGTTGATGTACAGGGAGCACATACCGCAGATGCCCTCGCGGCAGTCGTGGTCGAAGACGAAAGGCTCCTTGCCGGCCTCGATGAGTTCCTCGTTCATGATGTCGAGGGCCTCGAGGAAGGAGGTGTCGTCGGGAATATTCTTCAACTCATGTGTGTCGAAGTGGCCCTTCTCCTTCGGGCCGTTCTGTTTCCAGAACTTGATTGTAACGGAAATATTTTTTGCCATAATTGTTTTTTAGTTGACAAGTAAACAAGTTGACGAGTTGACAAGTTGTTACTCAAGCAGAGGAAAAGCAATTACATTAATGTCTTAATGAGTGCTGAGAGCATCCTCAAAATTTCAACAATCTGGTTTTGTAATTCTACCAACTTGTCATCAGCAGCAAAGCCAAGATTGCGCGAGATAATAATCTGCGTCTCCAGTTCAGAGGCAGAGCCTCTCGCATTACTCAGAAATTTCGCTGTCTCTTTTCCATAGAGTCTGCCATAGCCCTCAGCGATATTAGAAGGTATGGAAACTGCAGCACGGCGCATCTGAGAGACGATTCCGAAAAATTCCTCTTTCGGGTAGTCACGCGTAACCATATAAATATTGGTTACATGTTCCATGCTCTTCTTCCAAACAATCAAATCCTGATGGCTTTGCATTCTCGTTAACTGTTTACTTGAAAATGATAAATATGTTTGTATTAACTCGTTAACTCGTCAACTTATCAACTTGTCAACTCATAAAAGAACCAACTTGTTAACTCGTCAACTCGTTAACTCGTCAACTAATTTTTATAGTTACGTGTCTGTACCTTGATTGCTTCGTACTCCAGAGGCTCCTTGATGAGTTCGGGGTCCTTGTCGGCACCCTGATACTCCCAGCAGCCTACGTAGAAGAAGTTCTCGTCGTCGCGCTTGGCTTCGCCCTCCTCGGTCTGGTACTCCTCGCGGAAGTGACCGCCACAGGACTCGTTGCGGCTGAGGGCGTCGTGAGCCACGAGCTCGCCCATGGTGAAGAAGTCGCGGAGGTGGACAGCCTTGTCGAGTTCCACGTTGAGGCCTTCCTTAGAGCCGGGCACGAAGAGGTTGGTGTCGAACTCCTTCTGCAGTTCCTTCATCTTCTTGATACCGGTCTTCAGACCCTCGGCGGTACGGCCCATGCCGACGTACTCCCACATGATGTGGCCGAGCTCCTTGTGGATGCTATCTACGGAGCGCTTACCCTTGATGTTGAGGAGGCGCGTGAGCTCGGCATCGACAGCCTTCTCTGCCTCAGCGAACTCGGGCAGGTCGGTGCTGATGCGCGGCCAGATAGCCTGGTCGGCGAGGT
>CAMKTN010000011.1 GCA_946415705.1 uncultured Prevotellaceae bacterium
AAGGCTTCCCGCCGCAGGGCCCCTCCCTAACAGGGGAGGGGTCGGGGGTGGGGCTACACCTATGTGCATTTGCGTTTGCAGCTAACTGTATCGCGCTTCGATGCTTGGTGTGTTGTTTTTCACAGTGCAAATGAGGTGAAAGCCGAGTGCACGAGCTTGCTCGATGCCGAGGCGCATCCCTCATTCGCGACAGCAAAGATACAACATTCCCATTGCGGTTCACGAATGATTGGGCAACTTTTTCTAGGGAAGTACAAGTTGTGGTCAAAGTGGTCAAAGTGGTCATTTGGTCAAAATCGGTTTTGCATTGTCAAAATCGGCCACTATATTATATAAATAAAATTTATATATTATAGTGAGCAAATGACCGAGTCCCGAATTGATTTTGACATTTTGACCACTTTGACCACTTTGACCGCCCTGACGCGAAAATTTTACAATACAAGACAATGTATCTAAGAAACTAATGTGCATAATGTGAATAATTTATCTCACAAATAAGCATAAATAATATTATTCGTATTTATGAAGCAGATTATGATTATTATGCACATTTATTTCCACAACATGACTTGCTGCACATTTGTTTCCCTAAAAATTTCCGTGCTTTCCGTGATTTCATGTCCGCGTATTTCCTTGTTTTAAGAACGAAAGGAGAAGAAAAATGAAAGAAAAAAGAACAAAAATGAAAGTAATAAAGAAGAGGCTAAGAAAGAATGTACGGAAGTACTTGTATTTGCTGCCTCGGCATCAGCTTCTACCGCATCGATATCCGCGCCCTCGACAAAGCCTACAGCATCGCATTCCCTAAAACTACAGCAGGCTACATCGCATGATGCAGCCTGCTGTAGTTATGGAACTATTTCAGAGTGACTTAGTAGATGTTATCCGATGCTGGCAATTGTGTAACTGATAGAGTAACAGAATTCATGCTGTTCTTAAGTACTATATTACCAGTGCGAGGTGAACCAGAACCATTATATTCAGTCCACAGTTTTACATAGCGTGTGTAGCATTCAACGCTTCCAATCCAATTAGGTTTGCTTTCAACCTCGTAACTAGTCGGAGCCTTAAGGCTGACCGTGAACTCTTCGCCTTGATAGCTGCCCCAACGATATGCTCCACCACCAATCTCGATACTCGTGTTCTCAAGTTGAATAGCCGTTTCTATGGGATGATGGTATTTTATCGTTGCACCTATGATTCCGCCCGAAACGCCTTCCATTTGTTCAACCACATATATCCGAGCCACCTCATGCCCCCAACTATCATAAGCTAAATAGCCAGTTCCCGGGACAACACCCACTGTCGATGCCCAGCCCGTGGAAGGAATAGATTTGATGGCGCTCAAGCCGCTGACCTTACCTACAGACACGAATTGCTGCTGGCCCGAATATCTACCCTCAAAATTGTTAGCCGAATTGATTCGAATCTCATTGCCAATCCCTATATCAATCCAATTTTCACCATCGTTACGCATGTTCACGACCACCGTTCCCTCTGGATCACTGCTACTAATATTTGCTGATTTAGCGTCTTCATCCTCTTTACTGCAGCCGACACACAAGATTCCCATCATGACTACCATTGTAAAAAATAACCTTTTCATTTGCTCAATTTGTTTATAAGGGTTAATACTAAGTTGCCTTCTTTTGGAAGATGTCTTACAATTCCCGCTGTTGAGAGAATCACGCCACAAAAGTAGCGATTTGTTCCTTTCGCACAAAAGATTTTGCACAGAAAAACATGAGAGGCATAGAAAAAAGCGGAATGATGAACTTACAGATGCTGACTGATTAGCCTGTTTGATGTGCAGGAATTAGGCTCCACTTGAATCTGTAACTCTTTTCCGTGTATTCTATGATACGTAAAAACAATTATCATAAATTCGATTATCATATTTATGATAAATTTCTTGTTCGTTCAAAAAGAAACACTTACCTTTGCCGCCAAAAAGAATATCCATTCATATTATCCTACACGTGATGTCAAGAAATAATCCTTTTGTGACCAAGGGCTATGCCGGAAGCGAATACTTCTGTGATCGTGTCCGTGAAACCAGTGATATTGTATCATTGCTTATCAATGAGAATAACCTGGCACTGATATCTCCCCGCCGACTGGGAAAGACCGACTTGATACGTCATTGCTTCGCTCAGCCCGAGATTAGGGAGCATTATTATACGTTCCTCATTGACATCTATGCCACCAACTCCTTACGGGATTTCGTCAATGTGTTCGGCAAGGCCATCATGGATGAGCTGAAGCCACGGGGACGGAAAGTGTGGGAGCGTTTCGTGAGTACGCTGAAATCCTTGCAGGCAGAGATGTCGTTTGACATCAACGGCAATCCTGTGTGGGGCATTGGAATGGGACAAGTGGACAATCCCGCAGTCACACTCGATGAGATATTCCAATACCTTGAAAGTGCGGAGAAACCTTGCATTATAGCCATCGATGAATTTCAGCAGGTTACTCAATACACTGATGGCCAGAATATCGAAGCGGCCCTGCGAACCTATGTGCAGCGATGCCGCCAGACCACGTTCCTTTTCGCAGGGTCTAAACGCCATCTGATGAGCGAGATATTTACGTCGCCTTCTCGTCCCTTCTACCAGTCTGTCATCACGATGGGGCTTGCCCCCATTTCGTTGGAGAAGTATTCTGAGTTTGCCATTCAGAAGTTTCATGAATATGGGAAGGACGTCGAACCGGAGGTCGTCACTAACGTATATTCGCGTTTTCATGGCGTAACCTCATGCCTACAGCGTGTCATGAATGTCCTTTTTATGCGTACGGCGGCCCAGGAATGTTGTACGGTCGATATGGTGGACGAAGCCATCAACTACCTGCTTGACCTGTATGCTGAGAACTATGAGACGCAACTCAGTCAGATGTCTGAGCGTCAGCGCACTTTGTTCCGTGCGATTACCGCAGAGGGGCAGGCCAAGAACATTACCGGTGGCGCTTTCATCAAGAAATACAGGCTATGGTCTGCCAGCAGTGTGATGTCTGCCGCCAAAGCCTTGTTGGAAAAGGACTTTATCACGCAGGAACAAGGCGCATACGTGGTCTATGACCAGTTCTTTGCCTTGTGGCTCCTGCGAGCATGAATTAAGTAAGCGCCCCTTCCGCGATGCGGAAGGGGCGCTTTGTTTAGAAGGTGTGAAGCGTTTGCTTACTTGAACTCGTGCATGCCGACTTTGAGCTTCACAAGGTATTTGCCCTTGTTGTTGTTGCTCTCAATTTCGGAGTCAAGGTTGAGCCAGCACTCGGGAGTGTTATCAACGGTCTTGAACACCACCTGTGCTTCGCCCGTCAAGTAGGAGTTACCCATATCCTTGTCATTCCACTTGTAGTGGAGGGCACCAGCAGCCTGGTCACGCCAGTACCAAGTACCTACATAAGGCTTGGCATCGGGGTTCTTGGCCTGATTGAAACCGATGGTGAAGCCGCCGGCATTGTCGAAGCTGACGCGCTCGAGCTCATAGCCATTGCCGAAGTCATCGTCCACGTCGCAGCCTTCTTCCTCGACCTTCTTCTTGACATCCTCGAAGTCGGGGCTGGCCTTCTTACCGATCCAAGAGCTGGCTCCGGGCTTGAGCACTTCGATGCGGACCTCAAAGGGCTTCCAAGTGCGGCAGAGGTTATCGGTCGTCTCGCCGGAAGCTACAGGTTGAGCCTTGACAGCCTCAGCTTGGATAGGCTCTTCACCCTGAGGAGCAATGGTAATGTCATACTTGCCGTCCCCCTTAGGAGAGATGGTCACGGTACCCCATAACGCACCGCCAACGGTGATGGTATAGACGTCGCCGTTCTTGACATAGGAACCAACAACATACTCATACTCTACCTTTTCCTCTTCCTCTGCACGAGTGAGAGACAACATCATCTTTCTGGGCTTCTTGGGGACAGCCACCGTGATGGTGTTGGTGGAATTGACGTTCACCTTGGGACCGTCTTGTGTAGTAACATACTGACCTTCAACAGCCTTGTTGGCACCGGGATCGAGCTGTACAGTATTGGTGACAGTGCCACCACCGTCTTCATCTTCATCATCGCTGCAGGCAGCAAAGCCAAGAGGCAGCGCAGCCACCGTCAAGGCCCAAAAGATTTTCTGGATTTTCATAATTAATAATGTTTTGAGGTTTAACAAATGCTAATTAGAAGATACGACCTGTGATGCGCACATTCAGCACGGGATAGACAATAATCGCATCCTTGATTTTGAACACGTCATCAATGGTGGATTCGTTACCCTCCAAGAGGCTCTTGACATCGCCAGCCGTGACATCCAGGTACTTCTTACCTTCCCATGTGTAAGCCTGCACTTTGGGTGTTCCATGGAACTGTACACCCAGATCGCAGCTCACGCCAATGCGTGAATCATCCGGGGTGCGGAACATACGACCGAAACCGATGCCGATGTAAGGCTTCACCGCCCAGTACTTGATGCGTGCCTTGATGCTCTTGCGGGCAGCGCTTGAGGGGCCAGCCTCGACAACAAAGTTGTTAGGATTGTCCGTCTCAGGAACAACATAGCCATCGAAAGGCACGGCCGGGTCTTCCCAAATCTTAGCTGTGGCGAGCACATTGTTACCGGCGAAGAAACCTGCTGTCACATGGAATGAATTCTTCAGGGCAAAGGGATAAACGTCGAACAGCAACTTACCGTCGATCTTCTTGAAAGATGCATCGATTTTACCTGAGCCATCATTTCCGTGACGTGAATAGTCGAATTTGATGTCGTTTACTGAAATCTTGGGGATAAAGCTGATACCTGCGCGGATGCCTAAATAGGGGGTGCAGGGAGTAGCTACTTCAACACCGATACCGTCAGTACCCAAGGAGATGCCAGCGCCGAGGTGATTGAAAAGGTACTTGTCGTCCTGTGCTTTGGCGCTTGTTGCAACGAGCGCGAAGGCCGCTACAAGGAATAGAATCTTTTTGTTCATGGACTAAAGAGATTTAATGAATAATATGCATTGTTGGCGCAAAAGTAAGGTTTCTTAAGATAGGTTACAACTTTTTTGAGAGTTTTTTTCTATTTTAATAGATAAAAAGGCTCTTTTGATGGTAATTAATCCACTTATTTGCGCTATCTTTGCACGCGAAATCAACATCTTACATCATACTCATGGCCATTTTCTTCTTCCGCACCAAGGAACAGTCCATCATCGCCACACAGGCGAACCATCAGTTAACTCCTGAAGAAATCCAGAAACTATGCTGGCTCTATGGCGAAGCCACGCTCATTGACGCCACCGCGCTCGACGGCACCTTCGTAGGTCCCCGCCGCGAGATGATCACGCCGTGGAGCACGAATGCCGTGGAGATCACGCAGAACATGGCCATCGAGGGCATCCAGCGCATAGAGGAATATTTCCCCGTGGCCAACGCCGAGGCGGAGCACGACCCGATGCTGCAGCGCCTCTACAACGGTCTGAACCAGGACATCTTCACGGTCAACATCCAGCCCGCTCCCATCCAGCACATCGAGAACTTGGAGGAGTACAACGAGCAGGAGGGCTTAGCGCTGTCACCCGAGGAAATCGAGTACCTGCACCAGGTGGAAGGGCAGCTGGGCCGCAAGCTGACGGACAGCGAGGTCTTCGGCTTCGCACAGATCAACAGCGAGCACTGCCGCCACAAGATCTTCGGCGGCACGTTCATCATCGACGGTCAGGAGATGCCCAGCAGCCTGTTTGCGATGATTAAGCGCACGACCCAGGAGAACCCGCATAAGATCATCTCCGCGTATAAAGATAATGTGGCGTTTGCCGAAGGCCCCGTCGTGGAGCAGTTCGCACCCGCCGACCACGCCACCAGCGACTGGTTCCGCGTGAAGCCGATCGAGAGTGTCATCAGCATCAAAGCCGAGACGCACAACTTCCCCACGACCGTGGAGCCCTTCAACGGCGCCAGCACAGGAACCGGCGGCGAGATCCGCGACCGCATGGGTGGCGGCGTAGGCTCCTGGCCCATCGCCGGCACGGCGGTGTATATGACCTCGTACCCGAGGTCGGCCGCGCCACGCAAGTGGCTCTATCAGACGCCGGAACAGATCCTGATCAAGGCTTCGAACGGTGCCAGCGACTTCGGTAATAAGTTCGGCCAGCCGCTGATCACGGGCTCGGTGCTCACCTTCGAGCATGAGGAGAACGGCGAGCAGTATGGCTACGACAAGGTCATCATGCTGGCAGGCGGCGTGGGCTACGGCACGAAGCGCGACTGCCTGAAGGGCACACCCGAGAAGGGCAACAAGATTGTCGTCGTGGGTGGTGACAACTACCGCATCGGCCTCGGCGGCGGCTCCGTGAGCAGCGTGGATACGGGTCGCTACAGCAGCGGCATCGAGCTGAACGCTGTGCAGCGTGCCAACCCCGAGATGCAGAAACGCGCCTACAACCTGGTGCGTTCGCTATGCGAAGAGGATGTCAACCCCGTCGTCTCGATTCACGACCACGGTTCGGCAGGTCATGTGAACTGCCTGAGCGAGCTGGTGGAGGAGTGCGGCGGCCTCATCGATATGACCAAGCTGCCCATCGGCGACCCGACGCTCTCCAGCAAGGAGATCATCGCCAACGAGAGCCAGGAGCGCATGGGCCTGCTGATTCAGGAAGA
The DNA here is from genome assembly GCA_946415705.1 of uncultured Prevotellaceae bacterium. Classification (GTDB taxonomy): domain Bacteria; phylum Bacteroidota; class Bacteroidia; order Bacteroidales; family Bacteroidaceae; genus Physcousia. The sequence continues at coordinate 6,625 of CAMKTN010000011.1, forward strand.
ACACATCGACCACGTACGCAAGATTGCCGAGCGCGAGCGCGCTCCGCTGTATGTCGTCGGCGAAACTACGGGCGACGCCCACTTCGCCTTCGAGCAGGGCGACGGTGTCCGTCCCTTCGACCTCGACGTAGCCCAGATGTTCGGCCACTCACCCAAGACGGTGATGGTGGACGAGACAGTGAAAAGAACGTACAGTGATGTCTCGGTGGACCGCGCTGCGGTCAGCCGAGACATCACTGCCGTCCTTTCGCTCGAGGCGGTGGCCTGCAAGGACTGGTTGACGAATAAGGTGGATCGCTCCGTGACGGGTAAGGTGGCGCGCCAGCAATGTCAGGGTGAGCTGCAGCTGCCGCTCTCGGACTGCGGTGTCGTAGCCCTCGACTACAAAGGACAGAAGGGTATCGCCACCGCCCTCGGTCATGCGCCGCAGGCGGGTCTCGCTGATCCCGCTGCGGGCTCTGTCCTCTCTGTGGCTGAGAGCCTGACGAATATCGTATGGGCTCCGCTGGCGGAAGGTCTCGACAGCGTCAGCCTCAGTGCCAACTGGATGTGGCCGTGCCGCTCACAGAAGGGTGAGGATGCGCGTCTGTACAAGGCTGTGGAGGCGCTCTCGGAGTTCTGCTGCGCCCTGGAAATCAATGTGCCGACAGGCAAGGACAGCCTCTCGATGACGCAGAAATACCCCGATGGCACGAAGGTCATCGCGCCGGGCACCGTCATCGTCAGCTCAGGCGGTGAGGTCAGCGATGTGCGCAAGGTCGTGAGCCCCGTCATTGCCGACGAGCCCAAGAGCGCCCTCTACCATATCGACTTCTCGTTTGACGAGCTGCGCCTCGGCGGCAGCGCCTATGCCCAGAGCAAAGGCAAGGTGGGCTCCGATGTCCCCACATGCACGAATCCCGAATACTTCCGCGATGCGTTCAACACGGTGCAGGAGTGCGTGCAGAAAGGCTTGCTGCTGGCAGGTCACGACATCAGCGCCGGCGGTCTCATCACGACCCTCCTGGAGATGTGCTTCGCCAACACGAAGGGCGGACTGAAGGTCAACCTCAACAACTTCGCCTGCGAAGACCTCACGAAGATCCTCTTCGCCGAGAACCCGGGCGTGGTCGTACAGGTGAGCACAAAGCACGAGGAAGAGTTCAAGAAGCTGATGGACGAAGCTGGCGTGGGCTACATATATATAGGTGTTCCCGCCAAGGAGCGTTCGCTGCGCATCCGCAAAGGCGACTACGAGGAGACCCTCGACATCGACGCCCTGCGCGACATCTGGTACCACACATCCTATCAGCTCGATACCAAGCAGAGCATGAACGGCTGCGCCGAGGAGCGCTATAAGAATTATAAGAACCAGCCGCTGGAGTGGAAGATGGGCTCTTCTCGCATGCCTGCGGCATGCGAGAAGAGGCCCAAGGCGGCCATCATCCGCGAGAAAGGCACGAATGGTGAGCGTGAGATGGCTTACAGCCTCTATCTCGCTGGCTTCGACGTGAAGGATGTGATGATGACCGACCTCATCACGGGTCGCGAGACGCTGGACGAAGTACAGATGATTGTCTTCTGCGGCGGCTTCTCAAACAGCGACGTCCTCGGCTCCGCCAAGGGCTGGGCTGGTGCCTTCCTCTACAACCCGAAGGCCAAGGCAGCCCTCGACCGCTTCTATGCCCGTCCCGACACCCTCTCGCTCGGCATCTGCAACGGTTGCCAGCTGATGGTGGAATTGGGTCTTCTTGAAGTGGCCCCCCTGTCGTCCCCCGAGGGGGACACGGATGGAAAGTCCTCTAATAGCAAAACAATAGAAGCCCCCTCGGGGGCCGTAAGGGGGGCCGCTATGCTCCACAATACCTCGCATAAGTTCGAGTCCGCCTTCCTCGGCCTCACCATCCCCCAGAACAACAGCGTGATGCTTGGCTCGCTGGCCGGCTCGAAGCTGGGCATCTGGGTGGCCCACGGCGAGGGTAAGTTCCATCTGCCGCAGCCCGAGAGCGCGTACCATGTGGTGGCGAAGTACAGCTACGACCAATACCCCGGCAACCCCAACGGCTCCGACTACAGCGTGGCCGGCCTCTGCTCGGCGGACGGTCGTCATCTGGCGATGATGCCTCACCTGGAGCGCGCCATCTTCCCCTGGCAGTGCGCCTACTATCCCGCCGACCGCCGCATGGACGACGTCACCCCCTGGCTCGAAGCCTTCGTGAATGCAAGGAAGTGGTGTGAACAGAAGACCCCCTCCCCGCTCCCCCTTGTAGGGGGAGAGTGATTACTTTTGAGTAATTGACTTCTAAATGAAAGATTTGCAAGATAACCAGCAGTTTGAGGTGACTACTCCCCTCCCTACAAGGGAGGGGCTGGGGGGTGGGTCTTTATTTAAGACCTTCTTCCATATCGGCCTCTTCACCATTGGTGGCGGCTACGCCATGATACCGCTGATTGAGGCGAAGGTGGTGGAGGAGAGGCATTGGATTAGCCGCGAGGAGCTGTTGGACCTGATGGCGGTGGCGCAGTCGTGCCCGGGCATCTTCGCCGTGAACATCGCCATCTTCATCGGCTATAAGATTCGTGGCACATGGGGCGCGCTGATGGCGACTCTCGGGTGCATCCTGCCCTCGTTCCTCATCATCCTCGCCATCGCCCTCTTCTTCCGTCAGTTTCAGGACAATGTGTGGGTGGCACGCGCCTTCCGAGGCATACGTCCCTGTGTCGTAGCCCTCATCGCTGCCCCGACGTTCAAGATGGCCAAAAGCGCTAAGATCAATCGTTATAATATCTGGATTCCCGTCCTCGGAGCCTTCTTCATCTGGATGTTCGGCGTCTCTCCCATCTGGGTCATCGTCGCCGCCGGACTCGGTGGGTACCTGTATGGCAAATTGTTAGACCAAGACCCCCTCTCCGCTCCCCCTCAAGGGGGAGAACAGTCACTGTCCAAGGATTGACTATTCTTCTGTATGACTTCTTAGCTCTAATGTTTAAACCCTATAAAATCCAAATTCTAAAATACAATCCACTCTCCCCCTTTGAGGGGGAGTGAGGTGGGGGTCTTACTATGATATTCTTCCAGCTCTTCTATACCTTCTTCCTCATCGGCCTCTTCGGCTTCGGCGGTGGATATGCGATGATCTCGATGATTCAAGGCGAGGTCGTCACGAACCACCATTGGATGACGATGGGCGAGTTCACGGACATCGTGGCCGTCTCGCAGATGACACCCGGCCCCATCGGCATCAACTCCGCCACGTATGTGGGCTACACCGCTGTCGTCAATGCTGGCGGTGCCGAATGGATGGGCATCCTCGGTTCCGCCACCGCCACGTTCGCGGTCGTGCTGCCGTCATTCATCCTGATGCTCCTCATCTCGAAGTTCCTGATGCAGTTCAAACATCACCCCGCTGTGGAGCATGTCTTCATGGGGCTGCGCCCTGCGGTTGTTGGCTTGCTGGCTGCCGCCTGCCTACTGCTGATGACGCCCGAGAACTTCTCCACACCCTCGGACTCTCCTTGGCAGTTCTGGATCAGCGTGTCCATCTTCGTAGGCACCCTTATCGCCTGTCAGGTGTATAAGCTCAGCCCCATCCGCACACTCCTCTTCTGCGCCCTTGTGGGAATCCTGTTGTTCTAGTTTGAGGCGCAGCGCTCCCTGCGCAGCCACATCATAGACAGCCCACCCTACTCTTTCAGCTTCTTTCGCCAACGCCTCACGTTGCCATTCGGCCAAGCTGGCATCCAACACCAGCAGACGCGGGGCATAGCATTGTGGAAGATTCACTAAGCGTCCGCCTCGGAAGCCCCGCGTCAGCCACAGGACATCAACAAGCGTTGGAGCCGCGCTGCGGCGTACAGGGTTGCTGTTCACCATCACCGCCTTGAAACCATTGCTGAGCGCAACGCCCTGTATGTTGAGCACTACGGGCTCTGCAGTGAGTCGGCGCAGCCAGAAGTCCCGACGGATATAATACATCCCCGCCGCCAAGGAATCAGGCTGCGGTGTCAGCAGCCAGCTCTGCGAGGGCGAAGCGATGAGGTGCAATGCCGGACAACGGCGGTTGTGATAGACCACCACCTGCGGCGTAGCCTTACGGCTCCAGAAGTCGGGGATGACAGCCCCGGGCCAACGCGATACCGCCGTCATCAGCCACAGCTGCACGGCCAGCAGCCACGACACCCCTACGGACAGCCACGTGGCCGCCAACGGCCACAGCCACGACAAGATGATTAGCAACAACGAGGCCATGAGGAACAGCGTCGTCAGCGGTATCAGGACGATGCTGAGCAGGGTGCCATAGGTGGGAATCTGATGGAAGTAATACGCCACCAGCGGCAACGTCAGCACCTGGGCACAGAGCGACACGGCGAGCGTCGTGAAAGGCCACATCAGATAGTAACGTTCCAGCCAGAAGATCTGATAGCGCCAACGGTCGAAGAACCACATATACAGCGGTCGATAGAACAGCAGGATGCCTGCCACCGCCAAGAAAGATAGTTGTGCCCCGACATCAAAGACCGCCATCGGGCGCCACAGCATCATCACGATGGCCGTGAGCAGCAGATGTTGCAGCGGGGAGCCGTAGCGCTGCAGGAGGCTGGCCACAACGAAGACGGACGTCATCAAGGCGGCACGCAGCAGAGATGTGGGCATGCCCGCCACGAAGGTATAGGTCCAGATAAACAGCAAGACCAGCACCCCCACGGGGCGGCGCCATCGCGACAGGAGCAGGCGACCGTTCATCCAAGTGAGGAAGAGTCCCACAATGATGCCGAGATGCAAGCCCGAAAGTGCCAACAGATGGCTGGCTCCTACACGCGAATAGAGGTCGCGCGTGTCGCGTTGCAGCAGCGTGCGGTCGCCCAGCGTCATCGCTGTCACGATGGCCATCGTCTGGCCTTCCATATCCAATGCCGCAAGACGTTCTACGAGACGCTTCCTCACATCCAAGCCCCAGCCACGCAGCCCTCCCGGGGATGGTGCCTCAGGACGGTACTGAGGGCTGCGTCCCGTCACCCAGCACCACCGCGCGAAATCGAACTCATCCGGATTGCCGTGCATCACAGGCTGTCCCTCCGCCGCCCATTGCCGCTGCTGCTGTTCGGCCACTGCCGCATAACGACAGAAGCCTACGACCAGGAAGAACAACGCCGTAATCACGGGAAAGGCGGAATGGCGCAACAGGGTGTCCGTGCGCGCCTCGCGCCGGTAGCAGACGATGGCCACCAGCGTGAGGATAAAACAAAATCCCCACGCAGCCGGTTGCAGCCACATGGGAACTAACTCACGTTGATAGAAGAGGATGTCCGCCGCCACAATCCCCGCCATCAAAGCAAAGGCAATGATAACTATTGGGCGAGACACGGAAATTGAAAATTGAAAATTGAAAATTGAGAATTAAGAATTGAAAATTGAGAGTTGAGAATTACTGAAAGGGAAGCATCGAGCAGACAACAAATTTTCAATTTTCAATTAGCCCCTTAAGGGCTTTCACTTCAGCGATGGGGTCGGGTTTGCCATAGAGGGCGCTGCCGGCGACATAGACATCCACACCCGCCTTTGCCAGCAGGGGGGCTGTCGTGCGATTGACACCGCCATCGACCTCGATGAGGGCATGAGCACCCGTACGCGTAATCATCTCGCGCAAGCGACGTACCTTGTCCAAGCTATGCTCGATGAACTTCTGTGCGCCAAAGCCGGGGTTGACGGTCATCAGCATCACGACATCCAAGTCCTGAATGATGTCCTCCAGCGTGGAGATGGGCGTGGCGGGATTCAGCGTCACGGCGGCCTTCATGCCTGCCTCATGAATCTGCTGCACGGTGCGGTGGAGATGCAGGCATGCCTCCTGGTGCACGTTCATGATGGCGGCGCCGAGGTCGTGCACCTGCGAGATGAACTTCTGCGGCTCCACAATCATCAGGTGAACGTCGAGGGGCTTCTCCGTCATGCGTGCCACATGCTCCAGCACCGGAAAACCGAAGGAGATATTGGGCACGAAGACACCATCCATTACATCCAAGTGCAACCAGTCGGCTTCCGACTGGTTGAACCATTCCATTTCGCGCTCCAGATTGGCGAAGTTTGCTGCCAACAGCGAGGGTGCAATCAAATTCATGCGGGTCGATACATTCGTGCGAACTTCCGAAGATGTTGCAGGGTAGATGTTCGCGGTTCCAACCCTGGGATGGCATACATGTTAATGTCGGGTGTGAAGTCTATGATTTCCAACTTCACAGGAATGCGTAGAGTGTGCTCCATAGGCAATACGTTGTAATGACGTTCTATACCTATAACGTGCACACTCTACGCATTATTGTGCATCAGGTCGTTTTTTATCGAATAATTTTCTTGGTGTTGTCACCATCGCGGACGATGACGACGCCGCGACCCGGTACATCCTTGAGGTTGAAGGCCGCAGCAGGAGCGCTATAGAGGGTGCGTCCCTGGAGGTCATACACACGGGTGATGCCATCGTTGACAACGCTCTTCTCAGCCTTCAGGCTCTTCACGCCAGTCGGTGTGTGGCCTTCGAAAAGGAAGGGACCTTCAAAGGTGCCAATGCCCTCCTCATTCACGCTGACCTTGTAATACCACTGACCAGAGTAACAGCGGATAGGAGTATAGCCTTCCTCGTTCTTGTCGCGGGCAGCGAAAAAGATACGATAGGAGTGGCCGTTCTCCAATAGGAGGTCTGCATTTAACGGCTGCTCAGGGATATAATACCCTGACTGTAGGCCGAAATCAGTGGTGAACGGGATTCGGGAATATTGGGTCTCCTGGCCGTCCTCTTCAACACCAATGTAGATATCACCCACGAAATCAAAAGGTTGATCGTTCACAATTTCTTTGGCAAGCGCCTGGAAATGGGGCTGTGTGTTGCGATCGTAAGAGAAATCCTGGGTGTTCCACATGCACAATTCCGATGCATAACGTTCACCATCGAGCGCCGCCTTGCGAACACCCGTTATCATGAGATGGTAGTATCTGTAATCCTCAATCACTTTCGGCTCTTCGCCTTCTTGCTCGTCACCTGAATCATAGATGAACAAGTTATCAATGTTGTAATAACCGTCATACATGCCGGTCCACCCCCAGTTGATGTGCATATAGCCCTGTTGATTTATGCCATAGATAATGAATACGTGCGCATTGGTATATTCATAATCAGCGCCACCATACAACACAGGAGATCCCTTTCGCAGCTCATCCACAATGATGGAGTGCCACTCGTTATCGGTGAAATAATAGCGGTCATGATAGCGGATAGGCTGAGCGGCATAGCCGAAATCGTTGGTGAAAGAATAGGCTACGAGTCGGACGTCAGCAGAAGCATTTCCTGTGTTTTCCTTTCCAGGTGCATACTCCATAGCCACTGCCAAACCGCAGTCGCGCATCAGCTGCGCCACTAAAGCCTCTTCCTCGGGGGTCGTTTCCACCTCCTGACGATCGCCATTCTCATCTACATAAAAGTCATAGGCAGATTTCAAAGGCCACGTATATTGTGTGTTGACGGGGACATCCAGGACTTGATGCCAGATCGGCTCTTGCTTCTCATCAAGGACTGGTTGACAGTCCTCATCAACCTGCATATACCAATATGATCCCATAAACTGAGCACTCTCAGGCCACTGATGATAGTTCATGACCTCTGACATCGCTACAGCTACACAACCTGCCGGAGCCTCCTCCACGGGCAATGCCGTATTATAAGGAGTTGTCTGAGACCATTTCATCGGGAATGACAGCTCAATGCCATCAGGTCCTACCGTAGGATCGTCGCCCTTAGTAGGAGCAACACCGGGGGCCTTCTTCTGAAGATGATTGTAGGCCTTCTCGACTTCGCCGAGCCACCATTTCATGTTGCAGGGCACCGTAGCCATATCAAACGTGCCTGCGGAATAGCCCAACACGGGGTGCATGCGGCTGTCGCGGCTGACAATGACAAAGCCTTCAGCGTTGGAAGGGCTATATACGGCGTATGCCTGATCACTATGAACGCGCTTCAGGGACGTGGGAGACATGGCTTTCATGCCCTTTGCCATACCGTTCATGAATTGCTGACGTGCGATTGCCTCCATTTCAGCATCGCTACGCTGTTGCGCCATCAGTGGCATCACGGCCACCAGCAGCAGGGTAAAGAGTAGAGATCTTTTCATAATTATTATTGCTTGTGTTATCTACATATTTGGGGCAAAGGTCGCAAAAAGAAATGGAATACACAAAGAAAAAACGAAAAAAGAAGAACTCAACGCATAAAAAAGCGCAAGCGCCGGTGCATTTTTACACTTATGCACCAGCGCTTGCTATGGGAAGACGTAGGTCTTACGAGCTGAAGACGTAGGTCTTACGGGCTGAAGACGTAGGTCTTACGGGCTGAAGGCCTATATCTTATCGTCGTTCGGTCGCGACCGAACGATGAATGCACGTATTACTTCTTGATGTACTTCTTACCGTTCTCGATGACGATGCCCTTGTAGTTCTTATCTACGCGCTGGCCAGCCAAATTGTAGCGAGCATTGCTCTGCGGAGCATTGGCCTTCACGCCGGCAACACCGAGCTCAACCTCCTCATAAAGGATGGTGATGGTGAGTTCAGCGGCATCATATAAGCCCGATTTGGTCTCAATTTCAGAATATCCATAATCTCCATACAAGGTGTTGTCGGTATTCTTCAGTTCCGTCACCTCATCAACATCTGTTGACTTAAATGATGGAGAATAGTTTGGAGCATAACCTGTTACTTCGGTACCATCCCAAACGTAACCACAAGTGGTCATTAAAACATCATGCGTTGTCGTGCGAGTGGCATCTGTGTAGAAACTGAAAACGCCAATATACTGATTGTCCTTGACAGTAAAAATTGTCGGATCCTCTTCATCCACTTTGAAATAAACCCATGCATCGGGATCAAAAGAATCAACGCCTTTGACATAATAGCCTGTTTGGGACAAAAGGACCATCGCGTCCTCGTTCGTGAAATTGTATTGTTCACCGTATGGACTATTGGTGCTGACAATGGCCTTTGACACATAAGGAGATACTTCTTCCATAGGCCGCAAATCCAGTCCGTAAAGAACAAGGAAGTCATACATAGGAGCGGTCTCTTCATTCATGTACACGGCTAAAATCTCATCAATGTAGAGGTTTGTGTAAGTGGCTTCCTCCTCCGAATCATATTCACTAATGTAGTAGGCACCAAATTTTGTATTGGCGGTACGTACGGGATGATAACCTTCTTGACTCGATCCTTTTACATCAGAAGGCAGTAAATACAATTCTTGCTCACCCTCCTCAGTCGTGTATGTAGCAAAGTACTCGCTGCAATCAAAGGTGATGGAATCGTAACCCAGTTCAGAATACTGATTTACCTTATCAGTCACGATATCGCCCACAACGAGACCAGGAATGAAGTCAAAAGGCTTAAGATACACTTTTCCAGCTTCTTCGTCAACGTAGAAGCTTGCGCCCTCATAGATGGCCTGCGACGAGAAACCACCCATCAATTCGCTGTAGCGATATGTACCTGTGGAGATCGTAGGAATAAAAGAAACGGGTTTCTCATCAGCCTTCTTAGCGAACTTGAGATCCATGGGGAATTTCTGAGCCTGAGGAAGCTGATAAGCAATCTTGTTACGAACGATGTCAGCAGGTGCATCCTGACGTACCAGAGCCTTCTGCTGCTTGGGGAACGGCGACTTTTTCATACGTTCAATAGCAGATGCATTGAGGGTAGCAACTGCAACAAACGCAAAGAGTAAAAATTTCTTCATAATCTTTTGTGTTTAAGTTAATAGTTTGGTTGTTTACATTCTATATGAGCTTAGTCCTTGATGGGACGAAGTATCAGGGTGACACGGTTGCCTTCACTGACGGGGTTCAGCGTGGCTACAGTAGGTCGGAAATAGTCGTCAGGCACCATCTTGTACGTGCCATAGAGGGTAGCAGCGAACTGCTGGCAGAGCGTCTTGAGGTCCGTGCCGTCGAACATCTTCATATATGTATTGGGGCGATCAACAGACGATTGCCTGAAGCGGATGTTTCCGTAAGTGGGCTTGTCGATGTTCATATTCACGTAGGGATAGTACAGCGGCGTGCGTCCCATCTTCTTGGGGCCATGCACGCAGGCTATCAGGCCCGGCATGAACTCATTGCTGCCATCGTCCTGCGTCTCAGAAATACGACCAATGGTGAGGCTATCCAATTCGTACTTACTATTCACCTTCTTCACCTCTATCTCCATCTGAGCATACAGAGCAGCCTGTTCAGTCGTGAAATCGGCAGGGTCGAGGCGATAAAGAGATTTCGACTCGGCGATATAGCTGTCCCACATCGGGATGATCTGCACGGTGCCATCCTCGTTCAGCAGGCGCTCCTTGTCGGGGGCGACGGTCATCTCTTGGAACGTATTCTCGCCGAATGGCATCTTGTGGTTGAGTCGCAGGCCATTGAGCGTGAAGACACAGGTGTGAGTGGAAGCCTGCAAGGGGTCATTGAGACGGTCCTCATACACGAAGACACCCGTGTTCAAGCCGTCGATGTACATGGTGTCCTCCGTGCCGTCGGTTACATAGTAGGTTGTGAGCGTGGAGCTGGTGATGCGCTTCTTGGCGGCGGCAACATCGTCGATATACTGCGTCCAGGGACGGTCGCAGGGGACGAAACGGATCTCGGCGTCATGGCGCTCGCCACGGAACAGGATATTGTCACCCTCGAAGCCAGCGAACACGAAGTTATAATCGCCATTCATGCCCTCGCCATCATTGGCAATGACGCTGGGTGCACTCGACGGATTCACGGGGTCGGCGAAGACCGTCAGGACATCGTTCCAGGTGTTGAACGACACGACACTGCCTTCCTCCTTGAGCATCTCGTAGGAGCTGACGGCCTCCGTATATTTATTGGCATTGCCCTTGCGCAGGAAACGATGGTTACCGGCCAGGAGCGCCGTGCCGGAAGCGGAAAAACGGCCAAAGAGATTGAAGCCCTCGAAGTCTTCCTCGTCTGTGCCGGCTACGAAATACTGAATGACCCAACCATACTTGTCCGCTGAGCTTTGTTCCACCAGACGACTTTTCAGATCGTCGTTGAAGTGGTCAATGCGCAGTGCCGCAGCCTCTTCGAAGAGGTCCTCCTGCTCGAAGGTGCAGGCGCTGAAGAGCACTCCCGCCAGCAGCGTGACTAACAATACGATATGTCTGCTTATATGTCTCATAACGTGATTCATGCTTTATTGAAAGTCAAAATAGGTAACATTCCCGCTTGCCCAGTCGTTGATTTCATTCTGGCGCTTGCCAACCTCCTGACGCAGTTCGTAGAGATGCAACCCCCACTTGTCCGTGTACCATTTGGTGGCGATGTCCAGCTTCTTCAGGATAGCATTCATACCCTGTGTGGAAGCGCCGTTGTCCACCTCCACCCAGTTGTCGAGGTAGTCGCGGAACGAGGTGAAGGCCTGCACTTCCTCATACGTGACCTTGTCCTCGGAGTCATTCATGATGCGCTGCTCCTTGGCATCTGCCACGTGAAAGTCGGGCACAAAGCGCTCTGTGATCTCACCCGTCTCCTTGCTCTCCGTAATCTCCTTCATGATCTTGAACTTGTTCCAGGGTTTCGTGGAAACATCTACATCCTTGATCTTCAGGGAGTCGATGAGCGTATAGACGCGCTCCTTGTCACCAGACTTCACGCCGCCATTGGCGCAGGCATCGATGATGGTGTACATCCAGCGGCAGTCGGTATCCGTAATGGTGCAGGACAGCGTCTCCACAAAGTCCTCATAGGTGGCCGAGGATGCATAATGCGTGATATAACCCAGGCAGTGTGCCTTCACAGAGTCGCGCTTCTGCCAGTCACGCCCGTCATAGTCGCCCGGGGTGATCTGTCCGAACTCCACGGGGTACGACTTGGTCTGGTGCAGGATATGCGAGAACTCATGGTGCATCGTGTGGAACTGGTCCTTGTTCAACAGCTCGATGTCAGCTGCGCTGTACCCGCTGGTCGGAGACCACAGCTTCATACCGTTCACGTTGATGAGCGTGATCTTCACGCCGCCCGAGGCGTAGCCGAGCGTCTCGGTGTGTGTCGTAGGCGAATAGGCTGCCGAGCCGATGAAATGGAAGATACGCGGACCGTATTGCTTCATGAAATCCTCGCCCGCATACTTGATATAGACATCATAGAAGAGGTACTTGATGAAATACGACAGGAGCTGCGACTTCTGGTACTCCGCAGGCGTCAGCTGATAGCTCAGCTGCGAAGCGGGGAAGTTGAATTTATACTGTATCTCCGTGTTATAGGGCACCACGAAGTTATCGTAGAGCCACTGGTCGAAGGGTGCCGTTGACGAATTCGGGTCCACGACCGGCGTCGTGGTGTCGAATATGGAGGCGGTGAGGTCGTCATCGTTGTTACAAGCGGTGAACGCGCTGACACCCATCGACAAGGCCAATACCTTATATATATACTTTCTCATACCGAACGAGGTGTTTATTTCTGATACAATTTCGGAATTATTGTCTGCTTAGGTGACTGGATGACATAGCCTGCACCCGAGCCGCCACCTACGGCGCTGTTCGTGCGGTTGCTGGGATAACCGGATTCGATGACGTTGTTGGGCAACTGCAGCACGCGCCGAGGGTCGTCCCACGTCAGCGAGTCGGTGTGAATGTCATCCTCATTCGGACCGCGATAGTGGTGATAAATCTTAATGCCATAGCGCTTGATGTCGAACCAGCGATGGCCCTCGTGAACCGTCTCCGCACGACGGAAATGAAGGATGCAGTCCAAGACACTCAGGTCGTCGCCCGTCAGCACCTTCTCGAAACCCATCTCTGCGGGGTGAAGTTCACTGACATAGTCGTTGTCCTTGTTGGCACGATTGTAGCGCTTGCGAATGTCAGCCAGCTCCAACGTCTTGGTGACAAGATGTGAACTGGTCCACGTGTTCAAATCATCGATAGCACCCTGCTGGTCACCCAGATAGAGCTTGGCTTCAGCACGGCACAGGATGGTCTCGTCGGCATTAAACGGCTGATAGAGCTGATGGATATATCCGATACCGGCAATCTTATCCGTATATTCGAAGTATTCGTAGAGGCGGAAGAGCCAGGCGCCGTACTGCTGACCAGCACCGTTGACATAAACCATACCGCTGTAGGCCGGGAGTGTCGATGACCAGTTGGGACCAGGACCCCACATGGTAGTAGTCAGCGTAGAGCCCACACGCCATGACTTGCCGTCAGACTTGAACGTTGTACCTTCATTGATGGCAAAACGTGCGTTGGAGACCATCATGCGCCACTGGTATGAATAGGTGGACTGAATCAGATAGTTCCACGGTTGTGTCTCATCGTTGTAATCATTGACGGCCGATGCCAGCGTGTTCACGTTAATCGCCCTCCAGTTGCGGAGCACAGGGTTCGCGCCCAAGGCCGCATTGGCGTATTTCAAGCAGTTGGTATAGTCGCGCTTGAAGAGATAAAAACGTGCTGCGAAGGCATTGGCCGCATTGCGGTTGAAGTGATAGGCTGGAATCTTGTACTTGGAATCGTCGATGAGGTCGATTCCCTCCAGGAGGTCCTTCTCTATCAGGTCGTAAGTGGTCTTCACATCGTGCAGGAATTCCGAGGTGCTATAATCCACATGAACAACGGTCTCGGGAATCGTCACGTAAGGAACACCACGGTCTGCCAAGCTGCGTGCTTCATCCTTGTATGCCTCGGCGAACAGGCTCACCAGCACGAAATGAAGATAAGCACGCAGCACATGTGCCTCGCCCCAGGAGTGTGCCAACTGGAGGTCGTTGGCAGGGTCTGTGCTCATCTCCTGCATGGCAGCAATCGCGTGGTTGCAGACGGAGATGCCTTGGTAATAGGCCTCCCAGATCTGATAGGGAGTGTCCGACACATTGGTGGAATAGTCTTCGATATCCTCCCACATATAAGCCTCCTCATGGAACTTATACATGGCTGCATTGTGGGTGGCAGGAACCACGACATTGTCATCAAGGAGGTTGTCACCCGACAACTCACACAGCACAGCCGGACTCTCAGCCGGGTAGGCAGAGGTCAGGAGCTGTCGCACCTTCTCCGGCGTCGTAATCTCGGTACGGTTATCCGGAGCTTCGTCAAGCGCATCACACGAGGACAGGAAGGGGACACAGAACGCACAGAGCAAAGCGAGTGCGCAGAGGTCTTTTATGGTTGTATTCATTGCTTTCATTTTTCAACTTTCGATTACTTAAAAGCCCAGACGCAAGGTTGCTGTGAACTGTTTGGTGATAGGCGATGCCACACCGCCGGAATTGATAAACTCGGGATCCTGACCGTTCAGCTTCTTGTCGGCATAGAGCAGGCAGAGGTTGGTGCCAGCCACCTTCAGTGAAGCCTTGTTGATGAAAGTCTTCTTGAGCCACTTGTCAGGGAAGACATAGGTGAGAGCCACCTCCTTCAAGCGGATGAAGGAGCCGTTGGCAATGCGCTCCGTAGAGTAGTTGTACGCATTGTAGGCCGTGGACAAGTTGGTCGAGCCATAGCGATAGACCTGGTTCAGCGAGGCGATTGTCGGGACAGTTGTGGTATTCTCATCGCCAGGAATCATCCAACGGTTCTTGAAGTCGCGCGGCAGTGCCGAGAGATCGCTGTAGGCCGAGGAGAAGACGGGATCAAGGCGCACGACATTACCGCCTGCATAGGTGATGTAGAGATCGAACTGCAGTTCACCCCATTTCTTGCTCTTGTAGCTGAGCGTGTTGTTGAACGAACCATAGAAGGTAGGATCGGACGGGCCCTCATAGACAAGGAAGTCCTTCAGGTTCTCCGTCTCCTGGAAGTTCACATCGCCGACGGTCTTCTCGCCCGCCTCATTATACACCATCGGCAGTCCCTCCTCATTGAGACCGGCGAAGCGGTAGCTGAAGATGGAGCGCACGGGATAGCCCTCGATGGCATAGCCGAGACCCGTCACGAGATCCACGGCACGCGTGCCACCGACGGCCAGCGATGTGATTTCGTTATCGGCCTTCGAGAAGATGAGGTCAGACGTCCACTTGAAGCCAGACTTGTCGATGTTCACAGTGGAAAGGCCCACCTCAATACCTTTTGATTTCATATCAGCAACATTGGCATACTTGGCCAGCTCGCCACCGGCGCCCTGCGTATAGGTGAGACCGATCAAGTCGTAGTTGTTACGACCGTAGATATCGAACGTCAAGGCGATGCGATCGTGCAGGAAGCCCAGATCCACGCCGAAGTTCCATTCGTGCTTCTTCTCATACGTCAGCTCTGTGTTGGCAATCTGATAGATGTAAATCTCTGGTTCAGCCGCCGATGTCGTCGGGCGCCACGTGTTCTGAGTCCTGTAGATGCTGGTGGCATTCGTCACCCACGCAGGACCCGTGTCAGCCGTCAGCGAGTAGCTGGCACGAAGTTTCAGCTGCGACAGCCACGACTGGGTCTTCGCCATGAACTTCTCGTTGATGACATCCCACGCTGCCGACACGTTCCACGTAGGCAACCAACGGCTCTTGCGGCTCTTGCCGAGGCGGTTGGTACCTTCGTAGCGCAACGTACCGTTCACGGTGTAGCGCTGGTCGAAATTGTAGTTGAACTGTCCGTAGTAGGCCAGCGAGTTCGTCAGCGTATAAGACTCACCGAAATACTCGGTGTTCTCCTCGTTCATCTGCTTCAGCCACAGGTACGGCGTATAGGTGATGCCGCCGTTGTCATACTGATAGCCCCAACCAGTCCAGGTGTTAGAGGTGCGGAGCACCGATGAGTATTCAGTACCCAACAGACCATTGAGCGTGTGCTTTTCCTTGAACACATTGTTGTAGTTGGCCATGAAGCGGTAGGTGTTCGAACGCATATTGTCGTCGTACTGGTACTTGATACCGCCGATGGGCAGGACAGACTCGGGCAATGCCAAGTTGTTGTCGGGATCGGTATAAAGGAGGCTATTGCTGTCGCGGATGGTGGAGTTGTCATCCTGGGCATCGGTACCGGCACGATAGGCATTTGCCTGATTGGACTTGTCCATGACATTGTGCTGGCGTTTCGTATGCGTCAGACGGGAAGAAATCAATCCACTCAGACGTACAGACTTAATCGGCCTGTACTCCAATTCGCCACGGAACATCACGTCAGTCACCTGGATATCGTTGTAATTATACTCCAATTCATCGAAGATGTTGAAGCCGGTGTAGAAGCGCGTGTAGTTGATGTTGGGATCCAGACAGCGGCTCGAATTCATAGCGAAGCTGAAAGGGTTGATGTCGAAGTCGCGCTTCACCTCACCCGTCACCACATCGGTGGTGCGGTTCAGCGAGCCGGGAGCCTCCTGCTTGCGGAAGCTGCCCTGAGCAGCCAACTTGACAGCCAACAGCTCAGCGCCTTTCTTATCCTTCAAGATATCGTAGGACGTGTTGCCATTGAACGTATAACGGGTGACGCTACTGCGCTTGACATACTGACCCGGGTCTGTGAGCACAGACATGGAGAAGTAATTCTGCATACGGTCCGTACCGCCGGAGACACTAATGGAGTGAATCTGCTGCACCTTGTTGGTGAACAGGAGATCGAACCAGTCTGTGTTGCGCATCTCAGCCTGCTGCAGGTAGGCATTGCGGGCGGCTTCTGTGTTCTGCAAACCGAAGGTCCCTGCTGCTGGGTCGTAAGAACGCAATTGCTGGTACATATAGCCATACACGCCCTGATTCTGGGAATTGACCATATTCTCAAGCTGCAGCCAGCCCTTGTCGCACATCTCCCGATAGACGCCCATCATCTCCTGCGAGTTCATGATATTGTAATCACGATAGCTGGGCTTCAGGCGGGTTGTGAACTCACCTGTGTAATTGACACTGGCACGGCCCTTTGCACCACGCTTGGTCGTGACGACAATCACACCACCCATGGCGCGGGCACCATAGATAGAAGTTGCTGAACCGTCCTTCAACACGGTGAACGACTCGATATCATCGGAGTTCAGACCTGCCACAGCTGACGAGATCAGCGTCTTGGCATCACCGGATGCCAGATCGTCGGCATCCACTTCTACATTGTCCTCATAGATGACGCCATCGACCACCCACAAAGGCTTGGAATTACCATAGATAGACGTAGCACCACGCACACGGATCTTGGGCGATGCGCCAAAGGTGCCAGAGACATTCGTCACCTGCACACCGGCCACACGGCCTTCCAGCGAGCGGCTCACGTCGGCCGCACCGGACAGCTTGACCTTATCTGCTTCGATCTTGGTGGCAGCACCCGTAAACAGGCGCTTGTCAATCTGTTGCTGACCTGTCACCACGACCTCTGACATCTGCACTTCCTCGCTGGTCAGCACAATGCGCATGCCATTCTTGGCCTTTACCCGCTCGGTGCGCATGCCAATCATGGACACCACCAGAACGGCATTCTGCTTGACATCCGGAAGGGTGAACTTACCGTTGAGGTCTGTGATGGTCTTGTTCTTCGTTCCTTCCACCGTGATGCTGACGCCCATCAAAGGCTCGTTGTCATCGGCAGAAAAAACCGTTCCCGAAATACTTGTCTGTGCCGCCAACGTTCCGATATACAGGAACAGTGCCGTCAGGACAAGACTCAACCTTTTAAATAAATACATTTCCGATATACTAATTTTCTTATTTTCTTAACTTTTGTACGCAAATCGGGCGCAAAGTTATCAACTTTTTAGCACACTGCCATGAAAAATGTTAGAAAATGTTGATTTATATACAAAATAATGCCAAAATGCACTCAATGAAGTACATTTTGGCAAGAAAAAAGTAGCTATAATGTGATTTTGTCTATTCGCAGTCCACCAATGTCAGGTCTCTTTTGGCTGACATCTTGCGCAGATTGATGACGGCGTAGCGCATACGCCCCAAAGCGGTGTTGATGCTACAATTGGTCTTCTCGGCGATTTCCTTGAAAGAGAGATGGTCATACATACGCATCTGAACCACCTCGCGCTGCGTTTCAGGCAGGCGGGCGACCATGTCCGTCAGCGTACGATAAGTTAGCTCATTGTGCCATTCCATCTCTCTATTGCCCGTCAGAGGCATCGCCTTGTTCATCATACGTTCCTTCTCGGAATCGTTTGGAATTTCCAGCATCACACGATTTTGGCGCGTGCTGTCGATGATCAGGTTATGGGCAATGCGAATCACCCACCCCGAGAACTTGCCATTCTCTGTGTAGCGATGATTGCGGATCTGCATAATGACACGCATGAAGGTGTCCTGGAAGACATCATTCGCTACATCACTGTCGTGAACGGCAGTGAGGATATAGCCGAATACTGCGGATTGATAGCGTTCCAATAAAACATCGAACGCCTCATCATTACCTTCTTCATAGAGCTTGACCAATACAGCGTCAGACTCTTGTCTCAATTGTTGCATTACTGTCCAATAGGATGGTTAGGAGTAATGGTTTTGTCGATAGGCAATGATGGTTTAATGATAATGAATGAATAGTGAATATAGGGCTTTATGCCGCAAATCGGGGGCAAAGGTGAAACATTTTCGCGAAACTGCCAAACATTTTCTTAAAAAATTTCACATTTCACGCAATATTACCTACAAAATGATAGGCCGTACCTCCTCTACCCCACTCTCTACGAGCACGGCGCCCTCCAAATGTGCGCCACGCAAAAAGTCCGCCGCTGGCATGCGTTTCTTACCTGCTAACTGGATGTCTGTAAGAGCTATGCAGCCATCCGTGAGGGATACATTGAGGGCTGAAGGCTGAGAGCTGAGGGTGGAGGGGTCTTTTTCGGCAAAGAAAACCTTGAGCTGCGTTTCCTTGCCTTCGGCCGTGCGCAAGGTGGTCCAAGCTGCCGGATAGGGAGAGAGGCCACGGATGAAATCATAGGCTGACTTCACCGTATGCTGGCTCCAGCGTATCTCCGTATTCTCCTTGAAGAGCTTAGGAGCAGGACGGAGCTGGTCGTCGTGCGGCTGTTCCACAGGCTGCACGTTCCCACATTCTATATCATCGACCGTCTTCACCACGAGGTCTGCACCGAGGTACATCAAACGGTCATAGACATCGCCCACGGTGTCGCGCTCGCCGATAGGAGCCGACACACGATGGATAATGCGACCTGTGTCGATATCGTGATCAAGGAAGAAGGTGGTGACACCCGTCTCCGTATCGCCGTTGATGACAGCCCAGTTAATAGGAGCCGCACCGCGGTACTGTGGAAGCAGAGCAGCATGGAGATTAAAAGTGCCCATGGGCGGCATCGCCCACACCACTTCGGGCAGCATCCTGAACGCCACCACAATCTGCAAGTCGGCCTTGTAGCTGCGCAGTGCCTCCAGGAAAGCCTCATCCTTCAGCCGTTCGGGCTGCAGCACAGGTATCCCCCGCTCCACCGCATACTGCTTGACGGGTGATGCCTGCAGCGTGTCATGGTGTCGCCCCACAGGCTTGTCGGGCATCGTGACCACCGCCACGACATCATAGTTGTTTTCCACTAACTTACGCAGGGACTCGACAGCGAAGTCGGGGGTGCCCATAAACACGATACGCATATTATTCTTCACTTAAATCATGCAACATGGTTCTGTACATCGCAAACACGTGGCTGCGACGGATGAAGCCCACAAAGATTCCTTCGTTATCCACCACGGGCAGCGTCCATGCCTTCGTACGGTCGAAGGCCGCCATGACAACCTCCATCGGGTCGTTGGTGGAGAGGCGCACACTGCAGGGAGCCATCAGCTCACGCACATGCAGGCGGTGGTACAGCTCCGTGCGGAACATCACATGGCGCACGCTGTCCAACATTAGCACGCCCAATAGTTTGCCTGCGTCATCCACGACGGGGAAGACATCCCGCTCCGACGATGAAATCTGCCGCACGATATCCACCAGCTCGTCGTCCGGGTGCAGCTGCTCCTCGTAGCGCTCGATGACGCTGTCCATGGACATCAGCGTCAGGATGGCATGGTCCTTGTTATGGGTGACCAGCTCGCCTTTGCGTGCCAGACGCATCGTGTAGATGCTGTGGGGTTCAAAGAGGATGATGGTCAGGTACGAGGCCACCGCCACAATCATCAGCGGCAGGAACAGGCCGTAGCCGCCTGTGAGTTCAGCAATCAGGAAGATACCCGTCAGCGGCGCGTGCATCACACCGCTCATCAAGCCCGCCATACCGAGGAGTGAGAAATTATTCTCCGGCACGGGGGCCAGGAAGCTAAGCGTTGAGGGTTGAGCGTTGAGGGTAGCCGGAATCATATTCCAGAGCGAGGCAAAGAGGAAGCCCGACACACAACCCATGAACAGACTCGGAGCAAAGGTACCGCCACAGCCGCCACCGCTGTTGGTGGCTGTCGTGGCAAAGACCTTGAACACAATGACGCCTGCCAGATAGAGGAGTAGCAGATGGGGGGTGTGGTAGAAGAAAGAGCCCTCCAGCACCTGGTTCCAATCGGCCTGACCCTGTCCATTGAGCAACAGGCGAATCATACTGTAGCCTTCACCGTAGAGCGACGGGAACAGGAAGATGAGGATGCTGAGGATAGGTCCTGCTATCATAAGTCGCTGCCAGGGCTTGCGGATGCGCCGGAACTGATCCTCAAGCCAGTTCATGACGCGCGTGAAGTACAAGGACAGCAGCCCGCAGAACACACCTAATAAAAGGTACGCGGGCACGCGCGAGATGGAGAAGGCGTGGGTGAGGTGAAACTCAAACAGGTTACCTGTACCCAACAGTGCAAAGGTGACGGCAGCGGCCGTCACGCACGACACCAGCAGCGGCAACAGGCTACCCAGCGTGAAGTCTATCATCAACACCTCCAGCGTAAATACCAAGCCTGCGATGGGGGCCTTGAAGATACCGCTGACAGCACCCGCAGCGCCACAGCCCACGAGGAGCATCATCTTCTTGGAATCCAAGTGGAACAGCCGTCCGAGGTTCGAGCCGATGGCACTGCCCGTCAGCACGATAGGAGCCTCAGCACCCACCGAGCCGCCAAAGCCGATGGTGATGCCGGACGCGACGACACTCGACCACATGTTATGCGCCTTGATATAGCTCTTCTTACGAGCTATGGCATACAGGATTTTCGTGATGCCGTGGCCGATGTCGTCGCGCACAACATAGCGGACAAAGAGACCCGTGATGAAGATACCCACGACGGGATATACCAGATACGGCCAGTTGGCACCCGTGATGGAGAAATGGTTCGTCAGCAGATGTTCTATCTGCCCGATTAGCCACTTCAGCAACACACCCGCCAACGCCGTGAGCACACCAATCACCAAGGACAGCAGCAGCATGAACTGCCGGTCCTTGATGTGTGCCGTGCGCCACAAGATGATTTTATTCCATCGTTCTTCCATTGTCGGCGGCAAAGGTACAACATTTTTTCTAATGTTTTTTACTTCACCACAACTTTTTTTACCATTGTGGATATAGGATGATCTGTCAACCCCCAGGTTTGGGAACCAATGGCGGGAGATTCGGCGGTACCGTAGGTCTCCACATTACCGCCGTGGAAGTAGAGTCTGCAGCCGGTGATGATTTGGCCATGTGCATCGTCGTGTTGCGTGCAAAGATACAACTCATCTTCCATCCAGCCAAAGAGATTCCCCACTTTTCGATGATTGGGAGGTAAAAAACTGCAAAACTGCCACCCATGCAGCGTAAGAGATTAACACTCATACACTAACAAGGGTGGCAGTTTGGGTGGCAGATACCTGAAAAGGTGTAGGTTTCAGCGCTTTTTATGTGGATTTCACATAAAACTCGCTGCCTTTCTTGCTGCGGCGGCGCAGGATGTCAGGGTTCCGCAGAGGGCACGGCCAAAGGCGTTGACGGGCGGCACCTGGAAGGCGGCACCGGCGCGCTTCTTGATGATCTGCAGGATCTCGCTGGTCATCATCCACTGTCCCTCCTCCGCCTCGCTCGCGGGGATGCTGAAATACTGGTGGAAGAACATCTCGGCGCTGCTCTGCTGCTGGAACTGGCGGTTGTGCTCCATGATGGCGGCCGTCTCAGCATCGTCGAACCAGTAGCGGGCGCCCTCGTGCAGCTCGGCCTGCGCCTGCGCATAGAGCTGCTCGTAGTTGGGTGTCTGGCTGACGTCGATGCTGCCCGTGACCCGCACGCCGAGGAAGCGGCGCGAGCCGGAGGGGTCGGTGAGCACGTCGGCCATGTTCGTGGTGGCGATGAACGAGGCCAGGCGCGGCACCTCCTCGGTATGGCGGCCGTAGGGGCGCTTCACCTTCACCGTCGGCAGCTGCAGGATGTTCTTCAGGAAGCCCTGCTGCTTCTGCGGCGAGATGCGGTTGAACTCGTCGAGGTTGATGAGCAGCATCTGCGCCATCGCCAGATGGACGGGGCGCTCCTCGGCAAGCGATAGGTTGTCCGTATAGCCCCACACCCGCAGCTCCGGCGGCAGAAGCTGGCGGCAGAAGGAACTCTTGTGCTGCCCCTGCTCGGAGATGAGCAGCGGCACGATGGCGTTGCCGTAGCGGCGATCGCGCCCCTGCCACTGCGCCACCATCGCCAGGAACCATGTGTGGAACCAGTCGGCCCACTGCTCGGGGTTGTCCGTGGGCACGGTGGCGGCGAGGGCACGGATATAGTCGTGCTTCCCGTCCCAACAGCCGCTAACCTTGAAGAGGTAGTGGTCGATGGGGTCGTAGTTACGGATGCGCGTGGAGTTGACATAGCGCTTCACGTCGCGGTCCCACACGTTAAGGCCCGCCAGCTGCAGGTCGGTGGTGAACGTGTTGATGACCTGGTCGGTGACAGGTGCCCAGGGTGTCGCCCACGTGTGGTTGGGGCGATACTCGGTGTAGCCCATGACGGTGTTGCGGCGGAACACATAGCGGCTCTCCATGCGGCGTATGATGCTCTGCATGAGGGGCTCGCTCACGGCCAACGGCGGCTGCCGCTTGCGGGCGGCCAGTTCCTCGTCATAGACGGTCTCCACGATACGGCGCACGAAATCCTCCGTCAGGCCGTCGGCATCCTTGAACTTCAGGTGGTTCCAGAGATGGCACATCGACTCCTCCTGTCCCCACCCCATGCCGAAGAGCGTGGTGGCCATGCCCGTCGCGTACTGCTGGAACCACGCGACCGTTCCGTACTTTACATCGCGCATCAGCGCCTCCACCTGCTGCACGGCCTCGTCGTAGGCCCGTTCGTAGTTCAAGTAGGCCGTCATGTCCGACTCCTCTGCCGTGCGCTGCTCGGGCAGTGCCAGCAGATGCTGGTCGGCATCATCGCCGGCGGCCACGGGCTCGCTGCCCGTGATGCGCAGGGGCACAGCATGCTCGCTGACGAGAGGCTGCGTGTCCAGCGGCAGCAGGAAGGTATGGCGCAGCGACGGCGTCATGCGCGTCACATGCACAGGCAGCACGGCGTCATAGATATGTGCCACGCGCTGGTAGGCCTGGGCATAGAACAGCTCCGCCTCCGGCTCCGTGGCGGGCAGCGTGCCGCCGCCCTGCGCCACGCTCACGATGATGATGACCTCGGTGCCTGTGGCGCCCGTGAATGTCGCCAGCGTCGAGGGCATGGTCATCGCGGCGCGCTTCGTATCATCGCACGCCTTCGCGCTCATCAGCTGCCGCACCTCCAAGACCACGAGGCCGTTGAAGGCCGCCATGCCCAGGGCGCCGTTCGTCTGCTTGCGCAGCTCCACTGCCGCATAGACATGTGGGATCTCCTTGTAGCGACGATAGCGCTGCGGCTGCTCCGCCGGTGCCTCGTCGCGCAGGAAACCGATGAGGAAGTTGTTGGCATCCGTCTTGATGCGTTCGTAGAATTGCGTGGCCTCCCACCGCTTCAGGTGTTGGCCTTGTTTGTCTGTCTTGAGGGTTGTGAAGTACATAGATGGTTCAAGGGTTCAAAAGTTCAAGGGTTCAAAGGGTTCAAGGGGTTCAAGGGTTCAAGAGTTATCGTTAAGGTTAACGTTAAGGTTAAGGTTAACGTTAACGTTAAGGTTATCGTTCAAGAGCCGGGGGCGTGTCCCATTAATGGGATTCGCGTGTCCCACTAATGGGACGCGGGAGTCCCATTAATGGGACACGGCGACACTACGGCTTAGGGAAGTAATAAGTAGTCGTGTAGTGGTCGAACGGCTCATCACCTTTGAAGCCGAAGCGGCGCAGGTAGGCGATGACGCGTTCCTGCTGCTCGGGCGTGATGTCATAGTCCCCATTGCGGTAGCGGTAGTAATGCGTGCGGCTGCCAAAGATGCCGAAGAGCCCATGGCGGACGACAGAGTCCCGACCTGTGCTGCCGGGGGCCAGCAGACGCGTCATGCCGCGGGCGATGCGCACGGGTTCCTTCGTAGCGAAGAGCGTGCAGTGGTCGCCCTGGCGGGCGGCGGGCAAGACGGTGGCGTGATGGGTGAGGTCGGCAGGTGCCAGCTGTGCCACGGCATAGCGGAGGCACGTGTCCTTCATGGGGCAGTCGCCCTGAAAACAGATGGCCCAGTTGTGGGGCGCAAGGGAGTAAGTAAGTGTCATGGTTGAATAGTTCAAAAGTTCAAAAGTTCAAAAGTTCAAGAAGTTTAAAAGTTTAAGGGTTCAAGGGTTCAAAAGTTCAAGGGTTCAAGGGTTCAAAAGTTCAAAAAGTTCAAACGGTAAACGGTAAACCATGAACCGTGAACCATAAACCATAAACCATGAACCATGAACCATGAACCGTGAACCAATTTTTTGTCGCTGCAAAGATAATACATTTTTATCGGTAATCCAAGAGAAAATGGCATTTTTCTTCCAAAAACCTACACCTTTTTAACCATCTGCCACCAAAACTGCCACCCATGTTAATGTAAGCAAATCAGATGCTTACACCACACGTGTGGCAGTTTTGCAGTTTTTTCGAGGAAAAATTCCAAAGAGGGAGAGAAAGAGGGAGAGCCCCTTTATTCTACGTACTCAAGCTCATAGACATCATGAAACATCTTTATCATCTGCTCGCAGCTCCTTCTATAGCTCTTAGCTTGGCCATTTCGCCCTCAATGATGTGATGAGCTTTGAAGAACTCCTTCAGCACAACACTTAAATATACCTCAGGACAGGGAATATCGGCTGAAAAGTAGAACATGGATTTGCAATGCACATTCATGATCTTATCATCTTCATCAATAGAAAACATCGATGTCACGCCGCTTCGCCAATTGGCTTCGTTGATGGCCTTTCGCAAGCGTACCACCTCTTCAATGTCATCCAACTCTACGCCGTTCCACGCATAGTTACAGATGGATATGAAACGCCGTCCATCGTTGGGAGACATGATGAAACTCTCACCTTGATAATGGAAGAAGATCTCATCGTCCCCATCATCGGCAAGATTATATGGACAGCCTAAATTCGTCAGCGTCTCGAGGAATAATTCTCTTGGAGTTTTCTCCTTCTGTTCCATACTTCTTGTAACTGTTTTTGTTTGATTTTCTGGTGCAAAGATAAATCTTTTCTCTGGAATAGCAGTCAAATGGTAAACGGTTTTGTATGAAATGGCGGGATTGGTGTGTGAAATAATAAGGATTAAGATTCAATGCAACTTTCTATCGCCTTGAGTACCTCATCCCCACGGCCCTCGTCCCCTATAGGCAATACACATTCTATTTCCTCATGGATATTTGGGCGAATGAGGAGTTCGCTTAGACGCTCAATAACGAAAGTTTTTAAATCCGTATCTCGTTCGTCTTTCAGTTGTTCGGCAAATTCAGGACAACAGTCAAGAATATAAACGATGTCCTCAAAGTCTTTCTCGCCACGATAGTCACAGCTACCGCGAGACAGAAGTGCCTCAAATTTAGTAGCAACAAACGTCACTATCGACAAAATGCTTATTGCCCTGCCATTAGGAAGGATTACATTCTCCTTCGACTGCATCCCTCTCTTATACCACCTGTTCGTGAATCCATAGAAACGTTCCTCTGTAGGTATGATATCAACAGGTTCTCCATCATACTTCCATCTGCAGATGACATCATCCTCCTGATCCTCAGAGAACTTCTTCAGCCTCAACCATTTTTCGAACAATTCCCTCTCTGCCTGATTACCATAATCAACAATGCAGTCCACATCCATTGTAGCCCTCGGCTCTGGGGCAGCAGGATCAGTTGCATACAAACCGGGGAGGCTGCCACCAACATATACGACCTTTTCGTTTAACTCGTCCAAGCCTTCTGCAACTTTTTGCAGCCTTTCAACATTTGTCATATTCTATGCTCTATTGAAGATTTCTTCCAATTTCTGCCTTGCCACTCCAGCTTCTCGCGCTCGTCCCAACCGCAGGGAGTCAACAAGGACCAACAACTGATACAGCTCTGAATCTTGCGCTACGGCATTGGGAACGGTTGGGTACAAGGGCGTGACGGCCTGTCCGCGAGCGTTTCCCGTTTTGGATGGCCATACATATAATTCATTATTGTTATTCAGCAGTTCTTTCATGGGGGATGCCGATGACGCTGTCGGCACGCCACGAATCATACGTCCTGCCTCTACAGGAAATGCATACTTCAACCCTGAAACGAGGAACTCCATCAAAGCCAACTTCCTTACGTCTTTCTTCGATTCATCAACAAGTCCTGCTATTCGACAGCGCTCCAACGCCTCCGACACCTCAGATGCACTAATCTGCAAGGAGCTTGCAATGTCCTTGCCGAGCATCCCTCGTCCCTGCGGCGTCAGCTTCTTCAATAACACCACCACATCTTGTGGTTTCATTACTGCTTGTTTCTCCATTATTTTGCTCGATAATTAGTAGATTTGCGATTCGCGAATTGCAAATTAAATACATTTTCAGCTTAACGACAGCAAGTTATAGCAAACAATCCTAATGTTTTAATCTTATTTAACAGAATGGCGCCAACAGTTTTCGCACTATTCTATATTTTCCACCTTGCGAGGTGGTGTTAGGTTGTAGGTGTTGCATACGAGTTACGTTTCCTCATTTCCTTCTATACATCAGACTTTTTATGCCTTTCAAGATGCCCGCCCCAATCTATCGTTCGAGTCCAGCCTTGGAAGTTGGTATGCCCTTTTAACGAGCAAACTGCTATTTCACCTTTATAATGATGTTATTTTGGGTGCAGCCCATAAACTTTCTTCTTATTTTTGCTCCCACAAGCAAAACTTTCACTATCTTTGTCCCCGAAAAGGCACGGAAGCGGACTTAATGACCGCCGAAAACCTCGGCGGAGGGTGTCGGATCAAATCTTATCGTAAAAAAGAAAGCATTTGCTATTATTTCGCGTTAAGCCAAAAAGCCTAGGAAACTGTTTGGAATAATAAACGCTCGGAAGTAATAGAGATACGGGGTGTCAGGTGATGGCATCCCCTTTCCAGTCGATATATAGCAATGCATTCACGCCTTGGCGTGGTGCATTCTTATAGACTGGATGGGGTTCCAATTCCTAGGCTTGCCCCAGCTTAACGCATAAGAAGCATCACGCTTTTTTATGCGATGGCGATTGATAGTCAATGCTATTGAGCTAAAAGACTATCAATCGTTTATGGGTAATAATAACGTAAATCTTCAATCAGCAAAGAATCTGAAGGATGATGAATTCTACACTACTTATGAAAGTATTGTAGAAGAATTGTCTCATTATACCCTCCATTTTAATGGTAAAACGGTGTTGTGCAATTGTGACGACCCTTACGAGTCGAACTTTTGTAAATATTTCCTTAGGAATTTTAACCGACTTGGCCTCTCAAGACTTATCTGCACGTCATATTGTGCTTCAAAGGTCATTGCGACTCAAATGAATTTGTTTGATGTTGAAGAAGAGATACTGCACAAAGGACAAGGATATGTTATAGATGTCAGGTATATCGCAGATGGGACTGAAGAGTTTTCTGAAACTTTCATTAATCAGTGGCTTAGAGCGACTAAACCTATTAGGAAGCTCAAGGGCGACGGAGACTTTCGTTCTAAAGAGAGTATAGACTACTTAACTCAGTCTGAAATTGTTGTCACTAATCCTCCCTTTTCACTCTTTAAGGAAATGGTATCCCTTCTTGTCCGACATGACAAGAAATATTTGCTTATTGGTAATCAGAATGCACTTACATACAGAGAAATCTTTCCGCTCATCCAAAACAATCTTGCATGGACTGGGTACCGTTTCGGAGATATGAAATTCAGGGTACCTGCAAACTCTGCTCCAAGAAAAACACGGTATTGGGTAGATGACTCAGGTCAAAAATGGCGCAGTCTTGGAAACGCGATGTGGCTGACGAATCTGGACATTGAGAAGAAACATAAATGGTTAACGTTAACAAAGCACTATTCATCAGAGGCCTATCCAACATACGATGAATATGATGCAATAAATGTTGAGCGTGTTCAAGACATTCCGATGGACTACCCTGGTATTATGGGAGTGCCCATCACGATTATCAATAAATACAATCCAGAACAATTTGAGTTAGTGGGAGAAGCTAATCATGGCTCTGATAACGAATATGATTTGTTTAAGCCAACTGTTAACGGGAAACTATTGTTCAAGAGAATCTTAATCCGAAACAAATATCCAAAAGATAAATGTATAAATGGAATTTAAAATATTAGACTTATTTTGCGGTGCTGGCGGCTTCTCGTATGGAATGGAGAAAAATCCCCATTTCAAAACCGTACTCGCTCTTGATAATGACTCCTACGCAGGCGAAACGTTCAAGAGGAATATGCCTAGCTGTGATGTGATAATAGGTGACATAACGAGCTCTTCTGTTAAAGAGCAGGTTGTACAGAAAGCGATTGAGTATGGAGTCAATACAATCATTGGCGGTCCTCCATGCCAAGGATACTCTAACAAAGGAAAGAAACTGGGAATGGACGACCCTCGTAATTTCTTGTTTAGGGAATATTTGTCGCTGGTAAAGGAGTTAAAGCCCGAAGTGTTCGTAATAGAAAATGTAAAGGCTTTGCTTTCTACTTCTAGCGGATGGTTCAGGGACGAAATATTAAAGGCGATTGCAACACTTGACTATTATATAGACTATGGCGTTCTGAATGCCTCACATTTCGGCGTACCACAATCACGAGAAAGGGCGATATTCATTTGTGCTAAACGCAAATTCATTCACCTACCGCAACAGACAGTCACGACCTTCACAACAGTAAGGGATGCTATAGCTGATCTGGCATATCATGAATCAGGTGAGGGGGCTTTTGAGGGAAGATATGCTCTTCCTGCATCAAGTCATTACCAAGAAATGATGAGAGAAGGTTCAAGCAAACTTTATAACCACATGGCATCAAGGCACAAGGATATTGCCATTGAGAAACTAAAGTTGATACCACCAGAGAAGGGCAAAGAGTTTCTCCCGTCTGATATGATTGGAAGACAGAGATTTCACACCACTTGGGGAAGATTGAAGTGGGATACTGTTGCCCCAACGATTGACACTCGATTTGATGCTGCATCTAATGGCACTAACAATCATCCTTTTCTGAACAGGGCAATTACTCCTCGTGAGGCAGCACGAATTCAATCCTTCGATGACAACTTCATTTTCTATGGCTCCAAGGTGCGGATACGCAAGCAAATTGGTAATGCGGTTCCACCTTTAATGGCAAAAGCAATTGCAGATACAATTTATAACGAACTAAAATAATAGAATTATGAATGTAGAAATGGCATATCTTATCGGGCTAGTTCTCGGTAATGGTGAGATTCAGCGAGGTCCAAAAGAGACGACGGTGACAATTGATCTTCCGTACAAAAACCTTTATACAGATGATTTCAAGGACGTCGCTGTTTATGTAAAAGCAAGCATCGTTGATATCAGAGCTATTATTGAGCCGTTAATCGGGAGAGAATTGACAGTCACCCGTTTCAATAATTCCACAAAACTCTCTTTTACGAAGGACAACAATGAATATGTCCTAAGAGAAATAATTAGGCTTATTGATAAGGGTACACATCATTCAACGATGAGAATGCATCCTGATTTATTCGCTATCGGAAAGGAAGAAAAGAAGTCTCTATTGCGGGGAATTGCAGATTCAACAGGATATATTCGGAGAAGTAATATCGCATTTGGTCAGGATGGCGCGCATCGTGTCTATATTGAGATTCCTGGTAACTGGCATATGGTAATAGACATTGCAAACATGCTACGCGACGTTGATATCCCAGTACAAACTATTGACTTTGGCCATCCCAACTTCCGTGATGCGAATCTGATAAAGTATAATGAAGGAAAGACGAAATTTTGGAAGAAAGAACATCAGGTTAAGGTGTTTGCCAATGAATTCCTCCCTGTAGGGTTTAATATTACACACAAGCAGGATGCTTTGGAGAAATATAGCGAAGAACTTTTGGACTTTATCGATCCAGAAAAGACTCACAAATTCTATTGGGAGAAACCAACAAGAGCAAGAGTAAAGCCTCCTCATCCTGAGGAAAACGATGCCTCTCTACCAAGGGAAATACGAGGTCGTCACTTTGATTCATGGACAGAGCTCGCCAGCTATTTAGGATATGGGCCGAAATGTTAGACTAGAAATCGAATTATATGAGCCTATGCGCTCTTGGTTCAAGCAGTATCTTGAAGAAAAGTACAAGGGTGCTGTTGTTGAGACTATAGACTCACATGCACGCACGCTTGATGTCTATCTTGAGGAAGCAGGTATTATTGAAGAGTATCCACAAACCGTTGGGCTGGATATTCAAATAGATGTTCTTGGCATTATAAGGAAAGGGTGCACGTCTGAGATTGCATTTATAGAAGCAAAAAAGAACCAGCTCAACCTTCATGACCTAGGGCAGCTATGGGCGTATTGCAAACTTTGTAGTCCTTCAGAAGCATTCCTTCTGTCTTCAGTTGGCACTGGTAGTCTAAATAAGATTCTCAACAACTTAAACCGCACAGACCTCTTGGATTTTGGAGACAACAAGAAGATAAGAAAAATGCAAGTGGCTAAGTGGGACATAGGGAAAAGAAGTATTGATTACAAAACACTTGTTCCCTTAATTTGAAGTTCTACGACAAGATGACTGACAGCCTACAAGAACATACTACGCATAGGCAACGACAAGTCAGACATTGTGTATCGAGTGTAGTCCATATATCATCCATTCCTCGTCGATGTTCGATTGGACACGACGAGGAATGAGATGTACGCGGATATGGGTGCATGAATGCGACATGATTACCTCACACCATCGTAAACATAATTCTTGTAAAGTTTATCTTTACTTTGTTTCGTTGGTTTAATGTCAATAGTTTGCAGAGGGGAGACTGCTATCAAGTTATTTGAATAGCGAGTAAGATAATTGATGGCTTCTGTCGAACCTACGCTTTGATCTCTTTGCATGGAGTGAACAATGCGTGAAAGATAATCATATTCCTTCCCTGAAAAAAGATGCTGTATAGCATTCAATTTTTGGCGAGATATGCGCACACTAATATCCTCACCATCAACGATGATAAGTCCTACACTCACTCGCTCCGAGATTTCTGGACGAAGAACGGCATAAATGATGCTATATCTTAGTTTTTCCATTAATTAATGTTTTCATTTAAACATTCGGTGAAATTATCCCATACATCTGATTTCCAGCCCTTATCGAAGAGTTGTTGCAACTTAACGGTTATCAACCCTGTAGGAATCATGATTTGCTTTCTGAACAAAGAAATGTGGAAAAAAAATGTAGGAAAGGAGCGGATTTTTGTATGAAATGCGGGATGGAGCAGATGCTACATCGACTCTGCCATCAAATCCTTACGGCCGATGAGGCTGAATTTCGAAAATCTAGTATTCCAGGGGCAAAGATAGAGATGTTTCTTGGACTGAGCAATAAAAATGGCCAGAAAATATAGGGATGGAGGGGAATTATTAACTAAGAAATAACTATAAGAATGATTCTTTTCGTATTTTTGTGCCGACATTCAAGGGTTATAGATATGAAAAAGGTATTGACAGTGATGCTGGGTGCAGCCATGTGCCTGTGCTCAGGGAGTGTGGCAGCACAGGATGCGATGACACGGTTCATCGACGAACTGATGGGGCGCATGACGCTGGAAGAGAAGCTGGGACAACTGAACCAGCAGCCCTCCGACGAGATCTCGACGGGCCCCGTGGTGGGCTCCAACGCGAGCAGGCTGGCTGCCGAGGGCAAGCTGGGGTCCATCTTCAATATCCGGGATGTGGAGAAGATTCATGCCTTGCAGAAGGTGGCGGTGGAGCAGAGCCGTCTGGGCATCCCCATCCTCTTCGGCATGGATGTAATCCACGGCTACCAGACCATCTTCCCGCTGCCGCTCGGCATGGCCAGCACATGGGACATGGAGGCTGTCAGGGAAGCGGCGCACATAGCCGCCGTAGAGGCCTCGGCCAACGGCGTGGCGTGGACCTTCAGTCCGATGGTGGATATCGCGCTCGACGCACGCTGGGGACGGCAGGCTGAGGGCGCCGGCGAGGACCCATATTTGGGCAGTCAGGTGGCTGCGGCAATGGTGAAGGGCTACCAGGGCGACGTGTTCAGTCCGCAAGGAACGGGCACGGGCATCATGGCCTGCGTGAAGCACTTCGCGCTCTACGGTGCGGCAGAGGCGGGACTCGACTACAACACAGTGGATATGAGCCGTCTGCGCATGTACAATCAGTATTTTCCTCCCTATAAGGCTGCCGTGGAGGCAGGCGCGGGCAGCGTGATGTCGTCGTTCAACATCGTGGATGGAATTCCGGCCACTGCCAACCGATGGCTGCTGACGGATGTGCTGCGCCGCCAGTGGGGATTCAGCGGCATGGTGGTCACCGACTATGCCTCCATCCACGAGATGACGAGCCACGGGCTGGGAAGTCTCAAGGACAACGCCGCAAGGGCGCTACTGGCTGGAACGGATATGGACATGTGCGCCAACGGCTTCATCGGCACGCTGCGGCAGTCGCTCGAAGAGGGCAAGGTGACGATGGACGACATCAACCGCGCCTGTCGGCATGTGCTGGAGGCGAAATACCGGTTGGGACTCTTCCGCGACCCCTACCGTTTCGGCAGCAAGGCACAGGCCGCGAAGGTGACCTATTGCGAGGAACACCGCCAAGCAGCCCGGCGCATCACCGCCGAGAGCTTCGTGCTGCTGAAGAACGGCACAGAGGACAGCCCTCTCCTACCCCTGCAACCCAAAGGAACCATCGCCCTCATAGGACCGCTCATCGACACCCGAACGGACATCACCGGCTCATGGTCGATGGCGCAGGATGCCACCAAATACACGACGCTGCGCGAGGGCTTCCAGCGGGCATTGGCGGGTAAGGCCACGCTGCTGTGTGCCCAGGGCTGCAACCTGATAGACAATGCTCGCACGCAGGAAGCGGTGGCACGCGGCCATGCCTGCGAACCGATACCCTTTGTGGATAGCGACGCAGCCCTCGCCGAGGCGCTCAGCATTGCCCAGAAGGCCGACGTGCTCATTTGCGCCATGGGAGAGTGTGCATGGATGAACGGCGAGGGCACCAGCCGCAGCAACCTGGAGCTGTACCCGCCTCAGCGTCGCCTGCTGGCAGCACTCGCGGAGACGGGCAAGCCTGTCGTGCTGCTCAACTTCACCGGACGCGCCACGGTGCTGACATGGGAAAGCCAGCATGTGGATGCTATCATGAATGTGTGGTACGGCAGCGAGTGCGCTGATGCGCTGTGCGATGTGCTCTTCGGACGGGTGTCGCCGTCGGGACGCCTCACCGTGTCGATGCCGCATGCCACCGGACAGGAACCGCTCTATTACAACCGACTGCCTACTGGGCGTCCTGTTCCCGATGGAACCGCCAATTATCGCGTGTGGAACCCCAACTATCTGGATGCTGTGCAGGGACCGCTCTATCCCTTCGGCTACGGCCTCACCTACAGCCGCTTCAGCTACTCGGACATCCGTCTGAGCAGCACCGCGATGTCCGCCGATGGCAGCATCACCGCCGCCATCACGCTGACGAATACGGGTGAGCGCGAAGCCACCGAGGTGGTGCAACTCTATATCCACGACAAGGTCGCCAGCATCAGCCGCCCCGTGAAGGAGCTGAAGGACTTCCAGCGCGTCACGCTGCAGGCAGGAGAAAGCCGCGACGTGGAGTTCCACATCACGGCTGACAAACTGAAATTCTACAACTATGACCTCGATTATGTCCTGGAGCCCGGTGACTTCGAGGTGATGATCGGGCCCAACTCACGCGATGTGAAGAAAGCAAGCCTCAGCGTCGAGTGAAGCTTTGAACAGACTTAGTGTTTCAGATCCTCACTTGCGAATGACGGTGACTTCGCCGGAGGGGGTGAGCTTGATGATGGAGGAGGGTTCGTGGCGGGAAGTGTCGCGCTGGCGGGAGAGGCAGATGTAATCGACGGCATTCTTAATCTCGTCGGAGATGTCGGCGAAGGTCTGGGGCGAGGGTTGACCGCTGATGTTGGCCGAGGTGGAGACGATAGCCTTCTGGAAGCGGTAGCAGAGTTGCTGCGAGAACACCTCGGAGGTGACGCGGAGTCCTACGCTACCGTCCTCTGCCAAGAGATTGGGAGCGAGATTGACAGCCTCGTTGAGAATGACTGTAGTGGGCTTGGTAGCAAGGTCGATGATGTCCCATGCCACATCGGGGACGTTGCGGACATAGCGCTGCAGGCGTCCCGGACTATCGACCAGGCAGATGAGGGCTTTGCTGTCCTCGCGCTGTTTGATTTCAAAGACCTTCTTGACGGCCTCGGGGTTGGTGGCATCGCAGCCAATGCCCCAGATGGTGTCGGTGGGGTACAGAATGGTGCCGCCCTGTCGCAGCACCTCGATGGCCGCGCGGATATCCTCCTCGCGCAGCTCCTTGCTATTGGGTTTCTTAATCATTGCGCCGCAAAGGTACAGCTTTTGTCGTAATTTATGCACTCTTTATCAGGCAAATCCCTTCCTTACACTGTTTTTTTCCGCTCATCACATGCTATTCCATTCACTCTTTCCACCTCAAATAGATATCAGTTCACCGATGTATGTGATCATTGTCGTGTTTTAGGGGCGCAAAGCCTGAAGGAACTCAATCTCCACAATGCGGAGCTCGTTCTTTGTATCACCACCATTCTTTGCCTTGAAAAGGTCGAGCTCGCCGGCGGCAGGCTCTGCCACCTCCACGATACCGCCGAAGGCATCCTCATCCTTGCCGGCGCCCTTGAGGCGGATGGTGACCTCGTTGGTCTTCACGCGCTTGGCGGGTGTCAGATGGATGTAGCCGAGGCTGCGCTCTGTCTCGCCGCTCCAGATAAGCTGCTTGCCCGCATAGATCTCCAGAGGGTAGCTGCGCAGACGCCAGCCAGTGAGTTTAAGGCAGATGTCATCAACAACAGCCTTTTCTGCCAGCTTGTAGGTAATCCAAGCGGTGGAGAGGCGGCCATCGTTCTTCCACTCGGAGAGTTCGTTGTCATCGAAGCTGCGAGCGGCATGCTCACTGTCATAGCCTGCCGTTGCAGATGCTATCTCGATGCCGCGAGCCTGCTGGGTGTAGGAGGGAGTGAGCGGTGTCTCGCCACGAAGGAATGACGAATGAGGAATGACGAAGGACGAATCATCTTTCAACTTTAAACTTTCAACTTTCAACTCCACTGCTGGCAGCCCTTCAGCGTGCGCGGTGAGACGGATGACACCGGCCTTGGTGGTCGTGCGCACGAGGACGCGGTTGACGCCACACTCCACAGGAAGCGATGTCGCGCCGACGTAGTTATCTGAGATATTCTTGGTGGCGGCAGCGTCGAGGAGTCCCTCAGGACGGTTGTCATCGGGGCGCTGAAGGCTTTGGTTGTTACGTGTAGCGATGCCGCCAATCCACGTGGCCTCGCCCTCAAGTCCGAAATGCACCATGCGGTCGTCGAGCGGACAGCGGCGCCCTTGGGCATCCACCACTTCCACCTGGAAGAGCACCATGTCAGCACCATCGGACTTCGTGCCTTCGGGGTTCGCGATGGCGGTGAGTTTCAGTTGAGAGGGTGCTCCCGTTGTCTGCAGTTTGTAGCGACTGCCATCAGAGCCTACAGCTTCGAGCACGCCTGGTTCGTAAGCAATATTATCAAAAGTAAAGAGGTAGCGATACTGCTGCTTGCCTTTGCCCAACGAGCGGCCATTGAGGAAGAGCTCGACAGCGTCGGCAGTGGAGACGACATAGACAGGGAGAGCGGGGGAAGGGTCTTGGTAGTTCCAATGCCCTACGATGTAAGTCATGGGCTGTTCGGGCTCTACCCATCCGTTCCACATCACTTGATGGGCATAGAAAGCATCCTTGGGGATGCGCATGGCATCCACGACACCGCTGGTGCGGTAGTTCGACTCGCCGCGATGGTGGGTATTCGTGTCGGAGAAGACAATCTTCACGCCGCCCGAGGACACACGTGTGCCGGTGCCGGGACGCTCACGCCAATAGTCGTACCAACGGCGCACCATCTCGATGGCGAACTGGTCCATATTGTGGTTGTACTCCGTGGCGGGCTTGCCACGATAGAGCGGGCCGTCGCCTTCCTTGTGGTAGGGGTAGCTCCACTCGTTCCAGTACTTGCGCAGGCCCTCATCACGACAGTATTCCATGGCCCACATGGGGTGTTTCTTTGACTTGTTGATATACAGCATCTCGCCGCCATACTCCGCCTCGTCGATGTCCAGCATCTCGCGACTGCCGATGGCACGTCCGCCATGCGGGTCGTACTGGTCACGGATGGCTTTCATCTCCAGCATGTGCTCGCGACTGATGCTCTCGTTACCACTCTCGTAGAAGAGGATGCTGGGGTTGTTGCGGTTGTAGATGATGGCATCGCGCATGAGGGCTGTGCGCTGCTGCCAGCGGGCGCCCTCGACATCCTTCTCGGAATCGCCGGCGGGCATGGCCTGAGGCAGTCCTACGCGATCACAACTCTCAATGTCCTGTTTCCATGGCGTCACGTGCATCCAACGCACCATGTTGCCGCCGCTTTCCACCATTAAGCCGTTGCTGTAGTCGCTGAGCCAGGCAGGCACGCTGATGCCTACGCCGGGCCACTCGTTGGAGGTGCGCTGGGCGTAGCCATGCACCATCATCACACGGTCGTTGAGCCAAATCTTACCCTCGCCGAAGCGGGTCTTGCGGAAGCCGGTGCGGAGAGATTGGGCGTCAACGGGTGAACCGTTGACCTCAAGGGAGGTGCGGACGGTGTAGAGGTAGCCGTAGCCCCACGACCAGAAATGAAGGCCGCTGACGGGCTGCTGGACCTTGGCAACGAGGGTCTCTCCGGGTTGGATAGTGATGGGGTCGCCGTGGAACTGCGCCACTTCGCGGCCATCCATGTCAAACAGCTGCACATTATATATAAATGTACGCGGGAGAGAGTCCTCGTTCCTTACCTCTGACTCCGCATGAATGACTGCCTTATGGCCAGAGATATCGAAGTCGGTGGCATAGACATAGGTGCCAGTAGTGCCAAGGTCGGAATAGAGGGGCAGGGTCTGATAGAGCTTACCCGTCACATGGAGCCATACATTCTTCGGCAGGCCGCCGTAGTTGGCATTGAAGTTGCGGTCGTTCCATTGGTAGCGGCTGTTGAGCACACGGTCGCGGTAGGTCCATGAGTTATCGCAGCGCACGGCCAGCACATTCTCACCCTCCTTGATGTAAGGTGTCAGGTCGAAGCCGAAGGCCATCACGCCATTGTCGCTGAAACCCACCTTTTGGCCGTTCAGCCACACGTCAGCTCCCTGACGGGCACCTTCAAATTCGATGAAGACCTTAGCCTCTTTAAACTTTAAACTATCCGCTTTAAACTCTTTTCGATACCAAACGACGGTGTCGGTGAGATCCACGATATCCTTGCGAAAGGCCTCGTCGCCGTTGAAAGCATAAGGAAGCGTGACATGCTGCCATGCCGCATCATCGTAATCAGGCTTCGCCGCCTCCGCAGACTCCCCCACGGCCAGCAGCCAGTCAGCGTTGAAGTTCAGCTTCTGCCGCTCAAAGGCTGATGCGCCATGAAGCAAGAAAAAGAGAAAGAAGAAAAGGAGAGAAGGAACAAGGGAACGTCTCATTTCTCATTACTTTTTCAGAACCTTAACACCATCGATTACATATACACCCTTCGTCGCTTGGCGCGCCGAAGACTTATCTTCGGCAATCTTGCGGCCGCTGAGGTCATACACCGCACCCGTCTGAGAGGGTGCTGCAGCAGGGCTGGTGATGCCCACGGGATCTGCCACCACCCGGATGATGCCCTCTGTGGTGAGGGCTGAAGTGTCCCAAAGGTAACCAGCCTTGGGAGTTGCGGGCTGCATCGTGACGGTGCCCGACACCGTGACGGCACCAGCACCTGTGAAGACTTGCAGCTCTGCGCCATCCACCATCTCGTAGCTGGTGCTCAGCTCCGTCACATTGATGACGGGCGATGTCAGCTTCACAGCGCCCGCGACCTTGAAGGCATCGCAGGTGGTACGCGTAGATGTGGATCGGGTGCGTAGTCGCAGCACAGCACCTGAGTTGAGCGTCAGCGTGCCGTTCACGGTGAGCGTGCCGACAGCTGTTGCCGACTGCCCTGCTCCGAGGGTGCCGTTGGACTGCACCACGACGTTCTGTACCTGTCCCGTACCCGTAAGAAGGCCTCCGCTGCGCACGGTGATGGTGCCGGTAGTAGTGGATTTGGAGGTGTTCATGGCCTTCACCTCACCAGCATAGATGTTGATGGGTCCGGCCGATGCACCTGTCAGCGTCAGCGTGCCGTCGCCGTATTTGTTGAGGGTGGCACCGCTGCCGATGATGCCGGCAAAGGAGGTGTTCGTGCCAAGGTAA
Organism: uncultured Prevotellaceae bacterium; assembly: GCA_946415705.1. Taxonomy (GTDB): domain Bacteria; phylum Bacteroidota; class Bacteroidia; order Bacteroidales; family Bacteroidaceae; genus Physcousia. The sequence continues at coordinate 45,364 of CAMKTN010000011.1, forward strand.
CCCACATTCCACACGCTGGTGCTGAGTTGCGCATCGGTAGCAGTTGAGCTGAGGGCTCCAATGCTGTGGGTATAGCTGTTCTCCGTGCCACTACCCGCCTTGACGCCCACGGCATAGACACCCGCACCAAGGGTAAAGGTACCCTTCTGCAAGTTCATGGCGCTGACCAGGCGGAACTGTCCGCTGGTGGGGTTGAGGACGCCCTCGAAATCTGCCATATTGGTGGAGAAGTCGCCACGCACGTAGGGGAAACTAATCTTAATGGTGCCCTCGCCCGTCCACTTTCCACGGACATTGCAACGCTGTCCGGCATTGACAGTGAGCGTCTTGCCCTTGGCAACGGTAATAGTATTGGCAAGTGTCGGCGTGGTGCTGGTGGAATTACTGTCGAAAATGGTGATAGCGGCATTACCCGTCACATCAATCGTGGAGCCGGCAGTTCCGAAAGTGGTGTTCCATACACCCATGGCCAGCGTGCCTGCATTCAGCTCGGTGGACTTCCAGGTGTTGTTGCCTGCATAGGTGATGTTGAGCTGTCCGCTGCCCTTCTTCACCAAACGGCCATTGCCCTGGATGATACCCTTGAGAGAAGTGACACCGCTGTTTATCTGTATGGTGGCCTCTTCGTTGATGGTGAGGCCGCGATTGGTGGCGGTGTTCGCGTTGCTGACGATGAGTGTGGCTTTGCCTATCTGCCAGTTCGAAGCGGCAGTACCGGCAGCGCCGATGCTGCTGGGCAGGCCGCCGTCAGCAAGCTCCGCCACGGTGACAGTGCCGCTGTTGATGATGGTCTTGCCAGTGTAGTTGCTGTTCGCGGCATTGAGCGTCACGCGTCCCTGACCGTTCATGACAAGGTCGCCTGTACCAGTGATACCACCTGTGCCACTAAGAGTGAGTGATTTCGTGTTGTTCTCGAAGGTCACGCTGCTCACGGGCATCAGTTCATTCGTTTGAATGGTAGTCTTCACAACATCGTCATCGAAGACGATGGCATCGCCGGCCACAAATTCCGTAGCTTCATCGTTGAGTGTGAAGTTAGCTGTCTGATAGTCCCACAGCGTGCTCTCAGCACCCGTCCAACGAACCCCCTGAGCAGCCTGGCGCTGCTCATTGATGACGAGCCACAACGCGTGGTTTTCATCGACGATATTGTAGGAAAGCCCCTGCAGACCACGCACGGCGATCTGTGTGAGCTTGCCAGTGAACTGCCCCGTATATTCCAACAGCTTGAAGCGGGCAGGCTGAGGTTTTGCGACATCGGGCACGACGGTGAAGACGAGCTGTCCGTTGGCGCCGAGGGTGAGGTCACCTTCTACTCTGACGAGGTCTGCGGCAGCATCGGCATCCTTGATGTCAGCCTCCACGAACAAACGCTTGTCGATGGTGAGGCCCTGCTTAAGGGTTATCACGCCGAGGTCACCGACGGCAGCACCCGGCATCAGACGGCAGCCCTCGTAGTTGAGGGCCCCTTCGAGGTTCAGTTTACCAGCCACCACAGCATTACCTGCCAACGTGCCGCGAGCGCGCAGGTCGATATCGCCCTGTACGGTCGTGTTCACCTCCAGGATGCCCTCGGAGATGAAAGTGCCTCCCGTGTGGTTGAGCGGGATATTGACGATGAAACGCCCCTGCTGACCCTTCCAGAATTGCAGGTTACCCTCCACCGAGCCTGTGCCACCAAGGGTGATGCTCTGATTTCGCACAGGCATCGCATAGATGACAGAGGGCGAGAAGGCACTATTGAGGGTGAAGGTCTGAGCAGGATAGGTGAGGTCGAAGAGCACACTCTTGCCATTGGCATAGGCTGCAGCAGCGGAGCGGTCGAAGGTTACGAACTGACCATCGGCCTTCGCCACAAGGTCTGTGACCATGCAAGGCGGCAGTTGTGGACGTGGCATATCATAGCCCAGATAAAAGCCCGGATTGGGACTCTGATAGTAGCCCTTCGTGGTGCAGTCGCCACAGTAGTGCGGGTCTTGCTGCAGGCAGTAGATGAAGTCGGCGTCGGAGGCATAGTCTGTAGTGACGCCCGTGATGCCTACGATGACACCGCTCTCCTTGTGCAGCAGGATGAGTTCCTCACGCCAGTCGCCGATGATGTCGCCCCAGAAGGCGGCGCGCTTGGCATAGACGGTGGTGTAGCGGTAGTTGCTGAGTTTGGCAAATTCCACCTCACGCCCCTTGAAAAAATCCTGGATATAGACATTGTAATGGCTGTCGCTGGTCTGCACCACCTCGCGGTCCAACTCGTTGTCCCACCAAATGCCCTCGCAGGGGTATTGGTTCTCGTATTCGGTGATGAGATTGCCCTGTGCATCATAGACCTTACCGTCCATGGTGGACCACATCTCCCAACCCAGGTGATTCTTGTCGATATCCATGCACTCGCCGCGACCGATGTCGCCCACAGCCGAGAGATACCATTTCTTGATGAACTCTCCCGTGCGGGCATCGTAGAGGACCTGCCCCAGCATGTCGGGAGCATACTGCTGGATAGCAAAGGTCTCCAAGCCAGGACGCTCGGGGTCGATGTCGCTGGTACGGAAGCGGTCGCCATGGGCAATTCCCGTGTTAAACAGGATGCTGCCATCGTGATCCATCGTGTAACCGCCGACAATCATCTCGTCCTTGCCATCACCATCCATATCACCTACGCGGATCTGATGGAAGGCGGGAGCTCCGGTAGCCTTGTTGAAGAGCTCCTTCAGGGCGCCAGCCCTTCCGGTGCTGAAGTCATAGGCCACACCTATATTATAATAGTGGTGGTCGCCACCTGTGCCACGCATGTGCCACTCCATGACGACGGCCGGATGGATGCCGTCGTGGTAGAAGACGCCCATGTGACCCACGTGTTTGTTATACTCGTCACCCATCAGCGAGGCGCGGTTCGTGCGGTTATAGTGCTGGTTATAGCTCTGCTCGACGCTGGCTTTCTCACGTCCCGTCATACCATCAATGACAGAGATGTAGCGAGGTGCATTACGAGTGGATTGGGTTTCGTAGTCGATGATGCCATCACCGTCGGAATCGCCTGTCGTCTTACCCTTCACAAAGAGCCCGAAGGTCTTCTTGTCAGCATCCCAGAACTGAGTGCCGTCAGAGGCTTGGATAATGACATCACCCAATCCGTCGCAGTCCATGTCAGCGACCGTTATCTGGTCATCCTGACCGGCACATGACAGCTCGTTGGGGCCCAGCTTCACCGTCCAGAGGTGCTCACCAGTGCGCAGGTAGCCCTCGACGTAGCAATCCAAGGCGTTTGTATTCGACTTACGGTTGACCACGTAGTCCATCTCACCGTCGCCATCGAGGTCAATAGGCCATACGTAGGCCGTATTGAAGTCTGCTGAAGCAAGTGGTGAGCCGCCTTTCTCGAAATGGATGTCCACGAAAATGTTGCGCATGTCGAAGCTCTTCCGCGTGAAAGGTATGCTTTGCGGCTGTTCGACACCTTCGGGAGTGACAAGACTCACTGTGACCTTAGCCCCTGTAGGAATCATCCCAGTAGTTGTCTTCCAATAGGTGCGGGAGGTCGTTGTGGCCAGAGAGCCGTTGACATACACCTTGTACTGTGCATTCTCAGGTTCCTGAGCAAGACGACGCCACGTGACGGTCACATTACTGCCGTTGGCAACGGCGACGACGCCGCGGCCCAACGGCTGCTGCATACGCTGTGCTACAATCATCTGCGGCAGCAACATCATGCCAGCCAACAGGAGGTGTCGGAAAAGCTTCATAACTTAAAATTCGCTGGTGAAGTGGAAACGGATATGCTCGAAGTCCTGCTGAGCCATAGAGAGGACGTAGGCGGAGTCTGCGAGGAAGACATCGCGGCCCTCGATGTCACGGGCCATATATTGGTACTTACGTTTCTTAAATTGTTCGAGTTGCGCCTCATCATCGCTCTCTATCCAACAGGCCTTATAGAGGCTCACAGGCTCCCAACGGCATTTGGCACCATACTCATTCTCCAATCGGTACTGGATGACCTCGAACTGCAGCTGACCTACGGTGCCAATAATCTTGCGTCCATTGAACTGGTTCACGAATAGCTGGGCCACGCCCTCGTCCATCAGCTGTGCAATGCCCTTTTCGAGCTGCTTTGTCTTCATGGGATCGGCATTCTCGATGTACTTGAACATCTCCGGCGAGAAGCTGGGCAGACCGCGGAAATGTAGCTGCTCACCCTCGGTGAGGGTGTCGCCGATCTTAAAGATGCCATTGTCGGGCAGACCCACGATATCACCGGGCCACGCCTCATCAATGGTGCTCTTGCGCTGAGCCATAAACTGCGTGGGCGAGGAGAAACGGACGGTCTTTCCCTGACGGATATGCAGATAAGGAGCATTGCGCACGAACTTGCCCGAGCACACCTTACAGAAGGCGATGCAAGAACGGTGATTGGGGTCGATGTTGGCCGTGATCTTGAAAATGAAGCCGGTGAACTTAGGTTCCTCGGGCTGTACATCGCGCTCCTCGGCCTTGGTGGGACGAGGCGAGGGAGCAATCTCCACGAAGCAGTCGAGCAGTTCCTTGACACCGAAGTTATTCAAGGCAGAACCGAAGAACACGGGCGCCACCTCGGCGTTGAGGTAGGTCTGGCGGTCGAACTCAGGATAGACGCCCTCGATGATCTCCAGGTCGTCGCGCAACTTCTGGGCGTCGTCCTCTCCCACCCTTTCGTCGAGTTCGGCGGAATCGAGCTCCACGCTGACCTTCTCCGTCACCCTTTGTTTATCGGGGGTGAAGAGGTTGAGATTCTGTTCGTAGATGTTATAAACGCCCTTGAAGCGGGCACCCTGATTGATGGGCCATGAGAGCGGGCGCACTTTGATTTGCAGTTCTTCTTCCAGTTCGTCGAGGAGATCGAAGGGGTCCTTGCCCTCACGATCCATCTTATTGATGAACACGATGACGGGAGTCTTGCGCATACGGCAGACGGTCATCAGCTTACGCGTCTGTGCCTCAACGCCCTTGGCGCTATCAACCACGATGATGGCACTATCGACAGCGGTAAGGGTGCGGAAGGTATCCTCGGCAAAGTCCTGGTGACCTGGGGTGTCGAGGATGTTGACCTTGTAGGCACCCTCCGGCTCCCCCGAAGGGGAGTAGTCAAACTCCATGACGGACGTGGTCACGGAGATACCGCGCTGCTTCTCAATCTCCATCCAGTCAGAGGTGGCAGTCTTCTTGATCTTATTGTTCTTGACAGCACCAGCCACCTGAATCTGTCCGCCAAACAGCAGCAGCTTCTCGGTCAGGGTGGTCTTACCTGCGTCAGGGTGTGAGATGATGGCGAACGTTCGCCTGCGTTCTATTTCGGGATTCACAATATAATTGGACAATTTTCAATTCTTAATTCTCAATTTTCAATTCTTCCACGCACTCCCATAAGCTTTCCTCCCAATACGGCACTTCTATGCCAAAGGTCTGCTTGATCTTGGTTTTGTCGAGGACGCTGTAGTGGGGACGTGCTGCGGGCGTGGGGTATTCGGCGGTGTGCAGGGGACGAACCTGGCAGGTGGTGATGCCTGCGATGCGATGGATGGCTTTCGTGAAGTCATACCATGAGATAACGCCCTCATTGCTGAAGTGATAGACACCAGGCACGATGCCCTTATCAATGGCTGTCATGATGACGGCAGCGAGATCGCGGGCATAGGTGGGAGTCCCTATTTGGTCGAAGATGACACCCAGCTGTTCCTTCTCACGTCCCAAGCGCAGCATCGTCTTCACGAAGTTATTGCCAAAACGGCTGTAGAGCCATGCCGTGCGGATAATCATCGCCGAGGGGTTGGCGGCCTGCACAGCCTGCTCACCCGCCAACTTCGTACGACCATAGGCCGAAGTGGGACAGGTCGGACAATCTTCCGTATAAGGTGTGTGGGCTGTGCCGTCGAAGACATAGTCCGTTGAAATCTGTATAAGTTGCCCGCCACGCTTCTCGATGGCTGCAGCGAGATAGCCGGGTGCAGTGGCATTGAGGAGCAGCGCCTTCGCCTCGTCGGCCTCTGCTTTATCCACAGCCGTATAGGCGGCGCAGTTCACGATGATATCAATGGCATTATCATCAACTAACGCGGAGACGGCGGCGGAATCGGTAATATCGAGCGGACGCACAGGTACTGCGCCGCCATCGGCACTCACCACATCCGTAAAGAACCATGTGTACTGCGGATGCGCCGCAGCCTGCAACTGCATCTCATTGCCCAACTGTCCGCAGGCACCAGTGACTAAAATCTTCATATCTCGTTTCACGTATAATTTCAACTATCAACTCTCAACTTTCAATTTTCAATTCTCAATTTTCAATTAAATCTCCAGCTCCCCCGCCTTTTCCTTGTTCCAAGCATCAGCGAGAAGGGCGATGAAATGGGTGATATGTCCCAATGCCTCCTGCGTCTCCTTGCCGATAGGTTTCTTCTGCAGGCGCAGGAGCATCACGCCGTAGAGCGCCTCGAAGCAGGTCTCTAGCTCGGGGGCTTCTTTATGTCCGTTGCGAGCACGCAATTCCACGATGAACGGCAATGCCTTGTAGTAGGCCGCCGAGTAGAACGGCTGTTTGGGGCTTTGCAGGAGTTCCAAATGCAAATCGGTGAGCAGCGACAGCGTTCCCTTGTTCATCTGCAGGTGCCCCTGCTCTATGACGCCCTCCTCACGCATCATGGTACACAGGTTCTCGAGCCACATCGCCTCGCGGTCGCGCTCGTCAGCATCGTCGCTGAAGCGGCTCACATATTCCTCCCGGACGCGGTCGGCATCACAACCATAGGCGCGCAACGTATCTTCCAGCTGCCACATGTACAGCAGATACTCTGCAATATTCGTATCTCTCAGTTCTCGTGCTATCTTCATTTTTCCAACTATATCAACTAATAGAGCGTCAGTCCCAGCAGTGTTGACAGCAGACCAAGCACGGACACGATCATCACAATGGAGCCAATAATACGATTAATCATCTCTATGCGACTCAAATCAAAGGTCGTGCGCAGCTTATCTACGACATACGTGAGGCCGCACCACCACACCATCGCCCCAAGGAAGATGGAGATGTAGCCCAGTATCTGCTGCCCCACATGTTCGGGCACGACGAAGGTGAAGCGGGCAAAGAGGGCGATGAAGAGGAAGATAATCAGTGGATTGCTGAAGGTGACAAGGAAACCCGTAAAGCAGTTCTGCGTCAGGGTGCCACGGTTCTTGGAGGGCTGCCGCAACTGGGGCTTCGTGTGGAAGGTGTACCAGCCGAAAGCAAACAGCAGCACGCTGCCCACCAGCTGCAGGATGTACATCGTGCGGGGATTCTCGATGAACTCGATAACAAAGCTCATGCCCACACCCGTCATCAACGCATAGATGATGTCGCTCAACGCAGCGCCCAGTCCTGTGACTAGACCGAACCAACGTCCTTTGTTCAACGTGCGCTGGATGGTCAGCACACCAACAGGCCCCATAGGGGCACTGGCCACGATGCCTATCAGAAGACCCTTGACCGTTAAATCCAGTAATGTTACGTTCTCAAACCACATAATATGGGTGCAAAGTTCGCTTTTTTCTGCGAGAAAGCGAAGGAAAAGGGGCGGAAAAGTACACTTTTACATTGAAAACAGCACTTTTCATCTACTTTTCTTCGCCCGAACGCAAACTTTACCTATCTTTGGCACTTGAAACTGACAAAAACCATCATATAAAAGTTTTATGGACAAGAAACCTTATGTCATTGGCCTCGATCTGGGAGGCACCAACTCTGAGTTTGGCATCGTTGACCAGAATGCCAATATCATCGCCTCCACCCGCGTGAAAACCGCCGGCCACGGTGATGTGAACCAATACGTGGACGACTGTGTGGCAGCGCTGCGCCCCATCATCGAGAAGGTGGGCGGCATCGAGAAGATTCATGCCATGGGCATTGGAGCCCCCAACGGCAACTACTATACCGGCTGCATTGAGTTCGCCCCCAACCTGCCGTGGAAGGGCAATATCCCCTTGGCACAGATGTTCTCAGAGCGCCTGGGCATCCCCGTGCGCCTGACCAACGACGCCAACGCCGCCGCTGTGGGCGAGATGCAGTATGGCGTGGCGAAAGGCATGAAGAACTTCATCATGATTACCCTCGGCACGGGTGTCGGCAGCGGCATCGTGTGCAACGGAGAGATGGTGCTGGGTTGCGATGGCATGGCCGGTGAACTAGGCCACGTCATCGTGGAGAAGGACGGACGTCAGTGCGGCTGCGGTCGCAAAGGCTGCCTGGAGTGTTACTGCTCCGCCACCGGCATCGCCCGCACGGCCCGCGAGATTCTGGAAAAGACAGACAAACCCACCTCCCTGCGTAACATTCCCCTCGACCAGATCGATGGTCTTGCCATCACCCTGGCCGCACGCGAAGGCGATGCGGTAGCGCTCGAGATCTTTGAATATACCGGTCGCATCCTCGGTGAGGCCTGCGCCAACTTCGCCGCATTCTCCTCACCCGAAGCCTTCGTGTTCTTCGGCGGCCTCAGCAAGGCTGGCGACCTCATCATGAACCCCATCAAGAAAGCCTACGACGAGAACGTTCTTCGCGTCTTCAAGGGCAAGGCCAAGCTCCTGCTCAGCGAGCTCGACGGTGCCGGCGCCGCCGTGCTCGGTGCCAGCGCGCTGGGATGGGAGGTGAAATGAAATTGATAATTGACAATTGAAAATTGACAATTGACAATGGAAAGACTGATTGAAAGATTCCTGGACTACGTCAGCTACGACACCCAATCCTCCGAGGAGGGAGAGGGCTGCCCGAGTACATCGAAACAATTAGACTTCGCGCGCCATCTGGCTGACACACTGGAAGAGATGGGCCTGGAGGACGTCACCATGGACGAGCAGGGCTACATCTATGCCACACTGCCCTCCAACATCCCCGCCGAGGTGCCCACCGTAGGGTTCATTGCGCACTACGACACCAGCCCCGACTGCTCGGGCGCTGACATACACCCCCGCATCGTCAAGAACTACGACGGCAGCGACATCGTCCTCGATGCTGCTGAGGGCATCATCACCTCACCCAAGGTGTTCCCCGAGATGCTGGAGCATGTGGGCGAAGACCTCATCGTCACCGACGGCCACACACTCCTCGGCGCCGATGACAAGGCGGGCATCGCAGAGATTGTGGAGGCGATGGCCTATCTGATGGAGCACCACGAGATCTCGCACGGACGCATCCGCATCGCCTTCAACCCCGACGAGGAGATTGGCGCCGGCGCACACCTCTTCGACGTGGAGAAGTTCGGCGCCGACTGGGCCTACACGATGGACGGCTCCGAGGTGGGCGAACTGGAGTATGAGAACTTCAACGCCGCCAGCGCCACCATCCACATCAAGGGGCTCAACGTACACCCGGGCTATGCCAAGGATAAGATGCGCAACGCCGCCCTCATCGCCACGGAGTTCGCACAGGCTATGCCCGCCAACGAGGTGCCGGCGCGCACCGAAGGCTACGAGGGTTTCTACCATCTCACCGGCATCAAGGCCACCGTCGAGGAAGCCACACTCTCCTATATCATCCGCGACCACGACCGCCAGCGCTTCGAGGAGCGCAAGAACTTCGTGGCCGACCTGGCAGCCGTCTTCGAAGAGCGCTTTGGCGAAGGTGTCGTGACCGCCGACATCCGCGACCAGTACTACAACATGCGCCAGCAGCTCGAAGGCAAGGACCATATCATCAACATCGCCCGCCGCGCCATCGAGGAAGCCGGCATGGAGTGCAAGGTCAAGGCCATCCGCGGCGGCACAGACGGTGCCCAGCTCAGCTTCAAGGGCCTCCCCTGCCCCAACATCTTCGCCGGCGGCCTCAACTTCCACGGTCGCCATGAGTTCGTGCCCATCCAGTCGATGCAGAAAGCGATGCAGACCGTCGTCAACATTTGCCGCATCGTAGCGGAATGAGACTGCCCTTCTATGTCAAACCCTGACAAAACCATCCGCATCGCCTTCATCGGCCTCGGCGAACGGGGCCGCAAGGCGTTGCAGCTGATGCAGCCCGTGGAGGGAGCCTGCGTGGCAGCCCTCTGCGACCTCAGTGCCGACAACGTACAGGCCGCCCTGGAGCTCCTCGCCGCCACGGAGGGCAGCGCCCCCAGGCAGCCCCTCTGCGCTGACGGCCCCGCGTCGTTCCATGCCGTCTGCCAGGCCGAGGGTGTAGACCTTGTATATATATGCAGCGACTGGCACTCCCATGTGCCCATCGCCCTTGAGGCACTGCGCGCTGGCAAGGACGTGGCCATCGAGGTGCCTGCAGCCACCACGATGACGGGCATCCGCCAACTGCTGACGACCACCCACGAGACACACCGCCGCTGTTTCATGCTCGAGAACGCCTGCTTCGAACAGCAGTTCCTCGATGCCCTCGCCGCTATACGACGTGGCGACATCGGCGAGCTCGTACACGCCGAAGGTTCCTACTACCACCACCTCGACGACCGCTGGAACCCGTGGCGTCTTGACATCAACCGCCGCTGCCGTGGCGACCTCTATCCCACCCATGAGCTGGGGCCCATCTGCATGGCCATGGACATCGGCCGCAGCGACCGTCTGCAGACCCTCGTGAGCATGGACACCGCAGCCGTCACCGGCCCCCATATATATAAGGAACACGTGCGCGAAGCGGCCCCCGACTTCCTGAATGGCGACCACACCACCACGCTCCTGCGCACGGCACGCGGCCGCACCATCCTCCTCAAGCACGACGTGATGACCTGTCAGCCCTATGAGCGCCAGCTCACCTTCCTCGGCACCGAGGGGCGCATCACCCTCAACGACACCGGGCGCCCGTCCCACGACGAGATGACGCTGGCCATGAACCGCCACCTCATCGAAAGCCTCCGCACAGGAGAGCCCTTCGCCATCAGCGTCACCGACCTCGCCACCTGGTGCGCTGCCATCCCCCTCTCCAGCGAGAGCATAGAGAAAGGCTTCGCCCCCGTCCCCTACCCCGACTTCTACGGCTGACGCCCCTCCCTGCGACAAAATGGCCTCCCGGAGGCGACATTTTGTCCATATTCGCGACAATCCGTCTTGATAATGAACACTTTAAGCGTGCCAAAGCGGACAAACACCACTTTGGCACGCCTCTTGTATCATCATGGGTGTAATTGTTTAACCATTTAATCAATAGGAGGTTTTAACTATGTTACCCGTAATGTTTAAGAACAGTTGGTTCCCCACCGTATTCGATGATTTCTTCAACACCGATATCGTACCAGCAACCCATCGCACAGCACCCGCTGTGAACGTCAAAGTCGATGACAACGCCTACACCATGGAGGTGGCAGCTCCAGGCCTGAAGAAGGAGTTCTGCCGCATCAGCATCAACGACGAAGGCAACCTGAACATCGCCATCGAGAACAAGTTCGAGCACAAGGAGGAGGACAAGAAAGAGCACTATCTGCGTCGCGAGTTCTCCTACAGCAACTACCAGCAGGCATACTCGCTGCCTGAGGATGTCCAGAAAGATGGCATCACAGCCAAGGTTGAGGATGGTGTACTCACCATCGTTCTGCCGAAGGTCAAGAAAGAGGAAGTGAAGGTCTCCCGTCACATCGACATCGCATAAAGCATAGCTACATGTGAAAGAAAAGGGCTTCCCCCAGCGGGGAAGCCCTTTATTCATGCAGTGGTGGCGTTGCGCCAGAAGCGGGAGGTGATGTCGCAGAAGGTGCCGTCATCAGCCTGCTTGTAGAGGCGCTGGTTGGTAGTGGGGCTGTTCAGTGGACCAAGATGGCGGATGTAGGGGCCGACCTTGATGTAGTCGAAGTCGGTCTTGCAGACCTTTGCGGGGATGCGCAAACGGCCGCTGTACCACGCCACATGGTACTGGGGATGATTCTCATGGATATACTGTGCCAGCTGGTTGACAGCAATAGGGTCGCCGTCGCCGCCCATGAGGGCGATGCAGGTGATGTTACGACCGTAGCGCAGGACGAAATCGTCGATAGCCGAGGGGTCCAATGTGACACCCACATCTTCCCAGAGATAATGGCTGTGGCAGCCGGGGCAGCGGCAAGGGCACCCGGAGATGTTGACGGCAAGCGTCACCTCATCGGGGATTTCCTGAAAAACAATACCGGTGTTGACGTACTTGAGCATTTTAAACTAGACGGAAATTTTCAATTGTCAATTGTCAATTTTCAATTTATTTCGCGCCAGCGTAGTAGCGGCGTGCGGCTTCTTCCTGACGAGCCTGCGAGAAGTTGCTGATACGCTTGAGGTAACCGATGATGCGCGTCATGTAATCGACGTTCTTGGAGTGGCAATGGGGGCACTCCTTCAGGTAGCGTTTGTCGATATGTCCACAGTCGTTGCACACGGTGTTGGGAATGTTGAAGGTGAAGTAGTTGCAGCCCTCCTTGGCGGCGACCTTCAGGAGCTGCAGGTACTGCTGCTTCGAGAGATGCTCCTCCAGGTTCATGTGCAGCGCAGAGCCGCCAGTGAGGTGCTCAATGTAGGGGGCGCCGTGGAGCTTGAACTTGTCGATGATGGAGAGGGAGTCGTCCTCGACGACATAGAAGTAGCTGTTGTAGCAGTCGCGCGGCACGAAGTAGCCGTCCTCGCGGTCCCATTTGGCGTGCTTCACGCCTACGTTCTCGGCGGGAATCATCTCGCAGTTGAACATCACGTCCTTCGTGCGGTACTTCTTGTTGTACTGCTCGATGAGACCGAGGATGCCCTGGACGAAGTGGAGGTAGTCGTCATTGGGCGTGATCTTCAGCCCCATAAACTCGGCAGCTTCCACGAGTCCGTTGATGCCGATGGTCAGGTACTGACGGCCGATGTTGATATAGCCGGCATCGAAGAGCGGCAGCATACCGTGGGCCTGCAGCTCCTTGAGGTTCTCGTTGTAGGCCAGCTGCACCTTGTGGCAGAGGTCGATGACGTGGCTCAGGTACTCCTTGTAGTCCAGCTTGTTGTTGACGGCATACTGAATGCAGCGGTTGAGGTTGATGGTCAGCACGCTCTTGGAACCTGTCGATACACCGCCGGCACCCAGGGTGTAGCTGAAGCCGTTGTCCGTGATCTCGTTGCGCAGGCGGCAGCAGCTCGACAAAGAGTCGGCGTTGTCGCTCATATAGGTGAAGAACGAATGGCCCTCGGCATACATCTCGGCCGTGAACTCGCCCCACTCCTGATCCTTACACTCGCCGTTCTCATCCACGAGCAGCGCCATCGTCTCCACGGGGAAGGTCAGCAGGGTCTTCGTGCGTTCCTTGTTGAACCATTTCATGAAGCGCTTCTGCAGCCAGCTGAGACCATCCCAGTCGGGCTGTGAGCCGTCGGGGAAGTAGAACTCGCCGAAGATACTCTGGAAGTAGTAGCGGTCGTAGTAGGCCACGTTCCAGAACACCGCCTGGTAGTTGCGGGCACCCGTGGGCTGGTTCAGGGAATAGACAATCTGCTCGAAGTAGTCGGTGATGATCTTGTCGATAGTACGCTTCTTCAGCGAGAGGTCAGCCTGCTCGTCGGCACGCTGCCAGTAGTCCTTGCCGTACTCCTTACCGATGAAGTAGTTCATATACATCAGGAACTCGGGCGTAGCGCACGCACCGGCCAGCATGGAGCTGACCATGAAGACCATGTTGATGAAGCCGCCGGCAAACGACTTCAGGTTCGTGGGAGCCGTGGAGTTGCCGCCGATGTCCAGCGTGCCGCCGATGAGCCACGGGTACATGGTGATGGAGGCGCAGTAGTTGGCCAGCGAGGTCTCGTCGTTCTTATATATAAAGTGGTGTGTCAGCATGTCGATATACTCATCTGCCAGCTCCTTGCCGTACATTTTCTTGATGCGCTCGGTGAGCAGACGACGGTTCAAGCGGATGAAGTTCGACTTAGGCAGCTCGCCAATCAATGTTGCAATATTTTTATGTTCCACGTTGGCATTGGCATCAAACTTTGATGCAGTCGCCGCGTTAGCCGATTCCATGTAATCAGAAAGAAATTGCAACTTTGCCAGCGTCTCGCGGTCCTCGCTATGCTCCTGACGATAGAGGATGAACGACTTGGCCACCTTGTAGTGTCCTTCCTGCATCAGGGCCTCTTCCACCTGATTCTGAATATCCTCCACGGTGATGTCATCGTGGATATTCAATCTGCTGATAATCTTTGAGATGGAAGACAAATCCGAGGGTTCGCCAACGCTCTCGAAAGCCTTCACGATGGCATTCATAATCTTGTCCAACGAGAAGCTGTCCTTAGAGCCGTCGCGCTTGGTGATGGTAAAGTTTTTAATTTCCATTGTGCTGTATATTATCTTTTTAGTTGTACGTCGGTAAGTGACGAAAGTTGTCCGTTTTAGAAAACTTTTTGAAGAGGTCTCGCAAAAAAGTTGTCCATTTTGGAAAACCGATTCGGGTGCAAAGGTACACATTTTTTCCTTTTTCCCATAACTTTCCGCTACTTTTTTTGCAAGAAGAAGCAAAAGTTTTGACCAGCTGCGCACGGCGGCTTCCACCCATTAGATGATGCCCATATCGGGCAAAGCATGCCAAGAGGCCGAGCTTCACAGCCCGGCCTCTTGCGAAAATGAGTTTTTACTACTTTATAAACCTATGATATAGAGCCAAACTCTGTTGGTTCAAACTTAAGGTTTAACACCAGCATCCGCAGCGGGCGCGCTCCAGATGTCGGACCAGTCGCCTTGCTGCTTTGTAAGGTCTGTTCCGTCACCTCTGGTATTGTCGTGGTTGCCACTACCGACGAAAATTCTCTCGCAGAGTGTGTCGTCGCATCCGAGAGAATGAACTTCTGATGCAGGAATGATATATGTCTTTTTCATAATCTTATGATTTTAGAATTTATGATTAATTCGTGAATGAATTTATGGATATTCGTGTTAAAGATCTTTTACATCAATTAGCCATGAATTACACATTAATTATTCATGAATTACTTTATGAGGACTTTCTTGCCGTTCACAACATTCACACCGCGCTGCAGCTTGCTGATGCGCTGACCTGCGAGGTTGTAGATGGGAGCATTTTCAAGGGTCTGCTTGCCATTGTCGATAGAACCGATGCCAGTGGGCAGGTCGTCGAAGTTGAAGATGAAGCCCTTGACCCCAGCAACAGTGAGTACGTTGCTGGGCAGGTAAGCCTTGAAGCCTACAAGCGTGCCTGCAGCCTTCGGGAACAGACCTACTTCCTTGCTTCCTACGACATCCTGACGCTGGAGCGTGTAAATCGCACTAGCTGCAAAGTCTGTTGCATACACCACACCATCAAGCAGGTTGCCGTCGATAGATGTTCCCAGTTCAGAAATTTTGAAATCATATGTGCCTTCGTCGGCTTTCAGGATAACGCCGGTCTCAGCAGGAATCTCGTCAGTAATCTTTGTCAGCTCAGCATATCCATCGGAGAGGTCTTCTGTTGACTGGATATAGTAGACATAAACACCCCCGGGAATAGCTACTGCCACAGGAGCACAGAAAGTAGCCCAACCTAATTCACCGATGGTGACAGGAAGGGTGGTAACCTCCTCAAGATACCAATCGCGATAACGGATAGCGGTA
Organism: uncultured Prevotellaceae bacterium; assembly: GCA_946415705.1. Classification (GTDB taxonomy): domain Bacteria; phylum Bacteroidota; class Bacteroidia; order Bacteroidales; family Bacteroidaceae; genus Physcousia. The sequence goes on from CAMKTN010000011.1 coordinate 60,893, forward strand.
GCACTACTCATTGTCACATTACCACCACGGTCTGCACTATCGGAATTATCACCGTTGTCATAGAAGTTAGCGTTATTTGCATCAGCGGCCAGTGCTGATCTAATACCATAGCCACCATTCGTTAAGCCATCCTGGAACGTTACGATGGAAGCAGCTTCACCTGTCGTCCATGCCCATGTACTACTTGTCATTCCATTACACATACCAGAACCGAAGTTCGTGAGTATTGTGCCATCGAAGTAGAAGATGGTAGAGGCATCCACTGCTGTAGTCATATTGAACTTATTATTGGAAGCCATACCTGCAGCCAGATACTTGCCACTGGTGTTACCCTTGATGCGATAGAAACCGGCAGCAGGTACATTCAAAGCATAGCCATTGGCAAGAATTTTCCGAGCGATAGTGAGATTGTCTTTACTATAGCCGACTGATTCAAGAGCTTCAATGAAGTCCATCTCACTACCTGCTTCTTCAGCATAAGCCCCGATAAAGTTATAGTAGTTAGGCTTTCCACTATTTTCGGCCAGGCCCCAGTTGATAGCCTTCAAATCTGCAATCGCAGCGGCAAATGCCGTAGGACCATTGAAGAACTCGTCAAGAGCTGCCAAAACATTAGTGGCATCAAAGTCACCAACTTGTTCAATAACATACTGGTTTCCATCGTCCCATTTGCTTGCTCCTCCGCCCCAGGTATTAATAGCTATACCATAGGGATAATAAATAGAATTTGAGCAATTAAGATATTTACTTGCGCTGTTATCGAACTTGATAGCATACACTGCACTTGATACTTCTTCAAATGCAATTTGGTCAGTCGTGCCAGTAACAATATCAGCAAGAGGAGCAATCGTTTCTGCCTGATAGGTTACAAACTTTTCATCGCTCACGCTATAGAGGTAATATTTGCTTTCGAAATTGATAATAGCAAACTCTTTGGCGGAAATACCAAGATCCGTCTTCACAGGCGAAGCAAGGAAAGAGCCACTTTCTTCCTCGTCATAATAGGTTGATAGGCCGCCACGAGCACATACAAGACGATATGTCTTACTGTTGCTCAACTCTGCGGGCTGTACGATACCATCCTTCAGTGTAGCTGTCACTTCGATGGTGCAATCATCGTTGCCGATGGTGCCAGTATAGGTAATATTATAAGCAAGCGTACTATAACCTGCGATCAATGAAGCCGGAATGTCCACCTCGCTATTGGCTGGAGCAATAGCATTCACCGTGTTCACCTTTCCTCCACCAACATAGAGATCGTAGGTTACCGTAACTTCTGTAGGAACTTCTTCAACTACCCAGTTAGAGCCGGCATCATTTTTACCAGCCCCACTATTCCAAAAGCCAAGGTTACCCCCACTGCCTGCATCATTGACATACCAATTGGCACCTCCTTCGATATTACGAAGGGTAAAGCCACCATTGCTATTCGACGTAACTGCCCACAGAGCGCTGTTATCTGTTGTTGGATCGGAAATCGTCTTGAAAACAATCTGCGTTTCCTTGGCCATATACTTTCCATCACCCTGATTCTTATTCATCACATAGATGTTGGTATAGGGATTTCCGAAGAATGCCCACTTATAGGCATCGGTGCGTTCGTTGGTACTATTGGTTGCATAGCGACCACTGCCATCTTTGTGGCTGTCATCCGCACGTAGACACTTACCACGGAGTGTCGCATAATACCATGTTGCATCTTCGAAACTTGTGCTGGTCGTAAATGGGAGATTATACGTCACTGTTACGGGTACCGTGTTCTCTCCAGATGCCAAGGTCGTCGGGGTTACTGCATAGTTACAATAGTCGAGTTGGTAGCTTGAAGGCATCGTGCTAATTGTTTCACCTGCTGTGCCTGAAATAGGATCAGAAGTAAAGACAACGCCACTTGCATCGCTGATTTCATAAACATAGGTTGTGCTGGGAACTTCAAGCTCAGCGGGATACAAATACCATACATTGTTACCGCTGGTGCCACTTATAGTTCCACTTCCCCAGAACGATACGGTGTAAGTTGGGCCATTGTTATCTACCCTGCTGCCTGTATTACTATTCAGGTTCCAACCAAAATAACTACCATCACCGCCATTTGTGTTATAAAAAGCATATTTACCCGCCGCTTGCTTAACAGGAGATGTCGTGAGAGAAGAGGTAATAAAATTACCATCTGCGAATTGGATATTGTATAACCCATCGCCTGCATCAAATAAACGAATAAGGTATTGGGTGCTGGAAGTAGCCAAAGTACCATTGATAGTAGAAGGGGTTATGCTTGTTGCTGTACGTCTTAGTTGGTTTCCCGTTCCAGCATCGTACATTGGTGATTCTCCATCACGAATCTGTGTTAGAATGTACCAATGGGCGTTGTCTGAAGCATCGGCAGCAGCCGTAAATGAAGCAACCTTTTCGCCTACCTTAACGTACGCCTCATCACTAATGGTAGTCGGAACTGTCACAATATCCTCAAGCGTAATCGTGAAAGAACTGATAGCTATTCCTTTGTTGGGGGTGCTCTGAGTGAAAGATGTGCTTCCTGTGGAAAGGCCAGTGACGGTCAATGTCGTAGTTCCTGCTGTGGCAAATGTCGTTGCGCTACCACCAGCAGCCGGCGTCAAGGTCTGATCTGCTGTTTGAGCTGTACCGCTGATTGTATAACCTGTAATCAAATAACCATTCTGTGCTGTCAAGGTATAAGTACAGCCTGAGGCACCAGAATAGATGTAACCAGTCGAAACAGCAATGTTATTGGCACCTACTGTCAATGTCACAAACGGATTTTCTGCAGTAGATTTCCACGCGCTGGCCCATGTACCAGCAGGGTTAGTTGCTGTGTAAGAACCAGTTGCTGCGCTATAGGTTACTGTATACTCTGCAGCCCACGCCCCACTGACTCCGGTCAGGAGAGCAATCAATAATAATAGAAATTTTCTCATAGTTGTTATTTTAAGTTAGTTGTTAGTATTGTTTCTTGTTTGATTGGCGACAACACATTCTTTCGAATTTCGGGGCAAATGTACTTTTTCTATCTTGAACTGCAAAGAAATGTTTAAGGGAAACGATATTTTCTTGCACTTTTTTTCGCCTTTAAGTGTGCAATTACACCCTTTATGCTTTGCTGTGGGTGAAATGAGGAGCATTAAATCTATTATGGGGAGGGAACTTAAATTGGTCATAAACATAAATCTGTTGATGGGAAACAACCTGAACTTAAATCTGTCTTAAATCTGAACTTAAATCAATAGATGGGAAACAAATGTGCATAATGCGCATAATTTGGTTCATAAATACGAATAATTATTTTTTGCTTATTTGTGGCAGAAATTATGCTCATTATGCACATTTATGTCCGATAAAAGAAGATTTAAGTTCAGATTTATGTGAGATTTATGTTCAGAGTTCATTCAGATTTACGTTCTGTCCTTTCGGTACTGGTGCATCATACTCTTTATATAGGTGTGATGGGCGAGAGAGCAGGCTGCGTGAGGTGGATCACCATGGTGGTCCACCCAGAAGAGATAGGTGCGTTGGGTTGAAGGACTAGGCGCGATGAGGTGAAGGACTAGGCGCGATGAGGTGAAGGACTAG
>CAMKTN010000012.1 GCA_946415705.1 uncultured Prevotellaceae bacterium
TGTTTTAGATGGTTAATAATTGGGTTAATTAGGAGCCCCTTTTCCCGTTCTCCCCTTCTAGCTACCCTCTCCCACGGGAGAGGGGCTGGGGGTGAGGCTTGCCTCGCTTCGCTCGAATGCTGGCGCCTTGCATTGTTGCGTTGCGTCCCGGGCAGGCTCCCCTCCCTAACAGGGGTAGCGAAGGTGTCAACGGGTTGACTGAATGTCAAGCCGTCCTGAGTGACCGAAGCAGAACTCCTCTGCTGAGGACGGGCAAGGTCGGGGGTGGGGCTACACCTATGTGCATTGGCCTTTGCAGTTTGCTGTGAAGCGCTTCGATGCTTGGTGTGTTGTTTTTCACAGTGCAAAGGTACAACATTCCCATTGCGGTTCACGAATGTTTTGGCAACTTTTTTAGGAAAAATTCAGTGGGTAGTCATTAGCAGTCATTAGTCATTAGTCATTAAGGATTTCGGGAACGGATTTTTTCCTCACTAAATAGTATAATAATATATATATTATTATTATACTATTTAGTGCCGTTCCATCGGTGTTCTGTTTTTCTTAATGACTAATGACTAATGACTTAATGACTGCGTTTGTACAAGATGTAAATGATAACGTAAAAGAATACCTTATTATACAAATACTGCGCTCTTCTGAGCTGCCATCTATCTATAACGTAATACTCTGGTCTGCGTGGTACCCTTTTCGATTATTATGGTGGTATACTCTTCAATTACTATTTACATAACATATAATAATGGGGGGATGATTCTTTCTGCCTCTCTGACCTCGCCGCATACTTTTTAGCCAGATAAAAATGATGTGGTGAGTGCGGAAAAATGTACATCGTGCATCGTACAATCGGAAATAATCATTATATTTGCCGCGAATATACAACAATACGTTAAGATTATGGCAGTAGCAACACCTATTTCCAAGCCGTCCCAGATGGTTATCACTCTGGAAGATAATGCGCTCGTGGCCGATATCAAACGGGCTCTGAAGATGATACGTGGCGTGGCATCGGTGCGGGTGGCTAACATCAGCGATGACAACACCATCACTCCTGTTATGCGACGTTCCATCAACAAAGCACGCCGAGAATATGCTAATGGCGAAACCATCAAGTGTAGCACCCCCGAGGAGATGCAACGCTATTTCGACAGCCTATGATCTATACGATTGAGTACTCCAAGGAGGCTGACCAGACGTTGCGCAAGTGGAAAAAGTCCAACCCTCAGCTCTTCAAGAAAGCAACGAAGATCCTGATGGACATCATGCAGCATCCCCGCACGGGTTTGGGTCATCCTGAGGCGCTTGTCGGTGGCAATGACATCACCTATTCGCGCCACATCACAGCACACGACCGCATTATCTACGATATTTATGATGATCGCGTTACTGTACTTGTGGTTCAAGCCGAAGAACGTTATAACGATAAATAAATCCTTTGCTCGGCCCTCTGGAACGCTTTACTCTTTAACCAGATACAAATGGGCGTAAGTGCGGAAAAATGTCAGTTATAGGTCAGCGTATCAGAAAAGAGTTGTATATTTGCAACGAAATAAATAACAACTTATGGGCTGGAGATATAGAAAACGCATAAAGATAGCACCTGGTATTCATTTAAATATCAGTAAAAGTGGTATCAGTACAACAATTGGTCCTCGTGGTGCTAGTGTTAATATAGGTCCCAATGGCACATACGTGAACACTGGCATACCAGGCACCGGGTTGTATAATCGCCAGAAGATATCGACAAAAGCTAAAGAAAGGGCGTCCTCTAATACCTTATCCTCCGATAAGATGCACACATATGGACGCAATAGTTTTCCTAAAAGGGGAAAGATTGAATTTGAAGTGGGGTGTATAATCCCGCTTTTAGTCCTCTTTTTCATTATCTTATTTGTCGCTATTAATGTGCTTTCCAGTAGTGGTTTACTTACCAGCGGGGGACTTATTGTTGCAATTTTCCTTAGTGCGATAGTTGTGGGGCTGGTGTTTTTCCTCTTTAATTCATGGATTAAGCTGTCCGTTAATGATGACAAAGAATCAGATTTTTTGGAAGAGGTGAGTCCTAATTTAACTCTTCCAAAGGATTTACCTGAAGCCAACGAAGCTGCTGACACAGCAAATAGTAGTCGAGAAGATACAATTAGTAATGTTGCAGATGTGGGTGTACCTGTATCAGATGACGTAGCTGAAACCAGTCGGTCATATATCGCTGAAAATATAAAAGAAGAGGACGAAGTGGCAGAAGAGACGAATCAGCCATGTTCACCAGTAGAGTCTCTTGAACCTTATGACCCCAAGCTGGATCTGGAGTCATATAGGTACCCAACTATCAATTTGCTTAAAATCTACGATGTGGAGCCATATGCAGAAGATCTGAGAGACCAACTTATATATTTATTGAGGAGTTTCGGCGTAGAAATAAGCAGCATCAAGTGTACGGCAGGCCCACGAATTACGCTTTATGAGTTAACGTTGGCCCCAGGATTAAGTATCAGCCAATTATATGGATTGGAGGACGACATAGCGCTATCGATGTGCTCCCATGACGTGAAGATTTCCCCAATTCGTGGGAAAGGGACTATCGGCATTTTCGTCCCTAACCCCCGTCTCCAGATAGTGCCGATTTCAAAACTTTTCCAAAGCAGGAAATTTCAAGAAACAGTAATGGAACTGCCTTGTGCTTTGGGCCTGACGATAACTAACGAGGTGTTTATGTTCGACCTTTCCAAGGCTCCTCATCTACTCATTGCCGGTTCTGCAGGACAGGGTAAGTCGATAGCCTTGCATGTCATCATATGTTCCCTACTCTACAAGAAGCATCCATCAGAATTGAAGTTGGTGCTGATGGACCCCATGGGCACGGAATTCGCCCCCTATCAATTATTGGAAAAGCATTTCCTCGCAGCTGCACCATATATAGATTCCATTGTAAATAACGCTAGAGATGCCTTGACTACGCTTGCTAGCTTGATTACTGAAATGAATAAGCGCTACCGTTTGTTTGCTATGGCTGGTGCTCGCGAGATTAAGGAATATAATGAACTTTTCAGGAATCGGATGTTGAATCCGGCAAAAGGACATATCTTTATGCCAAGAATTGTTGTCGTCATTGATGCATACAATGTTCTGGCAATGGGGTATGAACAGGAGTTGATGCATGCGTTAACGGAACTCACAACAGGTGCACGTGCAGTCGGAATTCATGTGATTATTGCAACCACCCGCCCCACCAGCGACATCATTTCTAGTACAATGAAATCACATATCCCCACGCGCATTTCGTTTGCGATGCCCGAGCGTATTGATTCGCAGATTATTCTTGACGATAATGGTGCAGAAGAACTTATTGGGCCAGGTGATATGATTTTCAAAGACAAACGGTGGTTCGTTCGTATTCAGTGTGCTTTCGTGGATACTCCCGAGTTGGAGAAGATTGCCACTTTCATCGCCTGTCAGCAGAGTTACAATGCACCCTTTGCCCTACCGCGCATACCCATGGGGGACACTGACGAAACGGCCAACGTTGATATAAACCACCTTGACCCGTTGTTTGCAGATGTAGCACGTTACATAGTACAGACGCAGATAGCTTCCACTGCGTTAGTTCAGCGCGCATTCTCAATAGGTTACAATCGTGCAGGACGACTATTGGACCAGCTGGAAGCCGCAGGTATCGTAGGCCCTGCACGAGGAGCTAAACCACGCGATGTACTCATACTGAACGAGGACTCACTCGATATGCTATTCAACAACCTTGGGTATTTTTAAAGTGCGAGGCGAACGGGGAAATAGTGTTTTTTTTCACAAAAAGATGACGTTAAAGCGGAGAATAATGAGGTTATTGAAAAAGAAAGACGGGATATGACGGAGCATGCAAAATGGCAATGGCAACAAGAGGGCACGTCATGGAAAGGCATCGGCATCTATCATGTCACGCTGACGGTGCCGACGCGTGAGGCACTGTTGGGTACGCTCGTCATCCCCAATAACGACCCCGCTGAAGCCAGGGTGGAGCAGACGGAACTGGGGAGGGCGCTATTGGCTTGCCAACGCTCTGTCCCCATATTTCATCCTGAAATTCAGATTCTGCAATATTGCCTCATGCTAGACCATCTGCATAGCATTTGGTATGTTCGCAGTCCAATGAAGGAGAGCATCCGCTATGTGGCTCAAGGCTTCTGGAGAGCTGCGAAGAAGGCAGGGCGGGCATATAGCTATATTAATGCCTGCCTAACAGGCAGACCAATGAACGAAAGGGATGGATTGCCAATGAACGAAAGGGGCCTTGATTGGTCTGCTCTTTCGTCCCTTGCTCCGACTGACAGCCGGGGAAACCCGCGATTGCCAATGAACGAAAGGGGCCTTGATTGGTCTGCTCTTTCGTCCCTTGCTTCGGCTGACAGCCGTGGAAACCCGCTCCGCGAACTTCTGGATGGCGACACCTACAGCCATCTTTCCCCCATCTTCACCGAGGTTCCATTTATTCGCTCATTGTCGCGAAAAGGCCAGTTGCAAACCATGATCCGCTATGTTCAGATGAACCCCGAACGACTGGCGACCAAGCGGCTAAAGCCAGGCTATTTCCGTGTGCAGAAGGACATCGAGATTGGAGGTCGAAGGTATGACGGTGTGGGCAATGTGGCGCTGCTGACGCAGGCGCGCTATGATGTTGTTCATGTGCGCAGTGCTATGGTGGAAGAGGCTAAGCATGGTGATGCTTCACGGCTGCGCGATTACATGAATTCGCGTGTGCTGCTGGCTCGGAGCGGGGTGGTGATGGTCTCGCCTTTTATCTCGCCTCAGGAGAAGCAGGTGCAGCAGGTGCTCATGTGCGAAGGGCATCCCATCATCTGTCTTACAGACAATGGTTTCCGCGACTACTATAAGCCTGCCGATTCGCTGTTCGAAGCTTGTGCCGCAGGCCGATTGCTTATCCTCAGTCCTTGGCCGTATGATGCCGGTAAAAGGCATATCAGCCGCGCGGATTGTATGGCACTGAATGCCATGGCAGAGGAGATTTGCAAGCACCTTTCTACCTCATGAACTCATGTGCAGTGCATGATAAAAATCCCCAAGCGCCTCACCCTGAGGCGCTTTCTTTTTTGCGCGTATTTTAACATATAATAATAGGCGGATGATGGTGACGTTGATAAAATAGTTCTGCCCCTCCATCATAGCAGAAGGCCACCCCAAAGGTGGCCTTCTTTCGGTGTGATTTGTTAATTAATTGGAAAAACGGACGAAAACCCGCTAATACATATTAGAAAAACGGACAAAATGGCTTATCTTTGCATTGGAAAAACGGACAAAGATATGCTTAAACGAAAAATTGACAGCTATTTAGAGCAGTTTTACAAGCGGACAAACAAGGCACTGCTAGTGACTGGAGCCCGGCAGACGGGTAAGTCGTTCTCGATACGTCAATATGGAACGACTCATTACGAAAATTTCGTGGAGATCAACTTCATAGAGAAGCCCGATGCAGCAGAGATTCTGAAAGGGGCGAAAAGCAGTCAGGACATCCTGGTAAGGCTGTCGCTGCTGACGAGTACGCCGCTGGTCGCTGGAAAAACGCTCGTGTTCTTCGACGAAGTGCAGGAGTGCCCTGAGATCGTGACAGCCATTAAGTTTCTGGTGGATGAGGGCAGCTATCGTTACATCCTGAGCGGTTCGCTGCTTGGCGTGGAGTTACGGAACCTGCGTTCCGAGCCCGTGGGCTATATGGACGTGAAGGATATGTATCCGTTGGATCTCGAAGAATTCTTCATGGCGATGGGAGTGTCGCGGCAGGCGACGGACGGTCTACAAAAGGCTTTCGAAGAGCAACAGCCTGTGGACGAGTTTGTTCACAAGAAGATGATGGAGCTGTTCAGACTTTATCTCATCGTGGGCGGCATGCCTGCGGCTGTACAGAAATACATCGACACGCATAATCTGCAAGACGTCATGGCTGAACAGCAGGCCATCATCAGATTGTATAAGCGCGACATTACGAAATATGACAAGAACCACAAGCTATATATCGACGAGATTTTCGACCTGATACCATCAGAACTGAACGCGAAGAACAAGCGCTTTATCCTGAAGGACTTGAACGAGAACCTGAAATTCTCGCGCTATGAGAACAGTTTCCTGTGGCTGAAGAATGCTGGCGTGGCACTGCCTACGTATAACGTGGAAGAGCCTGTGGTGCCGCTGAAACTGTCGCGCAGCAGAAACCTGTTCAAGTTGTTTCAGAGTGACATCGGGCTGTTGGCGTGTCAGTATGCCGAAGGTATCCAGTTGCGTATCATTAACGATGAGAAGGGCATCAACTATGGCGCGATTTTCGAGAATGTGGTGGCTCAGGAACTTCAGGCCCACGGCTTCGAACTCTACTACTTCAACAGCAAGAAGCAGGGCGAACTGGACTTCATCATCGAGAAGGACGGCCACACGCTGCCCATAGAGGTGAAGTCGGGCAAGGACTATCAGCGCCACAACGCCTTGAACAACGTGATGGGCAATGCCGACTACGGAATTCCTCGTGCCCTGGTGTTCTGTAATGACAACGTAAGCACAAGCGGAAATATCGTCTATCTGCCCATCTATCTGGTAGCCTATCTGAAGAAGGAGGTCATTGGCGAGGTGATTTACGACGTAGATTTGGAGGGGATTGGTTGAGTCTTTCCCAGCGGCTGATGATTTTCAGCCGTTTTTTGTGCGCGTAAAGAAATAAATTGTACTGAACTTTTCTTCTTCGCCACAAAAGAGCCTTGGAGCGAGTTTGGCAGCATTGTGGCGCTGTAGGGACTGGCGTTACTTCATACAATAAACGGATGTGCTTCATGATGAGGCACATCTTTTTTTTGTGCGAATTTTTAACATATAATAATGGGCGGATGATGGTGGGGATTCGGAAAAAAGTTCGTACCTTTGCCTCGTTTTCCGCCGCACAAAAATGGGTTGCTTGGAGGGCAGGATAATTAACTAATTTATTAACATTCTCATAAGCTGTTTTATGGACAATATGGAAATATTTAAGGACTTATTTGCTAAGATTGAGGCCGTCAGGGATGAGGAACTGACGGCTGGGACGAGGTTCCGATTGATGGGGCTGGTGGCGGACATCGCGGCTTTTACGCGGTCGCTGCAGACACAAGTGCTGGACGTGGTGTGCCACGAGGCGGTGGTGGATGCCGACGCGGACATCGACTATGCAGCGCTGGCGGAGCAGGTGATGGGGCATGAGCTGATGGAGCGTGCCGGGGCGGACGAGCAGGTGAATGAGCAGACGCTCTTGGTGAACGAGGCACTGGGGCTGTTGAGCGATGTGCTGGTACGCATCGAGGAGGAGTTGGAACGGCACCACAAGGATGAGGAGTATGCGCGGCTGTACGAGGCTGAGAAGCGGCGCTATATGAATTCGGGCACGGCATACAGGGCACGCAAGACATTCGAGGAGTGGCGCGATGATGCGTGCTATGGGCATCCGCTGCAGGAGAACGTCGAAGACTACCGGCTGGAGAAGCTGCTAAAGATGTTTGAGAAAGGGGTCCTGGCATCACAAGTGGAGCACATTCAACGTGCGAAGCGCTATCCAAGCGAAGTGGACTTCGACCAGTTGGACGACGACCACCCGCTGAAGAAGACGGTACACAAGCACTATGCGGCACTGCGCAAGATGGTGGACTGGCGCGATGGCTGTCTGGTGGTGATTCCAGCGCGCGTGGGTCATTTTTTCTATATGTGCCGCCACGAGGAGAATGCTAAGGCCAACCGCACGCGCTTCCTGGAATATATGCACAAGGTGGAGCTGGCGCAGGAGGAGTTGAGGAAGTTGCAACAGGTGCAGGAGGTGGCAAGGAATACAGCAGATGGCGCAGAACAGCTGAACTTTTTCGCGCCATCGAAGCACTTGAAGGTATTGCTGGCAGACGAATGGTTCTCTGTGCTCACAACCAACGAGGGACGCTACAATCAGGAGTGGACGGATGGTTTGGTGGAGGCGCTGATGCACTCGGAATGGGGTGAACTGATTGCGCGAGAGTGGACCGTCAAGGAGAAACGGCTGACACTGAAGTGCATGATTGTGGGTGTGCTGAAAGATGCCGGCGTGCTCAAGGGCAGCTACAATCAGATTGCGAAGTTGCTGGATTTGGACAGCGAGAATCCTGCCACGTTGGCAAAATATCTCGGCATGGGCAAGAAACAGGGGTATGCCGAGTGGATCTTGGATTATGCGAAATAGTAACGAATACTTACAATTTTCCGATTGAGAGTATCCGATTGAGAATTCCGATGTAGCCCATCGGAATTTTTTATATTTTTTTCTTCCCTTTGTTTATGCGGCCTCGCGGGCTGTTTGATGAATCCGATTGACGAATCGGATTTTTTTGTTTTTGTCAATCGGATAATCGGATTCTACTTTTGCATCGTCAACGAAACGGAAACGTGGACGATGACAAAGTGCTCTTTGAGGCTACGCCTCGAACATCGGCTGCGCCTCAGCAAAGCCTGAAAACGAGTTTTCGCTTTGCGTTCGACTTGCACGATCTTTGACATGTTGGGTAAAAGAACCACGCGGTAGGCCGCGTGAATACTTCTTTCACACGAATGACCACGCGCTCGGCGCTTGCGACGCTTGACACTTCAAGAATGGGTACATATAATGGTCAAAAATATTAATGGGCATTACATGGAACTAATTCGTGGGCATTACATGTGAGAAACAAAAACAAACAATTATTATCGTAAACTTAAAAAAGGTCGCTGAAAAGGCAGCGACGTAAAACAAACTAATGACAATGAAAATTTCTGGTAAGATTACACGGGTGATGCCTCTCCAGGAGGGGCAGAGCCAACAGGGCGGACAGTGGCGCAAACTGACCATCGTGGTGATGGAGGATGACCCCAGCATCATGTTCCCCAACGAGATGGCACTAGACTTGTTCAATGACAAGATCCCGGCCACACCGCTGAGTGTGGGACAGCACGTGGAGGTGTATTTCGGCGTGCGCACTCGCGAATATAACAACAAGGTGTTCAACGACATCAACGTTTTCAAATTCAATTAACTTATTCACTCACTTAACTTTCGGATGTGTTTTTTATTGATCAAGAATTAGAGAATTAGAGAATTTACTAGCTTTTGCAAAGCAAAAGACATTCTATTTATTCTCATCAATTCATAAGACAGCGTATTGCATATTGAGAAAAATTCTCCAATTCTCTAATTCTTGATAGAAATAAATTACTTGACAGACAAGAAGTTGCCTACACCCGAAACTTAAATCACTCACCTGAGTTGAAGCGCAGAGGAGGTCTTCACGTGATTAAAGCTGGCCAGTGGATTTCCGAAACCTTCTTCTCGCAAATCAACTTTTTCGATAAGCCAAATGACCAACGTCAAACTCGTTTGAACTTTGGCATGGCGAGAAAAAGTCGATGTAAATCAACTCAAAACAATGAAAGTTACATTAAACATTTCTGACGCGGACTACCGCGAACTGATTTCAAAACCTCGCCGCATGCGCGGCAGCATCGGCCTCATCGACTTGAAGGAGGCTACATTCAACAGACACCACTCGGAGGGCCGTTCGCAAGCACGCGACTACCGCTTCCACAAGCTGCCCCACGGCCGCGTGAGCATCACCGACAAAACGGTGCGCCTGTCACTGAACATCGAACGTTCAGAGACGAACATCTGTGCCAGCGAGTGCATAGATGCAGAGAGCCGCACGGCAAGCGACTTCGTGTTTGAACAAATAGAGGAGGACTTCGAATGAGCGTACATGTGATTTACTACAAGGATGGGGCGAAGATGATGCGCCCCGTCCTCTCCAGGCCAGAATATCTGGCACTGAGAAATGGCGGCGATCAGGTGCAGACGGTGGCAGCCATCCGCGAGGGTGATACGTCGCTGAAGCATAAGCTGGTGCAGATGAACTACTCATGTCTGCCTAACGAAGACGGCTCGCTGAAGGGCTCGAAGACGATGAGCACGACAGTGGGCATGGATATCGACTGGACCCCTTCACTCGCGAACCCTGAAGGGGAAGAGCAGATAGCTGTCAGCAAGGAGGACTGGTTGAAGAAGGTGCCGGAGCTGGTGATGGGGAAGAAGGAGGAGCTGGGACTGCTGATGCTGGAGTGCTCAGCCACGAAGGGCTACCATCTTGTGTTCAAGCGCCGTCCCGAACTGTCGCAGGAGGAGAACCTCAAATGGGCCAGCGAGCTCCTGGGCGTGGCTTACGACAAGGGCGCGAAGGACATCACCCGCGTATTCTTCACGACGACGGCGAGTGAGGAGGACCTCATCTATCTCGATGACGAGATATTCAAGACGGACACAGACCCCTCTAAATCTCCCCGTGAGGGGAGACTTTCTTGTCCTCGAGACTTTTCTGCAGCCCCCTCTGCGCCAGCCTCTCCCCTCCCTTCACGGGAGGGGTCGGGGGTGGGTCTGCCGGGGTCTTCTGAGGGGTCTTCCTCTTTTCCGACACACTACCACGGCATCCCCTTCTCCACCATCATTGCTAAATATTGGGAGGTGAACAACCGCGGCTTTGAGCCTACACAGGGCGACCGCGACACGCTGACATATCAGCTGGCCTGCGACCTGCGCCACATCTGTGGTCGTAACTTCGATTGGCTCGACCAGGTAATCCCCTGCTATGACGGCTTCCCACTTGAAGAGAAGCGCGCAAAGATTAAGAGCGCTTTGAGCTCGGAATTCAACGGGTTCCCGGTAAGGCTGAGGAACACCTTGAATGCGCTGCAAACCGAGACACAGGCCCCCCTGTCGTCCCCCGAGGGGGACACGATTCCCGATGACAATGATGAAGTGTATAGTAGCCCCCTCGGGGGCTTGAAAGGGGGGCCTCGTTTACCTCAAGGCATCAAGGACTCTATCGACGCCGTAGGCCCTCAATTGGCGATGCCCGTAGTGACAGCCATCTGTCCCTGCATAGGTGCGCTGGCGACGGGGGTGAAGTTGGATGTTCACGGACAGCAGAAGGGACTCAACCTCATTGCCTACATCGCAGGCGACTTTGCTTCCGGCAAGGGCAGCATCGACCCCGTCGTGGAGGCGTGGATGAGCGAGGTGAAAGCGCTCGACACGATGTACCAACAGCAGGAAGAAGAGTGGCGCGCGAAGAAGCGGGCGGCGAAGAACAAGAAGGAACAGCCCGAGGAGCCCAAGCTGCCTGTGCGCTGCTTGACGCTCAACAACACCGTCGCCAACCTCGCCGAGAGATTGGCCAACACCGAAGGTAAACACGCCTTCTCGTTCACGCCTGAGGCGGATACGGTGGCGCAGAAATGGCGCTCCACCATGAGTGACTTCTCCGTGATGCTGCGTCAGAGCTACGACGGCACCAGCTATGAGCGTGAAGCGCGTTCGGCAGAAGCGGTGAACGTCCATATCCAACGCCTGCTGTGGAATGTGGTCATGTGCGGCACGCCCGATGCCCTCTACCGCGTCGTATCTAACTATACCGATGGCTTCCAGAGCCGCATCGCCGTAGCCCGTACACCTGACAACACCTTCGCTCCGCTGGAGGAAAAGCCCTCGGTGCTGACAGACCGCCAACGTGAGCGCATCCAGCAGGTAGCACATCTGCTACCATTGATGCAGGGCGAGGTGGTGCTGCCGAAGTTGGAAGCACGAGGGCGTGAGTGGCTAGAGCGCATCCGCCTGGAGACGATGAAGAACGATGACAAGGTGCGTGCCCGCCAGCGTTTCCGCGTCTGTGTGACGGCGCAGCGCATGACCTGCTGCCTGATGCTCTGCAAAGTGTGTGAGACGCTTATCCAAAAGCACGGCTTGAACGTCGCTGAGGCGCAGCTGAAGCAGAAAGCCTCGCTCTGGAAGGAGCTCTTAACCAAGGCACAAACGCCCGTCATGTTGGAGGTCTTCGACACCATCGCCGACGCCCTCTTGGAGAACGCCCTCTACTTCTTCCGCGACCGCATAGAGAACGCTTTCATGAGTCGCGACTATGCCGGCAGCAACGAGCGCCAGCGCGTAGGCAAGAACGATTCCATCTTCGAACGTCTGGATGTGTTGTTCACTTACGAACAGGCCTTCCAGCAGAGTGTTGCCGTGAAGGGGTCACATGTGACCCACAACGCGGTACAGCAGATGCTGAAGAACTGGAGGAAGCAGGGACTCATCGTGAAAGAAGAGAAACAGTTTCGGAAGGTGAAGGTTTAACGGTGGTCATTAAGTCATTAGTCATTAGTCATTAAGGATTTTATGATGAACGTTGAAAACACCCAAGCATGCTTCGTGGAGCTCTGGCTACGGCTGGAGCGCACGAGGCGCCTCCTGTGGACGCAGCACAAGCGCTTTTGTGTGCGCCGCATCCTGAAGACGTGGTTCGGACTGCGCGCCACCGATGACTTCATCTGGGAGGTGTGTCAGTTAGCTACCCTCGACGAGCTGGAACCCCTCTGCGGCTGGGACGAACTGCCGCCGCCCGCGCTCTGCCCGCGTCAGCACCGCGAACTCCTGCGCGCCATCGTGGCCGTCCGCCTCGGCATCAGTTTCTACCGTATCGACCTCCGCGCCCTCGACAAAGCCTATAGCGTGGCGTTCCCGAAGAGTACAGCGATAAATGTGAGTAAGAAAAGTTCAAAAGTTTAAGAAGTTCAAGAAATGGAAAAAACAAGTATCAGACTCAGCGAGCACTTTACGCTCGCTGAGTTAACCAAAACGAATACGAATTTGAAGAACGTGCCTAATGAGGCACAAATAGAGAACCTGAAGCGGGTGTGCCGGTGGTTGGAGCTGTTGAGAAGCCGCTACAATGAAAGACTCGCCCTAAACCGCCGAAGGCTTCCCCCTCGCCCTTTGGAGAGAGGGCTAGGGGGTGAGGCTCCCATCGTGATTAACAGCGGCTTTCGCTCTGCAGCAGTGAATAAAGCCGTGGGCGGTGCTGCCACCTCCAACCACCTCACCGGCTGCGCCGCCGACATCCGCGTCAGCGGTATGGAGCAAGCCTTGCGCTACGCCGTCATCCTGCTCGACATTAGCGATGAAAGCCGTGAGGACTTCGACGAACTCCTCATCGAGCGCAACGCCCGCGGCATGATTTGGATTCACTTTGCAGTACGCAAAAGCGGGAATCGGAGGAGGGTTCGTTAGCCCTCCCTATCTACAAGATCACGCCCCTCATGCTCGCATTGGAGATGAAGGGCGTGGTCAAGGTGTTGCCGGGGAACCGGTGTCACCTGTTCGGGAAGTGAGGGTTGTCAGTTCTGCAATTTCTGGGATTGGGCAGTATATATACACTATACCCATGCTCTACGGCCTTCACGACTATTCGTAAAGGCCATTGCGACTACTCGTAACGCCCATCGCGACGGGCCGAATAAGATATAATGTAAATCCCTGCACCGGGTGGGGTGCAGGGATTGGGGGGGTAATGTGGCGTCGGGATAGACGGGGAATAGACGTCGGTATAGACGGGGGATAGGCGGGGGATTAGTAGGCGAAGAGGGGGTAGGACTTCATGATGTCGTTGACCTCGGCGCGGACGGAGGCGATGAGGGTCTCGTTCGTGGGGTCGTTGAGGACGCGCTCGATGAGCTCGGCAATCTTCACCATGAGGTCTTCCTTGGCGCCACGGGTGGTGATGGCGGGGGTGCCGAGGCGGATGCCGGAGGTCTGGAAGGCGCTGCGGGTGTCGAAGGGTACCATGTTCTTGTTCACGGTGATGTCGGCGGCTACGAGTGCGTTCTCGGCCACCTTACCGGTGAGGTCGGGGTACTTGCTGCGCAGATCTACGAGCATGGAGTGGTTGTCGGTGCCGCCGCTGACGATGTCGAAGCCGCGCTTGATGAGCTCGTCGGCCAGCACGGCAGCGTTCTTCTTCACTTGCTTTGCCCACTCCTTGAACTCGGGCTGCAGGGCCTCGCCGAAGGCCACGGCCTTGGCGGCGATGACATGCTCCAGCGGACCGCCCTGGATGCCAGGGAATACGGCGCTGTTGAGGAGGGCTGACATCTTCTTCACCTCGCCCTTGGGTGTCTTCTTGCCCCATGGATTGTCGAAGTCCTTTCCCATGAGGATGATACCGCCACGGGGACCGCGGAGGGTCTTATGGGTGGTGGAGGTGACGATGTGGGCGTACTTCAGCGGGTTGTCGAGCAGGCCTGCGGCGATGAGGCCGGCGGGGTGTGCCATATCGACCATGAAGAGTGCTCCGACCTTGTCGGCAATCTCGCGCATGCGCTTGTAGTCCCATTCACGGCTGTAGGCGGAGCCGCCGCCGATAATGAGCTTGGGTTTATGCTCGAGGGCGAGGCGCTCCATCTCGTCGTAATCCACGCGGCCGGTCTCCTTGTTCAGGTTGTAGCCGACGGGGCGGTAGATGATACCGCTGGTGTTGACGAGCGAGCCGTGGGAGAGGTGGCCGCCGTGGTCGAGGTTCAGACCCATGAAGGTGTCGCCGGGATTCAGGCAGGCGAGGAAGACGGCGGCGTTGGCCTGTGCGCCGGAGTGGGGCTGCACATTGGCATACTCGGCACCGAAGAGCTGGCAGAGGCGGTCGATGGCCAGTTGCTCTACCTTATCCACGACCTGGCAGCCGCCATAGTAGCGGTGGCCGGGGTAGCCTTCGGCATATTTGTTGGTGAGGGGTGAGCCCATGGCCTCCATGACCTGCGGGCTTACGAAGTTCTCGGATGCGATGAGCTCGATGCCGCGTTCCTGACGCGCGCGCTCCTGTTGGATGAGATCAAAGATGATGTCGTCTCGTTTCATATTTATACTAATTTTACTTGTTTTAGTTCTTGCTCGTGGTTGCAATAGTGGCAACGGATGGTGCCTTGTCGCTTATCGACCACATGGAAGAGTGTTTGCATTGGTTCGTTGTTGGTGATGCACTTGGGGTTGTCGCAATGGACAATGCCGCGCAGCTCTGCGGGGAGCGAGACGGGGCGCTTCTCCACGACCTCGTAGTCGCGGATGATGACGAGCGTCACGTCGGGGGCCACCACGGAGAGTTGGTTGAGTTCCTCGTCGGTGAAGAACTTGTCGGCAATCTTGATGATGCTCTTCGTGCCCATCTTGTGGGACTTCAGGTTGAAGCCGATGGTCACCTTGCTGGTCATCTGGTCGAGATGCAGGAGGTTGATGACCTCGAAGAGTCGGTCGCAGGGGATATGGTCGATGACGGTTCCGTGGTCGAGGGCGGAGACAATCAGTTCTTGGCGTTTCATGAGATGATGGTTGGGTCGTTTTGAATTTGTTCGAGGGTGATGCCGAGGGTGTCGCAGATGATGGCCTGGCGGGCATAGAGGCCGTTGCGGGCCTGCTGGAAGTAGTAGGCGTGCGGGTCATCATCGATGCTGTATTCAATCTCGTTGACACGGGGCAGAGGGTGCAGGATGCGCATATTGTCCTTGGCCTTGGCGAGCATGTCCAGCTTGAGGAGATAGCGGTCCTTCACGCGCTCATATTCCATGAGGTCGGTGAAGCGCTCGCGCTGCACGCGTGTCATATATAATATGTCCGCGCGCGAGATGACGTCGGCGTCGAAGTCCTGATGTTCCACATAGTTGATGCCGTGCTCGCGGCAGTATTCCTTGTAGATCTCGGGCATCGCCAGCTCATCGGGGGCGATGAAGTGGAAGGTGGGGTGGAAGTGGCGCATGGCCATGAGCAGGCTGTGCACGGTGCGGCCGTACTTGAGGTCGCCGACCATGTAGATGTTCAGGTTGTCCAGCGTGCCTTGTGTCTGATAGATGGTGTAAAGGTCGAGCATCGTCTGCGAGGGATGCTGGTTGGCACCGTCGCCGGCATTGATGATAGGTACCGGGGCTATCTCGCTGGCATAGCGCGCTGCGCCTTCGAGGTAGTGGCGCATGACGATGACGTCGGCGTAGTTGCTGACCATCATGATGGTGTCCTTGAGCGTCTCGCCCTTGGTGCCGCTGGTCACCTTGGGATCTGCGAAGCCAATGACGCGTGCGCCGAGGCGGTTGGCGGCGGTTTCAAAACTGAGGCGCGTGCGCGTGCTGGGCTCAAAGAAAAGCGTAGCGACGATGCGCCCTTGGAGGAGGAGGCGGTTGGGGTGCCGCTCAAACTCCTGTGCCATTCGTATGAGATACTCTATTCTCTCACGCGAATGTTCGGCGATGGTAACGAGACTTCTATTCATAGGGATGGTAACAATGAATCTCTTTGCAAATGTAGGTGAAAAGATTGAAACCATCGCCACTCAAATTGTGAATAGTTATAAAGATGAGGCAAAATATATAACTTTTCTTGATTTCAGTAGGCAGTTTTGATAGAAATGACGTATATTTGCAACCCATTTCGATTAGAAAAAAGATGCGCAAGAAGTTCTTTATAACGATATGGACCGTTTTCGTGGCGGTCATTCTTTTTGTGGTCATCGCCTTTTGGGCGATTGCCAAAGGCTTTATCGGCTATATGCCTGACCTGAAGGATCTGGAGAACCCTGTGAACAAATTCGCTTCGCAGGTGTTGACGGCCGACGGCAAACTGCTGGGAACCTGGAGCTACCAGCGTGCGAACCGTATCTTCGTGGACTACAGCGATATCGCGCCTTCCACCGTGCAGGCACTGGTGGCCACGGAGGATGTCCGCTTCTACGAACACTCCGGTATCGACTTCAAGGCGCTGATGCGTGCCATCGTGAAGCGCGGCCTTATGCGCCAGAAGAATGCGGGCGGTGGCAGTACCATCACGCAGCAGCTGGCGAAGCAGTTGTACTCCGAGACGGCACAGTCCGCCAGGGAGCGTCTGTTGCAGAAACCCATCGAGTGGGTCATCGCCGTGCAGCTGGAGCGTTTCTATACGAAGGAGGAGATCGTGTCGATGTACCTCAACTACTTCGACTTCCTGCATAACGCCGTGGGCCTGAAGACCGCTGCTAAGACCTATTTCGGCAAGGAACCGCAGGATCTCACCATCAACGAGAGTGCGTTGCTGATCGGGTTGTGCAAGAACCCGTCGTATTTCAATCCCGTCCGTTTCCCGGAGCGCGCGCTGGAACGTCGCAATGTCGTGCTGGGACAGATGCTCAAGGCCGGTTATCTCTCGAAAGAGGAGGTCGATAGCCTGGAGCAGCAGCCGCTGGCGCTGAACTTCCATCGGGTGGATCACAAGGAAGGCGAGGGCACCTATGTGCGTGAATACCTCCGTACGGTCCTCATGGCACAGAAGCCTGACCGCAGCAAATACGCCTCGTGGCAGCATCAGAAATTCTTCGAGGACAGCCTGGCATGGGAGGAAGACCCGCTCTTCGGCTGGTGCAACAAGAACCGCAAGAAGGACGGTTCCACCTACAACATCTATTCCGACGGTCTGAAGATCTACACTTCCATCGACAGCCGTATGCAGCGCTATGCGGAGGAGGCGATGTACAATCATGTGGCGAAGTACCTGCAACCGCTCTTCGATGCCGAGCGCAAGGGGAAGGCGAATGCGCCCTATGCCGCTGGCATCACGATGGATAAGGTCCGGCAGAATCTCAAGCGTGCGATGCAGCAGAGCGAGCGTTATATCATGATGCACAATGCAGGCGCGTCGGATGCAGAGATAGAACGTGCGTTTAATATGCCCGTAGAGATGACTGTGTATTCTCCCCGCGGGGACATCGACACGACGATGACGCCCATGGACAGCATCAAGTATTATAAGAGCTTCCTGCGCTCGGGCTTTGTCTGCATGGACACGCGCAACGGACAGGTGAAAGCCTATGTGGGCGGCCTTGACTACCGCCACTTCCAATATGACATGGCTGGCATGGGACGCCGGCAGGTGGGTTCTACCATCAAACCCTATCTTTATGCGCTGGCCATGGAGAACGGCTGGACACCGTGCGATGTGGCACCGAACGTGCAGACGACCTATCATGTAGGCAACCAGACCTGGACACCCCGCAACGGCAGCCGCGCGCGCTATGGCGAGATGGTGACGCTCAAATGGGGCTTGGCACAGTCCAACAACTGGATATCGGCTTATCTGATGAGCCAGCTGAATCCACGCGCCTTCGTGCGTCTGTTGCATGAATTCGGCATCTTGAACCAGGACATTCACCCTTCGATGTCCCTCTGCCTGGGACCCTGCGACATCTCTGTCATGGAGATGGTGTCGGCCTACACGGCCTTTGCCAACCGCGGTATCCGCACGGCTCCGCTCTTCGTGACACGTATCGAGGACAGCGAGGGCAATGTCGTGGGTGAGTTCGTGCCTCGCATGAATGAGGTCATCAGCGAGGAGAGTGCGGCCAAGATGATAGTGCTTATGCGCGGTGTCATCGATGGCGGTACGGGTTCCCGTATGCGATTCCGCTATAATGTCACGGTACCCATGGGTGGTAAGACCGGAACGACCAATGACAATACGGACGGCTGGTTCATAGGCTACACGCCCTCACTGGCCTTCGGCGCATGGGTCGGCGGCGACGAGCGCGACGTACACTTCAACAGCATGGCTTACGGACAGGGTGCTTCGGCTTCACTGCCCATCTGTGCTGCCTTCATCAAGAATGTGCTGGCAGACCCGTCGTTGGGTTACTCAGATACAGAGGCTTTCGAGATGCCTGCGGGCTTTGACCCGTGCAACACCTCGTTCAATGCTGACGAAGATGAATCGGAGGAACAGGTAATGGGCCTCGATAATCTGGACAATGAGAAGCCGCTTACGCAGTAGCAAGCTCGGCCACGGCAGCCTTCACATAGTCGCGCTCCCAATCCTCGGGCTTCAGGATCTTGCCGTCCAGTGACAAGAGGTCGAGGTCAATCTTGACGATACCCTCTTCCACATCCTGTTGTCTGCGACCGAGCTCGCGCTCAATGCCTTTCAGCAACGAGCGGATGAGGGTGGGAGGTACCATCGTCTCAATCAATGCCACCTGATTGGTGAAGGGGCGAGGGCTTTGAATATCAATGGGTTCCGTCTGCACCATCTGGCTAAAACGCTGCTCGCCACGGAAGGCGATGCCCAGCTTGCGACGGACAGATTGCAACAACAACGAAGCACATTCGACATTGGTGCCTAAACCGATATAAATGGTATGCTTGCTCATTCTGACTGCAAAGGTACAACATTTTTATCAAAAGGCCAACAAAAAAGATTAAAAAAATATAAAAATGAGATTTATAGGAATAATTCCCGCCCGTTACGCCTCTACGAGGTTCCCTGCAAAGCCCCTGGCGATGCTCGGCGGAAAGACTGTAATTGAGCGTGTCTATCGTCAGGTGGAAGGACAGTTGGACGATGCCGTGGTGGCTACGGATGACGACCGAATCCGCGAGGCTGTAGAAGCCTTTGGCGGTAAGGTGGTGATGACCGGGACGCATCATAAAAGCGGCACGGACCGTGTGCAGGAGGCCTATGAGAAATGGGGACGGACATACGATGTCATCGTGAATGTCCAGGGTGATGAACCGTTCATCCAGCCCTCGCAGCTGCAAGCCATCAAGGCCTGCTTCGCCGATGCCTCCACGCAGATTGCTACGTTGGTGAAGCCCTTTATGCCTGCGGATGGTCTCGCCGCCCTGCAGAATCCCAACAGCCCCAAGGTGGTGGTGGATGACCAGATGCGCGCGATGTATTTCAGTCGCAGCGTGATTCCTTACCTGCGTGGTGTGGAGCCTGAAGCGTGGTTGCAGCAGCACACCTTCTACAAGCACATCGGCCTCTATGCCTATCGTCCAGAGGTGCTCCGCGAGATCACCTCGTTGCCGCAGTCGCCGCTGGAGAAAGCCGAGAGTCTGGAGCAGCTCCGCTGGCTGCAGGCAGGCTATCGCATTCAGGTAGGTATCTCGGAGGTCGAGACCATCGGCATCGACACCCCCGAAGACCTCACCCGCGCAGAAGCCTTCTTAAAATTGAGAATTGAAAATTGAGAATTGAAAATTGAGAATTGAAAATTGAGAATTGAAAATGCCAAGCAATACAAGCCGCCGGCCGAGCGGCAAGACAAAGACCGTAGCGGTACCCACTGAGGACGCCTTTGGACACCAGCAACCTCAGAATATCGAGATGGAGCGTGCCGTCATCGGTGCCATGCTCATTGAACAGGATGCCTATTCGCTGGTGAGTGAAATCCTGCGCCCGGAGAGCTTCTATGACCATCGCCATCAGGTGTTGTATGACGCCGTGCGTTCGTTGAGTGCACAGCAGCGCCCCGTTGATATCCTCACCATTCAGGATTACCTGGAATCCCAGGGGTCGCTGGAGGATGCCGGCGGTCCTGCCTACCTGCTGCAGCTGAGCGCCAACGTGACCTCATCGGCGCATATCGAATACCACGCCCGCATCATCGCACAGAAGTTCCTGGCCCGCGAGCTGATTACGTTTGCCAGTCAGGTGTCACGCGATGCTTTCGACAGCACCATCGATGTCGATGACCTGATGCAGGAGGCCGAGGGAAAGCTCTTCTCCATCTCGCAGCAGAACCTCAAGAAGGATTACACGCAGATCAATTCGGTCATTCACGAGGCGTATGTGATGCTGCAGAAGGCTGCCGCCCGCCAGGATGGTCTCTCGGGACTCTCCAGCGGTTTCAATGGTATTGACAAGCTGACCAGCGGATGGCAGAACAGCGACCTTATCATTATAGCGGCACGTCCGGCGATGGGTAAGACCGCCTTTGTGCTCTCGATGGCCAAGAAGATTGCCGTGGATGCTCGTGTGCCGGTGGCGATGTTCTCGTTGGAGATGAGCAATGTGCAGCTGGTGAACCGCTTGATCGTGAACGTGTGCGAGCTGCCGGGTGAGAAGATCAAGAGCGGACAGCTGTTGCCCTATGAATGGGGACAGTTGGACAACCGTATTCGCCAGCTTTATGACGCGCCGTTCTATATTGATGACACGCCCTCGCTCTCCGTCTTTGAGCTACGCACGAAGGCACGCCGACTGGTTCGCGAGCACGGCGTGAAGCTCATCCTCATTGACTATCTGCAGCTGATGAATGCCTCAGGCATGAGCTTCGGCTCGCGTCAGGAAGAGGTCTCCAACATCAGCCGCTCGCTCAAGGGCTTGGCCAAGGAACTGAATATTCCCATCATTGCATTGTCACAGCTCAACCGTTCCGTGGAGAAACGTGAGGGCGATGAGGGTAAACGTCCGCAGCTCTCCGACCTGCGTGAATCGGGTGCCATCGAGCAGGATGCTGATATGGTCTGCTTCATTCACCGTCCGGAGTACTATAAGATCTACCAGGATGAGAAGGGACGCAATATGCGTGGCATGGCGGAGTTCATCGTGGCTAAGCACCGTAACGGTGCCGTGGACACGGTCATCCTTCGCTTCCGCAACGAGTATGCCCGCTTCCAGGATCCCGAGGAGGATGAGTATATACCGGCTCCCGGGGAATCCGTCACTTACGGCTCTTCAGCCATCAACGGGCAGGAGGACAACGGACAGCCCACAGCGCCCGTGCCGCCCAACGAACTGCCGCCCGTAAATGACGCAGATACGCCGTTTGGACCGCCTCCCAGCTCTAAGGATGTACCTTTCTAACCTTCGTAGCACGAATTTCACGGGCATTTACGTGCATAGTTCAAATCTTTTTTGTACTTTTGCGCCCGATTTAGAAAATACGTCGAATTGTCAATTGTTCAATAGTCAAAATAGATGAACGTTTCCTACAAATGGCTTCGTGAATACGTCGATACAACTCTGTCGGCGCAGGAAGTTGCAGCAGCCCTCACTTCGGCAGGTCTCGAAGTGGATGGCGTGGAAGAGGTGCAGACCATCAAGGGCGGTCTGCAGGGATTGGTAGTCGGTGAAGTCCTCACCTGCGAGCCCCATCCCAATAGTGATCACATGCATGTCTGTACCGTGAACATCGGTGTGGAGCCTGACGGAGAACCGTCAGGAACGGTCACGCAGATTGTCTGCGGTGCCCCCAATGTGGCTGCCGGCCAGAAGGTCATCGTGGCTACGCTTGGCACCAAACTCTATGACGGCGACCAGGAGTTTGTCATCAAGAAGAGCAAGCTGCGCGGCATCGAGTCCAATGGCATGATCTGTGCTGAGGACGAGATCGGCGTCGGTCATGACCACAGCGGTATCATCGTGCTGCCTGCCGATGCTGTCGTTGGCACACCCGCTGCCGAGTACTACGGCCTCGAGAGCGATTGGCTCATCGAAGTAGATATCACGGCCAACCGTGCCGACGCCTGCTCGCACTACGGTGTGGCGCGCGACCTCTACGCCTGGCTCATTCAGAACGGCTACAAGACAGCCTTGCACCGTCCTTCCGTGGATGACTTCAAGGTAGATAACCACGCGCTCGAGATTCCTATCCGTGTGGAGAACACCGAGGCCTGCCCGCGCTACGCTGCCGTGACCATCACGGACTGCGATGTCAAGGAGAGCCCGCAGTGGCTGAAGGACCACCTGACCACCATCGGTCTGCGTCCTATCAACAATATCGTGGACATCACCAACTATATTCTCATGGCCTTCGGTCAGCCCCTGCACTGCTTCGACGCAGATATGATAAAGGGTGGCGAGGTCATTGTGAAGACGATGCCCGACGGCACGCCCTTCGAGACCCTCGACGGCGTAGAGCGCAAGCTCAGCGACCACGACTTGATGATCTGCAACGCCGAGGAGCCTATGTGTATCGGCGGTGTCTATGGCGGAAAGGGTAGTGGCACCTACGAGACCACCAAGAACGTGCTCCTCGAGAGTGCTTACTTCAATCCCACCTGGATTCGCAAGAGCGCCCGTCGCCACGGCCTGCAGACCGATGCCAGCTTCCGCTTCGAGCGCGGCATCGACCCCAACGGCCAGATTTACGCCCTGAAGCTCGCGGCCAAGATGTGCCAGGAGCTCGCAGGCGGCAAGGTCTCGATGGAGATTGTGGATGTCTATCCGCAGCCCCTGAAGGACTTCCCCGTGGATTTGAAGTATGACTACGTCGATAACCTCATCGGCAAGCACATCCCTGCTGAGACCGTCAAGAGCATCGTCACCTCCTTGGAGATGAAGATTGAGAAGGAGACCCCCGAAGGCTTGCAGCTCCTGGTGCCTGCTTACCGCGTTGATGTGCAGCGTCCCTGCGACGTGGTCGAAGACATCCTCCGCATCTACGGCTACAACAATGTGGAGATTCCTCTCTCTTTGAATTCCACCATCGCCATCAAGGGTGATGTCGATAAGAGCTTCAAGCTCCAGAACATCGTCTCTGAACAGCTCGTGGGAGCCGGCTTCAATGAGATTCTGAATAATTCGTTGAGTAAGTCGTCGTACTACGACGACGTACAGAACTACCCCGCTGCCAACTGTGTGCGTCTGCTGAACCCGCTGTCGCAGGATCTTGCCGTGCTGCGCCAGACGTTGCTCTTCGGCGGCTTGGAGAGCATCAGCCGCAACGTGAACCGCCGTCGCGGCGACCTGCAGTTCTTCGAGTTCGGCAACTGCTACTACTTCCATGCCGAGAAGAAATGTGCCGACATCATTCCAGGCGTTAGCAGCAGTCGCGACCCCGAAGTCATCAAGCATGTCCTCGATGCCTACAGCGAGGACTACCACCTCGGCCTGTGGATCACGGGCAAGCGTGTCAGCGGCTCCTGGGCACATCCCGACGAGGACCAGTCCTTCTACGTCCTCAAGGCACAGGTGCTGAACATCCTCCAGCGCGTGGGCGTGCCCTTCGGCTCCCTCGTCTTCAAGGACGGCACCAACGACATCTTCTCCAAGAGCATCCTCATCGAGAACCGCGGCGGCAAGGTCATCGCGCAACTCGGCATCGTGGCCAAGCGCCTGCAGGTAGCCTTCGACATCCCCACGGAAGTCTATTTCGCCGACATCGCCTGGCAGCAGGTCATGCGCCTGATTCGCAAGGAGAAGGTCAGCTTCACCGACCTGCCCAAGTACCCCGCCGTCAGCCGCGACCTCGCACTCCTCGTGGACAAGAGCGTCGAGTTCGCACAGATTGAGGCCATCGCCTATCAGAGCGAGCGCAAGCTCCTGAAGGATGTCCGCCTCTTCGATGTCTATGAAGGCAAGAACCTGCCTGCCGGCAAGAAATCCTACGCTGTCAACTTCATCCTGCAGGACGAGACGAAGACCCTCAACGACAAGGCCATCGACGCCATCATGCAGAAGCTGATTCAGAACCTGACCAAGCAACTCAATGCGGAGTTACGTTGAAGACCCACCCCCAACCCCTCCCGTTAGGGAGGGGAGTGCCTCCGGATAGGGAGTGTCTCCAGATGGGGAGAGTCTCGGGATGGTATTTGACCTGATTTTAAATAATAATAAACATAAACTCTAAAAAGAATGACCCTATAATCCTTCTATGCGCCAGCCCTACTCCCCTCCCTAACGGGAGGGGTTGGGGGTGGGTCTGTCGGGGGTGGGTCTTTTACCCATGGGAAGAGCATTTGAATACCGCAAGGCCGCCAAGCTGAAGCGCTGGGGCCACATGGCAAAAACATTCACCAAGTTAGGCAAGCAGATCGCCATCGCCGTGAAGGCTGGCGGCCCAGACCCCGACATGAACCCCACGCTGCGTGGTATCATCGCCACCTGCAAGCGTGAGAACATGCCGAAGGACAACATCGACCGTGCCATCAAGAACGCGATGGGCAAGGACCAGAGCGACTACAAGGGCATGACCTACGAGGGCTACGGCCCCCACGGCGTCGCTGTCTTCGTAGATACCCTCACCGACAACCCCACGCGCACCGTGGCCGACGTGCGCAGCGTCTTCAACAAGTTCGGCGGCAACCTCGGCACGATGGGTAGCCTCGCATTCCTCTTCGACCACAAGTGCGTGTTCACCTTCAAGAAGAAGGACGGCATCGACATGGACGAACTCATCCTCGACCTCATCGACTACGGTGTGGAGGACGAGTACGACGAGGACGAGGAAGAAGGCACGCTCACCATCTACGGCGACCCCAAGAGCTACGGCGCCATCCAGAAGCATCTCGAGGAGAGCGGCTTCGAGGATGTCGGCGGTGAGTTCACCTACATCCCCAACGACCTCAAGGATGTCACACCCGAACAGCGCGAGAGCATCGACAAGATGGTGGAGCGCCTCGAGGAGTTCGACGATGTCCAGACCGTCTATACCAACATGAAACCTGAAGAGGCGTAATGAAATAAAAGAGCTTTAAGGCAACACACCTTAAAGCTCTTTTCTTTTAGAAGGCCCGTCTGTATATGGCCATCACAATGTCAGCGGGGAATCCTTCATAGAGTTGAGACACCTTTTGTGTCTTGTGGTTGAGCAATCCATATAGGTATTGCTCGAAGCGCTGGAGGGTAGAGGCATTGTCCCGTGGCTCCGTGGCATAGGTGCCAATGCACATTCCTTTTTTAGTATCAAGGAAGGTGGCTTCGTGATTGTGCGAGAACCACCAGTAGGTGTCGAAGAAAAGTTTCTGTTGTTTGTAGGTGAGGACTGGCTCTACCATAAAAATGGCCAAGCTGTTGTTGAGAAAGGATTGTGCCGCTTCGCCCTCGCGCCGTAAGCCTAACATCTGAGGATACAGCGAACGGTAATAATCCGGTGCTGCCAGCATCTGTCCCAAGAAACTATGAAGCTGTGAGCGTCGGCTCACGCCGAAGTTCTCCACGGCTGTCATGAAGGAGATGGCATCTGTCGCCGCACGTGCCGCTGCCAGAAGGGATGCCTTCTGCTCCTCATGCTGTACATAGCCCATGCGATAAGCAAACAGGATGGCATCGATGAACAGATAGTCCGGGGGCGTGGAGAATCCCATGGCAGACATCTCAAAGGCGTTCGTAGCCCCAGTCATCGATGGCCTGTCCCCAATGGTCGTTGACGAGCTGGATGGTACGGGGCTTGTATTCGTACTGGTTCTTCTTGTAACCCTTCTTGCTTTCGATATAGGCGCGGATGGCTTCCTCGGACTCTTCCCAACCGGGGAGCTGCAGCTTGGCATAGATGTCCTTGGTGGTGGCATAGGCATCGCGCTCGAACTCCTCGAACTTCACCTCGTAGAGGTTGCCTTCGGGGATGAACTGCTTCTGCTCCTGATAGGCTTTGTATAGACGGGGGTAAGCGTGGATGGCGTTCATCTCGATCTCGTCGTCACTGATGTCCTGCAGCTTCAGGGGCGCAATGGTCTGAGTGAAGAAGCTGCGCGTGCTCTCGAAGACGGTGTAGGGATTGCGCATAAGATAGATGAACTTGGCGTTGGGAAACATCTCAACGAGGGCCTTCACATGACCCGTGTGCGGCGGGTTCTTGGAGAGATACTGCGTGCCGCCGGTGTTCCACAGGCTGATCTTGACAATCTTCATAAACTGCTCCTGGAATTCGCGCTTCTCCGCCTCGGTGATGTTCTCGAAGGTGAGATAGCGGTCGCAAAACTCCATCATCTGACGCGGGAAGAACCAGAAGTCGTAGTAGGAGCAGGGCGTCATATTCGTGAGCGCGAACTCCTCTTCCTGCGGCAGGTCGGGCGTCAGCTCCATCTTATCTGTGGGACGCTGTGATGGGATGAAGATGTTCATCATGAACTTGAAGAACGGCTGCCCAAACATCATCATGTGTGGGAACACGGTCTGATAGGTGGTCGTGTGGGCAAAGTGCTCGTCCTGAGCGAAGATGTTATGCACGAAGGTGGTTCCCGAGCGCCAATGGCCCAGGATGAACAGCGGGTCGTGTTCCAGGGGCTTGTCGGCCAACAGCTTCTGATAGCGACGTTCCTGAATGGGCGCCATCAGCGAGAGCAGACGGCAGATGGACTTCGTGAAATAGTACTTCGTGCGATAGCCCTTGTCGATTTCTTTGCCTTCGGTCATCCGCTTGAACGTCTTCCAGTCGGCACCGATGAGGGTGTTCGCGGGCAGGTTTTCAAACTTGAGTAGTCCCATTTCTTCAATCTTTAACTTTGTTGACTTTTGTCACGACTCGGCCAAACAAGCAAGCTTGATGGTGTTCGCTGCTCCAAAAGTTCAATTTTTCAATCTTTCAATTTCTCAATATTTCACCTTCACTTCTAATCCTTGGCGCGAGAGTTCCTTGACGGCGGTCTCGATGGCGCCGTAGTGTTCCTCACCGATGCCGAGCTTCTGCAGGTCGAGGGTCGGCACGAGGTCGTTCTCGAGGGCGCTCTCGTCAAGCGGAGCAATGATCATACCAACAGCCGAGGTGTTGTTGGTGATAGGATCGATGAGGATGAAGGCACCAGTCTGGCGGTTTTTGGCGTAGGCGTCGAAGAAGAGTGTCTTGGCCGTGAGGATATCAACTTGTCCGATTTCGTTGAGTTGGAACGGCTTACCGGGTTTCTCTTCGAGCGTGTTGACGTCCACGCGGTTGCGCAGGGCGCAGATGGTGGCGCGGGTGGTGTTGGTGTTGTGCTTCAGGAAGAACTGCTTGCCGGTGTCCATCGGCTCCTCGTCCATCCACACGAGCATGGTCGTAAAATGGCGTCCCACGTTAGGAACGTTGTCGGGGTGCACAATCATCTCACCACGGCTGATGTCGATTTCGTCCTCCAGGGTGATGGTGACGGATTGTGGCGGGAAAGCCTCGTGCAACTCGCCTTCATAGGTCACGATGCTTTGAACGCGGCTCTTTTTCATGCTGGGCAGTGCCATCACTTCGTCGCCGACTTTCACGACGCCGCTGGCGACCTTACCGCAGAAGCCACGGAAGTTGAGGTCGGGGCGCAGGACATACTGCACGGGATAGCGGAAGTCCTTGTAGTTGCGGTCGGCATGGATAGGCACAGTCTCGAGGAAGTAGAGGAGGGTAGGGCCGTTGTACCACGGGGTATTCGTGCTCTTCTCCACCACATTGTCGCCTTCGCGTGCCGAGAGCGGGAAGCAGGTGACATCTTCAATGCCAAGATGGTCGGTGAGCTTGCGGTACTCTGCCACGATATCGTTGAACACCTTCTGGTCGAAACCTACGAGGTCCATCTTGTTTACGGCCAGCACGATGTGTTTGATGCCAAGCAGCGATACGAGGAATGTGTGGCGGCGCGTCTGCGTGATGACACCCTTGCGGGCGTCCACCAAGATGATAGCTAAGTTGGCTGTGGAGCCGCCCGTGATCATATTACGTGTATATTGCTCATGACCCGGGGTGTCTGCGATGATAAACTTACGACGGTTCGTAGAGAAATAGCGATAGGCCACGTCAATGGTGATGCCTTCCTCGCGCTCGGCTTTCAGGCCGTCCAGCAGCAAGGCATAGTCAATGCTGTCGCCGGCGTTGCCCACGCGCTTGCTGTCGCGCTCAAGGGCTGCGAGTTGGTCGTCGTAGAGCTTCTTGGAGTCGAAGAGCAGGCGACCGATGAGCGTTGATTTGCCGTCATCTACGCTGCCGGCTGTCAGCAGTCGCAGCAGGTCCTTCTTCTCGTCGGCATCGAGATAGGCTTTGATATCCAATTGGGACTCTCCCCCCAGCCCCTCCCTATTAGGGAGGGGAGTAGATACTATTGATTGATTGTTCTCACTCATATTATCTAATATATTGTATTATCATCGATTAAATCTTTATGTTATCGCCGTCGCGCTGGATCTGCTTGGAGCTGATCAGACGAGCGACGCTGCGGGTGATGGCATTGTCGATGCGAACGGTGCGACGCTGATAGCCGAGCATACGGTTGGCGGCAAGCTTAATGGCATCAAGAGGCAGTGCCACTTGCTCCTTCACGACTTGCAGCACGACACGGTCAATCTCGGCATCAGGGATATCATCGATATCGCGTTTCTCACCGCTCGTGCCTTTCAGAGCTGCGGGCTTGGGTGTCTTCACCTTCTCAGCCACTATCTTCGGGGCCTTCAGGTTCAGAGCCTGTGCCGCCTGAGATGCAATGGGGGCATCGCTCTCGATGGCTTCAACGATAGCATCAATGACGCGCTGACGGTGTTGCAGCCAATCCACGCTCCACACACGCAGCACGCGCCAGCCCAATCCTTGCAACACCGAGGGCTGTGTGAGCTCGCGGTCGCGAGCTATCTTCACTTCGTTGCGGGCGTGGTTGTCGATAAGGATGCCGAGCAGGTAACGCTCGTGGTCTTTAGGATCTACGACAGCCACGTCCACCTTGAAGGCCGAACGGCCTACGCCCAAAGCGGTTTCGTAACCAAGGTCGTTGAGGGCAGAAGCTATATCAGCGGGGAGCGCCTCGTCAGCGATGTGTCCGACGGACACATCGCTGACGAGACCGCCCTCTGCATATTTTAGGAATTTCTGCAGACCTTCGACGCCAGCGGCTTGGCTGCGCTTCAGGTCTATCTGTTCAGCACGCAGCGTGGAGAAGACAATCATCTCGTAGCGGGCACGTGAGACGGCTACGTTCAGTCGGCGCTCGCCGCCGCGATTGTTCAACGGGCCGAAGTTCATCGATACATTGCCGTCCTTGTCAGGACCATAACCCACGCTGAAGAGAATGATGTCACGCTCGTCGCCCTGCACATTTTCCAGGTTCTTGATGAAGATGGGTTCCTCGCTTTGGAAGGCACGCGTCTCCAGCTCAGGCTTGCCGCTGAGGGCTTCCATCAGGACATCTTCGATGAGGTTCTGCTGGGCCACCGAGAATGCCACGACACCGATGCTACGCTTCGCGAGCTCGGCATCGGAGAGGCGACGGATGATCTCCTTTACGACTGCCTCGGCCTCGGCTTGGTTGCTGCGCTTACCACCTTTATCATAAACGCCGTCGAGCTTTACGAGCGACACCTTCTGCAGACGGTCGTCGGCCGAGGGGAAGGTGAAGAGGCGCCCGTCGTAGTACTCTTGGTTGGAGAAGGCGATGAGCGATTCGTGCTTCGAACGGTAGTGGAAGGCGAGATAGTGTGCCGGCAGCGAGAGGGCTTGACAGTCGTCGAGGATGCTGTCGAGGTCGTCGAACTCGGCGTCCTCGTCATCGACTTGCTGTGCGTCGAAGAAGCTGGTGGGAGGCATCTGCTTGTTGTCGCCCACGACGATGAGTGCCTTGCCGCGTCCGATGGCTCCTACAGCCTCGGCGGTAGGCATCTGCGAGGCTTCGTCGAAGATGACGAGGTCGAACTTCGGCCACTTCAGGTCAATGAACTGAGCCACGGAGATGGGGCTCATCAGCATACACGGGCAGAGCTTCGGCAGCAGGTTCGGGATTTGATCAATGATGCGACGAATGCTGGTGCCGCGCCCGCCGTTGGCGATATTGCGCTTGAGGATGTTCACCTCGGAGCCAGTGGCGGCTTCGATGGTGATGCTGGGAATCTTCGCTGCCAATCGGCAGTAGAGTTCTTTCTGTGTCAGCTCCTGGAAGTGTGCCGTGAGCTGGCGGTAGCGGGCGATGACATCTTCGAAGACGAGGCCGCTGAAGCTGCGCAGGGCATCGTTGTTGTCAATCATCTGCAATGCCCACTCCTTCAGGACGACGCGCTGCAGGGCATTGGCTGTCTCGGCGGGGCTGTGACCGGCTTCGAGATAGGCCACCACGGGTGCCCAGTCATCGTCGATGAGCGCCTGGCGCTGCGAGGACCAGCGATACCACTCGCGCCACTCGTCCTTGTGTTGGAGATAGGTGGCGTAGTCGGTGCCGCCGACCTGTGCGAGGCTCTCGATGAAGGCGGGAATACCGGTTTTCGTGAGGGCGGGGTTGATGGTCTGCAGGTGTTTCAGGAAGGAGCCTGTGGCGAAGAAGCGGGGCAGGAACCATTTCTGCTGAATGGAGCGCCAGGAGGAGATGAGGCCCGAAGGAGAGCCTTCGGGAACGGTAACTGAGCCCCCGGAAACAACAGCGGATTGCAGCTGGCGGAGAAGGGTTTCGAGAGCGGCGAGGCTCTCGCGGCGGTCATCCTTGGGAGCGAGGCCTGTGAGGGGATGGCTGTAGGGGTGGCCCGTGACTTGGAAGACGGTTTCTAAGTCCTGAATCCGACTGATGGCGGCTTCGAAGTCGGGGAGTGTCTTGCGGCAGGCGAGCTCGATGGGGAAATCCATGGGCGGCACCTCGGGGATCGAGAGATAACGCTCGATGCAATCGTAGAGCGAGAGGCGCTCCGCCTCAGTGCGGTGCACGGCCTGCATATAGCCGTTCAGCTGCTGGCGCAGGGCAAAGAGCTCCTCAGAGCGTTGCTGGAAGTCCTCGCTGGGATGGCCATGAGTGACGTCCAATGCCTGTTGCAGCTGCTCCAGGAAATGTGTCTTGGTGACCTTGTTGGAATGAAGTTCCAGACAGAACGGGTCGAGACCTATCTTGGCCAAGCGCTTCTGCACGACCTGCAATGCGGCCATCTTCTCTGCCACGAACAGCACGCGTTTGCCCTGGTAGACGGCGTTGGCAATCATGTTGGTGATGGTCTGCGACTTTCCCGTTCCCGGAGGGCCATAGAGGATGAAGCTGCGGTCCTGGCCGCTCTCGATGACGGCCTCTAACTGCGAGGAATCGACGCTGATAGGCGTGGCGACCTCGGCGGGCTTGGCGTTGAGGTCGAAGTGATGGACATCAATGTCCTCGGCATTGTCCTTCAAGGTCAGGCGACGCTCCACAAGACTCTCCACGATGGGGCTTGTGAGCAGACGGTCGGCATTGCTGTGGATATCGTTCCACATCACGAACTTGTTGAAGGAGAAGAGTCCGAGGACGCTCTCGTCCAACACTTGCCAGCGTGGCTGGCTGGCAACGGTCTTGCGGATAGCATCGAAGACCTTGGGGACATCTACGCCGTTCTCGTCGGTGGGGAGGGTATCGAAGTTGGGAACGAGGAGCTTATATTGCTGGCGTAGGAACTCAACGAGCGTGATGTTCAGGATCGTCTCTTCATCACGCATACGGATGAGGTAGCCGGCGCCGTTGCGGACGATGTTGACGGGCAGGAGAAGGATCGGAGCCAGACGAGGCTGGTCGCTCTTCTCGGTGACAAACCAGCGGAGCATACCAATGGCGATGAAGAGGGCGTTGGCGCCGTTCTCTTCCATTGCTGTGCGCGCGCCGCGATAAAGGTTGGTCAGGACGGGTTTCAGCTCCGAGGGGGTGAGGGTAGTGGGGAGGGAGTGACCCGACGCTGATGCGACGGGCACGGTGGCTGTTCCCTCGGTATCGGCCGAAACCTTTGAGGCTTCTTTAGGGGCGATGGAGTAGCTCTCGCCCATCTGCAAGTGGTCTTCGAGATGTGCGACATCAGAGATAGCCAGCTGCAGGGCACGCTTGCCGAAGCGCGTGTTCAACAGGTTGTTGCGCAGGCTGAAGTCCAACAGCTTGCGCTCCCAAAGAGCCTGGCGCGTTAGCTGTCGCTCATCCACTTGCAGGGCGACTTCGTCGAGGGAGTCTCCCGAGGGAGAGCCCTCGGGAACGGTAACGGAAGAGCGGATGTGGTCCTCGTTTATCATAGCGCTGTCAACTCGTCAACTTATTTTTCACTCTTTCATTTTTCACTTTTCACTTTAGAAGTACCCCTCCCTCTTCTTCTGTTCCATGGAGGCTTCCTGGTCGAAGTCGATGACGCGCGTTGTGCGCTCGCTCTTCGTGGTCGTCATCATCTCCTCGACAATCTCCTCGATGGTGGTAGCGGTGCTCTCTACGGCACCGGTCAGGGGCCAGCAGCCGAGGGTGCGGAAACGAACCATACGGGGCTTGATGAGCGGACGGTACTGCTCGGGCAGACGGTCGTCGTCGGCCATGATCAGGTTGCCGTCAATCTCTACGCACGGACGTTCCTTGGCGTAGTACAGTGGCACGATGGGAATGTTCTCCAGACGGATATACTGCCAGATATCGAGCTCTGTCCAGTTAGACAAGGGGAACACGCGGATGCTCTCGCCCTTATGAATACGGGCGTTGTAGATGTCCCAGAGTTCCGGGCGCTGGTTCTTGGGGTCCCATTGCTGGAACTGGTCGCGGAAGCTGAAGATGCGCTCCTTGGCACGGCTCTTCTCCTCGTCGCGACGTGCTCCGCCGAAGGCTGCATCGAACTTATATTTGTTCAGCGCATCCAGGAGGGCCTTGGTCTTCATCAGATCGGTATGCACTTTGGAACCGTGTGTGAAGGGGCCTACGCCTGCGTTGAAGGCTTCCATGTTCGATTCCACGATGAGGTTCCAGCCATACTTCCGTGCATATTCATCGCGGAACTGAATCATCTCCTTGAACTTCCATTTCGAGTCGATGTGCATCAGCGGGAACGGCACCTTACCGGGTGCGAAGGCTTTCTCAGCCAATCGCACCATCACGCTGCTGTCCTTACCGATACTGTAGAGCATGACGGGGTTCTCAAACTCGGCCGCTACTTCGCGGATGATGTGTATGCTCTCGGCTTCCAGTTCTTGGAGGTGGGAAAGATGATAGTTATTTGTCATAGGGGTTATCTTATGGGGCTAATGGGTCTTATGGGGTTAATGGGGATTATGGGAGAATTAAAGCAAGGACTTGGTTGACACTTTCTTCGAGCGTTTGCTTGCTGGTGTCAATGTCGAGGGCGGGATTTGTGGGGGCTTCGAAGGGGGCGCTGATGCCGGTGAAATCCTTGACCTCGCCGCGTCGCGCACGCGCGTACAAACCTTTTACATCTCTGCGCTCACATTCCTCCAGCGGCGTGCTGACATAGACCTCCTTGAAATCGTCTGCACCGATGATATCGCGTGCCATCTGGCGGTATTCGTTTGTGGGCGACACGAAGGCGGCAAGCGTCACGATGCCGGTATCTACGAAGAGCTTGCCGACCTCGGCGATACGGCGGATGTTCTCCTTGCGGTCTTCAGCCGAGAAGCCCAGACCGGCGTTGATACCTGTGCGGATATTGTCGCCGTCGAGGATGCGACAGAGGATGCCGCGCTTGTGCAGCTCGCGCTCCACGCCCAGGGCGATCGTGCTCTTGCCGGAGCCCGAGAGGCCTGTGAACCAGATCATGACTCCGCGCTGGTGCAGCAGCTGCTCCTTGTCGGCGCGTGTCATCATCTTGTCGTAGATGGGATAGATGTTTTCGGTCATTATGATAAATGATAGAATAGCGGAATAAGGAAGACGCTGAGGATGAAGACGATGATATTCATCGGGAGACCCACCTTCACGAAGTCGGTGAACTTATAGCCACCCACGCCTTGCACGATAAGGTTCGTCTGGTAGCCGATGGGCGTGGAGAAGGAGGAGCTAGCGGCGAAGCAGACGCAGACCACGAAGGGGATGGGATTCATTCCCAGCTTCTCGGCCACGGCCAAAGCCAGCGGGAACGCCAGCGCAGCGGCAGCGTTGTTGGTGATGAGTTCCGTGAAGATATTGGTGATGAGGAACAGGGATGCGAGAATGATATAGATGCCGAACTCGCTGTGGCGCGCCAGCTCTGTGAGCGAAATGATGAAGGCCGCGATGAGATCTGCAAAGCCGCTCTTGGTCATCGCGGTGCTGATGGCGAAGGCGCAGGCGATGGTGATGAGCACATCCCAAGACATGAACTTGGTGTATTTACGGGGCGAGAACAAGCGCGACCACGCCATAATAACGACCGTGATGCACACGAAGAAGAACATATCCAGCTTCAGCCCCGGCATATACTGTTGCACGAAGGGCGATGCCGCCAGTGCATCCTTGACGGGTTCCAGCTCGCCCACGGTGGCTCCGATAATCATCAGCACCAACAGCACCAATGCCAGCCAGCGGCGCCGCTTGCCCAATGGCGGTTCATAGTCGCCGACGCGGCTAATCATCCAAAAGACACGGCTCTCGCCCCACGCCTTCATGAATGTCTCGTCGGCATCCACGATGAGCGTGTCCTCGTGGGTCAGCCGTGTATTCATGTAGTCACCATCCATGATGTTGCCGCCACGGCTGATGGCGCGGACATGCGCGCCATAGTGGCGGTAGAAATCGAACTCATGAAGTGTCTTGCCCAAGCCCGGGAAGCGGTTACCGAGCAGCACCTCATGACGTATCAGCCCCGGCATCAGGTTCTGGTCTTCGATATCATCCTCGGACATACGGTTGTCGGGTAGCAGATAGCGTGAGAAGAAGATGAGATAGATGAGTCCCGCCAGCGCGATGAAGATGCCTACCTTCGAGAGCTCGAACATCGTCATACCATCATCAATGCCGAAGCGCATGAGGATACCCTCTTCCGCACCGCTGGCCGCCGCAGCCACCTCGTCCTTGTGCTCTTGAATGAGCATACCGTGGAGCACAAGGTTCGTGGTGGTACCTATCAGCGTGCAGATGCCGCCGAGAACCGTTGCATACGAAAGCGGTATCAGGAACTTCGTGGGCGGCAGCTTCATCTTACGCGCCCAGTTCTTGATCATCGGCGCGAAGATCACCACGACGGGCGTGTTGTTGAAGAACGCCGAGATGAACGACACGATAGGGTAGAAGCGCAGCCCGGCATTGGTGATGCCGACATCCTTCTTGGGCAACATATTGAAGACGATGCGCTCCAGGATGCCGCTCTTGCGCACGCCCTCACAGACGAGATAGAGCAGCGCCACCGTGATCATACCTTTATTGGAGAATCCTTTCAGCGCCTCCTCAGGGGTGATGATGCCCGCCACCAACAACAGTACCACGGCCGTGAACAGGATCAGTCCGGGACGCAGATACTCCTTCATCAATGCCACAAGCATGAAGATGAGGATAATCGTCACGTAGAGGACTGGCAGGGTCATGGCGGTGAATAATGGTTGAGGGTTTATGGTTGAGGGTTGAGGGGTTAGCGTGTGTGCACTTTCAGGATGACGCCACCGTTGGCGGGCAGATCCACGCGCGAGGGAACCTCGGGAGAGAAGCTCGTGGCCACGGCATTGCCTGTGAGCAGATCCACGGCACGAATCTTTTTGCGCGTATTCATCCGATAAAGTTTGAAGGCGTGCTCCGGGATGTTCAAGGCCACGCGCACGGGTTTGTCGTCGAAGTTCACGACAATCAGTAGCGTGGTGCGGTCGATATGCCGCAGGTAGGCATATTGCTTATGCGGGTTGAAATTCTCGGAGATGGGATTCACGTACATCAGGTCGTAGAACTCGCCCTGTTCGATGGCTGACTCACTGGAGCAAAGGTTGAGCAATATTCGGTAGTAGGCCTGAAGCTCAGTCTCTTGTGGTGTCAGCATCTTGCCGTCGAAGGTGCCTTTGTTGCGCCAGCGACGGATGGTGTCTATTGTCCAGTAGTCGAAGATGGTCGTGCGACCGTCCCATCCACTGAAACCTTCGGTGTCCATGCCGCGCTCGCCCAACTCCTGTCCGAAGTAGATCATGACAGGGCCCGTGCTGATGGTCGCCGCCACGAGCATCGGAGCGCGTCCTTTCTCCGGGTCACCCGCGAAGAACTCCGATGCGAGGCGCTGCTCGTCGTGGTTCTCCAGGAAGGAGAGCATCTTCGGACGGATATCGTCCACCGCCTGCCAGCAGCCTGTGATGGCGTTGGCGTTGGCGAAGCCGCAGGTGATGGCGCGCAGCGTGTCATAAAGGCCTACTTTGTCGTAGAGGTAGTCGAAGTGGCCTTCGTCCAGATAGCGGCGATAGTTGTCGGGACCGTAGATCTCGGCGATGAAGATGATCTTGGGGTATTGCGTCTTCACCTGTGGAATGGCCCATCCCCAGAACTCGGCCGGCACCATCTCAGCCATATCGCAACGGAAGCCATCGACTCCCTTGGCCGCCCAGAAAAGGAGGATGCGCAACATCTTCACCCAGGTGGAGGGTATCGGGTCGAAGTGTGTGGAACGGCCATCCAGATAATCGACGCCGTAGTTCAGTTTCACGGTCTCGTACCAGTCGTTGTGGTTGGCGTAGGCGCCGAAGACATCGTTGCCCGTGGCGCGTGCAGGCTCCTCCACATAGGGCCAGGCCTCGCCTTGCTGCAGGTCGAAATCCGTGTGCAGGCGCTCGCCGGGGAAATAGTAGAAGTTGTTCTTGGGAGAGAAATGCACGCTGGTGTCGTCGGTGGCACCGAGGTCTTCAATACCTTCCCCTTCGGGGCAGTTGTCGCTGTGGTACTGGCGTGCCACGTGGTTGGGAACGAAGTCGATGATGACGCTCAGGTTCGCCTTGTGTGTGCGTTCCACCAACGCCTTGAACTCCTTCATGCGTGCCGGCACGCTCGTAGCCAGGTCGGGGTCTATATCGAAATAGTCCTTGATGGCATACACCGAGCCTGCCTTGCCCTTCACGATGGCGCGATGGTCGCGGGGAATGCCGTAGGCGCTGTAGTCTGTCTGCGTGGCGTGCTCAATCACACCTGTGTACCAGATGTGCGTCACTCCCAACGCCTTGATCTGCGCCAGTGCCTCGGGTGTGAAATCATCCATGGTGCCGCAGCCGTTCACGGAGCGGTCGCCATGGGGCTGGTTGACGCCCTTATCGCTTCCGAACAGTCGTGTGAAGACCTGATAGATGATGGGTTTATTGGTCATAGGGGAGGGCTTTGGGCTTAGTTGCTTAGTAGCTTAATTGCTTAATAGCTTATAGTGGGTTAGAGATCGGTGGCGCTGCGGACGACGAGGCCTTCAACATCCTTCGCAATCTTGGCAATCATACCCTGCAGGGCCTTGCCGGGGCCGCACTCCGTGAACTCCGTGGCGCCGGCAGCTACCATTGCCTGCACCTCCTGTGTCCAGTGAACGCTGGCTGTGAGCTGTGCGATGAGGTTCTGCTTGATCTCGGCGGGCTCGGTGTGGGCCTGGCCATCGACATTCTGATAGACGGGGCACTTCGGTGTATGGAACTCGGTAGCCTCGATGGCGGCCTGCAGCTCATCCTTGGCGGGCTGCATCAGGGGGCTGTGGAAGGCACCGCCCACAGGCAGGGGCAGGGCGCGCTTGGCACCGGCAGCCTTCATCTTCTCGCAGGCAGCATTGATAGCTTCCACGCTGCCGCTGATGACCAGCTGCCCCGGATTGTTGTAGTTGGCGGGCACGCAGATGCCACCCTCGGCAGCCACCTCGGCGCAGATGTTTTCCACCACGTCGTCGGCCAGACCGATGATGGCGGCCATCGTGGAGGGCTGAGCCTCGCAGGCTTTCTGCATGGCCTGTGCACGGGCACTCACCAGACGCAGGCCGTCCTCGAACTTCAAGGCACCTGCAGCCACCAGGGCGCTGAACTCGCCCAGCGAGTGACCACCAACCATGTCGGGCTGGAACTTGTCGCCCAGGCAAATGGCTGTGATGACGGAATGCAGGAACACAGCGGGCTGTGTGACCTTCGTCTGCTTCAGTTCGTCGGCAGTGCCTTCGAACATAATCTTGGTGATATCGAAACCGAGGATGTCATTGGCTTTGTCAAACAAGGCTTTGGCTTCGGCGTTGTTCTCATAAAGGTCTTTGCCCATTCCGGGGAACTGGGCACCCTGACCAGGGAATACGAATGCTTTCATAATTGCTTATTAATTTTCAATTTTCAATTCTTAATTCTCAATTACCAGAGGTCCTTGGGCCTCTAATTCGGGTGCAAAGGTAAGCAAAATTTCATTTACAGCCACCTTTTTTCCTATTTTCTTTGCTCGCGCGCGATACTTTATCTATCTTTGCAGAGCAAAACCGTAGGGAAATTACCCCTAAGAAGTAGGATTTTCCCTTTTGAGGTCTCCACAAATGGCCGTACTTTTGCACCATCGAAACCATAAAAATATGACAGATATGAAACAGACACGTACATTATTGGCAGCAATGCTGTTGACTGTACCCCTCCTCAGCTGGGGACAGAGCGGTGCTTACACCATGGCTTCCAAGAAAAAGTATACTCCTACGGTGCCGCAGACCGAGCAGGTGACCATTACCTATGTCGATGATCCCGACGACTCCGACTACCTGCCCGTGACCACAGGTGCTGTGCGCGACGTCGATGAGTACAACCGTCGCGGAGCCTACAGCCCCTATGCCAACAACACGCGCGACTCCATCACCTATGTCGATACCACCGCCGTCTATCAGATGCGGAGCGCCGTCGATGACGCCTACACACAAGGCTATCGCGAGGGCTACAGCGATGGTGAGGACTACGGCATCACACGCCGTCTGACGCGCTTCGGCTACACCAGCATCTACTGCTCGCCCTGGTATTGGAGCATCTACGACGACCCCTACTACTGGAACGACTGGTACTGGGGCGCCTACGATCCCTACTGGTACGGTTACTACGGCTGGCGCCGTCCCTACTGGGGCTACTACGGCAGCTACTGGTATGGTTACTACGGCTGGCATCGCCCGTATTACTACGGCTACCGTCCCTCGTACCACGGCCACCACGGTCGCGACTATGTGTCGCCCAGCGGCCGCCGTCCTGGACAGACGGGTCGCAATGCAGGCTACCGCAACGGTCGTGGCGTAGATAACTTCGGTCGCACAGGCGGCTCCTCCAGCTACTACGGCAATCGTCCGAGCTCCGGCAACTCACGCACTACCGTTGGCGGCGGTTCACGCTCTACGTCACCCTCTGCTGGCACCTCCTCGCGCAGCACCTATGGCGGCAACCGCGTAGGCTCCTTCGGCAACTCCAGCAACTCGTCGCGCTCCTCAGCGCCGTCCTCCTCCTCATCGCGTAGTTCTTCGTCCTCCTCGCGCAGCTCCTCTTCCGGCAGCTTCGGTGGTGGTTCCCGTAGCGGCAGCTTCGGTGGTGGCGGTGGCTCCCACAGCAGCTTCGGCGGCGGCTCCCGTGGCGGCGGACGAGGAAGATAAAGGAATTGAAAATTGAGAATTGAAAATTGAAAATTGGCTGAGCCGTCGTAATAACGAAATAACGTTATCACGTTATAACGACAAACCGAAATATCGACATAACGAAATACTTTGCAATGAAAAAGATACTCTCCCTTGCCGTCCTGACCCTTGCAGGCATCACGACAGCCTCCGCACAGGACACCTATTCCAACGACCTGATGACCAACACCTCCGACATCAACGGCACAGCACGCTATGTCGGCATGGGCGGCGCCACCGGTGCCCTCGGCGGTGACATCTCAGGCATCTCCAACAACCCCGCAGGCATCGCAGGCTTCAACCGCAGCTGGGCAAGCATCGGCATGGGCACCACCATACAGGCTGCACAACCCGCCGACGAGGATGCCCGCGCCCACTACAGCTTCGACCAGATCGG
Organism: uncultured Prevotellaceae bacterium; assembly: GCA_946415705.1. Classification (GTDB taxonomy): domain Bacteria; phylum Bacteroidota; class Bacteroidia; order Bacteroidales; family Bacteroidaceae; genus Physcousia. Next base: position 39,972 of record CAMKTN010000012.1, read on the forward strand.
CTTCGTCGTCGTGCTTCCCAAGAGCGAGGATGACCGCCTGAACTTCGCCATCAACCTGCAGAAGAAGCTCCACTTCAACCGTTCGCTCATCGCCAACAACTACGGCGTCGGCGGCCTCTCGCAGGCTGCACAGCTGGCAGGACTGATGGCCGACTTCTACGACGGCTACACGGAACAGAAGTACAGCCTGCCCAATGTCGCCTACAGCTCAGGACTCTACGACATCTTCGACGGTGCGGGTGGACGGCTGCAGTTCCGTACTGACAATACCTCCTACCTGCGCTCCACCAGTGGCAACCTCTACGGCCTCGACTTCAACGTCTCCGGTGCCGTGGACAACCGCTTCTTCTGGGGTGCCACCTTCGGCGTTGATTTCCTGCGCTACACAGCCACCACCTCCTATCTTGAGGAGCGCACGGGCTTCTACAACGACCAGCCCATCGCCGCCTACGACATACAGGACTATTGGTTGGATACCTATCGCAAGGTGACCGGCACAGGCTTCAACTTCAAGGCTGGCGCCATCATCTGCCCCATTGAGGAGAACCCCTTCCGCTTCGGCATCGCCATCGAGACACCCACGTGGTACAGTCTCAAGCAAAAGGATGTCGATATGACATTTAATAGCACTTGGAATAATTATGGTTGGGACGAGGCCAGCAGCAGCTATGCTTACAACGACTATAAACAAGGCCCCATCGGCAACGGCTACTACAACTACACCAACCGCCCCGACGACGGCTACCTTGAGTTCAATGTCCGCACACCGTGGAAGTTCCGCGTCAGTCTGGCCGACGTCCATGCAGGCATCGTAGCTTGGGATGTAGAGTATGAATACTCCATGAACAACTACACCACAATGGGCTATCCCACCCGCGAGAGCAACAGATGGGAAGACCAGAGCATCACCACCGACCAGGACAAGGCGATGAACAAGATGACCAAGAACATCACTCAGGGCGTGCATAACGTCCGCGTTGGCCTCGAAGTGCTGCCCACGGAACACCTCGCCATTCGCGCAGGCTACAACTTCTACAGCAAGCCCTTCAAGAACAACGCCCGCTTCGACCAGACCATCGACTCCTACGCCATGTATAAGGTCTCCGGCACAGACTATATGAACCTTGGCGCCACGAACATCATCACCTTCGGTCTCGGCTACCACATCAAAGGCTTCTACGCCAACCTGGCCTACAAGTACCGCATGCAAAAGGGTGACTTCTACGCCTTTGACGACTCCTATCAGAATACCGCCAATCACGAGGCACAGTTCATCACCGAGGCCAATACCCTTCGTTCTGTCACCTGCAACCTCGACCGCCACGACATCACCCTCACCCTCGGCTACGAGTTCTAAGCTATCGCTCGTTCCGTCACGACCGAACAACGAGAAGGGCTATACCTTCGAGCGATAAGGTCTATGCCTTCGAGCGATAAGGTCTAATGGTTTCGGGCGAAAGGCCTAAGGGTTATTTTACTTCGTTTGTACTCAGATATGGGAAAGATAATTGTTGCAGGCATAGGTCCTGGTAGTCCGGAGGACATCACCCCCGCAGTGCTCGAAGCAGTGCGCGAGGCGGATGCGGTGGTGGGCTATAAGTATTATTTTCAGTTTATTGAAGCTTACGTGAGGGTTGACTGCGAGTGCATTGACACTGGAATGAAGCGTGAGCGTGAGCGTGCTGAGCAGGCTTTCGCGTTGGCGGAGCAAGGCAAGACGGTGGTGGTCATCTCCAGCGGCGATGCGGGCATCTACGGCATGGCACCGCTGTTGTATGAGATGAGAGATGAGAGATTAGAGATGAAAGATGCGAGGGTAGAGATTGTCTCGTTGCCCGGCATCAGTGCTTTCCAGAAGGCCGCGTCGCTGTTGGGCGCGCCCATCGGTCATGACCTCTGCCTCATTTCCCTCTCTGATCTGATGACGCCGTGGTCGCTGATAGAGAAGCGCATCCGTGCTGCCGCCGTCGGCGACTTTGTCACAGCTATCTATAACCCGAAGTCCCACGGTCGCTACTGGCAGCTATATCGCCTTGTGGAGCTCTTCCTCAAGGAAGGACGTTCGCCCGAGACCCCTGTGGGCTATGTACGACAGGCCGGGCGCGAGGATCAGCAGGTCAAGGTGACCACCCTCGGCGCTTTCGACCCTGAGGACGTGGATATGTTTACGGTAGTGATCATTGGGAATAGTCAGAGTTATGTAAGCCCCTCCCCTGTTAGGGAGGGGAGAAAGGTCTTCATAACCCCGCGTGGCTACTATTCTCACCCCTCCCTAACAGGGGAGGGGCAGGGGGTGGGGCCTGCCATCATGAACACTTCCTTCCGCACGATTCTTTCTGAGATGAAGCACCCCGATGTGCCTACATGGCGCCTGTGGCCGCTGCTGCACGCGATTCATACGACGGTGGATTTCGGCATGGAAGAGTGCCTGTGGATGGACGATCGTGCCACGGAGATTCTTTATAATAAGGTGGCCGACGGCAGCCTCAAACATATCGTGACCGATGTGACGATGGCCGCAGCCGGCATCCGCAAGGGCGCCTTGGAACGCCTCGGCATAGAGGTACACTGCTACATCAACGACCCACGCACAAAACAGCTTGCCAATCTCCCCTCCTTAACAGGGGAGGGGGCGGGGGAGGGGCCAGCCATCACCCGCAGCCAAGCCTCCATGCAGCTGGCTGCTGAGGAGTTCCCCGATGCGCTCTATGTCGTAGGCAATGCGCCCACAGCCCTCTTCGAGATCTGCGACCTTGTGCGCAAGGGCAAGCTCCATCCCGCAGGCATCATCGCCGCTCCCGTCGGCTTCGTCCATGTCTGTGAGAGCAAGCACGCCGTCAAGACCCTCCGCCATATTCCCAAGATCATCGTAGAAGGACGCAAGGGCGGCAGCAACCTTGCCGCCACCCTTGTCAATGCCATTCTCACCTACGACGACGCACCAAACCTCCGCGCCGGCAGGGATGTGTGAGGTTAATGATTATTTCCGAGGGGGAACAAGCCGTAGAGCTCGGCATCGATCATGTCTGTGACCTGCTGGAAAGCCTGCGGGTCGTTGCCGAACTTGCAGTTGTCGCCATCCACGATGATGAGGTTCCCCTTGTAACCCTCAATCCATTTCTCATAGCGCTCGCTCAGGCCCTGTAGGTAGTCGATGCGGATGCTCTGCTCGAACTCGCGCCCACGCTGTTGGATTTGTGCGATGAGTGTGGGAATGCTGCTGCGGATGTAGATCATCAGGTCGGGCAGCTTCACCAGCGACAGCATCAGGTCGAAGAGGTCCGTATAGGTCTCGAAGTCGCGGTCGCGCATGTACCCCTGCGCGTGCAGGTTGGGGGCGAAGATGCGGGCATCCTCGAAGATCGTGCGGTCCTGAATGATGGTGTCGTTGCTCTTGGCAATCTCCACGACATCCTTGAAGCGTTTGTTCAGGAAGTAGATCTGGAGATTGAACGACCAGCGACTCATATCCTTGTAGAAGTCGTCGAGATAGGGATTGAAATCTACGGGCTCGAAATGGGGTGTCCAACCGTAGTGGCTGGCGAGCAGCTTGGTCAAGGTCGTCTTGCCGCTGCCGATGTTTCCTGCGATGGCGATATGCATGGTTCTGCGCGGCGATGCCGCAGTTTAAGAGTTTAAAGGGTTCAAAAGTTCAAGAGTTCAAGGGTTCATGGGAAAGAGTGAGAACAGTTGGCTGTCGATTTTGTCAATGATCTGTGCGAAGTCCTCGGTGTTATGTTGGAAGTCGAGGCGATCGACATCGATGGGTAGGATGCGGCCGCGGTACTTCTCGTAGATGAAGTCCTCGTAGAGGTGGTTCAGGTTGCGGAGATAGTCGATGGGCATGGACTGCTCGTAGTCGCGACCTCGCTTCTGTATGTTCGCCACCAGATGCGGCACGGAGGCGCGCAGGTAGATCATCAGGTCGGGGTAGCGCAGGATGTCCGTCATCTGCTCGAAGAGCTCCATGTAGGTCTCGAAGTCGCGATCCGAGAGATTGCCCATTTGATGGTTGTTGGTGGTAAAGACATAGACGCCCTCGTAGATGCTGCGGTCCTGGATGATGGTCTTGTCGGTGTGTGCCAGCTCCAGGAGGTCCTTGAAGCGTTGCTTCAGGAAATACACCTCCAGGTTGAACGACCAGCGCGGTATGTCCTTATAGTAGTCTTCGAGGTACGGGTTGTAATCGACGGCCTCGAACTGTGCCGTCCAGCCGTAGTGGCTGGCGAGCATGTTCGTGAGCGTCGTCTTTCCGCTGCCTATATTTCCTGCAATGACAATGTGCATTTCTTGTGCGGCTTCGCCGCAGTTTAAAAGGTTTAAGAGTTCAAGGGTTCAAGAGAAATTTTCAATTTTCAATTTTCAATTCTCAATTCTCAATTTCCTGCGCAAAGATAGGGATTATTTTTTTATCATGTGCGTTTTAGGGCAACTTTTTTTCATCGCAGCTCCACAATCGTGATGCCAGCGCCGCCGAACTGCACATGCTCGTCGCGGGCGTCGAGGACATCTGGGATGGTGCGCAGGTACTGACGGATGACCTGCCGCAACGCGCCCGTGCCCGTACCGTGTAATATTCGTACGCGCGCGACACCCACCTGTATGGCATCGTCGATGTAATGCATGACGGCGTTCAGCGCTTCCTCCGCACGCATACCGCGCACGTCGATGTCCTGCTTGAAATGCAGGCTCTTCTCCCGCATCTCATGCTGCGTTTCGCGGCCGAGGAACGTGACGCCGCCTGCCTTCTCCTCTTTCTTCGGAGCCTGCGCAGGCACCAGCCTATCTACCTTCACAATCGTCTGCATCTGCCCAAACACCACCGTAGCATTTTTGCCGTCGATGGACATCAACTGACCCACGCTATTTTGGCCCTTGATACGGACGAAGGACCCACCCCCAACCCCTCCCGTAATGGAGGGGAGAGCTGGCGCATTGCTACCATTCTGTTTTCCTGAGGACTGCGCCCCTCCCTCACGGGAGGGGTCGGGGGTGGGTCTGTTTTTCTTCTCTTGCCTCCTTCTGATCTTTTCCATCTTGCGGTCGATCTCATCGTTGTCGGCGAGGGCGTCCTGTTGTTCGATGGCTTTGATCTTGAAGTCCTCTAATTGCTGGCGCGTGCGACGGGTGGCGTCCTTCTCAGCCTGTGCCTCGCGGATCTCGCGGATGGTGTTCTCGATGCGGGCGTTGGCGTCCTGCAGCAACTGCTCCGCTTCCTCGCGCGCCTTGCGCAGGATCTCCTTGCGCTGACGCTGCAGCTCGCTCATCTCCGTCTCGTAGCGCCCGATGGTCTCCTCCATCTTACGCTCCTGCCCGTGGATGGTCTCGCGCTTCTGCTGCCAGTAGCGGCGGTCGCGCACGATGTCCTGCAGCCATTTGTCGGCGTTGATGTACTCGCGCCCCACGATGTCCGAGGCATCGGTGATGACCTCCTCCGGAATGCCTATCTTGCGCGCTATCTCCACGGCGAACGACGACCCCGGATGCCCTATCTGCAGTTGGAACAGCGGCTGCATCAGATGGCGGTCGTAGAGCATCGCACCGTTCACGACGCCGTCCGTCTCCTCGGCGAAATGCTTGAGGTTCTGGTAGTGCGTCGTGATGACACCGAAGGCACCCTGTCGCACAAAACGCTTCAGTACCGCCTCCGCCATCGCGCCACCAATCTGCGGTTCCGTGCCGCCGCCGAACTCATCGATGAGCAGCAGTGTGGATGGCTCTGCCTGGCGCATCATCTGCTTCATATTCAGCAGGTGAGAGCTGTATGTTGAAAGTTCATCTTCAAGGCTCTGCTCGTCGCCGATGTCCATCATGATATGCTCAAAGACCCCCACGCGCGACCGTTCGCCCACGGTGATGGGCAGCCCACATTGCAGCATATATTGCAGCAGTCCCACGGTCTTCAGGCAGACGCTCTTGCCGCCCGCATTGGGGCCTGAGATCAGCAGGATGCGCTGACGGCGGCTGAGCTCTATGTCCAGCGGCACCGCCCGCTTGCCGTGCTTCGCCAGCGAGCGCACCAGCAGCGGGTGCGTGGCCAGCGTCCAGTCTATCAGGGGGTGCGGCGCTATCTGCGGCTCGCAGCTCATCGAGGCCTGCATCTCGCGCGCAAGCATCGTCTTGGCACGTACCAGCTCCACGTCGGCCAGCATCTCGTAGCTCTGCAGCAGCTGCGGGCAGAGGGGACGTATCGCGTCTGTCAGCTCGCGCAGGATGCGTATCACCTCGCGCCGTTCCTCGGCCTCCAGCTCGCGGATGCGGTTGTTGGCCTCCACCACCTCCTGCGGCTCTATGAACACCGTCTTACCCGTGGCACTCTCGTCGTGCACGATGCCCCGCAGCTTCCGCTTCATCGCCGGTGCCACGGGAATCACCAGTCGGCCGTCGCGCACCGTGGGTGCCACGTCTGCCGCCACCGTGCCCTCAGCCTGTGCCGCCCGCAAGATGCCGTTCAGCACGCGGCTGACGCTGCCCTCCGTGGATGTCAGCTCCCGACGTATGCGCTGCAGCTCCGTCGAAGCCGAGTCCTTCACATGTCCGAACTTATCCAGAATGCCGTCGATGCGCTTGACCACCAGCGGGAACGCCATCGCGCCGCCCACCATCCGCGAGAGGGCAGGGTAGAGGACCTCCTCACCCTCCTCGCGCGTCGCGAGCATACCGACGATGCCCCCTATGGTCTCCAGCGAACGCTTCAGCGCAAACAGCTCATCCACCTCCATATAGGTGCCTTCGATGCGAATGCGCGACAGCACGGGCCGCAGGTCATAGTACCCCTGCTCTGGGAAGTCGCGTTCCTCCAGCAGGCGGTTGAATTCCCCCACCTGCCGGTGCCATTCCGTAATGCGCTCCGCGTCGCTCGAGAACGTCATCTCGTCCACGCGCCCTTCGCCCAGCGTGCTCAGGCAATGCCCTTTCAGCATCGCCCGCACCTCTGTCATACCAATCTTCTCTTCAAACGTTGCAGGGTATATCATAGATGATCAAGATAGAATGTCGATTAGAATTCGAAGCCGAGGTTGAGCATGAAGTGCAGCTTCTTCGTGTGGTTGCTGTAGCCGAGTGAGGCGCCCAGGGGGCCTACGATGGTGTTGTAGTAGTAGGCTATCTGGCCGCCGATGAGCGTCTTGTTGTCGAAGATCTCCGTGAACTTGTCGCCCTGCTGGCCTGCCGCTACGCGCAGGAGGACGTAGTGGTTGCTGCCGATGCGCTGCTGTGCCTGCAGCTGGGCGGCGATGAAGTTCTTCTTGACATACTCCATATTACCGATACCGGCGAAGGGCATCTGCTGCTCCACATAATGTCCGAACCACTCGCCGCCGATGATGCTGCCGAAGATGGGGTACACGGTATCGGTGAACAGCACGCGCCCGTAGATCATGGGCTGTAGCGTGAAGCGCTTGCCGATGGTGAAGGACATGCGCCAGTGGGCGCTGAGGTCGTGCATGCCCTGCTGGCCGTCGAGTTGTGTGAAGTTATCCGTGACATAGGCGTACTCGGCCTTGACGCGTGTGCCGCGTGTGGGGAAGATCCAGTTGTCCTCATTATTATAGGTCATGCGCCCGCGGTAGCTGAAGTAGTGTTCGTTGTCGAGCGCGATGACGTTGTCGGCCCTGTCTGAGACGAGGCGGTCGCTGTAGTGAATGTAGTCCCAGCGAAGGCCTATCTGGAAGTTGAAGTTGCGCGCGTTGTAGTTGATGGGCAGGAGCTCTGCCTGGTGCTGGTCGTAGAGCACGCTGTAGTCGTGCTCGCCCTTGATGTAGGCATCGACATCGTTGTGGCGGTAGGTGTAGGACACGGTAGGCCGCGTGAAGTGTCGCGGGTGGAATGTCCAGGCGCCCTGTGCCATAATGCGCTTGCCCAGGCGCAGGGTGATGTCGGCGTTCATGGGGGTGGCCGTCTTCAGCGGTATCTCGGCAGCCAGCTGCACCGAGGCATGCTCCTCCGTGTCGTAGCGCACGGCGGCGTGGAGCTGCACGGTCTTGCGGTTGCCGGCGGAGATGATGACGCGCACGCCGTCCTTGTCAGGCACAAAGCGGCACTCGGCCGTCTGGTAGAAGAGATCCATGCGCATCGTGGTCGTAATCTGCTGCGCCACCTTCGCGTCGATGCTGTCGTTCTGCTGCAGGTGGAATTTCTGTTGCAGGAAGCGTTCGGCCTGCGGCGTCATGTTCTCGAAGGAGTAGCTCACGACGTGGTATTTCTCCGTCATGGCCTGCGGGCGCAGGGGCTGCAGGATGGTGGGGCGGAAGGTGCTGTCGATGCCGATGCGCTCCTTGAGGGCGATGAGCTCGTCCCAGTGGCGCATACCCTCCTCCTCGCCGCGACGGATGAGTGTGTCGATGGCAGCGCTGGAGAAGCTGGCGGAGCCGTAGCCCTTCGTGTTGACGCGCACGTGCAGGTCCGTGAAGGCCAGATTCTCCTCGTATTTGTTCTTACAGTTCACATCCACGATCTGGCTGATGATGCTCATCGTGCCGCCCATCTGATCAGCCACCTTCGGGTCGCCCTGAACGGTGACGCCGATGATGATGTCGGCCCCCATCTCGCGGGCGATGTCAGCCGGGTAGTTGTTCTTCAGGCCGCCATCCACGAGCACCTTTTCGCCGTCGCGCACAGGCGCAAAAGCCCCTGGGATGGACATGGAGGCGCGCATGGCCTGCGGCAGGCGTCCGCTGTGGAAATCCACCTCCGCATTATCAATGATGTTCGTGGCCACGCAGGCGAAGGGAATGGGCAGGTCCTTGGAGAAATCCAGCGAGTCCGTGTAGCCCGTGCAGAGCTGCTGGAACAGCTCCGCCAGGTTCTTGCCCTTGATGAGACCGCCCTTCGTCAGATCACTCTTGCCGATCGTCAGCCCCGTGGTGAAGATATACGTGAACTCCTTCAGGCGGTCGCGGAGGCTCTGGTTGCGCATGTCCTCCTTGTCGCTGATGACATAGCTCCAGTCCTGGGCGCGCGCCACGGAGTCGATGACGTTGGCGTTGTAGCCGATGGCGTAGAGGCCGCCGATGATGCTACCCATCGAGGTGCCCGTCACGATGTCGATGGGGATGCCGGCGCGCTCCAGCACCTTCAGCACACCGATGTGTGCCATGCCTTTCGCGCCGCCGCCGCTGAGTACTACGGCGACCTTCTTCCGGCCTACAGCCGTGCTGTCCTGCTGCGCGCTCACCGCCACACCAACCACCATGGCCGCCATGAGCATCAAAAGCCTTTTTCTCATTTTTATTCTATCTTGTCCGCTGCAAAGTTACGACATCTTATCGAAATACCACGCAAAAATCTGACAAAAATGTTTTTCTTGGTTGAGTCTTCCATGGGATTTTAAAGTTTAAGGTCTTTTTTTACGCACCTAGTATCGAAGCGCTTTACAGTTAGCTGCAAATGCCAACGCAGCTAGGTGCATTTGCTTTCCATGCTGCAAAGGTACGACATCTTTGTGAGTCCTGCAAGAGTGAGCGGGCAAAAAGACACTAAAAAAACTGTATTTTTGTATTCTGTATCCAACTTTTGCAACCGATGATGATTTTCAGCCGCTTTTCTTGTGCGCGTAAAAAATAATATGTATATTTGCGGCGGCATCACCCCATGCGGGATGCGATAAAGCTGATAAAAGTATGAGTCTGCCTACATTCATCAACACTGTGGACGGGTACCTGCGTCTGGGGAATAAGGACTTGCTGCTGATGGCGGCGGTGGCGAGTGCTGCTGCCGTTCAAGCACAGCAAAGGCCGAATATCGTCCTGTTCATGGTTGATGACATGGGGTGGCAAGACACGTCGGTGCCTTTCTGGACGAAGCCGACGCCATTGAACAACACCTACGAGACACCTAACATGGAACGGCTGGCGCGGCAGGGTATGCGCTTCTCCGGGGCCTACGCCAGCGCCATCAGCTCGCCAAGCCGGTGTTCGCTGCTTACGGGAAGTAACGCCGCCCGACATCGTGTGACGAACTGGACTTTCCGTAAGGACCAGATGACCGATGGTGAGGACGACCTGCTCGCTCCGCCCGACTGGAACTATAACGGCCTCTGTCAGGTCGAGGGTACGCCCAACACCTTCGTGGCCCGCAGCTTCGTTGATATCCTTCATTCCGCAGGTTACCACACCATCCATTGCGGCAAGGCACATTGGGGCGCTCAGGACACACCCGGCGAATCGCCGCTGCACTTCGGCTTCGAGGTGAACATCGCCGGTCATGCTGCCGGAGGGCCTGCTACGTATCTGAGTGAACGCAACTTCGGCTACGATGCCGAGGGGCGTCCTGCAGCCCAGTTCGCCATTCCTGGCTTGCAGAAGTATTGGGGCTCAGGCACGTTCCTCACAGAAGCCTTGACGCAGGAAGCGCTCTCGGCACTGGACAAAGGGCGCCAGCCCTTCTTCCTTTATATGTCGCACTATGCAGTCCATATCCCCATTGACCGAGATATGCGCTTCTTTGAGAAGTATCGCAGGAAGGGCCTTTCAGTGAAAGAGGCGGCTTACGCCTCGCTCGTTGAAGGCATGGACAAGAGTCTTGGCGATATCCTCGACTGGCTCGAACGTCACGACCAGGCGGAGAACACCATCATCCTCTTCATGAGCGACAACGGCGGATATGCTTCCGGCTCGGAATGGCGCGATGAACCGCTCTTCACGCAGAACGCACCCTTGCGCAGCGGAAAGGGTTCCTTGCTCGAAGGTGGTATCCGAGAGCCGATGATCGTGCGTTGGCCGGGCGTTGTGGAAGCAGGCTCTCGATGCGACAGTTACTTCATCATCGAGGATTTCTTCCCAACCATCCTTGAGATGGCAGGCATCTGTCGCTATCAGGTTCCGCAGACGATAGACGGGCGTAGCTTTGTACCCTTGCTTCGTGGCAAAGGTGGCTCTTCGAAGGAGCGTTGCCTTGTGTGGAACTATCCGCATGTCTGGGGCAATAAGGGTCCGGGCATCGATCTCAACTGTGCCATTCGTGAGGGCGACTGGAAGCTCATCTACAGCTATAAGACAGGACAGAAGGAACTCTACAACCTCCGGCACGACATCGGCGAAGCGCACAATCTTGCGGCCGAGCAACCGCAGCTTGTCCGTCGGCTCTCCCGTCATCTGGGCAAACTTCTCAGAGCCATGGGTGCACAGCGACCTACTGTAAAAGCCACAGGTCAGCCGTGTCCTTGGCCTGACGAGCAATCAAAGATGAGTGACAAATAATGATCAAAACCGGGCGATTTTTTCAACATTATAAATTTTAAAACTTAAAGACAATGGAAGGAACAAGCAACAGTAAAGAGGTGAAGAAGTCTCTTTGGTATCACGTAAAAATGTATTTGTTAGGGTTAGCCGTCTATTGTGGCATTGGTGTTGTTATAGGTCTGTTCTTTATGCAGCATTTCCGCCATTTCTGGATTTCGCATCATGAAGAACCGCTCTCAGCGTACACCATCACAGGAACGGATTACGATTTAGAAGTATCCAGGGGGATTGATGAAGATGGTAAGAGCGATAACGACGAAACCTATACTTATTATCTTCTGTTAGATGTAAATGGAAAGAGCTATAAGGTGGAAACCCGCGATGAATTGTACGACCGCGTTAGCGAAGGGAAGGCTACCCATTTCGACATGGATGAAGCAAAATTCTACTATGACAATTTCAGGGATCAAGTGTTTCTGGGTGGCTACTACTCTGATGCATATTATATCTTCCTATTTGCTTTTGTTTCCCTGTTTTTGGTCATATTCGTATATATTCCTATCGCTCACCGAAAGGTGTATTTCTCGGACTGATGACTACATTATACATAATACGTCACGGGGAGACGGTAGATAATGTCGCAAAGATCATGCAGGGACAGCGTCCTGGCAAACTGAATGCGACGGGGGTGCAGCAGATCGAGGAGCTGGCAGAGGCGCTGCGTGACGTTCATTTTGATGCGGTGGTGTCCAGCGACTTGCAGCGGTCCTATGATTCCGCGATGATCATAGCCGCCAGGCGGACGATGGACGTGGTCACCACGCCCTTGCTGCGCGAGCGTGACTGGGGGGACTTCACAGGTCGCTACATCCTGGATTTGAAGGGTCTGCCGATGCCGGACAATGTGGAGACGATGGACGAGATGCTGAAGCGCGCTCGTGCGTTCCTGGATTGGGTGAAGGAGCACTATCCCGACCAGACGGTGCTCGCCGTCGGTCACGGCATCATCAACAAGGCTATTCAGGCGGTACACTACGGCCTGCTGACCCGCGAAATCCCCAAGATGTCCAACGCGGAATATCGAATTCTACAGTTGTGATGTGCAGAATGGAAAGGTTGGCACGTTCTTTGCAGGAGGTAGGTCGAACGATAAAATACTGAAATTATGGCAGAAGAACTGAAAGATAAAGAAGAAATCCTTGACGGCGAAGAGCGCGTCGAGGAGAGTGATGAGACTACGGTCAGTGTGGAGGCTGAGGCCAATGCAGAAGCTGCGGCTGAGGCTGAGAGCGAAGAACAGCCCGAGGAGGAGAAGACCCCTGAGCAGCTGCTGGCGGAGGCACGCGCCGAGATTGAGGCGCTGAAGACGCAGGCGCTGTACAAGCAGGCGGAATTCGAGAACTACCGCAAACGCACCATCAAGGAGAAGGCTGACCTGATCCTGAACGGCTCGAAGTCGGCGGTGACGGCGTTGCTGCCCATCGTGGATGACCTGGAGCGCGCGCTGCCGTCGATGCAGAAGGCTGAGGACGTGGCGGCTGTGGCCGAGGGTGTGGAACTGATCTACCAGAAGTTCCTGAAGGCGCTGGCTGGACTGGGCGTGAAGCCCATCGAGACCGAGGGCAAGGACTTCGACGTGGATCTGCACGAGGCCATCGCACAGGTGCCGGGCGTGCCCGACGAACAGAAGGGACGCGTCATTGACTGTGTGGAGAAGGGCTACACGCTGAACGATCATGTCATACGTCATGCCAAAGTGGCAGTGGGAATGTGAGGGGATTTGAGAATTGAGAATTGAAAATTGAAAATTGAAAATTAAACTCCTTGAACCCTTAAACCCCTTAAACATTAAACCTTAAACCTTAAACTGCGGCAAGGCCGCACTCAATATGGCTGAGAAAAGAGACTACTATGAGGTGCTGGGGGTCGCGAAGACGGCCACCGAGCAAGAGATAAAGGCCGCCTACAAGAAGATGGCCATCAAATTCCATCCTGACCGTCAGGCTGGCAAGAGCGACGCTGAGAAGAAGGAGGCGGAAGCCAAGTTCAAGGAGGCGGCGGAGGCCTACGACGTACTGCACGACCCGCAGAAGCGTCAGCGGTACGACCAGTTCGGCTTCGCCGGCGTGGGCGGTGCGGCTGGCGGCGGCTACCAGAACATGTCGATGGACGATATCTTCTCGCAGTTCGGCGACATCTTCAGCGACCTGTTCGGAGGCGCTGCGGGTGCCGGCTTCGGCGGCTTCAACCCGTTTGGCGGCGGCTTCGGCGGCGGTGGCGGACATCGTCCGCAGCAGCACCGTGGCGGCGACCTGCGCCTGAAGGTGCGGCTGACGCTGAAGGAGTGTGCCACGGGTGTCACGAAGAAGTTCAAGGTTCGCAAGAAGGTGACCTGCACGCACTGCCATGGCAGCGGCGCTGAGAACGGCTCGGGCGACAAACAGACGTGTCCCACGTGTCACGGCTCGGGCTATGTCCTGCGCCAGCAGCGCTCGATGTTTGGCATGATGCAGACGCAGAGCGTGTGCCCCGATTGCGGCGGCGAAGGCACCATCATCAAGAATAAATGTCACAAGTGTGGCGGCACGGGCGTGCAGACAGGCGACGAAGTCGTGGAGGTCCGCATCCCGGCAGGCGTGGCTGACGGCGTGGTTGTCAACGTACCCGGCAAGGGTGACGCAGCCATCCACGGCGGTGTACCCGGTGATATTCAGGTGTTCGTGGAGGTGGAGCCCGACAAGGAGTTCGTGCGCCAGGACAAGGACATCCTCTACAACCTGCTCATCGATATGCCCACAGCGGCGCTGGGCGGCGAGGTGGAAGTGCCTACGCTGGACGGCAAGGTGAAGCTGAAGATCGAGGCCGGCACACAGCCCGGTAAGGTGCTGCGCCTGCGCGGCAAGGGTCTGCCGGCATTGCAGGGCTACGGCTACGGCACGGGCGACGAGATCGTGAACATCTCGGTGTATATTCCTGAGACGCTGTCGCGCGAGGAGAAGGAGGCCCTGGAGCGTATGCGCCAGAGCGATAACTTCAAGCCCAACCAGAGCACGAAGTCGAAGTTCTTCAGCAAGTTCAAGCAGATGTTTGAGTAGGGTGGATGAACTATAAAGAAGTTATAGAGTATTTGTATAATGCAGCCCCGATGTTTTCGAGCATTGGGGCTGGAGCGTATAAGGAGGGGCTCTCAACCACACGCGCGCTGGACGAGCACTTCGGGCATCCGCATAGGCGTTATCGCACGATTCATGTGGCGGGCACCAACGGCAAGGGCTCTGTCTCGTCTATGCTGGCGGCCATCCTGCAGTCGGCGGGGTTGAAAGTGGGACTCTACACGTCGCCGCATTTCGTGGATTTCCGTGAGCGCATTCGCGTGAACGGCGAGATGATCAGCGAGCAGCGGGTCATCGATTTCGTGGAGCAGGAGCGCGCGTTCTTCGAACCGCTGTACCCCTCGTTCTTCGAACTGACCACGGCGCTGGCGTTCCAGTACTTTGCTGAGCAGCAGGTGGACGTGGCGGTGGTGGAAGTGGGATTGGGCGGCCGCTTGGACTGCACGAATATCATCACACCCGACGTGAGTGTCATCACGAATATCTCCTTCGACCATCAGCAGTTCCTGGGCGACACGCTGGCGAAGATTGCGGCGGAGAAGGCAGGGATTATGAAGGCAGGCGGGAGCGTAGTGGTTGGCGAGACGAATGGCCATGCGGACGTGCGCGAGGTGTTTGTGCAGACGGCCGCGAGCGTGGGTGTCGCACGTCTGCGCTTTGCCGACGAAGAGACATTCCCAACGGCGGAGTGTGAGCTGAAAGGTGACTACCAACGCGCCAATCTGCGCACGGTGCAATGCACTGTGGATGAACTGTGTAAGCAGTCGTATTATACCAAACGTTTAACCGAGGAAGCTGTGCGTGAGGGCTTGATGCAGGTCTGCGAGCTGACGGGCCTGCGTGGCCGTTGGCAGCAGGTGGGCGAGCGCCCGGCGATGTACTGTGATGTGGGGCATAATGCAGCCGGCATTGCCTATGTTGTAGAGCAGCTGAGCCGCCAAGAGGCACCGGTGTTGCGCGTCATCTTCGGGATGGTGGATGACAAGGATTTCGAGCAGGCGGTGACGCTGTATGAGCGTGTCCGCGACCGTGCCGTGTTCTATATCACACAACCCTCCACGAAGCGCGCCTTGAGCGCACAGCGGCTGGCTGAGGCGGCACGGGCGCATGGCTTGCAGGTAGAGGTGTGCGTAGAGAGCATCAAAGAAGCCGTCGAGGCGGCCTTGAAGGATGCCAACCCCGACGACTTTGTATTGATCAGCGGCTCGTGTTATTTGGTCGCCGACTATTTCAGCACTTGTGCCTAAGAATTATTCCGGCATCTTATAGCGATCGCCCGTCTGACGGATGATCTGTCGGCGGTAGCGCTCAGGGTAGCCCGGGCGGATGACGGGCACGTGTTCGCCACCGGCGGTGCGCTTGAACTGGCCGTTCTCCTCGGGTTTCTCAGCCATATCATTGTACTTGACAATCAGGCGTTCGAAGAGTCCGCGCCAGCGATCCATCATCGCGCTGGCGGCGCGACAACCGTAGCCCGTGAGATGGCGCACAGCCTCGTCGGTGGACATTGCCTGTGCCTCCTTGTCGGTCTTGTCGAGGAGTCCTTCGAAGTCTTTGTCCAGCTGGTCGCGGACGGTCTGCAGCTCAGGGAAGAGCTGGCAGTAGCGCGGATAGACGAAGTTGGAGACGGCATTGCAGAGCCAGTAGGCGCTCTTCTGCGAGTAGGTGAAGGCGTTGGCGACGCCCTCGCTGTAGCATTCCGGAATCTCTGTGGCGCAGCAGTAGAGTGGGGTGTAGGCGACCATGTTGGCATCGTCGAGACCCACCCAGAGCACACCACCGATATGGTTGGGCAGCCACGAACGCATCTGTGCGATGTAGGTGACGGCCGTCTGCTGCGTGGAGATGGGGCGTTCGTTGAAGTACTTCACATCATCCACTTTGTAATAGAGTGGAGTGGGGCGGTAGGGCATCTCGTAGGGGCCGCAACCGATGTCCTCAGTGAGCGACAGCGGCGTGCCCTCGAAGTGGTCGCGCATGGCCTGCTTCAGGGCGTTCAGCGTCACGGGCTGGTCGGGTTTGACACACCACGGCAGCTCCTCGGTGTTCTCCTCAATGCCCTGGACGTATGGCAGGTAGCGGTACATCCCTGCAACGAAGCGGTTGAAGAAGCTCCACACGCGGGCATCGCAGATGCGGCGACCGCCGAAGTCGTTGGGGGCGTAGGCATCGCGGAACGAGAAGTCAGCGTCCTTGCCGCTGAAGTAGCCCTTCTCGCGGGCGAACTTGATGACATCCTTGGCATAAAGGCAGTTGTCCTTGTCCTTTAGGGGGAAGGTGGTGATGCGTGCCTGGTTGGCGTGGCCCGTGATGCAGTCGTCGGGCAG
>CAMKTN010000013.1 GCA_946415705.1 uncultured Prevotellaceae bacterium
TTCTCGTTTGCGGGTGCAAAGGTACGGCGTTTTTTTCATTCACGCAAGAGTTTTAAGAAAAAAGTTAACTGAGAAGTGCATTTTTTCTTTCTGGACAGGCTCTTGTGCACGCGCACATGCGTACATATTTTATATATTATAGGGAATGTTCGTTTTTCTGTAAAAAACTTGTTTTTCCGCTAAGCATGCATTACCTTTGCAGCGCCAAACAAGAACACATGAGAGATTTACGAGGCAAGAAAGTCGCAGCATTGCTATCGGGTGGCGTGGACAGTTCGGTAGCTGTAGCTGTATTGGTGGAGCAAGGCATCCGCCCAGACTTGTGGTATATACAGATTGGCCCTGACCGGGACACGACAGATTTCACATGTACCATAGAGGAGGATTTGGAGATGGCACGTGCGGTGGCGCATAAGTACGGGCTTCCTCTGCAGGTCATCGACTTGCACAAGGATTACTGGGACAAGGTGGTGGATTACACCATCTCGCAAGTGCGGCAGGGCTTGACACCAAACCCCGATGTGATGTGCAATCGGCTAATCAAATTCGGCGTCTTCGACGAGCGCGTAGGCAAAGACTACGACATCATCGCCACGGGGCATTATGCCACGACAGAGGAAGATGAGAAAGGGCGCATTTGGCTGTGCACCAGCCCCGACCCCGTGAAGGACCAGACGGACTTCCTGGCTCAGCTGCAGCCATGGCAGCTGCAGAAGGCTTGCTTCCCCATCGGCCATCTGCCGAAGTCGGAGGTACGCGCCATCGCCGAGCGTGAGCACTTGAGCGCCGCACACCGGAAAGACAGCCAGGGAATCTGTTTCTTAGGCAAGATCAACTACAACGACTATATCCGCAAATACCTGGGTGAGCAGCCCGGACAGGTCATCGACCGCGCGACGGGCAAGGTACTGGGAATGCACCGCGGTCTGTGGTTCCACACCATCGGCCAGCGCAAGGGCTTAGGTTTCGGTGGCGGCCCATGGTATGTGGTGGAGAAGGATATGGCGCGTAACATCTTGTGGGTAGCCAATGGCTATGACACCATAGAGGCTTACGCAGACCACTTCTTCATCGCAGCGCCCCACTGGCTGACGGTAGATCCCTTCGACGGAACCGCCAAGCACACGGCGCTGGCGATGACCATCAAGATCAGGCATACCCCAGACTTCTGCCCGGCAGAGGTCACGCCCCTACCCGACGGCCGATTGGAAGTGAAGACGGAGCGCCCGCTGCAGGGCGTAGCCCCTGGACAGTTCGCCGTGCTTTACGATGCAGAGAAGCACCGCTGTTACGGTTCTGGAGAAATCCGCAGATAACAATGAAGAAGCCGCCCCTCCGGGCGGCTTCTTCATTTCTTATTTCACGAATACTTTCCTACCATTAATGATGTATGTCTGTCCACGACGCGTTTCCGTAACACGACGCCCGTCAAGCGTATAGATGACAGTTTTTCCACTCTCATCTGTAGCGACACCACGGATGCCCACAGGAGCTATATCCGTCACACGAAGAATACCTTGTTGGATATCCTTGGTATCCCAGAAGAGGCCCATCTCGGCATCTATCACCTGCGTCTCCAGAACTGGTGTACCCGTACAGGTTGTTACATCCTTCCACAGGAGGACACTGTCACCGACTTGTACATTAGAGGCAAATGTCGAGCCATAGTGCAAGCGGATCGTGCCGTTCATCGTCAATCGATTAATGTTCTGGATACTCGTGCCACCCGTGTTCGTCACAACACCTGCGGCATTGGTTACGGCAGCACGTGCCAGGCCAAGATCCAAGACGGCACCGCTGGAGATGGTCACATTCTTGCCACCAAAATCCATGTAGCCTGTAGTGGCTGTTGCCGTAGCACCCACCTGCAACGTAGAGCCAGTACTAAAGGTATAAGAAGCATTGGTCAATGGCGTAGTACCCGTTGCGCCAGACAGTGTAGCGTTGCGTGCCACAGTCAGCGCTCCCGTTCCGAGCGTTGCTCCCGCCTTGACGCACAGCGTTCCGGCATTGACACGAGTGTTACCCGTATGAGTGCTCTTGCCACTGAAAGTAGCGATGCCAGTGCCTACTTTCGTAAGGTTGGAGTTGGCAGTCACGGTTCCGCCCCATGTCCAGTTTGCATCATTGCCCACCTGCCAGGTGTTAGCCCCACTGCCACCACTGCTGCTGAAGCTTGCATATCCTCCCAGCTTACCTGTGCCCGCAAGCTTGCCGATAGCGAATGTCTTGCCTGTGTTCTGAACTTCCAGACCTGCTGCAATATTCAAGGTTCCCTTCGGCATACCATTAGCCGTATTCAGTGTCCAACGTGGTCCTGAATCGTCGGTACGGCCCGTGGCATTGATGGTTCCTTCGAAATCGCGGAAATCCATGGCCAGCTGCGTACGCGTGGCGAACCAAGTAGTTCCCTTGATCTCAGAGCAATAGATTGTCAACGTTCCCTCGCCAGTGACCTTGTTTGTATAGGTGGCATTATCCACGGAGCTCCAGCTTCCTGTCTTTCCTTTAGGTACATAAAGTGTAAAACTACTGCCCGTATTCTCGAGGTAGGAACCGCCTTGGAACTCTACTGTATTTGCGATTCTGTTGGCATTGATACATTGTACCGTACCTGCCGCCACAATGAGTCGCTGAAGTGAGGAGGAGGTGTTGAACTTCATCCATCCGGCTCCGCGTTTGGTAAGGACTGTGCCAGAGATGGGTTTGTTGACAACGAAGTCGCCAGCATTATTGATGACACCGCCTGCTTCGCTGGCCATCTGCATCGGTGAGCCTTGTGTGACCACACCACTGGTAGAGAGCTCGGCCCCATTTTCTATCACAAACTTAGATGCCGTCGTCGTCACCGCACCGAGGTTGCCGTATGCCATGTTCTCGTTGCTGAGGTTGGTGACTATCACCTTTCCGCCACTAATGCGCGTACCGCCTGTGAAGGTGTTATCGGTTTGAATAGTAAGGCTTCCAGTGCCATCCTTAACCAGCGAGGTCGCGCCTACGATAGCACCTGTTCCTTTGAATGTGTAGCCCTTCGAGGCATCAACGATGACACTTTTCGCATCTATCTCGCCTTTGATGTTCACGGAGAGTTTCGTGGCATCGTTGGTGAAGCGCACGATATCGCCCGTCACGAAATAGTCCGGTTCACCCTCCGGTTGGTCTGTGAGGCGGAAGTTGCGGTCGCCACCAAACTGCCAGTCAGCACTCTCCGCTCCCGTCCACAAGACGTCGCTTGCCTGACGAACATCTGTCACAACGAGATAGAGTTTGTCGCCGTCCTGTCGGAGTGAAGACCTCTTCTCTGTGCCCAGACCTTCAATGATGATCTCAGAAAGCGTTCCTTTGACCGTCTCCAAGCCCTCCATGATGAGGTAATCACCCGAGGCAATCGTGTTGCCGTGGTTGACGAGCTCAATGACCGGTGCGAGATACTTAGGTCCATAAGTGAGCCAAGTCCCCGACAGCTTTGTCTCGATTTCAAGAGTGCGCGTTGTGACCTTGTCGGCCTTCACGCCGTCAGCATAGATATCCAGTTGCAATCGCGAACCGAACCCGAGAATCAGGGAGTCTGTTGTGATGGCACCTTGTTTTTCAGCACCTCCGGGACGTATGGTAGCATTGTAATCCGCTTTAATACGTCTGAAGGAGCCGCCATCGGAATTCAATGCCGTATGGCGGTTGAGCCACAGTGAGGATTGCAACATCGTACCCGAGAACGTCAGCGTACCATTCCATACGTCGGTCGGTGCCGTGTGGTTCATTGCCACCGCCGGCAGTTTGAGTTCACCTTCTCCCTGCTTGACGATTCGTGTTGCTCCAGCAAAGCCGCCGCCAGTAGCAGTGCAGGTATAGGTCGTGAAAGTCGGAGCGATTTTGCTGCTTGATTCTGCAGGATTGTTTCCCTGCACCCAGTGGGGCACGTTGAAGAACGCGACCTGAGGATGTGCGCCCTCGCTAATGGTGACGCTAAAATTACCGTTCGCAAATGCAAGCACCTGTTTATCATTCATGTCTGCACCGATGGTACCGCCGTTTGCCACAAGAACTCTTCCGGTGGTTGTCAATGCAGGAGGTGCTTCCGTGATACCTTCCAGCTCTCCCAGGAAATAGCTGGTATGAGGGGGCTGGTTGTAACCGATGGTTTCCCATACCATACCATTGCGATAGCCATGGTCATACCACAGCGAAGGGATACGGAAGGTTGTGGGTCTTGAGGTGGTATAGAGGCGCATGCCGGTACCGTTAGCCACCAGCAGTTCCTCACGCCAGTCGCCAAGGATATCACCCGTGAGGCAGGCATTGTTCTTGGAATCGTTATTCAGGTGGCCCTCCGAGTTGAATATACGTCCGCCATCGAGCTTCTCAATTTTAGCGGCCTTGGCAGTACCGGGGCTGTCAAGGATCTCCGAGCAGAGGTCGCCATCCCAATAGATGCGGAAATTCAGGGCATAACCACCCTGTCCGCTGATAACCTTGTCCGCAGTGAGGCTGAGGACACCCGTCTGCGATGACTGTCCTACGCATCCCGGGTATCTATTGGTGAAATTGCCAGCAAGCGCACGGCCGTCATCACCGGTGCTCTGCATGCGATAATACATTTGTGATGTGGTGGCGTTGCGATAGTTCATTGCCGGCTCATCCTCGTTACAAGCAAAGAACTCCAGGCCCCAACGGTAGGGGTCGAGGTCTGAGCAGTGCTGCGCATCTCCGTGGCCAAGCCCCGTCGTCGAAAGACCCTTACCATTATCATCAATAATCATAGAGCCAAAGACTATCTCATCGCGCCCATCCAGATCTACATCCTGAATACCGAAGTTGTGGTAGCCGTTGCCATACCACGGACTGTTCCAGCCTTGGTTGTTACTCCAATACCAACGCTGCGAGAGAGCATGGGTGGCCGGATCCACATTAAGCGCAACGAATTTATGGCGAGTATAGCAACCACGTCCGAGGAAGATGCTGGGATGCTGGCCATCGAGATAGGGAGCACCGAAATAGTGCTTTGTAGAGCGGTGACCGCCATCACCGTCCTGCCCCCAAACGGCGAGGCTCTGTGACTCTCCACTCTCATAACGTTTGAGAGGATATGCCATGGGGGTGAAGCTGTCTTTTGTACCATCCCAGCCGTAAGGTTCGCCCGTCTCGCCATTGAGGTAAAGCAGGTACTCATCGCCCACGCAGGTGTACTGGTCACGCGGAGCGTAATAGTTCATGTTACCGATGGCTATATCGTGACCTGTTTTGGTGTGAACATACATATTGTTAGCACCGCGCAGCAACACCTCTGCCTTGCCATCCATGTCCCAGTCGAAAGCCACAGCATCCCACTGTTCATCGGGACCTGCCATCATGTTCGGACCAAGGTCTATCCACCACAAGCGCTCACCCGTGAGCTTGATGATTTCAATACGGTGGAAGCGGGTTTTATTATTGGCATCGTTGACTCCACCTGTATAGTTACGCTTGCAGATGAGTTCTACAATTCCATCACCATCGACATCCGCAGGCACGCAGTCATTAAACTCATATAATGAAGTGCAGTCTATTCCTGCCCTATCCACTGCTGGCTGGCACGGAATATCGAGATAGCCAGTATGGGGATTATCGCTGACACCGTTCGTGAGATTTGAGATGCCGCTCCAGCGTTGGACTTCCTTGCAGAGCTGACCCTCCTGGCCACCTCTGACAGCAGCCACCTGATACTTACTGGCCGCTGTTCCGGTTGCATGCACATAGTTGCTTACCTTCAGGCCGCCCTTGAGGAGCGACCCATTGCAGTAAAGATTATATGTCACATCGTGGTATTCCTCTGGAAGGATACGCCATGAAATAAAATTTCCAGAGCCGCTCATAGCCACAGTGGCTACAAGACCGCGGTCTAATTTGTCCGTGAAACGCTGCGCAAAGGCGGTCGCTGACAAACCAAACAGCATCACGAAAAGAAAGATTTTGTGTTTCATTGATTGTAACTATAGTTTGTTATTCGAGGCAAATGACCAATTTCCGGTGCAAAGATAGCGTGTATTCTTAAAGAAAACGAAAAAAACAAAGGATTTTAACCAAACTTTCGTTCAAAAGGCACTAAAAACAAAGAAAATATTCGCTTTGCTTGCCCAAACGCAAAAAAATATGTTACTTTGCACACTTAACAATAACAAATACTACTGCTTATGACATTCTCTGAGCTAGCCCGTCCCATCTTCGAACGCGCCATTCTCGACTACCACAAGGCTGACGATGTGGACACTCCGATGCACAATCCGTACAGCGAAGGCATCGAGGCCGACCTCTATCGCAAGTGTTGGATTGACACGGTACAATGGCATCTGGAGGACATCATCCGCGACCCGCAGATTGATCCGTTAGAGGCCTTGGCCCTCAAACGTCGCATCGACCAGAGCAACCAAGACCGCACAGATCTGGTGGAGACTATCGACAGCTACTTCTATACCAAGTACCACGATATCACTCCGCTCCCCGATGCAACCATCAACACTGAAAGTCCGGCATGGGCCGTCGATCGCCTCAGCATCCTGGCGCTGAA
The DNA here is from genome assembly GCA_946415705.1 of uncultured Prevotellaceae bacterium. Lineage (GTDB taxonomy): Bacteria > Bacteroidota > Bacteroidia > Bacteroidales > Bacteroidaceae > Physcousia. The sequence goes on from CAMKTN010000013.1 coordinate 6,545, forward strand.
AATCTACCACATGCGAGAACAGGCTGAACGCTCCGATGCCAGCGAGGCACATCGCGCGACCTGCCAGCAGAAGCTCAATGTGCTGCTGGAGCAGCAGACAGACCTCTCCACCGCCATCGACCAGCTCTTGGCAGACATCGAGGCTGGGCGCAAATGGATGAAGGTGTATAAGCAGATGAAGATGTACAACGACCCCGATACGAACCCGGTATTGTATTCCAAATGACACACGTTATTGTGCTTCGTTTCTCAGCTATGGGCGACGTGTTGATGACGCTTCCCGTTATCGACAGCTTTGCCCGTCAGCACCCCGACGTCCGCGTGACAGTCGTAAGCCGTCCTTGGGCGCAGCCGCTCTTCAGTCTGTTGCCATCAAACGTAGGATTCATGGCTGCCGACTTGAAAGGAGAGCACGCAGGCTACCATGGGCTTAACCTCTTAGCGCGAAGGCTTTTTGCCCTGCAGCCGACACACATCGCCGACCTGCACGACGTACTACGGACGAAATGGCTGCGCATGCGCTTGCATATCGCAGGACACCACGTGGCCCATATCCGAAAGGACCGACGTGCACGGAAAGCCTTCCTGTCTGCGGAGGTAAAAGTGCCGCAGACGAGCATGTTTGAGAAGTACGTGGATGTCTTTCGTCGTCTGGGTTTCGATGATTGGTCGCTGGATTTCAAGAGCCTTTATCCCCAAGGAGGTGCCGACCTCTCTACGGCAGTGCCCTCTTTCGACCCCTCTTTGCGCCCCGAGCGTCACTGGGTGGCCATCGCCCCGTTCTCCATACATGAAGGTAAGACATATCCTCAGGAACAGATGGAGGAGGTCATCCGTCAACTCAACGCCCGCGGTGACACCCGTATCTTCCTCTTTGGCGCAGGCAAGACGGAGTCCGAAATCCTCGACCAATGGGCCGAGCGCTATGCTCACGCCGAAAACATGGCAGGCAAGCTCAACAACATCGCTGAAGAGTTGGCACTCATCTCACACTGCCAGGTCATGGTGAGCATGGACTCCGGCAATATGCACTTGGCCGCCTTAGCCGCCGTTCCCGTCGTCAGCATCTGGGGCGCGACGCACCCTTATGCGGGCTTCCTCGGCTATCAACAAAAACTCGACAACGTTCTGCAACGCACAGACCTCCCCTGCCGTCCCTGCTCCATTTTTGGTGACAAACCGTGCCAATTCGGCGACTATCGTTGTCTGACAGGCATCACTCCCGAAGCTGTGGTCGAGAAAGTGTCAGCCATCGTCTACGCCAACGCATAGATTGTATGAGACAAAGAGTTACATTCCTACTTCGGATCTATTTGTGGACAATCCTCGTATTCTGTTTGGCCAAGATAGCCTTTATGGTGAGCTGCCATACAGGGGATCTTACAATTACAGATTTGAAGGATGTACTCTGGCACGGGTTGACGCTTGACCTTTCAACAGCCCTGTATTTTCTCATTCTGCCATTCCTCCTGACAATGGTGTGTGTCTGGTGGTATCGCCGCTCGGTCATCAACAAGGTTTTTTACACCTATTTTATGATCATCTCCGTCGCCTCTGCCTTGGCATTCGTGGCAGACTGCAGCCTATACCCCTTCTGGCGATTCAAGCTGGACGCCTCCTGTTTGCAATACCTGTCTTCCCCCAATGAGACCGCGGCCAGCGTGTCCACGGGTTATCTCATCATCCGGCTACTCATTCTGTTGGCCACGGCGGTATTCATCTTCTGGGGTTATGTGATTCCTATGCACCGGTGGAAAAATGTTACTGCTTCAGCCATTAAAAAAACGTTTGAAACGATCTTCTACATCCTCTGTATTCCGCTGCTTGTCATAGGCATCCGTGGCGGTCTGGGTGAATCGACAACCAACATCGGACAAGTCTATTTCTCTCAGAACCAGTTCCTGAACCATGCCGCCGTGAACCCAGTCTTCAGCTTTCTGGCTTCTTTTGAGAAGACGGCAAACCATATCGTGGACTATCATTTCTACGACGACGATGAATGTGCAGCACAACTGGAAGGCCTTTATCCCATTGCATCCACGGAGACTGATACCTTGCTCACTACCCAGCACCCCAATATCGTCATCGTACTCATGGAAAGTGCGGGGGACATCTTCAGCGAATATATGCCGAACCTGCAACGGCTAAAAGCTGAAGGCATCAACTTCTCAAACTGCTACGGTAACAGCTATCGGACAGACCGCGGCACCGTATGTACCTACAGCGGTTACCCTTCGTTCCCAACCTCCTCCGTCATGAAGATGCCTCAGAAGACACGCTATCTGCCAAGCATCGCCTCCAGTTTGCGTAGAGAGGGATATCACACCTATTATCTCTATGGTGGTGATATCAATTTCACCAATATGCGCAGTTATCTGGTGACCACAGGTTGGGAGACGTTGACCTGGATGAAAGACTTTACGCAGCAGGAGCAGCACTCTGCGAAATGGGGTGTCAGGGATGACATCACATTCCATACCCTATACCAACAAATCACAGGTTTGCCCGAGGACGAGCGCTATCTCATCGGCTTCTCAACCCTCAGCTCCCACGAGCCCTGGGATGTGCCCATCAAGCAATATGAGGACGAAGTGCCCAATGCCTTCTACTACCTTGATACCTGCATCGGCGAATTCATGGAAAAGCTTAAGCAGACACCACAATGGGACAACCTGTTGCTTGTTTTCATCCCAGATCACAGCATAAATTACCGGGAATATTCGCAAACCCATCCGTTGCGCAACAAGATTCCCATGATATGGACTGGCGGAGCCGTCAAGGCCCCCAAGGACATCCCCGTCCTCTGTAATCAGACAGACCTCGCCGCCACGTTATTAGGCCAGTTGCACCTGCCCCATGACGACTTCCGCTGGAGCCGTGATGTGCTGAGTGCTTCCTATACCTATCCTTTTGCCATTCACACCTTCAACCACGGATTCTCGCTGATAGACAGTACAGGATTCGTCGTCTATGACCTCGAAGCCCAACGTTTCTCGACAGTTGAGAGCACACAGCCTCAGCATCTGGAACGCATGGGGAAATCCATCCTGCAGGCCACGACTGCAGACTTGAAATCATTAGAATCAAGCCATTGACGCCTCATCATATTTCGGAATATCATTCGCTACAGAAATGAAGTCACATCTCCAAAACAATGCTCAAAAAGCCAGCCTGCTGCGTCTCATACTGGCTCTTTGCTGCAACGCCCTCCTTTTGGTTGTGTGTTACTTCATCTGTCGCATAGCTTTCTACCTAGAGAACTACTCCTATTTCGGAGCTCTTCCAGTATCAGAAGCCATCGACATCCTTCGTGGCGGCCTTCGCTTTGACCTTTCAGCCATCGCCTACAGCAATGCGCTATACCTGCTATTGCTCTTCTTCCCCCTGCACGGAAAGGAGGCTCGGTGGTGGCCTATGTTCCTACGCATCCTATTCGTGAGTGTCAACACCATCTGCCTGTCAGCCAACCTGGCCGATGCTGTTTATTTCCCATTCATCAAGCGTCGTGCCACGGCCTCCATCTTCACGGAGTTTCAGAATGACGACCTTACTAACATTATCGGTATAGAGTTTGTCAACCATTGGTATCTGACATTGTTGGCTCTCCTCTTAGCCGTAGCTCTCTGGTTCCTATACAGAAGCCCTAAGCTCATCGTCAAGCCCCGATGGAAGTACTATCTCATACAAGTCATCGGTCTGTTACTCTCCGCACTGTTACTCATTGGCGGAATGCGTGGAGGCTTTGACCCAGAACTGCGGCCATTGCACAACGGTCATGCCCGCGAATATGTGATTACTCCCACTCACGCTGTTCTGGTAACCAATACACCATTCTCCATCTTCCGCACTTCCTCCAAGAAAGGCTACCCTGAAGTACACTATTTTGAAGAGAGCCAGTTAGAGCAGATTTATACGCCTATTCATGAGCTATCGTACGCTAACGATACTATACAACACCACAAGGATAATGTTGTCATCATTGTCTTAGAGAGTTTTTCTACAGCCTATTCCAAACACCTCAACCCTTATGCTGAAGAGGGTTATACACCATTCCTGGACTCGCTAATGCGTGAAGGGCTAACGTATGACCTATCCCTTTCCAACGGCATCAGCAGCATAGACGCCCAAGCATCTGTTTTCGCATCCATCCCTATGCTTATAGAGAGTTTCATGAGTTCCCGTGCCACGATGAACGACCTCGATGGAATCGGTAATTATCTCAAGCCGTTGGGTTATACCACTGCCTTCTTCCATGGTGCCGACAATGGTTCCCTTTCCATCGACGGCTTTGTGAAAGCCTGCGGCATGGATGCCTATTATGGACGGCGTGAATTCAACAACGATGCCGAATGGGATCACCATTGGGGTATCTGGGATGAACCCTTCATGCAATTCATGGCACAGACACTGAGCCACACCCCTGAGCCTTTCTGCGCAGGACTCTTCACAGTCACATCACACCACCCCTTCCAAATCCCCCCTCAATACCGTGATACCTTCCCCGAAGGGAACCTGCCCATCTACAAAGCTATTCGCTATACAGACCATTCTCTTCGCCATTTCTTCGAAACCGCCAAGCAACAGTCATGGTACCCACATACTCTCTTCGTGCTAACAGGAGACCATATTAATATGCAACCCTATGCCGAGCTTTCCAATGATTTAGGGGCATTCATGGTTCCCGTTTTCTTCTATCATCCCACCGATACTACCTGGCGTGGACATCGCGCCGGCATCATACAACAAACAGATATCCTGCCCACAGTCCTGCACCACGTAGGCTATCAAGGCACCTATTTCTCCTTTGGGAACGATTTGCTAAACGATGCAGAGGAACACATGGGTGCCCTCTCCTACATTCATGATCAATACCAATTTGTCCAAGATCATTACCTGCTTCAGTTTGACGGTGAGAAGACTACAGCATTCTATGATTTCCGCATAGACCCGCTCCTACAGAACAATCAAGTAGTATCTCCTTCCTATGTGCAACCTCGCGAAGAGATGGAAACCAAGTTAAAAGCAGCTATCCAACAATACATGTCCAGAATGAATGCCAACCGCATTTGTATCAGACAATCACAGCAAAGTCAATGACCAGAAACTCTACCATACTCACCTTCCTGCGCACACCACTGGCTTTTGTGTGCAACATGGCTTTGGCCTACGTGGTCTATTGGCTGTGCCGTGTGGTGTTCTGGGCTGAGAACCATGCTGCATTCCCCCAGTTCTGGAGCGGCAACTCCCTGTGCGACATCTTCACGGGTGCCTGGATGTTCGACACCTCGGCCATCCTCTATACCAACGTGCTCTATGCCCTACTGATGCTCATTCCCCTGCACCTGAAGGAACGTAGCTGGTGGCAGATGATGGCGAAAGGGCTCTTCTTGCTGGTGAACAGTCTGGCCGTCATTGTCAACCTGTCCGACGCCGTATATTTCCAATACACAGGACGCCGCACTACGACCACTGTCTTCCAGGAGTTTTCCAACGAAGGCAACCTCGGAGGCATCGTGGGTGTTGAGTTGTTGCGCCACTGGTATTTGGTGCTCGTCGGCATCGCCCTTATAGTACTTCTTTGGAAGGTATATAGGCTTCCGTCTGAAGGCCTATACCTTCAGGCCGTAAGGCCTATACCTTCAAGCCATAAGACCAAGGTCTTCACGTCGAAGGGCCAAGGGCTTTATTATTACCTCCTGCATCTGGTGCTCTTCGCCGCCTACATTCCATTGACCGTTATCGGCATGCGTGGCGGTGCCACCACGGCTGTGCGTCCCATCACCATCTCCAATGCCAACCAGTATGTCGCGCGTCCAGCCGAAGCCGCTGTTATCCTGAACACGCCCTTCGCCCTTATCCGCACGATTGGCAAAGCCAAGTTTATCACACCCGACTACTATAAGGATGCCGATGAAATGGACAAAATCTACACGCCCATTCATCAGCCTCAACCCGACAGCACCTTCGTGAAGAAGAATGTCGTGGTGTTCATCATCGAAAGCTTCGGACGCGAATATATCGGAGCCCTCAACGAGACCTTGGAAGACGGACATTACGCTGGCTATACTCCCTTCGTGGATGAGCTCTGCCGTGAGAGCGCCACGTTCCGCTGGTCGTTCTGCAACGGTCGCAAAAGCATCGACGGAATGCCCAGCATCCTTTCCGCTATCCCCATGTTTGTGGAACCCTTTGTGCTGACGCCGGCCTCCATGAACACCTACGGCGGACTGGCACAGGAGCTCGACAAACACGGCTACGAGACCGCCTTCTTCCATGGCGCCGAGAACGGCAGCATGGGCTTCCAGGCCTTTGCACGCAAGACAGGTTTCCAAAAATACTTCGGGCGCGACGAGTTCAATGCCGATTCCCGTTTCCGTGGGGATGAGGACTTCGACGGCATGTGGGCCATCTGGGACGAGCCCTTCATGCAGTTCTACTGTGCAAAGATGTCGGAACTGAAAGAACCTTTCATGACCGCCCTCTTCACCGCCACGAGCCACCATCCCTATGCGATACCTGAAGCCTATCGCGACACGTTCCCCGAGGAGGGCATCATCATCCACAAGTGCATCCGCTACACAGACCACGCCCTGCGCCGTTTCTTCGAAGAGGCCCGCAAACAACCGTGGTTCAAGAACACGCTCTTCGTGCTCACCTCAGACCATACGAACCTCAGCGACCACGCCTTCTACCAGAATGATATCGGTGGTTTCTGCTCACCCATCATCTTCTACGACCCCAGCGGCGAGCTCTTCGAGGCCGGTATGCGTGAAGCCATCGCCCAACACATTGACATCATGCCTAGCGTCCTGGGGCTCCTCAATCACAACGAGCCCTATCTTGCCTTCGGCTGCGACCTCTTCCACACGCCCGCCGACAGCACATGGGCCGTCAACTACAACAACGGCATCTATCAGTATGTAAAGCACAACCGCCTGTTGCAGTTCGATTCCATGCATACTCACGCCGTTTATGAACTCACGGATAGCCTCCTTCAGCATAACCTCATCGATCAAGAGCCTCAGCTGCAGGCATTGATGGAACGAGAGCTGAAAGCCATCATCCAACAGTATATGTCTCGCATGAACGAAGACCGCCTCACCCCTTAACCCACGCACCATCATGGAACAATCCACATACACCCTCAACTTCTGGCAACGCATAGCCTACGGTTTAGCTTTCACGTTGATCTACAGCGTGTCATTGCTTCCATTCTGGCTGCTATACCGCCTGTCGGACCTCATCTTTGTGCTCACCTATTATATAATAGGTTATCGCAGGGCCATTGTCCGCAAGAACCTGCGTGACAGCTTCCCCGAGAAAAATGAGAAAGAGCTGAGTGAGATTGAACGGGCATTCTATCGCTGGTTCGGTGACTATATTATGGAAACGCTCAAGCTGTTCTCCATGAGTAAGAAATCCATGTGCAAGCATATGACTTTCCGCAATGTCGAAATGGTCGAACAGCTTGTGGCGAAGGGGCAAGGCGTAGCATTATATCTGGGTCACTACTGCAACTGGGAATGGATCTCAAGCATTCCACAATGGCTCAAAGGCAACTACGCAGGCGCACAGGTCTATCACGTGCTGGAATCCCATGTCATGGACAAGCTCTTGCTCTATTCACGCCATCGTATGGGGACCGAGAACGTGAAGATCATGGACGTGCTGCGCTATATCGCTGACAGCAGGAAAGCCGGGCTTCCCGTGGTGATGGGATTCATCGGAGACCAGGTTCCGTTCTGGAACAATATCGGTCACTGGATGACCTTCCTCAGTCATCCCGACACGCCTGTGCTGACAGGCACCGAACGCATCGCCCGTAAGTATAACATGGCCTGCGTGTATATCGATGTCAGGCGCCTGCGTCGCGGTTACTACGAGGCTGAGTTCCAGCTCATGACCGACACCCCCAAGGATCAGCCCGACAAAAGCATCACCGAGGATTATTTCCAAAGGTTGGAGCTGAGCATCCGGCGCCAGCCGTCCTATTGGCTGTGGACCCACAACCGCTGGAAGCGCACCCGTGAAGAATACGATAAGATGATCGATCCCGCAACAGGAAAACTTAGATTCTAAGCACAATGGTACTTTTGAGTTTCGATACAGAAGAATTTGATGTTCCTCGCGAGCATGGCGTCCATTACGACACGCTCCGAGAAGGCATGGAGGTCTCTGTGCAGGGCACGAACCGCATCCTTGACGTGTTGAAGGAGAATGGCGTGCGTGCCACCTTCTTCTGCACAGGCAACTTCGCCGAGCATGCTCCCGAGGTGATGCAACGCATCCTGCGCGAAGGCCATGAGGTGGCCTGCCACGGCGTCGATCACTGGGAGCCAAAGACCTCTGATGTGAGTCGCTCCAAAGAGATTGTGGAGCGCGTGACGGGCGTAACGGCCTACGGCTATCGCCAGCCGCGCATGTTCCCCGTTTCCGATGAAGCCATCGCTGCAGCAGGCTACACCTATAACTCATCGCTGAACCCTGCCTTCATACCTGGTCGCTATATGCACCTCACGGCGCCAAGGACGTGGTTCATGAAGGATGGTGTCATGCAGATTCCAGCCTCCGTCACTCCCTGGCTGCGCTTTCCGCTCTTCTGGCTATCCCTGCATAACCTGCCCGAGCGTGTGTATCATTGGATGGTACGGCGCACGCTGCAGCACGACGGCTACTTCGTCACCTACTTCCACCCCTGGGAGTTCTACGAGCTGCGCGAGCACCCTGAGTTGCGCATGCCCTTCATCATCCGCAATCACAGCGGACAGCAGATGTGCCAGCGCCTCGACCGCCTCATCAAGATGCTGAAAGCCAAGGGTGAAACCTTCGTTCCCTTCCAAGATTTTGTTCGAATGCAACAGGTTTAATCATGCTACAGAAGATTCAGACATATTGGAACAATCACCCCGAGAAGCGCGCCATCGTTTATCGCTTTCTTCGGTTCGGAATCGTAGGCATCATCGCCTCCGGCATTCATTATGGTGTCTATGCCCTGCTGATTCTGCTGCATCAGGATGCCAACATTGCCTATACAGCAGGCTTCGTCATAAGTTTATGTTGCAATTACATCCTCACCACCTACTTCACCTTTCGCCAGAATCCGAATAAACGAAACGTGACTGGCTTCATTGCCAGCCACATCCTTAACTATTTTGTGGAGATCGCCCTTTTGAATCTTTTCCTGTGGTTGGGGTTCAGCGAATGGATTGCACCTATTCTTGACATGGCCATCGCGTCGTTCATCAATTTCCTGGTGCTACAATTCGCCTTCCTCTACAAGCGTGCATAACCATCTGTCAACACTTCCCCGTTATATTCACGTGCGATATACGTCGGACGATGCTTGCTTTCATGATAGATGTGTCCCAAGTATTCTCCGATGATACCCAACGCCAGCAATTCTACGCCCCCCAAGAAAAGAATCACGACCATCAATGTCGGGTAACCTTGCACGGGGTCACCCCATATCCACGTGCAGACGAGCACATAGACGAGAAAGAGGAAAGCGGCAAAAGAAACAGCAACACCGATGATGGTTGCCAAACGAAGTGGGAACGTGGTAAAGGAGGTGATGCCATCAATGGCTAAGTTAAACAATCCCATGAAGTTCCAGGAAGAAGTACCTGCCACCCGATTCTGCTGCTCAAACAGCAGTTCCTTCTTGCGGAAACCGATCCAACTATACATTCCCTTCGTATAACGCTGGCTCTCCCGCATCCGACGTAACACGTTGATACATTTGCGGTCAAGGAGCCGGAAATCGCCCACATTAGGAAGAATATCTACACGAGTTGAGCGTTGCAATAAAGAGTAGAAGAAGAGACTCAGCTTACGTCGCAACCAACTCTCACGTCCTCGCGAGAGGCGTTTGGCATAGACGTCATCAAAGCCTTGTTCCCATTGCTCCAGCATCTGCGGAATCAATGTCGGCGGATGCTGCAAGTCTGCGTCCATGATTATTACACAGTCTCCACTGACAAAGTCAAAGCCTGCCAACATGGCATTTTCCTTCCCGAAGTTGCGCGACAAGTCAATATAGCTGACGCGAGAGTCACGCTGTCGCAACTCCTTAAGAATGTCAAGCGTATGATCCACGCTGCCGTCATTGATAAAGAGCCACTCCCAATCGTAGCGCTCGCCCAATTCAGGCGATGACACCAGATCGCACAATGCCTGATACATCAAGGGAAGTGACTTCTCCTCATTGTAACAAGGAATCAATATGGAAACTTTCTTGTTCATTCCTAATACTGCCTATAATCGCCGCAAAGGTACGTTTTTTTCACGATATCCCACCTTTTTATTGCTCAAACAACCATCATTCAGCAAAATTTTGTACCTTTGCCGCCGTTTTTGAGCTTACAGGCCATACAAAGGCCATCCAAGTTCATCTTTCTGAAGGAAACAAATGGCAATATGGAATAAACATATCCTCTTCGTGCATGACAAAGGACAGATGTGCAACAACATCATCCAATACAGTCATGTCTATGCTTGGGCACGTGAGCACAATGTCTGCACAATCTCGCTGCGCTTTGCTTACAAATACCAATACTTCCGCATCTGCCACACCTTTTGGCACAACATCGTCACACACACCATCGTGAAGGGGCTGGCTCGGATGCACATCCTGCCCGTCACGACTTTCGAGATACCTTATGTCCCGGAAGCCGAATTAGAGAAGAAGCTAACAAGCCATCCCATCATGGCTGTCACAGGATGGCACATTCGCTTCTATGACCTCTTTGCCAAGTACCGAAACGACATCGTCCGCCTCTTCTCTTTCGACGCCCACATCGAGAAACACGTGCAGCACCTGCTCGCGAAATGGAAGCAGGACGAGAACAATGTCCTGTTGGGCGTGCATATCCGTCGAGGCGACTATAAAAAGCTCATGGGCGGATGCTATTACTTTAATGATGAGACATTTGCCAAGGCCATCCGTCAGTTTCAGGAGCTCTGTCCAGACAAACATCTCGTCGTCGTTGTATGCGGTAATGTAGCTCTTCCAAAACGTTTCCTGCGTCGCAAATTTGCATCTGTGGACTTCGTCTTTCCCGAAGGCAATCCGGCCGAGGACCTTTGCGCCCTCTCCCACTGCGACTACCTGATAGGGCCGCCCAGCTCCTACAGCCTCGTGGCCGCCATGTACCATGATGTGCCGCTGCATTTCATCCTTTATGCCGATGAAACGTTCACCCTTGACGACTTCCTGTCCTTCGACACTCAGCTCCGTCGTTTCGATGATTATTTCATGAGACCTCCACAGCATGATTAGCCGAATGAAACTCATCACTCAATTGCGCCAATTCTTCCAGCGCCCTTTCTTCAGCAATCCGCGGACGCTATTGGGTCTGTGGCTTCTGCTCGCATTTGCAGCCGCATTGGCCAAGATTGCCAAGCACAATAACAACTTCCTCATCTTCCGCGGTGTCTTCTGGCATACGCTGCAACAGACATCGCTCTATGCGGAATATCCAGCCGAGTATTTCGACACTAACTTCTACGGACCTTTCTTCAGCCTCGTCATAGCGCCCTTTGCCGTGCTGCCAGAATGGCTGGGCTTATGGCTGTGGCTCTCGGCGTTATCCCTGTTTCTCTTTGCCGCCATCCGACAGTTGCCTGTGCGTCAGGGCATTCAGATTGCCACCTTGTGGTTCTGTGCCCATGAGCTGCTCACCAGCCTGTTCATGGCGCAGTTCAACATTGCCACCGCTGCGGCCATCATCCTCACTTATATCTGCCTGCATCGCGAGCGCGACTTCTGGGCCGCCTTCTGGATTATGTTCGGTACCTTCGTGAAGATCTACGGCATCGTAGGGTTGGCCTTTTTCTTCTTTTCCAAGCACAAAGGGCGCTTCATCGCCTCGCTCGCCTTCTGGGCTCTTGTGATGTTCGTAGCACCCATGCTCATCAGCAGTCCTGACTATGTCATCGGACAATACGTGGAGTGGTTCCAGAGCCTCACCTCCAAGAACGCCCAGAACATCTTCTCTGGCGGGCAGAACATCTCGCTTTTGGGTATGGCGCGCAAGATATCGGGCTGTGCCTCCTATTCCGACCTCTGGCTCATCCTGCCGGGCATGGCACTGTTGGGACTACCCTTCCTGCGATGGAAGCAATTCCGCCACCTGCCCTTCCAACTGACCATCGTCGCCAGCGTACTGATGTTCACCGTCCTTTTCAGCACAGGCAGTGAGTCCAGCACCTACATCATTGCCTTCGTGGGTGTGGCGCTGTGGTACTGGGTGGCACCGTGGTCGCGCTCACGATGGGACATCGCTTTGATGATCTTCGCATTCATCCTTACCTCCATGTCACCCTCCGACCTCTTCCCTGCCTACATCCGCAAAACATGGGTGCAACCCTATGCGCTGAAGGCCTTGCCCATCGTCCTCATCTGGTTGCAGCTTACATGGGAATTGTGCCGAAAAGACTACGCTGACATCACAAGTGACAAGAACGTATAAATCGCCCTTCATCGCTTTTTTCACTTTACACTCCTTTATTTTTCACTTTTCATTCTTTCATTCTTCATTTTATTACTATCTTTGCCCCCGAAAACCTCTCAACGCCATAACTATCAACTATGCTGAAGCAATTCCTTTCCATAATGGCGCGCTACCTGAAGCCCTACCGTAAGTATCTGGGCTGGTCGGTCGTGCTCAACTTCCTCTCGCAATGGATGAACGTGTTCTCGTTCATGGTCCTCATCCCAATCCTCAACATCCTGTTCAAGATCGACCAGGCCGTATATACCTACAAACCCTTTGAATTTAAGAAGGATATCATCATCAACAACGCCTATGCTTGGGTTCAGGAGATGATGGCTAACAACGGAGCGTTCCTCACGCTGGTGTTCATGGGCATCGCCTTGATCATCATGACGGGTCTCAAAACACTGGGCTACTTTGGTTCCTCCGCCATCATGGTACCTTTGCGTACAGGTGTCGTTCGCGATATCCGCATTCAGGTCTATGAGAAGGTGCTGAAGCTGCCGCTGAGTTTCTTCTCCGAGGAGCGCAAAGGAGACATCATCGCCCGTATGTCGGCCGACGTACAAGTGGTTGAGAACTCCATCACCAGTTCCATTGACATGCTCATCCGTCAGCCCATCGCTATCCTAGTGTGCTTCTTCACGCTCTTCACCGTGAGTTGGCAACTGACCGTCTTCGTGATTGTCGTAGCACCCGTGGCAGGCTGGATCATGGGTGTCGTCAGCCGCAAGCTGAAGAGCCAGTCCTCTGCCGTACAAGGCCAGTGGGGCGACATCATCGCGCAGTTGGATGAGACGCTGGGCGGCCTCCGTATCATCAAGGCTTTCATCGCCGAGCAGAAGATGCTGAAGCGCTTCACCTTCGTCAACGACGAGTTCCGCAGGGGCATGAACGCGATGGTCATCCGCCAGAACGCAGCCCATCCCATGTCGGAGTTCCTCGGTACCATCATCATCGTCATCGTGCTGTGGTTCGGCGGCTACCTCATTCTCAGCGAGAGCAACCTCATCGATGCCTCCACGTTCATCTTCTACATGGTCATCCTCTACAGCGTCATCAACCCGCTGAAGGAGCTGTCGAAGGCCACCTACCAGATTCCCCTCGGCCTTGCCTCCATGGACCGTATCGACTTCATCCTCAAGGCTGAGAACCCAATTAAGGAGCCTGAGCATCCTCAGCCCCTTCCCTCATTCGAGAAGGAAGTAGAGTTGCGCGACGTCAGCTTCAGCTACATCGAAGGACGCCCCGTGCTCAAGCACATCAACCTCGTCGTGCCCAAGGGCAAGACCATCGCCCTCGTGGGACAGTCGGGTTCTGGTAAGAGTACTCTCGTCGATCTCGTGCCCCGCTACCACGATGTTAAGGAAGGCGAGGTGCTCATCGACGGCATGAACATCAAGGGCGTGCGCATCTCTGAGCTGCGCCAGCTCATCGGTAATGTCAACCAGGAGGCCATCCTCTTCAACGACACCTTCTATAATAATATCACCTTCGGCGTCGATAACGCCACCAAAGAACAGGTCATCGAAGCAGCGAAGATCGCCAACGCCCACGAATTCATCATGGAGAGCGAGCACGGCTACGACACCATGATTGGCGACCGCGGCGGCCGTCTCTCAGGAGGTCAGCGCCAGCGCGTCAGCATCGCCCGCGCCATCCTCAAGAACCCGCCCATCCTCATCCTCGACGAAGCTACCTCAGCCCTCGATACGGAGAGCGAGCGCCTCGTGCAGGAAGCCCTGGAGCGCCTGATGAAGAGCCGCACGACCATCGCCATCGCCCACCGTCTCTCCACCATCAAGAACGCCGACGAGATTTACGTCCTCTACGAAGGCGAGATTGTGGAGCGCGGCCAGCACGACGAACTCATCGCCAAGAACGGCTACTATAAACGCCTCTACGACATGCAGCAGCTATAGCCTTCAAATTATATCCCATACATTAAACAACCGATCACATCATGGAGAAAATTTCTATCTTAGTCCCTTGTTGCAATGTAGAGAAATACGTCCGAGAGTGTTTGGATAGCATTCAGGCACAGACCTATACGAATCTGGAAATCATCTGTATTGATGATGGAAGCAAAGATAGCACGGGCACCATCATTGATGAATATGTGGCTACGGATAAGCGCTTTAAAGTCATCCACAAGCCCAATACCGGTTATGGAGATTCCATGAATAAGGGGTTGGAATGTTGTACCGGTGACTATATTGGCATCATTGAATCCGACGACTGGATAGAACCCGATATGTTTGAGACGCTGTTGAAAGCGGCAAAGGACAATAATCTGGATTTGGTGCGTTGTTGTTGGTATGAGGGACCAACGGGTACGGAACGGGAAGTTCATCAAGATTGGGTGGAGAAGGATTCTGTATATACTCCATTAGACCATGAGGAAGTGCTCCTGCAACAGCCCTCCATTTGGGCCGCCTTGTATCGGAGAGACCTCTTAGAGGAAGGTCACCAAGTAAGATTCCTACCTACACCAGGAGCGAGCTATCAGGATGTAGGATTTGCTTTCAAGACCTACGCCAAGTCAAAAAGGTTCATGATGCTTGACAGGCCTTTACATCACTACCGTATCAACTCCAACTCCTCCGTGATGTCCTCTGGAAAAGTTTATTGCGTGTTAGATGAATGGGAG
Organism: uncultured Prevotellaceae bacterium; assembly: GCA_946415705.1. Taxonomy (GTDB): domain Bacteria; phylum Bacteroidota; class Bacteroidia; order Bacteroidales; family Bacteroidaceae; genus Physcousia. The sequence goes on from CAMKTN010000013.1 coordinate 21,689, forward strand.
GAGATTCATCGTTGGATTTGCGAGGATCCTGCGCTGCAAAATCATTTTAGGAAGTCTTCCGTCCTCGCAAGAATGTGGCATAGCGGAATGAGATGGAACTACGACCGCCTCTCCAAGATAGCCCTTAAGCTGATGTTCCTCCGGAGAACCAGTCGTTTCTTCCGCGAGGCCATTGCCGATGGTATTCTAAACGTGAAGAAAGATGCTAACAAGTTAGAGTGCAAAGCTGTTCAGCGAGTCGCAGAATCGCCTTTAGGCTATCATTACGACCGCCTGACTGAGCGATTCCAGGAAATCTCTCAACACCATTCATCCTCTGACAAGCTGCAGATCCCACAAAAGGAACAAGAACTCATCTCTGTTGTCGTTCCCTGCTATAACACAGCCAAATACATCTATTCTTCCTTGCTGAGTATTGTCAATCAAAGCTATCAGAACATAGAGATTCTGTGTGTGGACGACTGCTCTACCGACGACACAAAGCTACTGGTACATCGTCTCATGAGAAAGTATCCCCAAATACAGTGGCTGAGCACAGAGAAAAACAGCGGTCTGTCTGCATCGCGCAATATGGGACTTTCCCGTTGCTCTGGTAAATACGTGCTGTTTGTAGATGGCGATGACTGTCTGATGCCTGATGCTATTGCGCGTCTGTATGCCGCAAAGCAGGAAGAGGATGACATGGTGGCTGGAAGTGCCATCGTACACTATGAGGATGGCGAAGCCCATTACGGTGCGCTCGTGGAAAGCGATAAAAACTACTATACGATTCCACAAGAACTACAAATCAATGCTCTGAAAGAGGTAGAACAAGCCTGCAAGGTTCATGTGAGCGCTTGGGGTAAGCTATGGAAACTTTCAGTCATCAGGGAGAACGGCATCCGTTTTCCAGAAGGGCTTCTCTACGAGGACGCCTGCTTCTTCTGGAAATACCTCAGCGTAGCCCCACGCATGCATGCTATCCAAGAACCTGTATATCTCTATCAGCGGCATCGAACGGGTTCCATCATGAGCGACACCTTTGAGAAGAAGCCTGGCATGGCCATTCAGCATATACTTATCCTGGAAGACATATACAAGTATGCCTGTGAGAAGCGCATCGAGCATCAAGTGAAGAATGTCCTCAATAAACTCTATGAACCATTCTTCTGGTTTGCTTTCAATCACTCACCCAAGAGCGACTACGAGGCCGTATGCCAAACGATGTGCCGCATACTTAAGGAGCAAGAGGCAGATACTGCTGACTCGCGGATTATGGAATATATATCCCATTATGATGAGGCTAATAAAGGTGAACTCTTCATGCAGGCGTTCGGAGGGCAAATCCCTGCGCTCAATACGGAGCCTCCCGCTATCTACCGCCTCAACAAAAAACTTCGCAAATATCGTAAGCTCACAAAGGTGTTTGCCCTGCTTTCCATCCTGCTTATTATATTGTTGGTTGTCATGGGATTAATCGCTTTCTGAAATGAACGACTTACCTATCAAGCTGAAACTAAAGGAATCTTTCTTTGAGGCTGAAACCATCTGTGACTACGAGGTGACAACGGAGTCTAAGCAGTTGTGGGCTGTCTTATTAGATTTGATGGTAACCTTTGATGCTGTATGCAAGCAATACAACATACGGTACAGCATTGACAGCGGCACGCTCTTAGGCGCAGTCCGCCACGGGGGATTCATCCCGTGGGACAACGACGCCGATGTCATCATGTTACGCTCGGAATACAACAAGTTATGCGCAGTAGCACCCACGGCTTTCGCGGAACCATACTTCTGGCAAACCAATGACACAGACCCTGGTTCTATGCGGCGACATGGGCAGTTACGGAACTCGCAAACAACATGTATCCTCACCTCAGAGACAAGTGATGGAACACCGCTTTTCCATTACAATCAAGGTGTTTTCTTGGATGTTTTCATCCTCGATGAAGTACCAGATGACGTTGAAGAACGACATCGTTTTCAAGATGAGCTTCAACATGCCCTGGGTGAACTCTGGGATTTTAAGAAGTTCTATGCTGACAGTCATCTTTCTCCTTGGATGGAAAAAGCACAGAAGCAGGCATACGACAACTTTGAGACCTTGGTGGCACGCTACAATGGCACTGGACAGAAAAGAGTCGGGAACATCGCTCTAATCCCACAACGAAAGGACTCACTCTTTTTCCTCAAGGAACTCTATGAGGATCTTATAGAGTATGAGTTCGAAGGATATACATTTGCAGGTCCCAGAGATTATGAAACCATCTTGAGTGGCCATTATGGGGATTGGCATCAGCTGGTAAGAGGAGCAGGAGACGCACACGGAGAAATCATACTGGATTTAAGAAACTCCTATCGCCACTATTTGAAGCCACATGCACCTCAACGTGCAGACGCCGAAGAAAGGATACAGCATCCTATCCTGAAGCTCTACAGGCATCGGGATATGCTTTTAACTGAGCGTGACAGGGCATGGGCTGACAATCGAATTCTACAAGAAAAACTGACTTCTTGCCAACAAAAGTCGGATGTATTAAGGTCAGAACTGAACGATGCCATCAACGTGAAAGCAAGATTAGAGAAGAAAGAGAAGAAGCATCTCAAGGTCATACGCTTGATGATCGGCATTTCTCTCTTGTTCCTCATATTATCACTGATACTATTATGGAGAATTACGACTATTTAATTGTTGGCTCTGGCCTTATGGGAGCAACTTTTGCCTGGCGTGCCCGCCAAGCAGGCAAGACATGCCTGGTTATTGATCGACGCGACCATGTAGGCGGGAACATCTATTGCGAGGAAAGAGAAGGCATCAACGTACATCGCTATGGTGCCCATATCTTCCATACCAACAACGAAGAGATATGGCAATTCGTAAATTCATTAGTTCCTTTTAACCGATATACCAACAGCCCTGTTGCCAATTACAAGGGAAGACTTTATAACCTGCCATTTAATATGAACACCTTCTACCAGATGTGGGGTGTTCATACACCTGCTGAAGCGAATGCGAAGTTGGAGGAACAGCGCGCAGAAGCTCGTAGGATGCTTGAGCAACAGGGTGTCAAAGAGCCTCGCAACCTGGAGGAACAGGCGCTACTGCTGATTGGAAGTGATATCTACGAGCGCCTGATTAAAGGATATACTGAAAAGCAATGGGGACGTCCCTGCGCAGAGCTCCCGGCATTCATCATCCGTCGTCTGCCTGTGCGCCTCGTTTTTGACAACAACTACTTCAATGACCGCTTTCAAGGCATCCCAGAAGGAGGCTACAATCGGCTTATAGACCGTCTGCTGGAGGGCGTGGAAGTGCGTATGGGCGAAGACTACTTTGCCAACCGCGAACACTGGAATCAGATAGCAAAGAACATTATCTTCACGGGTGAGATAGACCGTTTCTATGATTACCGCTTCGGCCATCTTGAATGGCGAACAGTACGCTTCGAAACGGAGACGCTGACCACCTCCAACTATCAGGGCAATGCTGTCGTCAACTACACCGAGCGTGAAGTGCCATATACACGCATCATAGAGCACAAGCACTTTGAGTCTTTCGGTGCAGAGGTGGAAAAGAATCCGAAGACCATCATCTCACGCGAATATTCCACGGAATGGAAACCGGGCATGGAGCCCTACTATCCTGTCAACGATGCTCGTAACCAACAGCTCTATGAGCAGTACCGGGCCTTGGCTGCGGCAGAGACGAATGTTATCTTCGCTGGCAGATTGGCAGAATATAAATATTATGACATGGCTCCCACTATGGAGCGTGCCTTTGGCATTGGCATTCACTAATGCCATCATAGTGTTTAATGTTTAATTTCCAAGATGAAAGTCTCTGTCATCATACCCATCTACAACGTGCAACAATATCTGGAAGAGTGTCTTGCATCTGTGGCGGCACAAATATTTCAGGACTTTGAAGTGGTTGCCATAGATGATTGTAGTACCGATGACAGCATGAGTATTCTATACTCATCTCTTGAGAGGTTACATATGGATATGGAACGGGTGACAATCATCCGCCATGACCACAACCGCGGCCTCTCTGCAGCCCGCAATACAGGTGTCCATGCAAGTAAAGGCGACTACGTCTATTTCCTGGACAGCGACGATGCCATCACTCCCGACTGCCTGCAACGCTTAGTGGAAGCCTCGCAGCACAGGGGAAAGGATGTGGAAATGGTTGTGGGCGACTATCGTTTTGAAGGTCCGGAGCTGGCTTGTCCACATTTACGTGTGGGCCGTACGTTCCTGAATCAACGTGGTTATATCCGGGCTTACTGTAAAGAACGTATCTACCCTATGGCATGGAATCGTCTCCTACGCCGCGACTTTCTGCTCAAGAACCACCTTCTATTTGAAGAGGGACTTATCCACGAAGATACACTATGGAGTTTCCAACTATTACCGCTTATACACTCCGTCAGCATCGTGGAACACGAGACATACATCTATCGTGTCCGTCAGCAGTCCATCCAAACCTCCACAGCCTTTGAGAAGCATTTCAAAGCCAATGCCTACATTGTCGGGAAAATGGCTGACATCATGTTCAGCACACCCATCCTGCAATACAACCATCACGTATATAACTTTGTAGAACAAGAGAAACGGCGACATTTGGATGACTGCTATCGTAACGACTCCACCCATCTGATACGTGAACTCTATAGTGTCTGCCGTGCGCATCCGCACTATCAGCCGTGGACGGCGATACTCCTTTTCGGGCTTAACTTTGGCACCTTGAAACGCATCCTTAAACGTGACATGCATTATTGCCAACCTTTCGAAAAGGGATTATCCATGTTCTCACATACTCCTATTTCAACCACGAAACATCACTGAGCTATGAAGATTCTATACATACTACCTTGGGTGCCCTACCCGCTCAACAATGGTGGCAATCAGGCAGTCTTCATGATGACTGATGCCGCGCGAAGGTTGCATCAAGTGTCACTACTCTTGTATATACACAATGCGGGCGAGCGCGAGCGTATGGAACATCTTAAGGCACTGTGGCCTGACGTGACTTTCTTTTTGTTTGATGCCCAAGAAGAAGCTCGCATCAAAGGCGAGATACAGCCTTCACCCTATGCTTCAATGCCCTGGTTGAATCGTAAAGTATGCGAAATTCTCGACTATTGGCACCACTCCACAAAGCGCAAGCTTGACCGTCGCCAATGGCGCCACGCGCTGCAACAGCTTTCTCAGGCAAAGTCCAAGGCCAGTGCTATCGCAGCGTTGGGATGTTTTGTACGCGCTAACTCCAACTTGTTTCATCAAACAAACAATGATCTTTCACCTGCCTTCTGCAAATATGTGAAGGAGGTGTCGGCGAAAGGCTTTGATATCGTTCAGGTGGAGTTCTACGAGTACTTACCTCTGGTTTACATGTTGCCAGCAAACTGTAAGCGAGTTTTTGTACATCATGAATTGCGTTTCGTACGAAATGAGAATGAATTGAGTCTATTACAGAATCCCCTACCAACAGATTTCCTGATACTGGAAGAAGAAAAGGCAAAGGAACTGGTTGCCCTGAAGCATTACGATGCTGTCATCACACTCACAGACATTGACCGCAATCATCTAATCCAGTATCTTCCAGAGGAGAAGATATATGTTTCACCCGCTATTACACAAAATGTCAATCTTGAAAAGAAGACTTTCCAGACGGCCCAGGAATTAGTATTTGTAGGTAGCGGTTCTCATTTCCCCAATGCCGATGGCATGCTTTGGTTCTGCAGTCAGGTGGTACCCATTCTTCGTCAGCATCATGAATCTATTCCTCGGATTCATATTACAGGCCATTGGCGTCGTGAATTGAAGGCGTATGTGAAGCGCCAGTGTCCCGAGGCGGTCTTTGACGGTTTCGTTGATGACCTGCCCACCTTTATCAATGGTAAGATATCCATTGTTCCCATTCGCATTGGAAGTGGTATGCGAATGAAGATTCTCGACAGTGCATCTGCTGCAGCACCACTGGTGACAACCTCTAAGGGATGCGAGGGATTACCCGTTGTGCATAAGCAGCATTGTCTCATCGCGGACACACCCGAAACATATGCTGATGCACTCGTAGAAATACTTGCCGACAAGACTCTGCAGCAATCATTAGCTACAAAGGCACAAGACGTAAATAATGCCATGCTAAAAGATGCCGAGCTGATACAGCAACGTCTGGCTATATATAAGAAGATATGATTAGCTTCATCCTTTGCAGTATTAATCCAGAGGCGGCAGAAAAGGTATGCCAGAATATTCGCAGTACAGCTGGTTGCGATTGTGAATGTATCGTGATTGACAACAAGACTAAACCGCGCAGTATCGCACAGGTTTATAACGAAGGAGCACATCGGGCAAAGGGCCATGTGCTGTGCTTCGTGCATGAGGACGTGCGATTCCTCACCCCGGATTTTGGTCCTGCGATTGAGCAGAAAGCACTACAGCCACAGACGGGAGTCATAGGCTTTCTTGGCACGCAGTATAAGGCTCAGGCTCCATCTGGTTGGTACGTTCACAACGACCTTTCGGTGAAACATTATATCCAGTCGGGGCATCGCGGTACAGACGAATGTGTCACACACAATCTGTCACCAGACGGATTTACACCTGTTGTCATCGTGGATGGTTGCTGCATGTTTGTCAGTCGTGAGACATGGGCATCTCATCCCTTCGATACGCTATTGATTCAGGGATTTCATTGCTACGATGTTGACTTCTGCTTAACATTGCACCATGCTGGTTTGACAAATTATGTTTGTTCTCTCTCCATGATGGAACATCAATCCTATGGTAGTTACAACCTTCAATGGATAGAGACGACCCTTGCCCTACATCGAGGAAAGTGGTACGGTCAACTGCCGATGTACGCCAAAGACTTGACGCTGACACCGCAGCAACAAATAGCATATGAACACCATGCTTGGTATGATTTTCTCAAAAAATGCGTAAAGTCGCCTCTACCTCTCTCACAGTTCCTTGCACTCCTCAAGGACGCACGTAGAATCGGTTTCCCAAATTCAAAATCATTCAAACTCCTTTATAAACTTCTTTTCTATCGCGGCCTGAGGAAGTAGCGTTTAAGACATTTATCAATTTTTCAACATTCGTTTGGGGAGAGAACATGATCACCTGTTTCCTAACACCTTCCATCAAACGTGTTTGCAAAGTCTCATCTGTGAGAACGGCTTGGATGGCAGTGGCCATGGCATGAGTATCTCCGACGGGTACAAGTACGCCCGCTTTACCATCGTCCAGGATTTCACGCGGACCCGTAGGACAAGACGTGGAGACAACGAACTTGCCAAGCATCAAAGCCTCAATGAGTACTGTCGGTAAGCCTTCAAACTTCGAGCTGTGCACCATCATGCGTGCCTGTTTCATCCAGGGATATGGATTCTGAGTGAAGCCCAACAGATGAATACGGTGTTCCAAGCCATGCTGGCGAATGAGCTCCTGTAGAAGGTCGCGATCACGTCCCTCACCCAAGACAACTAAATGCGGCAATGCCGACATCCGTGATGCTAATATGGCATAGGCTTTGATGAGCGTCGTGAGATCCTTCTGACTTTCCTCCAGACGTTCCACAGCAAGGATGTAACCTTCCTCGGCCAGCTGCGGCCATAAAGGATGTGTGATTCCTTCTGCCGCCAACCGCTCGATGCGTTCTTGTCGCACCCCATTGTAGATAACCACAAACTTATCCTTCAACCATGGGAACAGGCGCGCTCCCTCTTCTGCCATTTCCTTGCAGATGGAAACCACATAATCATACTTTGCCAGTCCCTTGGCCATGCGCTTCATATAATGGGGATGGCTATCCAGCAAGTGTTGGAAACTGAAATGAAAATAAGATACCTTGAGCGTGGGCAGATTCCAATTTATAATGGAACGCGCGCGCGAGTCCATATCAATCACCACATCATTCTGTCGCTGTAACCTATGGAACCGGAAACACAGGAGGGCATACCGAATGGGATTGAGGAAACATTCATCCAACAGAGAATAGAACTTGTTGCGATGGCCGTCAATACGCCAGCGCTTGTAAACCAGAAGCCACGGCTCGTCTATCAGATAATGCACGTCCACCTCCTTCGGTATCTGCTCAAGGAAGACCTCCTTCCCCTTCATCTTGAGGATAATCGTCAATGAAATCTTCAGCGACGGAACCTGACGAATGAGATTCTTCAGCAATTCCACGAGCACCGTATCAATGCCGCCATCCAGGAAACGGCTAATCACAAAGAGAATCCGCTTCGGGTGTTGGGGTGTATCGTGATGTCTGCTCATGTCCGTCTCCTTTCCTCATCTATCTTGGCCAGCATAATGAATTGATAATGTCCCTCAAGGCAAGCACGGATAAAACCAGGAAGACCGTCACGGAAACCACCTTTGAGGATGTATGCCTTGAACCAACGGAAGAAGGGGCGCCAAAGGTAAGCCCAAGGGCCGTAGTGTTTGTCACGCTTCTTCTCTATTTCATTTTCTGTATATTGATTCGTCTTACGTAGGATATCGGCCACACCATCTTTTGCCAAATGCTCAAAGGCCAAGTCTATACGCTTTCTCGGAATATGTTCCGTCCGTCCCTTAACAACCGGAAAAGTATGCACATAGGGAGGCCAAACGGTGCCTTCCTTGACGAAGAAACGCAACAAATAGTCGGGATAATGACAATGCATCATGCGTCCCATGAAATAGTTTTTACGAGGGATATAGATTCCCGCAGGACAGTCAGGACGCAGGACTTGCGCATAGAGATAGTCTCGTAGAGCCTGTGGCACTAGCTCATCAGCATCCACGACCAATACCCAATCATACGAGGCAGACTGTATGGCAAACGTGCGCGCAGGCTCTGCACTCACATAATTTTTCTTAGGAAAGCTAACGATGCGGCATCCATAGCGACGTGCAATCTCCAACGTCGAATCAGTGCTCTCCATATCACAAATAAGCACTTCGTCAAACGACTGAACCGACTTTAGAACTGCCTCAAGATGCTGTTCGGCGTTATAGGTATTTATGACAACCGAAATCTTAGCCATAAGATGATTGCAAGGGTTTTCTGCGGACAAAGATACAGCTTTTCTCCGAGCCTGCAAACATTCTTTAACTTTTTCTTCAAAAAAGCTAAAATTTTATCTATATGACGCTGGCGTAGAGTTCGAGGAGCTGCATGGTGAGCTTCTCGGGGTCGAAGCGTTGGGCATAGGCGTGGCCGTCGGTGATCATCTTGGCACGCAGGGCCTCATCGGTGAGGACACGCTGGAGGGCGGCGGCGAGGGCGGCGGGGTCGTCGGGCGACACATAGAGGCAGGAGGGACCACCGGCTTCCTCGAGGCTGGAACCCGTGCAGCCGATGGCCGGTGTGCCGCTGGTGATGGCTTCGAGCATAGGGATTCCAAAGCCCTCGAAACGGGAGGGATAGACGAAGGCCTGCGCCAGCTGATAGAAGACGGGCAGGTCTGCGAAGGCCACACCGCTGATCATGCGGAAGCGGTGACCGAGGTCGTGATCTTCGGCATAGCGACGCACCTTCTTGGCATACGCGGTCTGATGGCCGAGGGCGATGACGGTGATGTCCTCGTCGGGCAGCTGTGTCTGCGCCTGTGCGAGCAGGAGTAGGTTCTTACGCTCTTCGATGCTTCCCACATACAGGACGAAGCGCTCGGGCAGGTGGTAGCGCCGACGCACCAGCTCCCGGTGGTTCTCTGTGGTAGGCTGCGCAAACTGCTCGTCGCAACCCTGATAAACGACTGAAATCTTCTCCTCGGCCGTACCGAAGAAATGCATGATATCGCGCTTCGTGCACTCGCTCACGGCGATGATACGGTCGGCACGACGGCAGGCGGAACGGAACTTCCAATGGTAGATCCAGCGGTCGATGCAAGAATAGTACTGCGGGAAGCGCAGGAAGATGAGGTCATGGATGGTGACCACGCTTTTGATGCCCTTCGCGCGCAATCCCCAGGGCAACTCACCCGTGAGGCCGTGGAAGAGCTTCACTTTCTTATACACCGCATCGCCGACGACGCCCCACTGGCGCCACAGCGCACGACAATGACGCCAGAAGAAGCTTTTGGGAAAGCGCAGTGTCACAGCCGCCAGTTTATCGGTACCGTCCATGGCCTTGGTCTTCTTCGCATTGGGGACAAAGAGGTACAAGCGCAGGTTGGGGGCCCATTTTGCAAGGCCGCGGATGACAAAGCGACTGTAGTTGCCCAGTCCCGTCTTGTTCTGCGCAGCGCGTTTGGCGTCGAAGCCTATATGAATATGTCTATGTGGCATGCTGGTGAGGGGTGAAGGATGAAGGTTTATAGTTTATGGTTGAGGGGTTATTGTTGAGGAGTGAGGGGGAATTGCCACTGATAGGGTTCTGTCTCGAAGGTCGTAATACTCAGGCGCATGCTATCTCCTTCAATACGATGCTTGCTGAGGGCATCTTCATCGAGGCTGAAATAGACATGCATGCTATATGCCGTAGGGTCATTGCCCTGGTCATGGTAGAGCGACACCACGTAAGTGGTACCGCCAGCGGCATTGGCATACGAGCCATCCAGGATGAAGCCCCAGGTGTGGTCGGCACCTTTCGTCTTTTTCATCAAATGTATGTTCACGAATCCGCCACCCATCCACGCACTCACGACATCTACGGGGTCGCGCTTGAGGGGGGATAGCTTGCTGCTGTTGGGCAGGAGAGGCACGTTCAGCATGGTCCTCACCTCCACGGTGCCGGCATCCTGCAAGACATAGCCGAAGAGTCCGCGTCCCCATGTGCGGGGCTTCAGACCTTCCAGCTCGCCGGCCACGCGGTATTTCTTACCGCCGTCGGTGTATATGTTGACATCGCTCGTCGTCTCGCCCACCTCTAAGAGTGCCATCTCCGTGATGAGCGAGGGGAAAGCGTCCTCCGCCTGGTCACTGGAGCAAGAGACAAGAGGGAGAAATAATAAAGAATAAATGATAAATAATAAATGATTATCTCTCATCTTTAATCTTTAATCATATTCCTCACCGGATTGGCGTACATCGTGAGGATACGTTCACGCAGGAAGGCGGTGTCAGGGGTGACACCTGCAGCCTGCAAGCCCTGTGCGGCCAAAGTCACGCGCTCCTGGAGATACTTCTCGAAAACAGCCTTGTCAGCTGGGGTATAGTGAGCCCCATTAGACCCATTAGACCCATTAGCCCCGTTAGCCTCATCCAACAAATCGGCGGCCACATAATTGCCGGGATAGAGCTGGTAGGAGTGGTGTATCTCGTAGTCCATCCGTTGCGCCAGCGCCTGGAAGAACTCCTTCTCAGGCAGCTCGGTCAACGTGTCTATCCATTCGTTCACGGGGCGTCCCGTCTGGTAATGCACATGCCCCTTCTGCCCGAAGATACCCGTCTTCATGTTCGTGAGGTCATCCTGCTTCGACTTCTTCCATTCGGGGTTGTCGCGCTTCAGCTGGAACTCCTGTGCCTTCAGGTAGTCACACGGGTCGTACTCATAGCTGATGGCCAGCGGCACGATATGCAGGTCCTTGAGGCGTTCAATGGCGGTGGCGGTGTCCTCAGCTCCTATGGCCAGCATCTTGAGCAGCGACGTCTGCGTCTGGTCGCTACTGTCCTTGGCGCGTCCCTCGCGCTGGGCTATCCAGATATTCTCGTGCTTCTCGTTGATGGCATAGTGCATGTAGCGGCTCATGGTCTGCGAGGCCTTCAGCATCTCACGCATCGGCAGCGAACGCTGCACGATGAACGCCTTGTTCAGGCGCACCAGCGTGCGTATCCAGGGATAGATGAGCAGGTTGTCACCAATGGCAATCTCGCAGGTCGTGGGGAAATGCGCGTCGTGGAGCATCAAGTCCAGGATGGCGCTGTCCAGCACGATGTCGCGGTGGTTGCTGATGAAGGTGTAGCGCTCAGGGCCGGGAGCGATGCCGTCATGCACGAAGGAATGTCCTGTGGAGCAACGGCGCAGGATGCGCTTCACGATGGGTTTCATGAAGCGCAACTGGAAGCCGAGAGTAGAGCGGATGCCGATGGTAGCCAGGCGCAGGATGCCCCTGCTCAAGCCCAGCGGCAGGAAAGGCACCATCCCTTTCAGGATATGCGAGAACTGTCTGTCATGGAGCAGGCTGTCAATGGCACCCCGCACCTCAGCATCGTCATAGGGACGAATATCCTTAAACTCTTCCGGCGTCATACACATTGATGATTGAGGATTGATGAATGATGAACGAAGATTGATGAATTAAATCTTGTCCTCTATGATTTCTGTCAGCACATCCTTGATGTCGAGCCCTGCGGCACGCACCTGCTGGGGGATGAAGCTGGTGGCTGTCATGCCAGGTGTTGTATTGATTTCCAGCATGTTGATGCGGTCGTGCTCGCGGCCATCATCGTCCTTGACCTTCGTGACGATATAATCGACGCGGACGATACCCGAGCAACCCAAGATGTCGTAGATGGCACTGGTGAGTGCCTTCACACGGTCGCTGAGGTCATCGCTGATGCGGGCTGGGGTGATTTCATCGACGGAGCCGTTGTACTTGGCGTCATAGTCGAAGAACTCGTTGTGCGTCACCACCTCCGTGATGGGGAAGATAACCTCCTTGCCAGCCACCTTATAGCAGCCGCAGGTGAGCTCCGTGCCAGGCATGAAAGCCTCCACCATCACCTCATCGCTCTCCTCCATTGCCTTATAGATGGCAGGGCGCAGCTGATCCAGCGTCTTCACCTTGGTCACACCGAAGCTGCTGCCGCCGGCATTGGGCTTCACAAAGCAGGGGAGGCCGATATGCTCGGTGATCTCCTCATCGGTCACCAGGTCCTCGTTGCCGCGGCGCACGACGAGGCTCTCCGAGACACTCACGCCGAAGCCTTTGAGGTACTGGTTCAGGGTGAACTTATTGAAGGTCATGGCCTCAATGAGCACACCGCTGGTGCTGTAAGGCATGTGAATCAAGTCGAAGTACCCCTGCAGGATGCCGTTCTCACCTGGGGTGCCGTGGATGGTGATATAGGCGAAATCGGGACGCACCATGCGCCGGCCCACCTTGAACGAGAAGTCCTCGCGGCTCACCGTCGCACGCTTGCCGCCCTCGAGTTCAACCTCCCATTTGAGGCCGTTCAGCACCACGATAAACACTTCGAACTTCTCTTTATCCAAGAAGCTATAGATACCCTGCGCGCTGCGCAGGCTGACATCGTGTTCCGAACTGTCGCCACCGCAGACGATGGCGACGACGGGGGACCCTCCCCCCCGCCCCTCCCTTGTAGGGAGGGGAGTAGTTTGTATTTGACTAATTGTGTCTTTTTCCATTTATAATATAATATAGTAATGTCGTTATATACAATATATTTAGGTCTATACTCCCCTCCCTACAAGGGAGGGGCAGGGGGGTGGGTCCGCCATTTCTCTATCAACTGTTTCATGTCCTCGGGCAGTGCTGCTTCAAAGAACATCTCCTGCTTGGTACGAGGGTGTACGAAGCCGAGGGTGCGGGCATGGAGTGCCTGACGGGGACATATCTCGAAAGCGTTGCGCACGAAAGCCTTGTAGCTGGCGGTGGGCTGTCCCCGCAGGATCTCGAAGCCGCCATAGCGTTCATCGGCAAACAGGGGGTGTCCGATGGACTTCATATGAGCGCGGATCTGGTGCGTGCGCCCCGTCTCCAACACACATTCCACCCATGTCACCGGCCCGAAGGCCTCCAGCACGCGCCAGTGCGTCACGGCGGGCTTGCCTATCTCGCTTTCGGGTGGCAGCACCGTCATGCGCTGACGGTCACGTGGGTCGCGGGCGATATTGCCTTCTATCCTACCCTCCTGCGCCTCGAAGTTGCCCCACACCAGGGCGTTATACTGGCGTTTCGTACTTTTAACGAAGAACTGATGGCAGAGGTGTGTCTTCGCTTCGGGCGTCTTTGCCACGACGAGTAGCCCGCTGGTGTCCTTGTCAATGCGATGCACGAGACCCACGCTTGGGTCGTTGGGATTGTATTTGGGGTTGTCGCGCAGGTGCCAGGCCAGCGCGTTCACGAGGGTACCGGTGTAGTTCCCTACGCCAGGGTGTACCACCAGCCCCGCAGGCTTGTTGACCACCAGCAGGTCATCGTCCTCATAGACGATGTCCAGCGGTATGTCCTCGGCCACGACCTCCGTCTCCATACGCGGATGGTCCAACATCAGCGTGACCACATCCAGGGGTTTCACCCTGTAGTTGCTCTTGACGGGGCGGTCGTTGACATGGATGCAACCGGCCTCGGCGGCTCGCTGGATGCGCGCACGGCTGGTGTCGCGCAAATGCTCCATGAGGAACTTATCTACCCGCAGGAGCGTCTGTCCTTTGTCTGCCACCACGCGACGATGTTCGTAGAGCGTGCCGTCAGGCGCCAGCTCTAAGCCCTCGTCGTCGAGGGTCTCGTCGTCGAGCACCAGCTCGCCATCCTCATTCGAGCACATCATCGAGTATATCGTAGGAATCGATGGTCACGTCGTTCAGGCTCTCGTCTTCCTCTTCGGTATCGCCATTGCCCACCTGCAGCACCAAGGGCACATCGATGGACACGCGCTCGCCAGCATATACGTTGCGGCCGCCGCTCTTGATGCCATAGACCCACTCCTTGTCGCCGTGCACAAGTTCCACGGGAGCCATACGGAAGCCCATGGCCGTAAGCTTCGCCTGCGCCTCACGCAGCGAGCTGTTGTCGGCCAGGTCGGGCAGCGCCACCGTCGGTGTGCGCTCGGTGTTGATCGTGATGTAGATGTTGCGACCGCTCTTCACACGGCGGCCGGCCGCCGGCGTGTAATCCAATACGCAGCCCGGTGCCATGCCTTTGTGATAGGACGAATCCACCACCATGGCGTGCAGGCCCAGCTGCTCCAGACGGTACTGGGCATCCGTCATCTGCAAGCCCTTCAGCTCCGGCACCTGGATGCTCTCGCCGTGGTGCGTATAGCTGTCCATTCCCTGCCACACGACCAGCGCCAGAACGATTGTTACCAGCACCATTGCCAGCAGGTTACCCCACACGATGGGGCTGAGAAGTTTCTGTTTGATACTCATGTTCGCTTCTTAAAAAAGCCGTGCGGCGCAGATGACACATTCACTGGAGTGTATCATCTGCGCCGCGACAACAAGTGTGACGGTCCGAGAATTACTTGCCGTGACGCTCGTCGGAGACGGTCAGCTTCTTACGACCCTTCGCACGACGGGCTGCCAGCACGCGGCGGCCATTGGCGGTGGTCATACGTTCACGGAAACCGTGCTTGTTTTTTCTTCTGCGATTGTGAGGTTGAAATGTACGTTTCATAATGCTATATTTTTTTGTTTTGTTGCATAAGATGGTCTAACGGGCTGCAAAAGTAGGCACTTTTTTTCATTCACGCAACATTTTCCTTAAACTTTTGTTCCTTTTCGCTTATTTTCACTACCTTTGCACCCGATTTCGAGAGAATAGCTTCTTTATTCATCTTTAAACATTAAACTTTAAACGCTAAACGATAACCGCTAAACGCTAAACTTTAAACTATAGAATTATGATCAACTCCCAAGACATCAAGAAGGGCACCTGCATCCGCATGGATGGCAAGCTCTATTTCTGCATCGACTTCCTGCACGTGAAGCCTGGTAAGGGCAACACCATCATGCGCACCACCCTGAAGGACGTGGTCAGCGGCAACGTATTGGAGCGTCGCTTCAACATCGGTGAGAAGCTCGAGGATGTGCGCGTTGAGCGCCGCAGCTACCAGTTCCTCTACATGGAGGGCGAGGACTACATCTTCATGAACAACGAGACCTTCGAGCAGATTCCCATCCCCAAGGACCAGATCAACGGCGTCGCCTTCATGAAGGAAGGTGAGAACGTCGAGGTCGTCACCGATGCCAGCACCGAGACCGTCCTCTACGCCGACGTGCCCGTGAAGGTGAAGCTCGCCATCACTTGGACCGAACCCGGCCTCAAGGGCGACACCGCCACCAACACGCTGAAGCCCGCCAAGGTGGAGACCGGCGCTGAGATCCGCGTACCTCTCTTCATCAACGAAGGCGAGATCGTCGAGGTCGATACCCGTGACGGCAGCTACCTCGGCCGCGTGAAGGCATAAGGAAATATTGATAAAAAGGAAACGCCCGGCATCTCGTCGGGCGTTTCCTTTTTATCAATATTTCCGTCTTCCCGTGAGGATGAGGTAGCGCGTCTTGGCCTGCATGTACTCGCAGACGGCGCTGTTGTGCTGCATCTGCGCCTGTTGCTGCTGGCGCTGGGCATCCAGGAGTGAGGTCATGTTGGACATACCTGCGCGGTAGTGCTCGCGGTTGATGCGCAGGTTCTCCTCGGCACGCGTGATGCTCTTCTCAGCAATCTGCAGCTGACGGTAGGTGCTCTCCAGGTTATCGTAGGCATCCTGCACCTGTAGCGTGATCAACTCACGCTTGTCCTTGCGGAAGTCGAGGGCTTTCTGCTCGGCAATCTTCGAGCGTTTCACCAGATGGCGCTCGCTCCAGTAAGCACTGATGGGCACCTGCAACGTGGCGAAAGCGATGGCACGCGGCTTCCAGCCACCGAGGAGCTTTCCATAGTTGGCAGAACCGCCGATGAACACCATGGGGAGGAACGAGGCTTTGGAGATCTTGGTCTCCAGCGATGCCTTGTCGGCCCAGATATCCAGTAGCTGCGTCTCCGTGCGCGCCTCCACGGCCTGTGCCGTGTTCATCTTCAAGGTCTCGGGAGCCTCCACATCGAAATCTACATTCATGTCCACATCGATGTCCTCGTCGGCCATGCCGATGTACTTGGCCAGCGCGCGACGCAGCAGCTTACAGCCGTTGGCCGCCTTCACGCGGAGGGCCGACAGCTGATCCTGCACGAGTTCCACGCTGAGGACATCGTTCTTATTCACGAGGCCGTTGTCAAAGATGTTGACCGCATCCTGGTGGATGCTCTCCGTCTCGCGCTCCATCGCCTCCAACAGCTTGTCGGTCTCGTGGAACTCCACCACCTTATAATATAATAGTTCCGTGGTCTGCACGACATTGTCATCCACCACATCCTTCATCATCGTGCGCGCGTCCACGTTCATCTTGGCCAGCTTGTTGTAGTTACGCAGGCGACCGCCCGTGTAGAGGGGCTGCAGGAGCGAGATGCCCGCCGAAGTGCCGCGCTTGAGGGCACGGATACCACCATCCTTATAGACAGAGACGTCATCGAGGATGAGATCGACAATCTCCTTGAGCGTGCCGTCGAAGAGATCGACACTGATGAGGTAGTCCGTCGCCTCGAAATGCGAGAACGAGGCGCTGACCATGGGGTAGTACTTGGTCTTCATGTACTTGCGCAGCTCATCGGCCATCATCAGGTCGTACTCCGCATCCTTGACCTGCGTGTTGCCCTGCCGGGCTGCGGCGATGCAGTCCTTCAGCGTCATAATCTTCTGCGCCTGCGCCGTCAGCGCCGATGCGACGGCGAGCAGCGCGGTCAGGCACGTTATCTTACATATCTTCGTCATAATCCGTTTCCTTTTGTCTGTTTCGCACGATACAATAGCCGACCGGGATCATCGTGACAATCAGCACCATCGACACCAGCGCGCCGATGCTGATGACCACACCCATCGGTCCCCATAGCGGGGAGTTCTTGATGACCATCGGGATGACACCCATCGAGGCCGCCGCCGAGGTCAGGAAGACCGGACGGAAGCGTCGTTTGGCCGATTCCAGCGCGGCTTCATTCACGCTGAGGCCGTCCTTCACATGCAGCTCCTCGGCATAGTCGATCATGATGATGCCGCATCGCGTGATGATACCCATGAGCGAGATGAAGCCCAGCACGGCCGTGGCGCCGAACTCCTGCCGGAACATGAACATACCCAGCGCGCCGCCCAGCATCGAGAAGCCCAGGGAGTACATGATGAGCAGCGTCAGCGGGATGCTCCTCAGGTGGAACACGATGATGAAGAAGATGAGGATGACGGCAATCTCCAGTCCGAGATAGATCTGCGGACGGTACGTGGCCTCCATCTCAGCCTGACCGCCCTGACGGATCTTCACGCCCTCGGGCAGGTGCAACGTCTCCAGGTCCTTATAGATGCTCTTCGTCAGTTCACCAATCCTGCCATTGCGCCCCATGAGTCCGAACACCGAGGCGCGACGCTGGCCGTTGACGCGCGTGATGCAGCCGTCGCCCCACCCTGCCTTGACCTCGGCAATCTGCGAGAGGGGCGTCGCCGTCAGCGTCGGCAGCAGGCCGGTGACGCGGATGTTCTTGAAGTCTTCGATATTGTTATCGCCCTTGTCGGCGTCCTTGACGACCACGTCCAAGGCCTGCTCACCCTCCCATATCGTGGTCACGGGAATGCCGCCGCCGTAGCGCATGGCGAAGTTCAGCGACAGCAGCGACTTGCTGATGCCCATGCGGTTGGCCTCCTCGGGGTGCATGATGACATCAATGCTGCTGTTGATGGCGCCGAAGCTGGTGCTCAGCGATGCCACGTCCTTGTTCTGTGCCAGACGCCCGCGGATGCTGTCGATGGCCACGTGCAGGCTGTCCAGATTGTCACCCTCCACGATGACCTCGATGGGGTACTGGCGGTCGGAGTATTCAATCTGTCGGAACAGCACTTGCGCATCGGGGAAGTAAGAGGCATATTTCTCAGCATAGTCATCGAGCATGCCCTGCGTCTCCTTATCGTTGTGCGTGTTCACGATGAACTGTGCGAAATGTGTGCCGCCGAAGTTAGGCACGAATGTCACGTGGAAGCGGGGCGAGCCGCTGCCGTAGAACGTGGTGAGGTTCGCCACACGCTCGTCCTTGCTCAGGATGGCTGCCAGACTATCCGCCACCTGAGCCGTATATTTCAAATCCGCACCTGTCGGCAGGATGATATCCACCGCAAACTGGTTGCGCTCGGCACGCGGCAGCAGGCGCTGCGGCACCTTCATCATCAGCAGTCCGCCCACAATGATGCTTCCCAGTCCCACGGCCATCGTGATGCGCTTATGCCGGAAGCACCCCTCGATGAGGCGGTCATAGCCCCCCTGCAGCACATCCAGCATCGATCTCCGAGCCGCCTTCTGCTCCCCCTTACCGTTCCCGAGGGCCTCATTACCGTTCCCGAGGGTTCCCCCGAGGGTCTCCTCCTTCTGATGCAACCCCTTCCGGATAAACTGGTACTGCAAAATCGGCACCACGAAGATGGCCACTATCAGCGACACCGTCAGCACGATGGCCACCGAATACGGGAACCACTGCAGGAAGTCGTGAATGATCTGGCTGGTCGTGAAGATGAGGGGGAAGAAGGTGATGCTGATGACGAGCGTCGCCGTGATGATGCTGGCCGCAAACTCGCGCGACGACTCCACCGCCGCCCGCCAGCGTCCCACGCCGGCATCCAGCTTATCCAGGTAGCAATCCACCACCACGACGCTGTCATCCACAATCATACCCAATGTGACTATCAACGCCGCCAACGTGACGCTGTTGATCTCCACGCCGAAGAGCAGGAAGACCGCGATGGATGCGAAGATGGTGATAGGAATCGTGGCCACGGCGACGCCCGCCACGCGCAGCGGCAGCATCAACATCACCACGATGATGACGGAGATGATGGCAATCAACATCTCGTTCATGAACTCATCCACGGAGTGGCTCACGACCTGGCTCTGGTCGCTGATGATGTTGATATGCACGTCCGACGGCAGCGTGGCCTCGTACTCCCGGACGATGTCCTTCACCTGCTCACCAAAGTCAACGATGTTATTGCCCTTGATCATCTGCAGCGAGAGCAGGATGCATTTCTTGCCGTTGTTCTTGATATAGGTACGCGGGCTGGGGTACTCGCGCTGGATGGTGGCGATGTCGCCGACACGCACCACCTCGCCCGTGGGGGCGCTGTTGAGGATGGTCTGTGCCACGTCGTTCTCCGTATTGAGCGACGACTGCACATGGATGTCGCGACTCAGCTTGCCGTCTGCCAGGTTACCCGTGTAGAGCGTTCCCGTCTGTCCGGAGAGCTTGCTCACCAGCATGGCCGTGTTGATGCCGTAGTTGGTCAGGCGGTCGCGGTCGAGATAGATGGCCAGCTGCTCCTTCTGTCCGCCCATGCGGATGACATTCGCCAGGCTGGGCACCGAGCGCAGGCGGTTGCTGAGCCCCGAGACATATTCCTCCATCTCGCGATAGGTCTTCTGCTCGCTTTCCAGCGTGATGAGCATCGCCGAGGCATCGCCGAAGTCATCATTGGCAATCAGCGCCAGCACACCTGTCGGCAGCGTCATCTTAAACAACTTCAGGCGTTCCTTCAGCTTGTTCCAGAACTCCGTCGTCTGCTTCACGTTCGGGTCCAGCCACACGACAGCCGCACAGATGCCGTTGAAACACTGCACGCTGGTTTTCATCTTGTTGATTTCCTTGAACGTCCACAGGAACTCCTCCAGCGGGCATGCCAGCTGCTGCTCCACCTCTAATGCCGAGGCGCCGGGATAGACGCCCACGACAAGGCCCAGCGGCATCTGGAAACTCGGGAACTCATCCTTGGGAATATGAATCAGTGACACGACACCCGCTGCCATCATGACAAACACCAACAGCAGCGTGATGCTCTTGTGGCGCATCGCCGCCGCCACTATGTCCGTTTTTTTCTTTTCCATCTATCTTATTCTCTTGGCGGCCTCATTATTTCGTTATTACGTTATATCGTTATAACGTTATTACGATATTCCCCGGCCGCCTCTCTCTAATCCTTAATCCTTAATCTTTAATCCTTAATCCTTAATCTCTAATCCTTAATCATTCTCAACCTCCACCGCCGTGTCCTCGCACACCTTGTTCTGTCCGGAAATGACGATTTCATCGCCAGATGTAAGGCCGCTCTCCACGATCACGCCCTCGCTGATGACGTCACCCGTGGTCACCTCCTGGCGATGTGTCTTGCCGCCCTGCACCTTCCACACGAACTTGTCATGTCCGCTGATCTGCACCGCCTGCTGCGGCACTACGATGGCGTAGTCCTCGCCACCGCCTTCCAGGCGGACCTTGCAGACCATGCCCGGCAGCAACGTGTGCTTGCGGTTCTCCACGAGGGCGGTGACGGCATAGGCGTGGTTGATGGGGTTCGCCGTGATGCCGCGGTTCACAACCTTACCCGTGAAGATGCTGTCGCCCAGGGCACCCACGGTGAAGCGCACCGTCTCGCCCTTGCCAATCTGGCCTATCTCCTTCTCCGGCACGGACAGCTTCACCTTCACGCGGTCGATCTTCACGAGGCGGAAGCCTGTCACACCCAGCACGGCACCAGCGCCGACATGGGCGTTGCACGAAGCCACATAGCCGTCGAAGGGCGCGCGCAGCACGATCTCCTCCACACTCTTGCGCGAGATGGCCTCAGCAGCACGGGCCTTCACCAGCGCGCTCTCCATCTCCACCATACGTATCTCGGGTAGTGTGCCCTTGTCGTAGAGGTCCTTGACACGGCGGTAGGCATCCTCCACCTGCGCCAGCGTCGAAGAGCTGATCTCGTAGGAGTTACGGACATTCTGTCCGTCCACCTCTGCCAGCGCCTGGCCCTGGCGCACAAACTGACCTTCCTCGGCCATCACGCGCACCACCGTGCCGAGGACGCCGAACGAGACATTCGCCCCGTCCTCCTCTTCGATGACACCCATATAACTCTTGCCGACCACATGGCTGTAGGCCGTCACCTTCATGGTCCGCACCTTCACGCTCGAGGCACGTTCCACCTTCTTTTCCTTACTGCAGCTGCCCGTCATCAGCGCCGCCAACACCAGCGCCACCAACAGCTGCACACGCATAATCTGATTCATATTGATGCAATATATCCTAATTCTCGGCCGCAAAGTTACTAATAATTATTGAACGAGGCGCAACGATGAGTAAAAAAAGAAAAACTACACAGAAAAAGGCCGTAAAGCGCAACTACTGGCAATCTTACGACTACCGCTGAAAGACCTTAGGGATGTAACCCGAGTCTTGTCTAACCACAAATTCACAGAGGTACACAAAGGCTAGTCCTCTCGCAACTGGTTCTTCGCTATTGACCTCTAGGAGTACGGAAAGCCAGACAAAACGCTTCGCAAGGTTTTGGCTTAGACTAAGGACACAAAGAAATACCACTACCCATTAACAACTCGACGGATACCATCCTTTAAATGAGCCGTATTGAAGTTAATCAGTAGCCCCAAATAGAGTCCTGACAGTTTGAGATAAGACAGCAACTGAGCAACATTCGTTTCAGAAAGTTGCGAGACTGCCTTAAGTTCCAAAATGACACGATCTTCCACCAAGATGTCTATGAAAAGAGGATGCCCAACGGGGTTACCCTTGTATATAATAGGCCTCTGCACTTGGCGCGCGACCTTCAATCCACGCTGTTCCAGCTCATACATAAGGCAGTCTTCATATACGGCTTCCAACAGCCCAGGTCCCATGTGCTTGTGGACTTCCAATGCTGCTCCTATTATCTCATGACTCAAAGCATTAAGGTGCTCTTTTTCTTGTTCATTCATACCTCAAATCTGTTATATGACGGCTCAAAGGTACGCTTTTTCTTTCACACGGCAACCGCATATGTCTCACTTTTTTGACTCACAGCAGAATTTCTCTGTGACCTTCGCCTAGCAGGAAGCTTGCGTAGCCGTTCCTGCGGCTCTCAGTACTTCAGGATAATGACGACAACAGGACATGCCTTTGTGTGCTTCGTGCCTTTGTGGTTATTATCCGTGTAGATCCGAGAGATCCATGTTCGTTATAATTTGAGTCCGTATTTGTTAAATATTCGCAACGGTACACAACTTTGTGGTCCACAAACTTGTGTACCAACGAGACATACAACCTCGGCACCAAATCCAACATCAGCCGCATCAGGACAGCCCTGCTCGCCAGAGAGCTTATAGATGTCAATAAAGACGGCATCTTCTTAGAGGACCCCGTCTTCAAGCTCTGGATGATGACAAGACTTTCATAAATTAGGGCAATTCGAGCAATTCGATGTTAGAAAGAAGATTTATGTTCCGATTCCCGTCCGATTTAGGTTCTGTATTAAGGTTTTTATAACGGATTCGAGGAAAATATGTACGAAAAAGGTTGTTTCTCGTGGAAAATATATAGCTTTGCAGCGGAAAAAGAAAAATACGATGCATTATGAGTACAACAGCATTGACTAATTTGCGCGATTACCTGACAGGCACATTGGGTATCCAAGACATGATGTGGTTGGTAGAGGAAATGAAGAATTTCATGCGAGGCCCCGAGGAAAAGCTCAAGCCATACACCAAAGAAGAACTGTTAGCACGGATTGCACAGTCTGAACGCGATTCCGCCGAAGGTAAAGTCTATGACTTTGATGACATGATGCGCGAACTAGAAGAAGAGTTCGCCCACGAAGATGCCGAGGAACTGGCTTGTATGGCACGTCAGGAACAAGAGTTTGCCGAAGCCGTATGAAGGTGACCATGACCGACTTCGCGAGACGACAGGTCCGCGAAACCGCCAAATACATTCAACAGGTATTTGGCAAGCGATACAGGGACAAATTCTTGGAGGATGTAAAAGAAACGCGCTTGTTACTTGCTAATAACCCGCACCTCGGATCGGTTGAACCACTTTTGTCCGATTCCCCTTCGGGCTATCGAAGCATCGTGATTGCCAAACTCAACAAAATGATTTATCGCATATTGGATGAAAGTATCGAAATCGCTGACTTCTGGGATGTGAGACAAGCCCCCGACACATTAGCCAGCCGCGTGAAGTAACGATGTCCTTTTTCATCGGTTGGCATCTAATCAGCTACAGGTCCCAATCCACAACCTATACACCAACAGCTGCAACGCGGGATACGTTGCAGCTGTTGGCAATTTCCGTGGAGGGACGTTAACTTTCAGGTTACCACTCCCCTCGCCCTTTGGAGAGGGGTTGGGGGGGAGGCCATCCATGAACCATGAACCCTTAACCGTGAACCGCGAAGCTCCGCTTCGCTACTCCTCGTCCCAAAGATCCCCGTCTTCATCCTTTCTGGATTCCGCCCCGTCAAAGCAATTCATGATTCATTCATGGTTTTTTTATGGTCAATTCATGTCCGATGTATGTTCGATAAAAGATTTAAGTCTCGATTTAAGTTAGATTTAAGTTCACTTCTTCATCCGTGTTTATCTTTGTAATCCGTGGTCGAAAGGAAAAGCCTCAGATTCTTTTCGTGTGTATGAACAACAGAGATTCATAGGGCTTGGCGGGCGGAAGAGCTTGCGGTGTGCGCCGGAAGAGCTTGCAGCGTGAGTCGAAAGAGCAAGGTGCGTGAGGTGGATCACCATGGTGGTCCACCCAGAAGATCTAGGCGCATCGGCCGAAAGGACTAGGCGCATCGGAGCGAGGGGCTAGGCGCATCGGGCAACGGAATAGAAGGTTTATGGTTGAGGGATTATGGTTGAGGGCTTGTTTACGAATAAATAGTTTCATTTTTATAGCATTTATTCGATAGATGGCGGTGAATCAGGTACTTAGCAAAATTTAAATAGCGATTTATATGGTTTAAATAGGCCTTTTTCGTGTTAAATAGCGGGTTTTTACTCGCTAAATAGGCACTTTTTCTTGCTAATTCAAGCCTTTTTCTGCTAATTTCTGTTGTTTTAGATGCTAAATAGGGCATTTTCCAGCGCAATGACGATGAGCTGGAGGACATATCGCGCGACAGCATATTTCAAAAAAAGTGCCTATTTATCTCACTAAATATGGGTATTTAACCACAAAACAGCCTATTTAATAAGCAAAATAGCCTATTTAATAAGCAAAATAGCCTATTTAAACGCAAAAACGGCTATTTAAAATCAGTTAAACAATTGATTATCAGTAAAGAGGCTATATAATAGACTTTTAAAACTTTTATTTATATTTTTGAGGTCTTAGGCCAACCCTACAAAAGATCAACCAAGAACGTAAATCAGGCATAAATCTGAACTTAAATCGATGAATTGGAAACAAATGTGCATAATGACCATCATCTCAGCCACAAATAAGCAAAAATATTTATTCGAATTAATCGAACCAAATTATGCGCATTATGCACATTTATTTCCGTGTCTTTCCGCTCTGTTCCGTGTCTTTCCGTGATACAAAATGCGCCGCATCAGGACAGCCCTGCTCTCCAGAGAGCTTATACTACTTCTCGTAGAACCCCTTCTCGCTGTACAGTGACCAACGCAGGTACATCTCCTGATAGTGATCCTTGATAAAATTAGAAATCTTAGCTATCTCGCGGTCGTTCAATACACCTCGGTTCTGAACAACCGCATCGCCGTTGCTCTTCACGAAGAACTTGGCCGAACCTCCCTCAGTAAGTTTACTGTCACTGGCATGAACATGCATACACTCCACTACACAGAATGATGTGAAATACAGATAATACCCCACCACCTTAAAATCGTAATATTTCGGCATCGTTCAATCCTCCATGTATTTTAGGTTCTGTTTCAGGTAGCGGTCAGCTATGGAAAGCTCAATGTCGTCCATCGTGGTTTCAAGCACTTCGCCCTTCGAGCTGAACACAACAGCTTTATCCGGACTGTTCAAGTTGAGCACACGAATTAGGTCATTCTCACGAGTAAAAGCATACCCGTTTATAATAACATCGGCCTTATCGGCTACAGTTTTGATATCAAGCATAAGCTAAACGTACACTTTTGATGGGTTTCAAGAATGATGCGGGGTCAATATATAATCCCTCTAGGATAGGTTTCAGATCTATATACTCTTCCTCTGGCTCGGTATTGTGGTTGTACCTAGCTAACACCACGAGGTAGCCGTCATCCCATTTCACCACGTCCACATACCGATCCAGACTGTAAGGTGCCCGGAAACGGATATTGTACCCACCAAAGCTAAAGGCTGTGAAGCCTCCGGCATTGCTGAGCAACGCCTCATGGCCCGTAGATTGAATATGACCTCTATTTTTCATCTTCTGATTATTAACGACCATTATTCGTAGCCGTTTCTGGCGGCAAAAATAGCTATTTGTTTTTTAACCAACAATTTTTCCACGAAAAAAGTGGCAAACACCAGTTCAAAACCCACTTTTATGTGGTACACAACTTTATGGTCCACAAACTTGTGTACCACATAAAACGCAGCCCCGCACTTCGCATCATGATTTATACACCAACAGCTGCAACGCGGGATGTGTTGCAGCTGTTGTACTGTGGTTACGATTGTCGTTGTAGGTTTAAACCGCTTCGCCGACTACTCGTCTCTTACATTGCGAGCAGATAATCCGATAAGCTTTTCATATCTTTGAATTCATACATCCTGGCGGTGCCTACGCCACGTCTCCGTTCTTTTGCGCGGCCTTCACTTACTTTCGTTAGCATCGTTGCCACATCCTCGTTCTGACCTACGAACGTGAAGACTTTCTCTTTCATGTCATCGATGATATTACACACCTCATCTGCAAACGATCGCGACATAAATCCAATACTCTCGAAATCAAGTGTCACCTCATTGGCCTCCTCTTTGATTCGTGAGCGCAGTTCTGAAGCCCTGGAGCGGGTATATAGATCATCACAATAGATGTCTCGTAGTTTGATCGTCTGTTTCATAACATCTCTCGCTTATTCATTATTCTAAATAGTTGATATAGTTAAATCCTTCTGGTAGAACTGTAGGAATGCGCATTAAAATGATGGTTCCCTTCCAGTGAAAAATGTCCTTTAGGTCGATGTAATCATTAGCTCCGTTTTCATACCTGTGGAAGGCACTGCCAGAGAGCATGAAAAATGCCCCTTTCATGCCCGAAACAAGCATTGATTTCGAAGTGGAAATGCCGTAGCCTCGGTTTTCTGCCTCAGGACGATTCTTGGTGGAATAACCCTCATTAGCCAGTTTCAAAGCCTCCGCCTCATTCCCTCCTATTTCTCTTTGGTAGAGGTCTGCTTTTTCGAAACTACCAGCAATCGTGATACCCGTATCTGCTATACAGAGATTTATCATGCCATCACGCTCCAAGAACTGCGAGAAGACATATCCATTTATGCTTTCTGAATGTTCATAGATATTGTCAAGCAGCTCGCTGATCAGATAGCTCAAAGATGTACTGCCACCTTCTCCAATGTTCGTCTGCTTCATGAGAATCATTTTTATGATGGAGCCAAACGTATCTTTGTTTGCATCGGTCATCGAAAAACTGCACAGGGGAAGAAATGTTTTATCTGTGTACTTTTGCATGACAGCTTCCACATCTTCCTTCTTTTCTTGGCAAAAGTGTAGTAAGCGGTCGAAACAAATGCTATTCAAATATGACTGCACGCGCAGCGACATATTGATGCATTCGATACTTTTGCCTGAGGTATTTTTATAAATGGCCAATGGGGCAAGGAAGAATGGATGTAGGAACGTGACATCCGCAAAGTCCCACAACACGGCATCGGCTACTTCTGTCTCAGCTATAACCTGAATCATATAGTTGAAACTATATCCAATGCGTATTTCTTCTACTACGTTGGGTATCTTTACGACTGTTTTTTCCATCTGCAAATGCTTTTCTGGCGGCAAAAATACTAAAAGTTTTTGATATGACGTTATTATCGCTAATCTTTTTCGCGATTCAACCCAACAGTAGCACTAAACCAACAGCTGCAACGCGGGATGCGTTGCAGCTGTTGTACTGTGGTTACGATTGTCGTTGTAGGTTAAAACCGCTTCGCCGACTACTCGTCCCAGAGGTCGTAGTCGTCTTCGTACTTGGTGTCACCATATTCTCCGTCTGCAGCATCTTGGACACTGGCAAAGCTTGTCGTTCCATTTCCTAGAGATGTGGCTATCATGCTGACAGGATTCAAAGGAACTGTCGTCAACGCGGGAGTGATATATGTTTTCTTTTCCATAGTCATATAAAACCTTTAATGATTATCTTTTTCTTTCACACGAATTAGCCATGAATGGAACCATGAATTGATCACGAATTATTATTAAAAATAAATGTGCATAATCTGCATAATATCATCCATTAATATCTTTAATTCATGAAAAATTTATGAATTAATTCGTGGTCAATTCGTGTGAATTCTTTTCTATTTATTTCACGAGTACCTTCTTACCGTTCACGATGTTCACGCCCTTCTGCAGCTTGCTCATCTTCTGGCCTGCAAGGTTGAAGATCTCTGCATTGTCAATTGTCAATTGTCCATTGTCAATTGCCTTAATGCCGACTGCATCGTCGAAGTTGAAGCCATTCTCAAAGAAAGCCTTAACGGGCGAGTCTGCATCTACCGTGAAGTAAGCGCGGAAGCCCTTGAGCTTCTGTGTGCCTGTTGACTTCTTCAGTGCATTTGACTTCACATAGTAAGTATCCAGCGTATTGGGAATAGTAATCTCTCCAGCATAGTTACCTACGAAGTTGACACCATTTTGGATAACAGTAGTAGTACCTTCTTTGATAGTCACACCATTGAAAGTGAAGCTGCTCTTAGCAGCGGTAGTCCTCAGCAATACAGGCACATTGGCCTCAATGGCAGGCTCTACCATCGGAGTGAAGGTCACCCCATTCTTATCATCAGCTGAGAAAGTGGAAACGCGTACGTCATCTCCAAACTGATCCTCCAGTGTCGTATTATCAATGTCGAAGGGAACAACAAATGTTGACCAAGTATTTGCAGCGATACTGCGTGAAAGAGTAACATTAGCAATAGTATAAACAGGAGTATATTCATCGTCTTCATCCAACTCAACAGTTTCTGGAATTGCCAACAGTGTGATATCATCAAGACCTGCCCAGTTGGAGCTTGCAGTTGTCCAGTTGAAGGTCAGGGTTGTAGATGTGCTACCATCCGACTCGAAGGTCAAGAAGCGGTATTCCCAACCACGGCCGTTGTTCTCGTTGGCAAAAGTTCCTTCGCTGAAGCTGGCAGCACCAGCTGTCGTGATACCTTTGCCAGTTGAACTCTTGTGCGGGAAAGTAATGGTGTTTGTACCATCGCTTAATGTCAGGCGACCATTCGTGGATGCACGACCTTTAGCCACCAATACATAAGAAGCCTTAGGCAATGTTACAGTTTGAGTCATTGCACGTTCGGCTGCATTATATAAGTCGTAATACTCATCACTACCATCACCCGTCGTACCATCCCAACTTTCACCATGGTTGTTTCCAGGAGCGTTCGACCAATCGCCAAGTAAATCTGTAGCGTCGAATGTATAGCTGGTTGTAGCGGCGGTGTATTCTGATACATTCATGGTCTGCATGTTGGAAATCAAAGTAGAAACTGTTGTAGAACTTGTGATAGAAGGAACACTTACGCCCAAAGCTGTCGCAACAACAGACTCTTGAGCATATTCGTCATATGTATCCTTAGCAGCAATGAATGTGTTTCTACTATTATTCAGTGCAGCGGTCTGAGTCTGATATTCACTAGACGTTTCAGGTTCTGTACCAGCTTCAGTAATAACCGCTATCAAATCTGTCCTTTCCTTCCCCGTCACGATTGCATAGTCACCATTGTCACGGGCAGCAATCGCAGCAGCTTTAGCTGCAGACCACAACCTCTGACATATACCAATGTTGTCATCTGTGGTTAGCAGAGTGATATCCGAGAAACTTGCCCAGTTGCCTCCTTTCACAATGGCTTCGACTTTCATTGTGACTTCACTTTCAGCAGCCAGCGTAAATGGGATGAAACGCCATTCCCAACCGCGACCTACGCCGTTGTTCGCAAAGGTCCCATCGCCATAATTGGCTGCTCCAGAAGTATCAATACCCTTTCCGCTGTCACCTTGTGGGTCAAAGATCGCATTAGACTCCCCGGTAACTTGCATCGTGAGGGCATCATCCCATACGCCATTAAGGGCTGCACGCGCAGCAGCCTTAAATACATATTTTCCAGCAGGCAATGTAACTTCGTTTTTCACGCTCATGGTAAATCCAGCGCCATCCCATTTGTCTATATAACTTCGTCCATCACCGCTCCAGTGCTGACCACTAGTAGATTCCGTATTCTGTGGTTCCCAGCTACCAAAGATATCTGTGGCATTAACGGTATAGCCACTGGTTGCAGCTGCATCCTCCAAAACATACAAAGCGCGAAGAGCTGTTGTAAGGTCTTCTTTGCTTCCGCTTACTGGACGCACGATATCACCGGCATCGACACCAATGGCTAAAGCCCTGTCTTTCTCATCATCAAATTTATCATAATTAGCCTTTGCTGCCTTGAATGTTGCGGTTGCAGAGATGATAGCATCAATAGCCCCCATATAAGTGACCTTGTCATCTTCATAAGTATCGTTTGCAATATCTTCCAATGTAGTCCTTTCTGAGCCCGTCACACATTCATAGTCATCATCAGACAAGATAGCTTTGAGGGTATTGAACTGAGTCTTTAAAGCCTCTAAAGTGACACCTTTAAAGAACAGGCCTGTTTGTGCAATTGCAAACCAGTTCGTGGTGGCGGCATCTTGTTTAAGGCCTAACTCTAGTGGATAGTTTGAAATAGAACCTGTTGCATTGTAAAATCTACCTACTGCATTGCCTGGGTTCACCGTAGTTGTTCCATCACCAACATAAAGGTCAACTCCTGTTGATGTCGTATTGGCCATCGCCGCAGCACGGAAGCAATATGAACCTGCATACACATTATCTATAGACTGATAGAATAAGCGTCCAGCTTGTTTTGACCCATCAGATATCCAAGCTTCAAAGTAATTCGCGTCTCCTGTACTGTTGTCACTACCCCAGTAATAATCACTACTTGTACTGTTTACATTCTTTGTTGTACTCCAATTCGTACTGGTTCCGCTGTCTCTTCTCCATGTAGAAGAAGTCAAGGCATCACCTTTCAGTTTGTAAGAAATATCTATAGGAAGTGATGTACTTGCAGCGGCCAATGCCTCTTGCTCGGATTCATAACGAACAAGGGTGATGTTATCAAATACTACGGAGGTTGAGTGATCGAGTTCATAACCCTGAGCTTGGTATCCGATACGAACCTGAACCGTTGTTTCTTCAGTCAAGTTAATACCAACATGACCATAACTCATAGAGGTGTTACTCAAGTCTTGCACTTGCCCATATACTCCTTTAGACTCTGATGAGATATAGAAACCAACAGTTGACTTAAGAATGGTCTTTTTACTATCAGCAAAGATAGCTTGTGCAGAATAACCCAATTCATAATAACCTGCAGGAAGTGTAACTTCTTGATAAATACAAGAAGTACCCCTCCATGCGACGCGGAACATGAAGCCATTGTTCCCATATTCTGAGCCAGAAGAAGCTGGCATTGCCTGATTACTTACCTTATATGATGAGCCGTAAGTGGCGATACCAGCTCCACCGTGTTCTGCAGCCACTATTGTCCAGTTAGAAGGAGCATTATATCCCGATACATCCCCAGTTGCCGTAGCGTCACTCTCGAAGCCTGTGTTCTTCAGCTTATAGGTGTAATCTTCTGCGTACGAATACAGCTTAAAATCATCAGCCTGAAAATGATGACCACCCCAAACGGCGGATTGAGCTGCAAAGGTAACGTCGGTCGTCTCACTCAATGTAAACTCCTTGGTAATAATTGTACCATGCATTGCCTGCGCAAATGAGCCACTGGTCGATGCCGTAAATGATAATGGTGCATTCGATGCAGATACCGAACCCTTAATATATCCAAGTTCATAATTACCTGGAACGCCTTTTCCTTCTTCTTTATTCTGAAGGTTCGCTGTTAATCTATATGTTCCCGCAGGCAGCCTTACCGGAGTTGTCTGGTATACAGCGGTACGATTACACCACCATTGTTTGAGTTTAAAAACATAATCTCCATCAGCAGCTTCGCCTCCATTTTCATTAAAGACTGCATAATCCTCAGAATCTTTTGCATATACTCCTGAAGCTGGCACCGCGTCTTCGCCAATAACAGTCCAACCTGTAAGATTTCCTGATTCAAAGGACGGATTTGTCAGTTTGGACGTAAGGTTATGCCACGTTTGCGCCCACGACACAACCGAGCACAAAAGTGCTACAATCATTAAAAGTAATTTTCTTTTCATTTGCATAATGTTTTTATAAATTTTGTTTGTACTTGTTGACAAGAAGGAGGCACCTCTCGCGAAATGCGGGCGCAAAGATAGACATAAATGTCTATGTGAACAAGGGAATTACGGTACTTTTTCATTTGTACCCTATTTTCTTATCACGGATACACGGAAAGACACGGACGGGAACGGAAATACACGGAAGACGCGGAAATCTTTCGAAGCGAATCTTGCTAATCCGACAAATAACAAAGTGAATTAAAAGCAGTCTTAAATTGGAAATTTAATCGGTGGATTGGAAGCAAAACAAGATAAACCATCATATTTATTTCAACCGCAAAGGCAAAGGCTGGCGCAGAGAATCAAGGGGTCGCTGCGCTCAAAATTAAAGCAAAATTACAAATAAAATTAAAGCAAAAATTTTTGTTTCAATTTTGAGGAACCGAGTAAGCAGTGAGAGCCATAATGCTCGCATCAATGGCCGAGTCGCGTTCGAGGTCGACGAAGTCAACGAAGTGACGACCAAATATAATGTTAACTTGAGGACCAGTTCTTTGCGGCCTTTGCGGTTAAATAGAAAAAAGGAACATAAATCTCACATTAATCTGAACTTAAATCTCCGAGCGTGGACAATAATGGTTATTTGTGTAAATTCGAGCTATTCGTGTTCGAAAAATTTCCGTGTCTTTCCGTGATTAGAGAAAAAGATTTATGTTCAGATTTCCGTACGATTTAAGTTCAGTTTTAAAGTTTTTGTGACAATTCTGGATAAAAGGAGACCGACTTATGTATTTAATGCTTACCTTTGCCGCGGATTTAGCGACTAACTCACTTATTGTTCCACAAAAAACAAAAATGAAATGAAAAAGATTCTTTTCTTTGCTATGGCTCTCGTGGCCATGAGCTTCGCTGCCTGTGGCGGCAAGACCGCAGCTAATGCAGACGCAGACTCCATCGCTGTAGAAGGTACCGCTGAGGAGCAGGCACAGACCGTAGTGGCTCTGCTGCAGGACCAGCTCCAGAATGCAGACCCCGAGCAGATCAACGCCATCGGCGGCATGATCGCCGAGAAGGTGTCTGAGTTCATCGCTGCCGGCGACACGGTGGCTGCTGCTGCCTACACCGCCGTCATCACCGAGTTCATCACCGAGAATGCCGAGAAGTTGAAGAACGGCGAGATCGCTTCCACCGTCGCAAACGCCATCGGTAGCGTGCAGGGCATCCCCCAGAACATCTTCGAGACTGTACAGACGGCCGCCACCAGCGTGGAGGCAGATGCCGACGCTCAGGCTGCTGCCCTGCAGGAGTCCGCAGATGCTGTGAAGGCCGCCGTTGAAGCTGCCCCCGAGGCTGCCAAGGAAGCCGCTAAGGCAAAGGTGGAAGAAGCCGCTAACGCTGCTCAGCAGAAGGCACAGGAGTCCGCCAACAAAGCCATCGACGACGCTGCTGCCGCTGCTAAGAAAAAGCTCGGACTGTAAGAAGTGCTACTCACCCCAGAGGCGGTAGGGGTAGCGACGGAGGTGGGAGTTGTAATAACGACGGTCTCCGGTCACCTCATCGCCTAAGAAATCGGGACGCAGGAAGGTCTCGTCAGGGCCCGCGAGTTCTATCTCGGCCATGACGAGACCTTCGTTGTCACCAAAGAATTCATCGACCTCTACGGTGTGGCCGTCCGCCAGGGGCACGAGCCAGCGCTCCTTCTGTATGATGCCGGGCTCGCAGAGCTGCATGAGGTCGTGGGCATCGCTGACGGCAATCTCCGTCTCGAACTCATAGCGGCTGAGGCCGCCGTCGAGGCTGGGGCCTTTGATGGTGATATAGCCCCTGTCGCCCCGGATGCGGACGCGCACGGTGCGACCATTGCCGGAGGCGATGTAGCCTTGTTCGATGCGGGTGTGGCTGGTGGCCAGTGTCTTGTAGCTGTCGTCGCGGACGCGGAACTTACGCTCGATCTCAAGCATACATGATCAGGTAGCCGAAGAAGATAACGAGGAAGAAGACGAGGAGTCCCCCGACGATCCAGTTGATGACACGCTTAGCCTGACGTTCTTCGCGTGCGGCCTTCTTGGCGGCACGCAGTTCTTTTTTTGTTTTGCTCATTTTTATTTAATTTTCAATTGTCAATTTTCAATTGTCAATTTAAAATTTTAGGCTTCGCCTCCGAACTCCATGAGGTAGGCTTTGATGAAACCGTCGATCTTACCGTCCATGACGGCGCCGACATCGGAGGTCTGGAAACCTGTGCGGTGGTCCTTGACGCGGCGGTCGTCGAAGACATAGGAGCGGATCTGCGAGCCCCATTCAATCTTCTTCTTACCGGCCTCCACCTTGGCCTGCTCCTGCATACGGTGCTGAAGCTCCTTGTCATAGAGCATGGAGCGCAGCAGTCGCAGGGCGTTCTCCTTGTTCTTGGGCTGGTCGC
>CAMKTN010000014.1 GCA_946415705.1 uncultured Prevotellaceae bacterium
CATATATTTCCAAAGTGTCCTCTGGCTCATCATATATTTCCAAAGTGTCCTCTGGTTCATCATATATTTCCAAAGTGTCCTCTGGCTCATCATATATTTCCAAAGTGGCGTCTGGCTCATCATACATATCTACGAGGTTAATCACTCTCTGGATGTCTGCGTTCTGTGCGTTCTGCATAGTCTTTTGTGTTTTTGGGGGTTAGTATTCAAAGTTCTGCACTTGCTTCTCAAATGCGGTGCAAATGTACAACCAGTTTTTGAATGCAGCAAGAAAACATCTGCCGCGATTGGTTCCGTTCTATGTGGAACCGATTTATTGTCTATCAAGTTCATCGTGGAGGAATTTCTCCAGCGTGGCTTTGTCTGGCAGTTGGAGCATGTAAGTAGAGACAAAGAGTTGGTTGTCCATGCCAGCAAGAGCGTATTCCACCATCTTCTTGCCTTTGCGGGTGCATAGCAGAATGCCGATGGGAGGGTTGTCACCTGGGTGCATTTCATTCTCCTTATAGTAGGATACGTAAGCATTGAGCTGACCAAGATATTCATGATGGAACTCGTCGTTCTTCAGTTCCACAATGACGCTGCAATGCAGGATGAGGTGGTAGAACACCAAATCCGGATAGTAGTATTCATCATCGATGATGATACGCTTCTGCCTGTCTTCAAAACAGAAACCTTTCCCCAGCTCCAGAAGGAAATCCTGAAGATGGGTGATGAGTGCTTCTTCAAGGTCGGTCTCTGTAATGACATCCTTAGCTTTGAGACCCAGGAACTCGAAAGTGAAGGGCTGACGGATAGTGAGGGCTGGCGTATTCATCTCCGGCTTGATGGTAGCAAGCAGTTTCTTCGGGTCTTTGCTCACACCACTACGGAAGTAGAGATTGGTGGCAATCTGCCGACGCAGCTCCTTGACAGACCATGTTCCCCTGATACATTCCGTTTCGTAGAAGAAACGAGCAAGAGGGTCGTCTTGGGTCAAGATTTCTGTGATATGTGAGAAAGACAACTTACTCAAGATGTCCTGAGGAGACGTAGTGAATTCGTCCGACGGCGTCGGACTTTTTTCATTATTTGATTGTCCTGCCACCAAGAAGTCCGATGATGTCGGACTTTTTCCTAATAGCAACCCAAGCTGAGGGTATAGTAAATAGAAGCGCCGAGAATTTTTGAAAAGGGTCAAATTCAATCCCTTCGTATTTACACTTTCCTCCAAGCGTTTTAGCAGGCGGTCTCCATACTTGGCCCTATCGCTGCCTTTCTGTTCATACTCTACAATGTAGCAGCCGATGAGCCAGTTGCGCAAGGTCGCCATTTGATTGATGGCACGGATTGCACCTGCCTGTGCAGACTGATGAGTCTTGATGACCGAGGATGATAGGTCGTCAAAAGAATGGCTTGCCTGTTGCAGCCAGTTGCCTGCGATTTCACTCAGTTGCTCTGAAAGGATGATATTATTGTCCATACTGTTCAAGTTGCTTTCTTAATGTTTCTTTTACCTGCTCTCGCAAGGAAGATGGCTTGATCACCTCAAGACCTTCTCCATATAGGAGAATACGTCCACGCAACTCCCGATTGGGTTCTAACATAAGACGGATTTCGCCATACCACAGGCCGCCATGTTCTCCATAGGGTAGTGTCTCTCGTTGGGAATGATGCAAGGGTTTAGTCAGCAGGAGCCCATGCTGGTACTCTGTCCTTGTACGAATAACAACCTCTTCCACCTTGGCATCTTTCTCATGTGTTACACCTATAATATTATTAAAGAACGCTTGATAGAAGCCCTTAGGTGCTGGGATGTATTCCACATCATCTACCTTGCAGACCTCGCCAACGATTCTATCCAAAGGTATATTGTAAGCCTGATAAGGTTCCCTGTCTGCATCACCAAACACAAACCATCGGCCATTATATTCTTTGAGGAACTGAGGATGGAAGGTCAGCACGAATGGCTCCTGCCCGAATCGCTGGTAAGCAAAACGCAGGACCTTCTTGTCCGTGATTGCTTTATAGAACACGGGAAGCAAGTCTATATTCGTCAGGTTCTGCTCCAAACTGGAACTGATTTGGCTCGCCCCGCTTTCAGCCTCTCTATGGGTGTCAAGCAACAACTGTGTATTCTCAAAGTATGCTGAAAACCAACTTGCAGGCAATATCCCAGCAGATGCTTTACAGAAAGCCACATAATCCTCTATTCGTTTTTGCTCTACTGCCTTCCTCTCTTCTGCTAAAGGATCATCGTTTTCACCGATATATCTGAAGGCTTTGCCCTTACCTATCTTTCCATTGTCCTCAATACAACCTGATGAGAATGCATTCAAAGCGTTTCTTACATCAAGGAATGCTTTCTTCAGTTCCCCATAGCCTGCTTCGTTGCACAGGCTCATCTTACCATAGTAACCTCTGTCCCGTTTATGATAGATACATAGAATATCTGCAAGGGTTATGAACTCTCGCTTCATCAACTCGTCATATATAATTTGTACGAATTGACACCTTATTCCAATTCCCGCAAAGATATTCTTCATTTGCTATGTTTCCTTCGTTTTTCGCCACAAAGATAGTGATAAATCTTTAACCTCGCTTATGAATCTCCCATTTCTTGCGCCACAAGCCTTGTGAAATAGAGATTTTTAACAAACCATGTCCCAACACTCAGGCAACACGCTTAGGCTTTGTGGCATTTCGACTGACACAATTATTTATAGCGGTCAAAAAGAATGTTTACTTATGATCTCATGTGCAGACGTCTCAACTTCGGCGACTACGTTAGCTGAAAAGTTCTTTAATTTCTGCATCAATGACGAAAATGTCTCCTTCTGCGTCAACGAGAACGTTTCGCGGAAGGAGATCCCATACTTCGTAGCGCTCATTACGGAAACGTCCTTCTTCAGCGGTTTTCTCAAACCCCAAAGCAGCCATATATGTCTCAATCATGATTCGCGTGGCAGGGCGAGCCTCAGCAATGCGCGGCTGAATAATAACGGGCTGCACGGTGCGACCGTCGAAACCTGCAAAGCCGTAAAAAGAATAAGCCGTGTCGGGGAATATGAGGTTATGCATCACCACCTTTCGCAGTAGAGCTACAATACTTCCGCTGTTCAAAAGGTTGTTAACCTTATAGACGACTGTCTCACCCACATAAGTATCGTTCTCATGACCACTCGGCCCAGGCTCTCCAAGCTGGAAGACGTCCATCATCGGAATCCAAAAGCCCTCGGCTTTCGCCAGGGTTTCTGCTACGCGCTGTTCCGCTTCAAGGCGGTTTACATATTGGCTGCCATCTCGAGGTTGCGCTTCATATACTGCGCAAAGTCCTTCGAGCTGATTGGCGATTGCTGCGATGCGGCTATTTTCCGAATCTTTCGCTCTGTGACCTCCTTGTGGAATTGGTTGAGAAATGTCATCGTTCATATATTGTTTGTAGTTTTCGCCTGCAAAGATAAGCACAAACGAATGAACAGCAAAATAAAAGCGGATGAAATTCATCATCCGCTTGTGAAATTATATGTGTGTGATTACTCCTTGTTGTGACACCGTCGCTTAAGTGCGGTGCCTAGGCGGACTGCGTAACCCTCGTAGGCTTTTCGGCGAAAATAATTTTCTATTCGAAGTCGCGGATGACGCGGTAGAGGGGTTTGGGTTGGTAGTTGCGGTCGAAGGGGAGTGGGTAGTTGTCGGCACCGAGCCAGGAGTCGCGGTCGCTGAGGTTCCAGAAGGTGACGCAATTGACTTTGTCGGCGTGGCGGCGCATGATGCGGAAGAGGGCGGCATACTGCGCTTCTTGCTTGTGCTTCTGCTCGTCGGTGACGGTGGCGCCTTCGTTGTGGCTGAACTGCAACTGTCCGCCCATCTCGCGGTTGACGCGGATGTCGAGCTCAGTGACGTGGATGTGATCAACGACCTCGGCATACTTGCTCACGGCGGCCTCGATGTCCTCAGGGGAGGGGCCGTAGATGTTGTAGTGGCCCTGCATGCCGATGCCATCGATGGGCACGCCGGCGGCTTTCATGGTCTTGATCATGGTGTAGATGCGGTCGCATTTCACGGGGTCGCACTCGTTGTAGTCGTTATAGAAGAGGAGC
The DNA here is from genome assembly GCA_946415705.1 of uncultured Prevotellaceae bacterium. Classification (GTDB taxonomy): domain Bacteria; phylum Bacteroidota; class Bacteroidia; order Bacteroidales; family Bacteroidaceae; genus Physcousia. Next base: position 4,083 of record CAMKTN010000014.1, read on the forward strand.
GCGTGCGGGTCGGCCTCGCGGGCGTACTCGAAGGCCTTGCGGATGAACTCGTCGTTGCCGCAGATCTGGTAGAATTTGGATTCGCGCAGGGGCTGGTCGCGGCCGTTGGCGTCGGGGCGTCGAGGGCCGTCGGCGATGCACTCGTTGAAGACATCCCAGCAATAGACGATGTCCTTGTAGCGGTTGACGACGGTGTGTATGTGGTCGCGCATACGCTGGAAGAGGGTGTCCTTGCTGACGAAGTGGTGCTCAGCGTCGTAGAACATCCAGTCGCACATCTGGTTGTGCCACATGAGCGTGTGGCCGCGCAGCTTGATGCCGTTCTGGCGGCAGAAGTCGGCGATGCGGTCAGCGCGCTCCCATGTCCAACGTCCAGCTGCGGGGTGCACGGAGGCGGGCTTCATGTCGTTCTCAGCGGTCATGCTGTTGAACTCGCGCTTCACGAGAGCGCTCTGCAGTGAGTCGGAGATGTTGCGTTGGTTCACGGCTACGCCAATCATGAAATAGTCTTTGTAGGCGTCTTTCAGGCTCTGGGCCTCCTGGGCGTAGGCTCCGGCGGCCAGGCACAAGGCACAGAGGGGGAGGAGGAGGAATCTTTTCATTATTATGGAGTTTAAGGAGTTTAAGGGGTTTAAGAGTTCAAGGGTTCAAGAGTTTAAGAGTTCAAGGGTTCAAGAGTTCAAGGGTTCAAGAGTTCAAGGGTTCAAGAGTTCAAGGGTTCAAGAGTTCAAGGGTTCAAGAGTTCAAGAGTTCAAGAGTTCAAGAAGTTAAATAGGGAGTTAAATGGGGAGTTAAAAAGGGAGTTAAGCCAGCAAGCTGGCAGGACGAATCATTAACGATGCAAAAGTAGTCATAATCTGAAAGAGGGCGGTGCGGGGAGGGCAAAAATTAAAGAACATTTTGATAAAAAACGTTGCATCGATGCGTTTTCTCAGGAAAAAGGCGTACTTTTGCACGCAAAATGAACTGAAAAGCATTATGATTATGAAAAACAAGAGAATTCTTCCAGTAGTAGTCTTCCTCGCACTCATCGTCATCGTAGCCTGCGTGATTTGGCACCCCAGCAAAGATGCCTGCGCACAGGAGGTGCAGAGCACGGAGCTCATTCGTACCTCGCAGAGCTGGGACGGCGTGGAGCTGCCCGACTACCTGCAGGGCCGCCCCGAACTCGTGGCCGTGAAGTATGTGTTCCCTGCCGGTAAGAAGCTGGGCTGGCACCATCACCCCGTGATGAACTACGGCGTGCTGGTGCAGGGCGAGCTGACCATCATTGGTCAGGACGGCAAGACGAAGGTGGTGCATGAGGGCGAGGCTGTCGTGGAGATGGTCAACACCATCCACCACGGCGAGAACCGCGGCACGAAGGACGTGATCCTCTACATGTTCTACCTCGCGCAGGAGGGCATGCCGCTGGCTGTGCAGCACCCGGAGATTCCGCTGGAGTAAGGGGCGAACCAGTTTTTTCATCTAATTTCATCGAAATTACGAAAAAACTGTGTTGTCGATTAAACCATTGCGCTAAATGGGTGTCACACTTATGCCAACCCGCATAAGAGGGCACATGAAATTGATTAGATTTTGGATGGCGGTGGCACTCGTGGTCGCCGCCATCTTTTTATGCCCCGAACCCGCACAAGCACAATGGTTCAATGTCCGTGGAACTGTCTATGAGAGTTCTACGCTGAAGCCGTTGCCAGGCGCCAATGTGGCCGTCAACGACTCCACAGGCAAGATGGTGGCGGGTAGGCAGACGCAGGAGAACGGCCTGTTCCTCATCCCCGGTGTGCCGGAGGGGAAATATACGGTGAAGGTGTCGTTCATGGGCTTCAAGGCACAGACATTCCAACTCAACCTCAGCGGCAAGAGCGGCAACAAGCGGGTGCAGGACATCCTCCTGCGCGAGGATGCCACGATGATGGCGGAGGCTGTGGTGGAGGGTAAGCTGCCGGAGATGACGGTCGTGGACGACACGGTGATGTACAACGCCTCTGCCTTCACGGTGCCGCCGGGCTCGATGGTGGAGGAGCTCATCAAGAAGCTGCCGGGCATCGTCATCGACGAGGATGGCAAAATCACGCACAACGGCAAGGAGGTGCGGCAGATCCTCGTGGATGGCAAGGAGTTCTTCGGGCGCAACCAACAGACGGTGCTCAAGAACATCCCCGCCGACATCGTGGATAAGGTGAAGGCCTATGATAAGCAGAGCGACCTGGCACGCATCACCGGCATCGACGACGGCGAGGAGCAGACGGTGCTGGACCTCGAAATCAAGAAGGACAAGCGGCGCGGATGGTTCGGGCGCGCGACGGGCGGCTACGGCACGGAGCGGCGCTACACGGGCCACGCCGACGTCTATCGCTTCCTGGACAAGCAGAAGGTGGGCGTCGTGGGCAATGCCAACAACACCGACGGCAACGGCATGCGCGACAACCAGGATGTGGCGGCGAGCCTCAACCTGGAGTGGAAGAAGCTGGAGCTGAACGGCGGCGCCACAGGGCGCTTCAACCAGTCGCGGGGCTCCTCGTGGAGCAACTCGCAGAACTTCGAGAACCGCACGGCAGCCTACAGCAACCGCGAGAGCAGCAATGCGGGCCACGGCGCCTCCTTTGAGTCGCGCTGGCGCATCGAATGGAAGCCGGACACGATGACCAACATCCTGATGCGCCCGGAGTTCACGTTCAACAAGACCGACAGCCGTTCGCGCAACGAGAGTGCCACGTTCAGCGAGAATCCCTATGACTACGCCACCGACCCGCTGAGGCAGCTGGAGCAGCTGCGCGGCATCGGCGTGAACCACAATCTGACAGCCAACCAGAACGACAACCGCGCCATCTCGGGTAACCTCGCCATACAGGTGAACCGACGACTGCGCAAGGCTGGGCGCAACATCACCTTCAACCTCAACGGAGGCCTGAACCAGAACGACGGCAACACCAGCAACTACTCGCTGATTGACTACTACCAGCTGCTGGCGCGCACAGGCGGCGACTCCATCTATCACAAGATCCAGTACGACGATGCCTACAGCGCAGGGCGCAACATCTCGGCGCGCGTCTCCTACACCGAGCCGCTGGCGACGGGGCATTTCCTGCAGTTCTCCTATAACTACTCCTACCGCTTCACGGACCGCCGCCGCGATGTGGCCAGCATCTTCGACCCCTTTGTGACGGCCTACGGGTTGGATGTAGAGAACTACGAGGGACACCTAGGCCTCGCCACACCTGACACGGCGCAGTGCAGCTACACCAAGAACCACTACCAGAACCACGACGCACGCGTGCAATACCGCTTCATCACGTCCAAGGTGCGCCTCAACGCGGGCATCAACGTGCAGCCGCAGGTCAACGAGGTGGACTACACGAAAGGCTTCAAGCACTACGATGTGTCGCGCACCGTCGTGAACTGGTCGCCGACCATCAACTTCCGCTACCGCTTTTCGCGCCAGCACCAGATAGAGGCGCGCTACGGCGGGCAGAGCGGACAACCCTCCATCACCGACCTCATCCCTGACACGCTCTCCAATGCCAACCCGCTGAACATACGCATTGGTAACCCCACGCTGAAGCCCAGCTTCACGCATAATGCGCGGGCGGAGTGGCGGCTCAACATCCCCGACCTGCAGCGCACGTTCAACCTCAATGCCAGCGCCCGCGCCACGCAGAACGCCACCACCAACCGCACTGAATACAATGACCAGACGGGTGGGCGCGTGAGCATGCCCGTGAACATCAACGGTAACTGGAACGCCAGCACGAACTTCAACTTCAACACCGCCCTGCGCGACCGTCGCTTCCGCATCAACACCAACACCTCCTATAATCACACCACCGCCAACGGCTATGTCTATCGTTCGGCAGAGAAGGCGACGGTGAAGAATGTCGTGAACAGCAACAATGTCCACCAGAGCGCACGCTTCACCTACCGCCAGGATTTCGATGTGGTGCCCGTCTATGCCGACGATGCCCTCGACGGCGACGAGCCTATATCGTGGCTCAAGAACTCGCTGGAGCTGAACCTCAACGTGGGCGGCAGCTACAATGCCTCGCGCGCGACGGCCACGTCGGCCTCAGACCTCGACACCTACAACTACTCGGCGGGCTTCAGCGGCATCTTGAACTTCTATTTCGGACTGAACATCTCCACAGACCTGAACCTGCATTGTCGTCGCGGCTTTGCCGATGAGGTGATGAATACTAACCAATGGATATGGAATGCGCAAGTTACCTACTCCTTCCTGAAGCGGAGGAATGCGATGTTCACCCTCCGCTGGAACGACATCCTGCGACAGCGCGATATGGTGAACCGCAGCGTCACGGCGACAGCGCGTACGGACGGCGACAGCGAGCGCGTACTCTCCTATGTCCTCCTCACTTTCACCTACCGTTTCCACATCTTCGGAGGACATTCATTGAACCTTTGAACTCTTGAACTCTTGAACCCTTAAAACGGAGCTGGCACCTCAAATCGCAGGCGCTCGCCTGTTGTGGGATGGGTGAACTCCAGGGTCTCGGCATGCAGGTAGAGGCGGTCGGCGACGTGACCGTAGAGGCGGTCGCCAAGGATGGGGGTGTGGAGGCCTTCAGGCGCGGAGGCGTGGACGCGCAGCTGGTGGGTGCGACCCGTTTGGGGGTAGAAGGCCACGCGTGTCACTCTTTGTCCCTTGTGCTCCTCAGTGCCAAGCACCACGTAGTGTGTGACGGCTTCCTTGCCTTGCTCGTGATCCACGTGCTGATGCGGCATATCGTCGAGGTCGGGGCCGATGGGCAGCGATAGGATGCCCTCGCCCTGTGCGATAGGTCCTTCGAGCAAGGCTATATATTTCTTTTTCACTTCGCGATGTTCAAACTGCTGACACAGCGCCCGATGGGTGCGGGCTGTTTTGGCGAGGACCATCACCCCGGACGTGTCTTGATCCAGGCGATGCACGATGACGCTGCCCTCAATGTCGGGCCACAGGCGCAGGGCCTCATCGAAGAGGTTGGCCTGGTCGGAGCGCCCCGGGATGCTGCACCAACCCTCGGGTTTCTCGATGACTGCCAGCTGCTCGTCCTCCCATAGCACACGCACGGGGCGCAGAGCCTGCTCATAGTGACCGGCGGGGTCGGCCTCCACGTTCAGGCCGCGCAGCATGTGTCCCAGGATGGGACGGCATTTGCTGTGGCAGGCGGGAAAGAAAGCGCCAGGTTGGCGGTAGTGTTGGGGATGGGACGGCCCCCACCAGAACTCGGCCATCGCCAGCGGTTGCAAGCCCAGCTGATAGGCTGTCTGCAGCAGCTTTGGTGCACAGCACTCGCCGGCGCCGGAGGGGATGAAGGCACCCTGCCAGATGTCGAGGAGGTTCTTGCGCTCGCCTTGGGCGTTCAGCATCTCGAACTGCTCGAAGAGCCACTGCTGGAGGGCTTCGCTGCGGCGCTTGCGCTCCTCGAAGAGGTCGCGGGAGAGGGCGTTGTGGGCCGTCATCTGTTGTTCGAGGGCCATGATCTCTTCCTTGTGCAACTGCTTGGCACGATGGATGTTGGCCTTCAGGAACTGGCGCTGGCGGATATAGTCAGGCGCATTCGTCTGTTCCTCCTGAGATAGCTTGTGGGCGTCGGATTCCGCTTTCGCCTTAGCGATGGCAGCGTCGCGCTCCTGCACGAGGGCTGTCAGGCGCTGGCGGGCTTGGCGAATCGCTTCGTTCGCGTGCAGCTCCTCCATGCGGCGGCTGAGCGCCATGATGGCGGACTGCTCACGCTGGAAGTAGCTGTCGGGATCCAGGTAGTCCACGACAGGCGGCACAAACCACGGATGCGAGTAGCTTCGCATCAGCTGGCCGGAGTAAGCCGCAAGAAAAAATAAATTTTCACTATTCACTCCTTCATTCTTCACTCTCACCACCATCACTCCGAACATCTTCCCTTCCGTGACGCTCATCTCACGAAGCTGTTGCTGCACGATGGCGGCAGCCCTCACACAGAGCGGGTGGGGTGTATAGCGGAACGGAAAGGTGAAGGCGGTGGGCAGCGGGTCGTCCAGCTGCTCGAAGGGGTGAACGTAGGCGGGGAGGGCGACCATGATTATGACAGCTCCAGCTTAAAGCTCTTACCGAGGGAGATGAGCGACGAGTTGAGGTCGCAGAAATGGCGCAACTGCTCGCGCTTGTTGCGTGGCTTGATGACTTGCTCTCCCTGCTCGGGGATGCGGAAGGTGATGGTGATGCCGCTGTGCTGCAGCGGAGCCTGCATGAAAGCGGTGATGCGCTGCGCAATCTTGCTCAGCATATCGGCAATCTCCTGGTTCTCCACGAGCACCTCGATGCGGCCCTCGTGGGCATCCGTGATGGCGGGTTGCATGATCTTCATGCGTTGTGCCAGCGCGGTCTCTTCCTGGGGCATCGTGTTGATGAAGGCCTGCCATTGCAGCAGCACTTCCGTAGAGACAAGGTCGCGGTTCTCCTGGGGAGCTGCGACGGGTGCCTCCTCGACGGTGGCTGGGGTGGCGACGGGTGCAGATGTGGTGGCTGTGCTGGCTGCCGTGCGGTGGATGGATGGTGCCAGCTTGCCCATTTTCAGGGTGGGGCGCTTGGGCGTCGTCGCAGAGGGGAGGGGGATCTTCCGGTCCAACGGATTGGGCACGTTGGACGGGGTTATGGTTTGTGCAACAGTGGGTTGCGCAGTGAGTTTTGCAGTAGCGGGCTGTTGCGGAGTGGCAACGGGGGCAGTCTCCTTGGCAGCTGCTGCCAGGAGGCTGAAGATGGGTTTTAAGATACGTACGGGGCGACGCCCCGCACCAGGCTCATCGTCGGTGGCCTGGGCACACTCGATGAGTGTGAGCTCCACCTGCAGGCGCTTGTTGCGGCTGGTGCGGTAAGCCTGGTCGCAGTCGTTGCAGAGGCGGATGGCGCGATAGAGCCACTGGGCCTTGCAGCGCTTGGCCTGCTCGACATAGCGTTGGCGAATGTCATCGCTGACCTCCAGGAGCGAGGCGGTCTGCGGATCGTGGCATACGAGGACGTCGCGCAGGTGGCTGGCGAGACCGCTGATGAACGGGCCGCCCTCAAAGCCTTTGCCGAGGATCTCGTTGTAGAGCAGCAGGCTCTCGCTGATCTTCTTCTCCAGCATGAAGTCCACGAGGCGGAAATAGTAGTCGTAGTCGAGGACGTTGAGGTTCTCGATGACGCGCTGGTAGGTGATGTCGCCGCCAGTGTAGCTGACGACCTGGTCGAAGATGCTGAGGGCATCGCGCATACCGCCGTCGGCCTTCTGGGCGATGACGTTCAGCGCTGCGGGTTCGCAGGTGTAGCCTTCCTTCTCTGCCACGTAGGCGAGATGCTTCACCATGTTCTCCACGCTCATGCGCTGGAAATCATAGATCTGGCAGCGGCTGAGGATGGTGGGCAGGATCTTGTGCTTCTCGGTGGTGGCGAGGATGAAGATGGCGTGGGCGGGCGGTTCCTCCAAGGTCTTGAGGAAGGCGTTGAAGGCGGAGGTGGAGAGCATGTGCACCTCGTCGATGATGAACACCTTGTACTTGCCTATCTGGGGCGGGATGCGTACCTGCTCGATGAGGTTGCGGATGTCATCGACGGAGTTGTTCGAGGCGGCATCCAGCTCGTGGATGTTCAGCGAGCGCTGCTCGTTGAACGCCTGACAGGACTCGCACTCGTTGCAGGCCTCGCCGTCGTCGTGCGGGTTGAGACAGTTGATGGTCTTGGCGAAGATGCGGGCACAGGTGGTCTTGCCCACGCCGCGCGGACCGCAGAAAAGATAGGCATGTGCCAGTTTGTTGGCCTTGATGGCATTCTTCAGCGTCGTGGCTATCGCGCCCTGACCGACGACGGAGTCGAAGGTCATCGGGCGGTATTTGCGTGCTGATACGATGTATTCGGACATATTATTCTCGGTTTTGCGGGCAAAATTACATAAAAAGATTGAAAAAACGACGTCGAACGAAAAAAACTTTCAACTTTTCAATCACCAACTCTAAACTTTTGCTTATCTTCGCGGCGAGAATGAAAGAAAATAAGGAATAATGAGCAAGTTTTTAACCTATTGGAACTATGTGCGACGCTACAAGTACTGGGTCGCCATCTTCATCTTCCTGCTGATCATCGGCGTGCTCGATGAGAACAGCCTCTATGTCCGCTACCAGCGACAGGTGGAAATCGGTAACCTGAAGCGTGAGATTGACAAGTACCAGACCGAGTACGATGCTGAGACCGAGCAGCTTAACGCGCTGGAAAACAGTCCGGAGGCTGTGGAGCGCATGGCGCGTGAACGCTATCTCATGAAGCGCGCCAACGAAGATTTGTATGTTTTCTCCTATGATGAATGAGCTGACGAAAACGCAACTCCTGCTACAGCAGATGGCGGCTGTGCTGATGCTCATCGGCGCGGCGGGCTTCATGCTGCTGCCGTTGGCGGGGACGGTGGTGTTCACTGTAGGCGCAGTCATCTTCGTTCCGTTGCAGATGCTGCAGCGCTATGAGGGCAAGAACTTCGTGCTCCGACGCCTGCGCCGCCAGCAAATCCTCGGTGGCATAGCCCTGTTGTGTACCGCCTGTTGCATGATCATGCAGGTGGGGCGCTTCGGCTTTGCCATCAGGAACGAGTGGGTCGTGTGCCTCACCGTAGCCTGTATTCTGGAACTCTATACCGCTTTCCGCATCCCTGCTGAGTTGAAGAAAGAAGAGGGTGGAGGGAAAGCCAATATTTAACACATCACACAAAAGACATGAAGGTTTTATATTACGCCTACCAGATTCTCATTTCGCCGCTGCTGTTGCTGCTGACGTTGCTGACGGCGCTCGCCACCATCGTGGGCTGCCGCGTGGGAAATGCTGCGTTCTGGAGCTACTATCCCGGCAAGCTGTGGTCGCAGGCTATGATACGTTTGCTCTTCCTGCCCGTGAAGGTAGAAGGGCGCGAGAACATGGACCCGCAGCAGAGCTATATCTTCATTCCCAACCATCAGGGTGCCTTCGACATCTTCCTCATCTATGGCTTCCTGAACCGCCCGTTCAAATGGATGCTGAAGTCGGAACTGCGCCGGATGCCGTTCATCGGCAAAGCCTGCGAGAGTGCCGGCTTTATCTTCGTGGATCAGAAGGGTGGTCCCCGAAAGATGAAAGAAACCCACGACCGTGCACGGCAGGTGCTGCAGGGCAGCGTGTCGCTGGTGGTGTTCCCCGAGGGCGCCCGCACATGGGACGGCCGCCTGCGCAAGTTCAAGCGTGGCGCCTTCCAGCTGGCTACGGAGCTGCAGCTGCCCCTGTTGCCCATCACCATCAACGGTTCCTTCGAGGTGCTGCCGCGCAGCAAGGGCTATGTCAACCTGGTTAACTGGCACCCACTGACGATGACCATTCACCCCGCCATCACGCCGCCCGCGCCCTCAGAGGACGCTGCACAGAACACCGAGACGGAGCGCGTCATGATGCAGCAGGCGTATGACATTATAGAGAAGAGATTAGAGATTAAAGATTAGAGATTAGAGATGAAACATAAATTGTCCATTGTCCATTGTCCATTATTATTCATTCTCCTGTTTGCGCTGACGGGATGCAAACCGCATATCGATATTCAGGGCACCAGCTCCATCCCCGAGCTGGAAGGCCGCACGCTATACCTGCGCGTTTATCGCGACGGCGACCTGCAGGCCATCGACTCAGTCAGCGTGACACACGGAAAGTTTGCCTTCAGCGGCCCGGAGCAGGACACCACCTGCATGGTCTTCCTCTTTCTGGATGAGCAGAGCGTGATGCCCTTTGTGCTGGAGCGTGAGACACCGCTAACGATGACACTCGACGAGAATGAAAATAAGGTGGAAGGTTCTGCACTCAACGACACGCTCTTCGCCTTCATCCGCCGCAAGACCTTGCTCGATGAGCAGATAGCCGCACTCCCGCGCCGCGAGAGTCGTATGATTCTCGACGGCTATGACCACGATGACATCCTGCGCCAACTGAGCCAGGAGGCTGCCATCCTGAATGCCCAGGAGAACGAACTCGTGGCGCGTTTCATCAAGGACAATATGGACAACGTCCTGGCGCCCGGCATCTTCATGGTCGTCACCTCCAGCCTGCCGCCCATGCTCACCCCGCAAATCGAGGAGCTCGTCACCCTCGCCTCACCCCAGTTCCTCAACGATGCCTATGTGCAGGAGTTCATGCGCATCGCGCGAGAGAATATGGAGAAGATAAACGAGTAAGCTACCGAAAAGCGCGGCTTTCCGCAGAAAACCACGCTTTTCGGCTGACGCCAGCTTCAGTGTAGTCGCCGACGTTCGTTCCTGCCACAATGTCGCGACCATCCGTGATGGCTGTTCCGATGGTGTTGCGGCGCCTGGACATGGCATAGTTGGTGTTGCCTGTCTCAACGGATACGGGAACACCTTGGATGGCCCGTTGGCGATGTAGCTCTCGATGTTCTCGCTCTGCTCCGTGGAGTAGGAACCCGAGTTACCGCGGTTGCAGATGGGAAGGTAGTTGCCGTTGGCATCACGGAACACTTCCTGCCAGATGTGCATGTCGGTGATGCTGTTGCCAATCATCAGGATACTGCCGGCCTTAGGAGATAACACCTTGAAGCCGTCATAGCGTGCAGTGCGGAATGAACCGTCGGCCCATGAGAGAACGATGCCGCAGATGAGCAATATCAGTGTAGTTAAGGTCTTTTTTATAGTTGTAACTTATTGGTTGAGTTATTTAATTTCCGTTTGTCTATTCACCATCTGACGATTTATCATTTACCGTTTATTGTCACTCTCCCCACGTTTCGCGGTCGAGGTTGCGGTAGCTGACGGCCTCTGAGAGATGATGGGTTTGGATGTCGGGAAAACCTTCGAGGTCAGCGATGGTGCGCGCAAGACGGAGGATGCGGTCGTAGGCACGTGCGGAGAGCTGGAGGCGGTTGATGACCTCGCGAAGCATGGCCATGTCCTGTGGGGCAGGAGTGGCATACTGGCGCATGAGGGCAGGCGTCATCTGAGCGTTGCAGTGGATGCCGGGGTAGGCACGGTAGCGTTCTTCCTGTATCTTACGTGCAGCGATGACGCGCTCGCGGATGGCAGCGGAGTGCTCGCCGGGTTGCGTACGACTTAGGTCGTTGAAGCTGAGGGGTGTGATCTCGATTTGTATGTCGATACGGTCAAGAAGGGGGCCGCTAATCTTGTTCATGTACTTGTGTATCTGTCCGGGGGTACACTGGCAGGGTTTCGTGGGGTGGTTGTAGTAGCCGCAAGGACAGGGGTTCATGGAAGCCACGAACATGAAGTTACAAGGATATTCGATGCTATACTTGGCGCGCGAGACGGTGATCTTGCGGTCTTCGAGGGGTTGGCGCAGCACTTCGAGGACGGCACGCGGAAACTCCGGCAGCTCGTCGAGGAAGAGGACTCCGTTATGTGCCAGCGAGATCTCGCCTGGCATGGGGTTAGTGCCACCGCCGACAAGGGCGACCTGCGATACAGTGTGGTGGGGTGACTGGAAGGGGCGCTCGGTGATGAGGCCAGTACCGCCTTTGAGTTTACCAGCAACGCTGTGTATCTGTGTGGTTTCCAGGCTCTCGGCCAGCGACAGCGGTGGCAGGATGCTGGGCAGACGACGCGCCATCATGCTCTTGCCGGCGCCCGGCGGGCCTACCATAATCAAGTTATGTCCGCCAGCGGCCGCCACCTCGAAAGCGCGCTTCACATTCTCCTGACCTTTGACATCAGCGAAGTCGAGGTGGAGCTCTTCGTGGTGGGCGTAGAACTCGGCGCGGGTGTCAATGACGGTGGGCTGCAGTCTGTCCGACAAACCGTTGAAGAACTCGATGACTTGTTGTATACTGCTGGCACCATAGACCTTGAGACGGTTCACGACGGCGGCTTCGTGGACGTTTTGCTCGGGCACGATAAGACCCTCGTAGCCCATCTCGCGGGCTTTGATGGCGATGGGCAGTGCACCGCGGATGGGCTGCAGGCTGCCGTCGAGGCTGAGCTCGCCGACAAGCATGAAACGGTCGGCATTGTTGGCGCTGACGATGGCATTGGCCATCAGGATGCCCATGGCGATGGGGAGGTCGAAGCCTGTGCCCTCCTTACGGATGTCCCCGGGGGCAAGGTTGACGGTAATGTTCTCCCTCGGTGTCTTAAGGCCTATGTTGGCCATCGCAGCCTCGATGCGGCTGAAGCTTTCCTTGACACTGCTGTCGGGGAGTCCCACGATGATTTTATGTTCTGAAGCCTCGTTGGAAGTAGGAACAACATTCACCTCGATGGTCACGGGGATGGCAATTATTCCATTGACACTGGCGGAATAGGTCTTTGCAAGCATGTGATGAGTTGATTTTGCGGACAAAGGTAATCAAAAAATGGAAAGAAAAGGTACACGAAAGCATGAAATGTGTGTGAAGAGGCAAAGTTTTTCTTATTTTTTGCTGTCCGTAAAATAATTATTAGTAATTTTGCAGGCAGAACCCTATAAACCTAACTTTTAATAACGTTAAACAAATGAAACCAACCCTCTTTCTTCTTGCTGCCGGCATGGGCAGCCGTTATGGTGGTTTGAAGCAGCTCGACGCACTCGGCCCCAATGGTGAAACCATCATGGACTACTCCATCTACGATGCCATTCAGGCTGGCTTTGGCAAAATCGTGTGGGTCATCCGTCGCGACTTCGAAGACCAGTTCCGCAACCAGATTCTGAAGAAGTACGAAGGCCACGTGCCCTGTGAACTCTGCTTCCAGGCCCTCGACGACCTGCCCGCAGGCTTCAAGGTTCCCGAAGGCCGCGTGAAGCCTTGGGGTACCAACCACGCTGTGCTGATGGGTAAGGACATCATCAAGGAGCCCTTCTGCGTCATCAACTGCGACGACTTCTACAACCGCGATGCCTTCATGGCCATTGGTAAGTTCCTCTCTGAACTCCCCGAGGGCTCAAAGGGCAAGTATGCCATGGTGGGCTTCCGCGTGGGCAACACGCTCTCTGAGAACGGTAGCGTGGCTCGTGGCGTGTGCAACACCGACGAGAACGGCAACCTCAAGGACATCGTGGAGCGCACAGAGATTGACACCATCGATGGTGAGATCTGCTACAAGGATGGCGACAAGTGGGTGCCCGTGGGTGGTGCGAACGTGCCCGTTTCCATGAACATGTGGGGCTTCACACCCGACTACTTCGCTTATAGCGAGGAGTACTTCAAGGAGTTCCTCTCCGACCCGAAGAACATGACGAACCTGAAGGCTGAGTTCTTCATCCCCCTCATGATGGATAAGCTCATCAACGACGGCACCGCCACTTGCAAGGTGCTCGACACGACCTCCAAGTGGTTCGGCGTTACCTACGCTGCTGACCGTCCCGGTACCGTAGAGCGCATCAAGAAGCTCGTTGATGACGGTGTTTATCCCTCACCGCTGTTCTAATGCACGTATTCCAAAAGAAAAGAGGACATTCCCGTGTGGGAGTGTCCTCTTTCTTTGTGGCTTATTTAGCGTTCAATCGTTGATGGCGCCGCAGTAGGGACATTTGCCTTTCTGCTGCAGGCGTTGGTGGCAGCGGCCGCAGAGATAGCGGGCGCGGGCAAAGGCGATGTAGCGGTAAAAGGCGAAGACGATGTAGGCGAGGGCGAGGATGGCGGCCACCACGATGGGCGTCAGCGAGATGACCAGATAGATAATCATGCAGACAGCCAGCAATGCCAATAGATAGAGGATGGCCTCGGTGCCTCGCAGCAGGCGCAGGACATCGTCGAGCACGGCGATAGACAGCAGGAACAACGCCCATACGGAGCATAGGAAGAAGCACAGCAGCAAGGGCTGTGAGAACGGGTTCAAGGTAGGATGGAAGTAGAACGTCACCCACATCTGCGGCGCGCTGTGCTGGATGAGTGCATAAAGCCATGCGGAGGTGGTGAGGGCGGTCGTGAGCAGCGTCGGATAGATACTTGGAATGTCATCGAGGTGAATCATGCGGAAACGCTTACGACGCACGAGATGCACAAGGGCGATGGCTGCCGCTACGGCCGTAATCATCAGGAACCACAGGACGTGGCCGTTAGAGAAGAACAGGATGAACTGGCTGATGGGATCATCGGGCGTAGAGGCTTTGAGGAGGTCGCTCTCGTGGAGCCAACCCATGGTGTCCTGGTCGCGTGCCACCTTCACCCACACACTATCTACCGAATCTTCGGGGATGGTGGTCATGGCGGCGATGACGATTTGGTTGTGCTTCCACAGCCATACGCTGTCGCTACTTTCCATGGCACCCTCGCTCCAGTGCATGGGGCGCTCCTCCAGCAGCAGGAGACTGTCGGTGTTTACGAGGAGGTTGTAGCCCACGCCGTAGGGGCGGCTGAGGCGTTGTGCTGTGCTGTCGGCCGCACTCTCAGCGGTGTCAAGGATGATGTGCTGGGGCGGGTTGTAGCAGGAGGTGAGGGTTATCGCAAAGGCGATAACCAATGACCAATGATAAATGATAGATAATAAAGGATATCTTTTCATCATAATCCATAGTCTTTAATCCTTCAGCACTTGCATTTCACACGCTTTGCAGTCGAAGTGAAGGGGGAATGTGCGACCATCGGCGAGGCGCAGGGAGAGTGGCTCGCGATAGGGGAGACGCTGCCCGCCGCGCGTGCAATAGCCGAGGGCATAACGCAGACAGTGACGGCAGGTCATTAAAGCCTCATCCCTCGGCCTTAAGCATTCTGTTTGCGTGCCGCATTGCGGCGCACGAACAGAATGCTTAAGGCCGAGGGATGCCACCACCGCCCGTCTCCATTCACCCAGCACAGAAGCAGGGATGAACCAATTGTCGGAGAAGCGGATCTCGATATCTTCCTCGGTGCAGGTGTAGGGTGTGTCGCCCAGGCGCATCAGCTGGCGGCGGATATTGTCGGCCTGCGGGGTATGGGCGGGTTCGAGTTCTTGCACGTAGGTGGTAGAGGACACCGAGACGCCCGTTTCTTTGATGGTCAGCGTCAGGCGGAAGCCTGTTTCATGGTCTTCGATGAGCCAGCGGACAGGGATGCGACGGTCTGCGGTGGGGCGAGCAAGTTGGCGCTCGAAGTCGGCATCGAAATTGCGATAGAGAGGTGTGTCAGAGCGCATGAACTTGAGCACGGAAGGGTCAGCGGGATGGATGCGCCCCTGTGCATCGACGCTGTTCACGCGGAAACCGTGCAACTGGCCGTCAGGGGTAAAGAAGCAGAGGCCGTCGCCGTTGTGGAGAGCCCCCACCCCACCCTTATGCGTGAGGGTGGCGTACGATCCAAGAGGTTCGCCCAGCGATTTGGGCGTCAGCGGTTGGTGGATGGGCTCGCGTGTGCGACCATGCAGGAAGTAATCGGTGAAGCCGCGGTTGAAACTCTTCAGCGGGTTGGGCGTGAAGGAGATGGTCGAGGTGCCGAGTGAGGCGCGACAGTAGTCCTTCGGCCGGCGCGCCAGGATGGCATTGATGCGCTGGCGGTAGTAGGCGGTAATGTTCTTGACGTAGGCGACATCTTTCAGGCGCCCCTCGATCTTAAACGAGGTGATGCCTGCGTCCATCATCGCTTCAAGGTCCGCCGAGCGGTTCATATCTTTCAGGGAAAGCAGGTGGCGCTGGCGAAGGGGGGAGCCTTCGGGAAGGCCTTCGGGAGAGCCCGAAGGAACAGTAACTATTTTTCCGTCGGCGTCTATGAGGTCGAAGGGCAGGCGGCAGAACTGCGCACACTCGCCGCGGTTGGCGCTACGCCCGAAGCAGTACTCGCTGGCGTAGCAGCGACCGCTGTAGCTGACGCAGAGGGCTCCGTGCACGAAGGCCTCCAAAGGCATTTCGGGCACTGCTTCATGGATGGTACGGATGTCCTCCAACGAGAGCTCGCGTGCCAGCACAGTCTGCTCATAGCCTGCGGCCTGACGCGCACGGACATCGGCGATGGTGCGGTTGTCCATCTGCGTGGAGCTGTGCAAGGGCAGACGGCCGCGATTCAGTGTCATAAGACGCTCGTCTTGAACAATCAACGCATCCACGTCCGCAGCCTGCAGCTCTCCTATCAACGCGTCCACGGCAGGTAGTTCCTCGTCGTAGAGAAGGGTATTGACGGTCACATAGATTTTCACTCCGTAGGGCTTGGCAAAGCGCACGAGCGCAGCGATGTCCTCGATGCTGTTGCCTGCCGCGGCCCGGGCTCCGAAGCGCGGTGCACCGATATATACGGCATCTGCGCCATGACGGATGGCCTCGATGCCACATTCCAGGTTGCGGGCTGGAGAGAGCAGCTCTATGGATTTACGATCTGTCAACGTACTATTTACAATCTATGGGGCCTTGAGCCATTAACCATGAATCATCTCGATGTCGTAGGGCGTCTCTTGATAGACGTAGTAGTTGAGCCAGTTGGTAAACAAGAGGTTCGCGTGGGCACGCCAGCTGACGAGGGGCCCTTGGTCGGGGTCGTCGTTGCGGTAGTAGTGGCGCGGCATGGCGATGGGCAGACCCTTCGCCAAGTCGCGACGGTACTCAGTGTCGAGTGTCAGGGGTGAGTACTCGGCGTGGCCCGTGATGAAGAACTCACGGCCTTCGCGCGCCATGACGATGCTGACGCCCGACTCCTCACTCTCGGCGATGATGGTGAGCCCTTTCACAGCTTCGATGTCCTCTCGGCGTATCTCGGTGTGACGGCTGTGGGGCATTTGGAATACATCGTCGAAGCCTCGGAAAATGGGTAGGCTGGGCTGCAAGGGTGTCTGTGGGAAGATGCCGAACATCTTGGCCGGCAGCGGGTACTTGGGAACGCCGTAGTGGTAGAAGAGTCCTGCTTGCGCGGCCCAGCAGATATAGAGCGTCGAGGTCACGTTGGTGCGTGCCCAGGCGAAGATCTCGGACAGCTCGTCCCAGTAGGTCACATCCCCGTAGTCGAGGTGTTCCACTGGGGCACCCGTGATGATCATCCCGTCGAACTTCTGATGGCGCAGTAGCTCGAAATCCTTATAGAAGGCGCGCATATGCTCGACGGGCGTGTTCTTCGAGGTGTGGCTTTTGATCTTCATCAGCGTGAGGTCCAGCTGCAGGGGCGTGTTGGAGAGCACGCGCACAAGGTCGGTCTCGGTGGTGATCTTGATGGGCATCAGGTTCAGCACCACGATACGCAAAGGACGTATGTCCTGCGAGGTGGCACGTGAGGTGTCCATCACGAAGATGTTCTCCTTCTTGAGGAGATTGATGGCAGGTAGCCTATCGGGAAGTGTTAGAGGCACGGACTAAAAATGGATAATGGACAATGTATAATTACCAAATGGTGACGCGTTCGTTCTTGGGAACAAACATGGGGTCGGACTCGGTGATGCCGAAGGCCTCGTACCAGGCATCGATGTGTGGCAGGGCGCCGTTTACGCGCCAGCGGCCCAGCGAGTGTGGATCGGCCTTGGTGAGGTTACGGATTTCCTCGTCTCGGATATTACCTGCCCAAGCGCTGGCGTAGGCGATGAAGAAGCGCTGCTCGGGGGTGAAGGAGCGCGAGCCCTTAGGAGCACCCTCGGGAGCGGCTGCCATTAGGGGTGCTTTCTTCGTGGCGTTCTGGAAGGCTTGGAAGGCCACCTGCAGTCCGCCGTGGTCGGCCATGTTCTCGCCGAGCGTGAGCTGTCCGTCGGCATGGAGACCGGGCAGGACCTCAATCTTGTTGAAGAAGTCGCGCATCACATGTGTACGTTCCTCGAAGCGGCGCGTGTCCTCGTCGGTCCACCATTGGCGCAGGTTGCCGTCCTTGTCGTACTTCGCGCCCTGGTCGTCGAAGCCGTGGGTCATCTCATGTCCGATGACCACGCCGATGGCGCCGTAGTTGAAGGCATCGTCGGCATTCATGTCGAAGAAGGGCGGCTGCAGGATGCCTGCGGGGAAGCATATCTCGTTGGTTGTGGGGTTGTAGTAGGCGTTCACAGTCTGTGGTGTCATGTACCACACGGTGTTATCCACGGGTTTGTTGAGTCGGCGCTCAATCTCGTCGAAGTTCTCCCAAACGGCGACATTCTTGACATTGGTCCAGTAGTTGCGGCCAATCTCCAGCTTGCTGTAGTCCTTCCATTTATCGGGGTAGCCAATCTTGACGACGAAGGCATTGAGCTTATCGTGGGCCACGGCCTTCGTGGAATCGGACATCCATTCCTGGGCATCGATACGTTCGCCAAGCGCCACCTGCAAGTTGCGCACAAGCTCCGTCATGCGCTCCTTGGCCTTGGCAGGGAAGAATTTCTCGACATAGAGCTGACCTACGGCCTCGCCCAGCGCACCTTCGGTGGCACTGACGGCACGCTTCCATCGTGGGCGGTCCTCCTGACGTCCGCTCATGACCTTGCCATAGAAGGCAAAGTTCTCGGCACGCATGACATCGTCGAGGTAGCTGGAGGCGGCATCGATGAGCTGCCAGCTGACATAGTCCTTCAGTGTCTGCAGCGGTGTGTCGTTCCAGATGGCTTCCACCTCTTTCATGAAGTCAGGCTGTCCCACGCTCAGCTCGCGTGCCTTGTCGGCACCGTGGATGCTGAGGTAGTGCTGTAGCTGCAAGCCTGGGTATTGCTTGTAGAACTGGCTAGTGGCCATCTTGTGGTAGTTGGCCTCGTCGTCGCGCAGCTCCGTGTTGCTCTTCGATGCTTTGGCCAAGCGTGTCTCGATAGCCAGTACATCGCTGACGCGCTGTGCGCAGTCCTCCTCCTTGGCTACCTTGCAGCGCAGGAACATATTGCTCATGTACTGCTTGTAGGCCTCGCGGATGGCTTCGGTGGCTGTGTCGGTGTCGAGATAGTAGTCCCTCTGCCGCATGTGCAGACCGCTTTGGCGCACCTGTAGCAGGTTGTTCTTGCTGTCCTTGATGTCGGCATCGATGTAGTAACCGAACATTCCGCCAATGCCCTTCACCTGCAGCGAGGAGTAGAGGCGGAAGAGCTCCTTAGCATCATAGCAGGCTGCAATGCTCTGCAAGTCCTCGCGGATAGGTTCGAGCCCCTGCTTGTTCAGGCTGACGCTGTCCATGGCGCTGTTGTACATGGAGGCAATCTTGTCAGCGATGGAGCCCGCCTCGTTTTCCTGAGCTGCCACGCCCTCGATGAGTTCACGCAGTTGCAGACGATTGTTCTCTGCCAGTTGGTCGAAGCTGCCGAAGCGTGCGTACTCGGCTGTCAAGGGGTGAGCATCTGCCCAACCGCCAGTTGCGAAGCGATAGAAGTCGGTACCAGGAGCGACCGTGGTGTCAAGATTGGCGATGTCTATGCCTGTCTGAAGGGCCTGCTGCCCTCCGCAAGCAGTCATGAGGGAGAGAAGCATAAGGGGAAATAAGTTTTTAATGTTCATATTGGATGATTTTTAATTAGGCTTATGGGGCTTATAGGGTTTATGGGCCCTATGGGATTTATGAGGTGAGGGCCGCGAGTGCTTCGGAGGCTGTCATCCACTCTTCTTCCGCGGCTGCGAGCTGTTGCTTGAAGCGGGTATATTTCTCGTAGAGGGTGGTGTCGGTAGCTCCTTCGGGCGTGGCCATCTTGTCTTCGAGCAGATGGAGGGCAGCTTCCAGCTGTGCCACCTTCTCCTCGGCCTCGCTGACCGCTTTCTCCAGCTTCTTGCGCTGGCGGGCAGCCGCTTTCTGCTCTTCCCAGGAAGAGGCGGCCCCAGTAGACCCCTCTAAATCTCCCCGTGAGGGGAGACTTTCTTGTCCTAGGGAAGTCTTCGCGCCAGCCTCTCCCCTCCCTTCACGGGAGGGGTCGGGGGTGGGTCTGTAAGAGGTCGAGAAGCTTTTTTCCCCCTTCAACCAATCATAAATACCTCCGATATGCTCGCGCACCTTTCCGCCACCAAAGCTATAGACGCGCTCGACCAAGCCGTCCAGGAACTGACGGTCGTGGCTGACGACGATGACGGTGCCGTCAAAGGCCGCGATGGCCTCCTTGAGCACATCCTTGGATTTCATATCGAGGTGGTTAGTGGGCTCGTCGAGGATAAGGAAGTTCACGGGTTCCAGCAGGAGCTTGATCATGGCCAGCCGCGAGCGTTCACCGCCCGACAACACCTTGACCTTCTTGTCCGAAGCCTCGCCGCCGAACATGAACGCGCCGAGAATGTCGCGAATCTTCATACGCACATCGCCACGCGCCACGCGGTCGATGGTGTCAAAGACCGTCAGCTCGGGGTCGAGCAGCTGTGCTTGGTTCTGTGCGAAGTAACCAATTTGTACGTTATGCCCTACCTTCAGCGAGCCTTCAAAGGGGATCTCGCCCAGGATGCATTTCACGAGTGTGGATTTACCCTCGCCGTTGCGCCCCACGAACGCCACCTTCTCGCCGCGGCGGATGGTGAGGTTGACGTGGGCTATCACCTCCTTTCCCCCGTACGCCTTACGCAGGTCTTCCACCATCAAGGGGAAGTCGCCGCTGCGCTGGCAGGGCGGGAACTTCAGGTGCAGCGCGCTGTTGTCGATATCATCCACCTCGATGGGTACGATGCGGTTCAGCTGTTTGATGCGCTCCTGCACCTGCACTGCCTTGGTGGGCTTGTAGCGGAAACGCTCGATGAACTCTTTGAGGTCGGAGATTTCCTTCTGCTGGTTTTCATAGGCCCGCAGCTGTTGTTCGCGGCGTTCCATGCGCAGCTGCACGTACTCGTCGTATTTCACCTTATAATCCCATACGCGCCCGCACGAGATTTCGAGTGTTCGGTTCGTGACATTGTTGATGAAGGCGCGGTCGTGGGAGACGAGCACTACGGCACCCGCCCGCTGCTGCAGATATTGCTCCAGCCATTGGATACTGTTGATGTCGAGATGGTTGGTGGGCTCGTCGAGCAGCAGCACATCGGGTTGCCTGAGCAGTAGCTTCGCCAACTCAATGCGCATGCGCCAGCCTCCGCTGAGCTCACTGGTAGGGCGGTTGAACTCAGCGCGTTCAAAGCCTAATCCCAGGAGTGTACGTTCCACTTCAGCCTGGAAATTGAGGCCGCCCATCATTTGGAAATGGTCTTCGGCGTGGGTGTAGCGCTCCACAAGCGCCATATAGTCCTCACTCTCGTAGTCGGTGCGCGCGGCCATCTCCTTTTTCATCTGTTCAATCTCCTCTTGCATCTCGTGGATATGCTCGAAGGCCTGGAGCGTCTCTTCGATGACGGTGCGCTCGCTCGACAGATTCATGACCTGCGGGAGGTAGCCCACCGAGATGCCGCGCGGCACAGCCACCGTACCCGCCGTGGGCCGCTGCTGTGCTGCGATGATCTTGAGGAGTGTCGATTTGCCGGCACCATTCTTGCCGGTGAGGGCTACACGGTCGCGGTCGTTGATGACGAAGCTCACGTCCGTGAAGAGAGGCTTCGCGGCAAATTCTACGGTGAGATGCTCTACAGATATCATGTCTGCGGTAACAACTTATACGAAAGCCTGACGTGCTTTCTTCAGCAGGTCGGAAGCGAAGATGAAGTCGGTGAGCGCTTGGTTGTCAGCAGTGGCAACCTGGCTCTTATCGCCTGTCCATTCCTGACGACCCTCTTTGATGAAGATAATGCTGTCGCCGATACCCATCACGGAGTTCATGTCGTGGGTGTTCATGATGGTGGTCATCTGGTACTCCACGGTGATGTCGTGGATGAGGGCATCGATGACGAGGCTCGTCTTGGGATCGAGACCGCTGTTGGGCTCATCGCAGAACAGGTACTTGGGGTTCAGTGCGATAGCACGGGCGATGGCCACGCGCTTCTGCATACCGCCGGAGAGCTCATCGGGGAATTTACTCTGCGCGTCGATGAGGTTGACGCGGTCGAGACACTGCTGGGCGCGCTTGGTGCGTTCGCGCAGCGTCATACTGGAGAACATATCAAGGGGGAACATGACATTCTCCAGCACGCTCATGCTGTCGAAGAGTGCAGCAGACTGGAAGATCATACCCATCTCGCGGCGCAGGAGCGCGCGTTCCTTCTTATTCATGGTCACAAAGTCGCGGCCGTCGTAGAGGATCTCGCCTTCGGTGGGATTCAGGAGTCCCACGATACATTTCATCAGTACGGTCTTTCCCGATCCGGACTGTCCGATAATCAGATTGGTCTGTCCGGCGGGGAAGCTGGCGGTGATGCCCTTGAGGACTTCGCGGTCAGCGAAGGTCTTATGGAGAGTGTGTATTTCTATCATGAGAGAATCTGTGTGAGGAAGATGTCGGCGAAGAGAATGAGCATGGAGCAGTGTACGACGCTGTCCGTGGAGGCCTTGCCGACTTCAACGGAGCCACCCTCGACGGTGTAGCCATAGAAAGCGGACACGGAGGCGATGATGAAGGCGAAGAAGAAGGACTTGATGTAGCCCATCCAAACGAACCAGGCTTTGAAGGAATGCTGCAGGCCATAGGTGAGGTCCTCGGTGGTCAGGATGCCGGAGATGCAGATGGCGTAGGCGCCGCCGAAGCCGGCCATCATGGAGAAGGTCACGAGGACGGGAATCATGGTGACCAGGCCCGCAATCTTGGGCAGGATGAGGAACGAGGCGGAGTTGACACCCATGATTTCGAGCGCGTCGATCTGCTGGGTGACGCGCATCGTGCCAATCTCAGAGGCGATGTTGGAGCCCACCTTACCGGCGAGGATGAGACACATGATACTGCTGGAGAACTCCAGAAGCAGGATCTCGCGGGTCGTATAGCCTGTGGAGAAACGTGGCATCCACGGACTCGACACATTCATCTTCATCTGGATGCAGATAACAGCGCCGATGAAGAACGAGATCATCAGCACGATGCCGATGCTGTCGATGCCCAGCTTTCCCATTTCCTTGATATACTGTTTCCAATACATTCGAAAACGCTCAGGACGGCTGAAGACTTTTCCCATCAGCAGCAGGTATCGGCCAAAGGTGTTGAGAGGACTTATAAGAGCTTTCATTTGATGATGTTTTACCCCCTATGGAGGCTTCATACATGTACGTTATGACTTAATTTGGGGGCAAAAGTAGTCAAAAAAGACTAAAAGAAAGGTGTGTAAGGGCAGTTTTTTTGTCGTAAATGATAGAAAGTGGTAAGATTTGTGTACTTTTGCGCACTCATTACGCACGTATGACCGAAGAAAAGACCATTATTGACCCTCAAAGCACAGCTTTCGTGGCTCCTCATCAGGACGAGCCCTTGCGCTTGTGTGCCGAGCATCTGAAAAAGATTTACGGCAAGCGCACGGTGGTCGATGATGTCAACTTCTATGTCGATCAGGGTGAGATTGTGGGACTTTTGGGACCGAATGGTGCCGGTAAGACGACCTCGTTCTATATGACCACAGGCCTCGTGATTCCCAATGAAGGCCAGGTGTTCATCGGTCATGAGGAGATCACGGGTCTGCCCGTCTATAAACGTGCTCACAAGGGTATCGGCTATCTGGCACAGGAGGCCAGCGTGTTCCGTAAGATGTCGGTGGAGGATAACATCGCCAGCGTGTTGGAGCTTCGTACCGACTGCACCGAGGAGTACAAGCGCGAGAAGCTGGAGAGCCTCATCAAGGAGTTCCGCCTGCAGAAGGTCCGCAAGAACACGGGCGACCGCCTTTCCGGCGGTGAGCGTCGCCGCACGGAGATTGCCCGCTGCCTGGCCATCGACCCTAAGTTCGTGATGCTCGATGAGCCCTTCGCGGGTGTCGATCCCATCGCGGTGGAAGACATCCAGCTCATCGTGTGGAAGCTGAAACGCATGAACATCGGCGTGCTCATCACCGACCATAACGTGGAGGAGACGCTCTGCATCACCGACCGCGCTTATATGCTCTTCGAGGGTCGCATCCATTTCAAGGGCACGCCCGAGGAACTGGCGGCCAACGAGATCGTAAAGGCCAAGTACTTGACCAACAGCTTCGTGCTGCGTCCGAAGGACTTCGAGAGTATGGATCGGGAACGACAGCAGGCCGACGAATCCGCGCTTGGCATGTCTTTTGCAGATAAAGCCGAAAGCAGTAAAGATTGATTAATTACTATCTATAATACGCATTACAACTCATGAACATTCAATTCGACAAGACTTCAGGTGTGGCCGCTGAACTGACCATCACCTTCGAGAAGGCTGATTATCAGGAAAACGTAGAAAAAGCACTCAAGAACTACCGCAAGAAGGCAGCCCTGCCCGGCTTCCGTCCTGGTCAGGTGCCTATGAGCTTGATGAAGAAGCGTTTCGGCGGCGAGATTACCGCTGAGGAAGTGCAGAAACTGCTGAGCGAGAAGCTCTATGGCTATCTGCGTGAAAATAAGATTGACATGCTCGGCGATCCTCTTGCCAGCGAGAAGCAGCAGCCCGTGGATTTTGAGGCTGAGCAGCTCAACTTCATCTTTGACATTGCACTGGCACCTCAGTTTGATGCCAAGTTGACAGATGCCGATAAGGTTCCCTATTATAGCATCAAGGTGACCGATGAGATGGTCGATGGCCAGGTGAAGGCTTACGCCCAGCGTGGCGGCCACTATGACAAGGTCGATAACTACCAGGAGGGCGACATGACAAAGGGTCATATTGCAGAACTCGATGCCGATGGTAACATCAAGGAGGGCGGTATCCAGAAAGAAGATGCTGTCATCCTGCCCAACTACTTCAAGAACGACGACCAGAAGAAAAAGTTCGAGGGCATCAGCGTGAACACCGTCATCACCATCAACCCTGCTGCAGCCTATGAGAATAGCACCATCGAGCTCTCCAGCCTCCTCGGCATCACCAAGGAAGAGGCAGAGAATGTGAAGGGCGACTTCAGCTATCAGATCACCGAGATCACCCGCTATGTGCCTGCAGAGCTGACACAGGAGCTCTTCGACCAGGTCTTCGGCGAAGGCAAGGTGAAGGGCGAGGATGAGTTCCGCGCTGCCATCAAGAAGCAGCTCGAGGACCAGTTCGCCGAGGATGCCCAGCTGCGCTTCATGATTGATGTGCGCAAGTATCTGGAGAAGCGCATCGGCGACCTCGAATGGCCTGATGCCCTGCTCAAGCGCATCATGCGTGCCAACAACCCCGACAAGGGCGAGGAGTATGTCGAGCAGAACTACGCCGGCAGCATCAAGGAACTGGAGTGGCACCTCATCAAGGAGCAGCTGGCCGACCAGACTGGCATCAAGGTGGAGCAGGACGATGTCCTCGAGACCGCCAAGCGCCAGACACGTATGCAGTTCGCCCAGTACGGCATGGGTAATGTACCCGATGAGATCATCACCAACTACGCCAACGAACAGCTCAAGAAGAAGGAGCAGGTAGAAGGCCTCGTGGCACGCTGCGTGGAAGAGAAGCTCGGCGTGGCGCTGAAGGAGGTCGTGAAGCTTACCAAGAAGAGCGTCACCCTTGAGGAGTTCAACAAGCTGTTCCAAGAGAAATAATCCATGCAACAGTCAGATTTCCGTAAGTTCGCCACCGGCCATCTCGGCCTCAACGGACAGGTCCTGGACGACTATGTCAGCCTCCAGAACCAGTATCTGAATCCCTACATCCTGGAGGAGCGCCAGCTGAATGTCACGCAGATGGACGTGTTCTCTCGCCTGATGATGGACCGCATCATCTTCCTGGGCACCGCCATCGACGACTACACGGCCAACACCCTGCAGGCCCAGCTGCTCTACCTCGACAGCGTAGATCCCGGCAAGGACATCAACGTCTATCTGAACTCCCCCGGCGGCAGCGTAAGCGCCGGTTTGGGCATCTATGACACGATGCAGTTCATCACCTCCGACGTGGCCACGATCTGCACCGGCATGGCGGCCTCCATGGCTGCGGTGCTGCTGGTGTCGGGCAAGGAGGGCAAGCGCAGCGCGCTGCCTCACAGCCGTGTGATGATTCACCAGCCTCTCGGCGGCGTACAGGGTCAGGCCAGCGACATTGAAATCGAAGCCCGCGAGATTCAGAAGCTCAAGAAGGAGCTCTATCAGATCATCGCCGACCACAGCCATACGCCGTATGACAAGGTGTGGGCCGACTCCGACCGCAACTACTGGATGACAGCTGAAGAGGCCCGTGAGTATGGGATGATTGACCAGGTGCTCACCCGCAAACAATAAGTCCTCGCGCTCGCGCGTACATTAATCAATATAAGAATGGCAACAAAGAAATGCTCTTTCTGCGGCCGCTCGGAGAAGGAAGTGTCCCTGATGATCAGCGGTATCAACGGCTTCATCTGTTCCGACTGTGCCATGCAGGCTTATCAGATTGTTCAGGAACAGGAGGGGGCTGTGCAGCCCGCCTCGTCATCGCCGTGGGCTGATAAGCTGGACTGGAAGACGCTGCCGCGTCCCGCCAGCATCAAGAGCTACCTTGACCAGTACGTCATAGGGCAGGAGGATGCCAAGCGCTATCTGTCCGTGGCCGTCTATAACCACTACAAGCGTCTCTGCCAGTCTGTGACAGACGACGGCGTGGAGATTGAGAAGAGCAATGTCGTCATGGTCGGTCCCACGGGAACCGGCAAGACGCTCATGGCTCGCACCATCGCCAAGTTGTTGAAGGTCCCGTTCACCATCGTGGACGCCACGGTGTTTACGGAAGCCGGCTATGTCGGCGAGGACGTGGAGAGCATCCTGTCACGCCTGTTGCAGGTGGCTGACTTCAACGTCGAAGCTACCCAGCGGGGTATCGTGTTTATCGATGAAATCGACAAGATTGCACGTAAGACGGACAACCCCAGCATCACGCGCGACGTAAGTGGCGAGGGTGTGCAGCAGGGACTCCTGAAACTGTTGGAAGGCTCCGTTGTCAACGTACCTCCCAAGGGCGGTCGCAAGCACCCCGATCAGGACTATGTGCAGGTCGATACCCGCAACATCCTGTTCATCTGCGGCGGTGCCTTCGACGGCATCGAGCGTAAGATTGCCCAGCGCCTCAACACGCATGTCGTGGGTTATAACTCCGTGCAGAACGTCGCGCGCATCGACCGCAACGACCTGATGAAGTACATCCTTCCCCAGGACCTGAAGAGCTTCGGTCTGATACCTGAGATCATCGGTCGCCTCCCCGTGCTTACCTACCTGAACCAACTGGATCGGACAGCGCTGAGAGCCATCCTCACGGAACCCAAGAACTCCATCATCCGCCAGCAGCAGAAACTCTTCCAGATGGATGGTATCGAGCTGGTCTTCGCAGAGGATGCCTTGGAGTACATGGTCGATAAGGCCGTGGATTATAAGCTGGGTGCACGTGGCCTGCGCAGCATCGTGGAGGCCATCATGATGACACCCCAGTTTGAACTGCCCTCGTCAGGGAAGAAGCGCTTCGAGGTGACGCTGGACTACGCGCGCCAGCAGCTGGAGAAGTCCAATCTCAACGCCATGCAGGGATGATGTCCTGAACGGCCCATGATTCCGGAGCCGCTAACAACGTAAAAAACTCTTTCGAAAGGCCCCAAAAGCTGTGCAAAACTGCTTTTGGGGCCTTTTTTACAAGAAAAATGCTGTAAAAGGGAGGAAAAAGTGAAGAAAAACTTGGAAAATAGATAAGAATGTGTATAACTTTGTAACGCAAAGGAATCATCATGGATAAAAACATCAATCTGACAGAGCAACTGAAGCATTACTTCGGCTTCGACACTTTCAAGGGTGATCAAGAGGCGATCATCCGTAATGTGCTGAGCGGAAATGATACCTTCGTGTTGATGCCGACGGGAGGTGGTAAGTCATTGTGTTACCAGCTGCCGGCGTTAATCATGGATGGCACAGCCATCGTGATTTCTCCGTTGATTGCATTGATGAAGAACCAGGTGGATGCCATCCGTCAGGTGAGTGCCGACGACGGCATCGCCCATTTCATGAATTCCTCCCTCAACCGTTCCGCCTTGGACCAGGTGAAGGCCGATGTCCTGTCGGGGCGCACCAAACTGCTCTATGTGGCTCCCGAATCCCTCACGAAGGACGAGAACATCGATTTCCTGCGGCAGGTGAACATCTCGTTCTATGCCGTTGACGAGGCACATTGCATCTCGGAATGGGGCCATGACTTCCGCCCTGAATACCGCCGCATACGCCCTATCATCAACGAGATTGGCCAGTCTCCGGTCATCGCGCTCACGGCTACGGCCACCGATAAGGTGCGGAGCGATATCAAGAAGAACCTGGGGATGATGGAGGCCACGGAGTTCGTGAGCTCCTTCAACCGCCCCAACCTGTACTACGAGGTACGCCCCAAGACCAAGGAGATAGACAAGGACATCATCAAGTTCATCCGCCAGAACGCCGGTAAGAGCGGTATCATCTACTGTCTCTCCCGCAAGAAGGTGGAGGAACTGGCCGAAGTGCTGCGGGCCAACGACATCAACGCGCGTGCCTACCACGCCGGTATGGATACGCCCACGCGCACCCAGACACAGGACGATTTCGTCATGGATGAGATCGACGTCATCGTGGCGACCATCGCCTTTGGCATGGGCATCGACAAGCCCGACGTGCGTTTCGTCATACATTACGATATTCCCAAGAGCCTGGAGGGCTACTACCAGGAGACCGGTCGTGCCGGTCGCGATGGCGGCGAGGGCAAGTGCATCGCATTCTACACCTATAAAGACCTTCAGAAACTGGAGAAGTTCATGGAGGGCAAGCCCGTGGCCGAGCAGGACATCGGGCGCCAGCTCCTGCAGGAGACGGCTGCCTATGCCGAGACGAGCGTCTGCCGCCGCCGCGTGCTCCTTCACTACTTCGGCGAGGAGTACGACCAGGAGAACTGCCACAACTGCGACAACTGCCTGCATCCGAAGTCCAAGGTCGAGGCCATGGACGACCTGAAGATGGCCTTGGAGGTGGTCGCCGCCGTCAAGGAGAACTTCAAGGTCAACCACATCATCGACGTCATCACCGGCAATCCAACCGAGGAGGTCATCGCCCACAAACACGACGATCTGGACTGCTTCGGCTGTGGCGACCAGAAGGATGCGCGCCATTGGAACACCATCCTCCGCCAGGCCATCCTCGGCGGCTTCATCTACAAGGAAGTGGAGAACTACGGCCTGTTGAAGCTGACCGACGAGGGACGTAAGTTCATGAAGAAGCCCACCTCCTTCCTGATCACCGAGGACAACGACTTCGAGTACGATGGCGGCGAGCCCACAGGCGGAACGGCTGCCGTGGACGACGAGCTCCTGGCGATGCTCCGCGACCTGCGCAAGAAGGTAGCTCGCGACAAGGGCATACCACCCTATGTCATCTTCCAGGATGGCAGCCTCGAAGCCATGGCCACCGTCTATCCTGTGACCATCGAGGAGCTGAAGACCATTCCCGGTGTGGGAGAGGGCAAGGCCAAGCGCTACGGCAAGGCTTTCTGCGAACTCATCTATCGCCATTGCGAGGAGAATGAGATCGAGCGCCCCGAGGACCTGCGCGTCCGCACCGTGGCCAACAAGAGTAAGAACAAGGTGAGCATCATCCAGTCCATCGACCGCAAGGTTGATCTCAAGGACATCGCCCGTTCCAAGGGTCTGGACTTCGACGAACTCCTCGACGAACTCGATGCCATTGTAGATAGCGGTACGAAGCTTGACATCTCCTACTATATCAATTCCATCTTGGACGCAGACCAGGTGGAGGACATCTTCGAGTATTTCCGCGAGAGCGAAACCGATGACATCGACGATGCCCTCGACGAGCTCGGCGATGAATACGACGAGGAACAAATCCGCCTCGTCCGCATCAAATTCATCTCCGAAATGGGCAACTGATAGGGCTTTTATGAATGAGGTTATAGCTATACAGAACAGAATATATGAGATTAGAGGTCAGCGCGTAATGCTTGACTTTGATTTGGCTACGCTCTATGGCATAGAAACCCGCGCCCTCAACCAGGCGGTCAAGCGCAACATAGAGCGCTTCCCAGAGGATTTCATGTTCCAGTTGACAAAAGGAGAATGGAAAATCTTGAAATCACAATTTGTGATGTCAAAAACTCCTGTAAAAGAAGATGTTAGTAATTTGCCATCACAAATTGTGATCGCAAATGGTATAGAAAAGAAACGATTCCAGCCCTATGCCTTCACCGAAAATGGTGTCGCAATGCTTAGTAGCGTTCTCCGTTCTCCATTAGCTATTCAAGTGAATATAGGGATTATGCGCGTCTTTACGAATTTCCGTCACATGGCCGCAGCACTTCCTCCTGCCAATACCGCTGCCGACCTCGCTCAGTTGCGTCAAGACTTCGAAGAGTTAAAACTTGACATAGAGGAAATCCTATCGGAACAGAATGATATCAATGAAGATACGCGAGCACAGTTGGAACTCATCAATCAGTCATTGGCAGCTTTGCAAATGACCCGAAAACAACCTCGCCGCCCCATCATTGGTTTCAGCATGCCGTCAAAGGACGAGGAATAATAATCAACTCCTCGAACCTCATGAACATTTAAACGCTAAACGCTAATCGTTAAACGAAAACAAGCCCCTTAAAACTCACTATGACATAGACAACATCATAAGGACATAAGACTGGACGTCCACTTTTGATTCTTGTTTTCCGACAATTGGGGAATTAGACGAAAATCATCAAGAACTGAAGTAGATTGTTCACGCCGTTTGGCGTGGACATTTACTCGTTTAAGATGATAGGCTATCCCCAATGCCTCGGAAAACGTAGACGATGTAAATTGTCCACGTTTTCTTTTTGTGCCTATTCATTACCGACAAACTATAAACCCAATTAATAACCAAAACCACTAAACATTTATGAAAAAGTACCTTTATTTGGCCATCGCTGCTATCTGCTTAGGCTTATCAGCCTGCAGCCCCGATGACACTGTCATTCCAGATGAAAAGGAAACTAATACCGGTGAAGAGAAAACTAATACCGGTGAAGAAAACACTACAGACCCTGCCGTGACAGGTTCTGTGCAGGAGTTCTATCTGGAAGAAGATGAGGATGATTATCAGCACAATGTGGCAATCTCTGCTAAAATCATCGGCTATTTGAACCTGAGCGATGAACTCAAAGTGGCTGTAGGTATGGCACCTGTTTTTGGAGTTGAAATGTCCACGAACTCATCGTTCCCAGAGAGCGAAACACAGCAGTTCTCCACACAGCGTATGGATGACAATCGAAAGTTTACCATTACAGCTACAGGGCTGAAGGAGAATACCACCTATTACTATCGCACTTACCTCACCAACACCATCTTTGGCGAAACAAAGACATTTACCACAGAGAGCTATGAAACCGTCGCTGCCAAAATGACAATTCCAACAGCCGATGCGACATGGGTAGGTAATAATTCGGCTGGCATCTCCATCAGCGAGAAGAACATAGGTGTGGCTTATGCAACTGACAAATCGCTGCTGACTGCTGCCAATGTGAAAGCTGCTGTGCAGAGCGAGACGCATCAATACAATGGAGTCAAAGTGTCAATGAATGGCCAACTCGAAGATCTCGCCAGCGGTACCACATACTATTATTGTGAATGTCGCGGATTTGGAATGATATTTGCCGATAGCCAACATTATGCGTATCGCACAACTTGGAAATATGTAGCTTTTGGTGAGATTAAGAGTTTCATGACTACTGGCTACAAAGCTGAAGACCTTGCCAAGCAGATGACCATCAATGCAAGCCTCAACACGAATACCCAGATGTGGAAGGTCAACATCCAAAGTGCATTGTCCATGCCTGAAAAAACCATTAAATATGGTGTTACACACAAAATGACCTCCAGCTATGGTGGAAATGTGAAAGCAACATGGATGTATCGTTATACAGAGGCTGATTGGGAGACTAATTGGGAAGTCCGAAAGTTGTATTCTCCATATTCGCGGGAACTATATGGTGCTGTCGTCTTTTCGAAATCTGTTTATGCAGAAGGAAGTAATAATAGCTATCAAGCTTCTATAGAGAATCCTTATTACAATGGAATTTATGATATTTATGATGATGAATCTATAGAGGATTGGTGGAAGTATTGTGTGAAATGGGATGAATTTCATACGTTTTTCTTTCTGAAAGATGAAATCCAAGCTGGAATAGCCACCGATTACGAGAAGCAGGCATATGAGGATTTCCTTTACCAATATGAATCCACAATAAACAATCTATCATATGCAAGTTATGCCAAGTGCTATCTTCAGGTGTTTGTTGAGATTGACGGTGTGCGCTACGTAGTGAAAGAGCAAGAAGGTAAGCTTAGAGTTCCAACGCCAGAAGATAATCCAATCGACCGCAACTACTAAAATAATAATAAAAAGGACGATGATGGTCATCGTTTTGACCCAGATGCCGAGGCGTGAAATTCGCTCATCAAAAACTGAAGCAATATGACCAATTTATGGCCTGATTCATGGTCATTCGCGTGAAAGAAGTAGATGCTGTACCAACGGGAAAAACTGTAATCTGTGGACAACTGTGGACTTCTAGTAAGTAGTTTTTTGAAATAAGGATAGCGGCACCCGATTCTTGCGAAGGGGGTGCCGCTGCTGGTTATAGTTGATTGCTCTCGTGAAATAAATATTTCTTAACCAAAAATCATCGCACATCGCACGAATTCTCATCCAGCAGGCTGCATCGCACGATGCAGCCTGCTGTGCAAGGCGATGCAGCGAGCTGGTGTGCACCCTTCTACACTCTCTAAGCTTATCCTCTACAGTGTCTGCGCGAAGGGACTATAGAGGGTCAGGCGAGGGAGTAGTAGTGTCTTGGGGATAGAGGCTGGATTGTATTTATGATCAATTTATGGCCTAATTCATGGGAATTCTTCAAGTATGAAGCGTCGCAAGCGCCGAGCGCGTGTGAAAGAAAAATTTGTGGTAGAATCACAGGATGGTTCCTCTTGAATAGATAATAACCCAACAATCAACAAAAGCGTTCTTTGACTTGGCGGCACAGAAAAGTGGAGATTTCTTTTGTCGTTCTGCAGATTCTACATATCTTTGCGCCGTCAAGATTACGAAGCAATGAAGGAAGACGCAAAGAAATATTCAACATACGAGGAAGAGCACGATAATCTTCTAAGCGCACAAGAGTCCGTGGCGGCTTATGTCGCGGAGGCGCCAGCGATGCCCGATGGTGTGGCTTATGCCAACATCAAGGATGGCGTGCTGCAGGTGACGCCTAACATTGAAGAAGAGATTGCTGCTGTGGAACGTGGCGAGACGGTCTCGATGGCCGAATTCAAATCGATGTTCGCGCGATGGCTTTAGAGATTGAATTCAGCCGCCGCAGTACAGCTCAACTCCAAAAGATTTTGGAGTTCTATGATTCGCGTAACGGCTCGGTCGATTACAGCCGTCGGCTGATGCAGGAGTTGATGGCGTCGTTGCAGCGTGTGGCGCAGATGCCTACAGCTAGTAGCCCTTCAACACGTTCCGATGTGCGATTTTTTTATCTGATGGGATTCACGGTGATTTTCCGCTATACTGCGCATAAGTTGACGCTGTTGAGTATCCGGTCGTCTGCACGAAAACCGTTGACGATGTATAAGAAGCCATAATTAAATATTTCTTAGCAAAAGAGTCCGCACAGCGCACGATTTTTTACCGAAATAGCTTGAAACCCTACACCTCGCGCAAAATGGTTTCAATTGATTGCTATACAATAGATTGCAGCGCGCAAGCCCCTACGCAACCTCGCGCAAGGTCGCGCAAGGTCGCGCACATTGGAAGCGTGAAGCGCGCAGGGTTGCGTGAGGTTGCGCGAGGTTGCGTAGGGGTAGGCGCTGGATAATTAGCTGACTCTCATAGGGGTTATGAGGATTCTGCGCGAGGTGTAAGCTTTCACAATGATTCGGCGATTTTTGGCAGGAGATGCCTGGAGAAGAAGGACGCGGCACCTTCGTTGTTCGGTCGCGATGGAACAAGGAGAGGAACTAGGTCTTATGGGCTGAGGGCATAGGTCTTCGCGCCGTAGGACGTAGGTCCTTCGCTGTGTCCCATTAGTGGGACACGGCGGAAGAGCATGCTGCGTCTGGCTGACACAAAAAAAACTGGTTGAATTGCTTCAACCAGCCTTAGCGTTTGCGGAGAGAGAGGGATTCAAACCCCCGGAACGGACGAGCCGTTCACCGGATTTCGAGTCCGGCCCAATCGGTCACTCTGGCATCTCTCCTGAATTGCGGGTGCAAAGGTAAGGATTTAAGTGAAAAGTGAAAAATGAAAGAGTGAAAAATTAGCCCTTCGCCGCAAGTTTTTTATTCTTCGTACTCTTTTTTGCTGTTTTTTTGCCCGGAATCTCACTTTGCAACTGAGTTGCACAGGCTTTGCCGTACCTTTGCAACGCAAATGAAAATTGAAGTATTGAAAAATTGAAATATTGAAATATTATGGTACTGAATTGGATTGAAAGTTACTGGGACGCGCTGGTCATGATGACGGCTGAGATGGCTCCCTACCTGCTGTTGGGTTTCTTCATCGCAGGACTGCTGCACACGTTCGTTCCGCGTACATTGTATTCTAAACACCTGGCTCCACGCAACATGAAGAGCGTGGTGAAGGCCGCAGCCATCGGCATTCCCCTGCCGCTGTGCTCATGCGGTGTGATTCCCACTACGGTCTCGCTACGCAAGGAGGGTGCCAGTCACGGTGCCTGCACCAGCTTCCTCATCGCGACGCCGCAGACGGGTGTCGATAGCATCGCTGCCACCTACTCGCTGATGGGACTGCCCTTCGCCGTCATACGGCCGTTGGCAGCGCTGTTTACGGCGATGTTCGGCGGGTGGCTGGTGAATAGGTTTGGAAGACCCATGCCCGAAAGACCCACCCCCGACCCCTCCCGTGAGGGAGGGGAGACCTGCGGAGAGAAGCATTGCTGCTGTCACCATGAGGAGGAGGAGCATGAGGAGCATTGCTGCTGCCACGAGCATGAGGAGCCTGCTCCCCTCCCTCACGGGAGGGGATGGGGGGAGGGTCTTCGCCAAGCCCTGGACTACGCTTTCGTAGATATGATGCAGGATGTGGGCAAGTGGCTCATCGTGGGTCTGCTGATAGCGGCGCTCATCACGGTGGCTGTGCCGAATGAATGGCTGGCAGCGCTGCACGACTACAAGCTGCTGAATATGCTGATTGTCCTGGCTGTGGCCATCCCGATGTATGTCTGCGCCACGGGCAGCATCCCCATCGCCGTGTCGCTGATGGCCAAGGGTCTTACGCCCGGTGCAGCACTGGTGCTGCTGATGGCTGGGCCTGCCGTGAACTCTGCATCGATTCTGGTGATTGGCAAGGTGTTCGGCAAGCGCACGCTGTGGTTGTACCTGCTCTCCATCATCATCGGCGCCATCCTCTTCGGTCTGGGCATCGACTACCTGCTGCCGCAGGACTGGTTTGCCGTGCAGGCGGGCTTCGCCAATGACGAACATTGTGCGCACGGATTGTCTGTCATGGATTGGGTGTGGGTGGCTGCCCTCGTGCTGTTACTCATCAATGCCTTCT
The DNA here is from genome assembly GCA_946415705.1 of uncultured Prevotellaceae bacterium. Lineage (GTDB taxonomy): Bacteria > Bacteroidota > Bacteroidia > Bacteroidales > Bacteroidaceae > Physcousia. The sequence goes on from CAMKTN010000014.1 coordinate 39,362, forward strand.
GGCAGATGCACCGCCACGGCCATTCCTGTGAGTGCTGCCATGATCACGCTCATTCCCATGAGGCACATGAACATGAGGCCCACTGCACCGAGCACCAGTCTCACGAGCATACTGCCCACGAGCACGCCAGCGCTGAAGTGACCCGCTACACAATTTCCGGCATGAGCTGCAACCATTGCAAAGCCAACGTGGAGCGCGCCATTCGCAGCGTGGAAGGAGTTGAGCACGTGGATGTCAACCTGGCAACAGGGATTGCTACGGTCACAGGACATCACGACCCAGAGCGCGTCATACGTCAAGTTGATGATTTTGGCTATAGCGCAACGATAATTAGCGAGAATTAAGCGCTGTATCACAAAAAATGCCTATCTTTGTCGGCAGAAAATCTATTTCTTCCGACAATGAAGGTATTTTTTTCATCTCTCTTCCTTCTCTCCTGTGCCACTTGCTTTGCGCAGGAGGTTGCCACCGGCAAGCGCATCTCCGCCGTTGAGGCAGTACGTGTCTCAACACCTGTGGGGACTGCCCCTCGCCTACCCTATCAGCTATGGGTGAAATATGCCGACGGTCATAAAGCCTACCGCCAGGTGCGATGGAGCAATTCCGCGCTAGTCACCGAACAGGAGCAGGCGGCACAGCCCGTGGGCGCAAGCTATCAGGTGGAGGGCTACATCGTGGGTGATGACAGCACACCACAAGGTCTGCCCATCACAGCTAACGTGCAGGTCGTAGCAAGCGGCTACGCCACGCCCGCTGCGATGCCCGTCGCCCAGCCGCTGCCGCTGAGCGACGTGCAGTTGACCGGTGACAACCGCCTGACGCACAATCGCGACATGGACATTGACCATCTGCTCGCGCTGGATGTGCGACAGCAGCTCTATAACTACCGCGATACTTACGGTTTTCCCACCGACGGCTACCCCGTGTCCGACGGTTGGGACTCGCCCACTACGAAGCTGAAAGGCCACGGTAGCGGGCATTACATGAGTGCCTTGGCACTGGCCTATGCCAGCTGCACGGATGCCGGAAAGCGTAAGTGTCTGAAGGAGCGCATCCGCACGATGGTGGATGAGCTGCGGCAGTGTCAGGAGCGCACCTTCGTCTATGACCACGCCCTGGGTCGCTATCGCGAGGCTCGCGATCTGGCTCCCGAAGCGGAGCTGCGCGATATGAAAGGTACATGGGCGGATTTCGACCGCTACAAGCAGGACTACGCCCACTACGGCTACGGATACCTCAACGCCATCCCGGCGCAGCACTGCGTGCTCGTGGAGATGTACCGACCGTACAACAACGAGCAATGGGTGTGGGCACCGTACTACAGTGTTCACAAGCAGCTGGCGGGCCTCATCGACATCGCCAACTACGTGGATGACAAGGCTACCGCTAAGAAAGCATTGCTGATTGCCAAGGATATGGGTCTTTGGGTGTGGAACCGGTTGCACTACCGCACCTATGTGCAAAGTGACGGCACGCAGGCCGAGCGCCGCAGCCGCCCCGGCAACCGCTATGAGATGTGGAATATGTACATCGCCGGCGAGGTGGGCGGCATGGCGGAATCGTTGGCACGACTGTCCATGATGGTGAAAGATAAAGAGGAACGTGCGTGCCTGCGTGAGGCGGCCACCTTCTTCGACAGTCCCGCCTTCTTCGGGCCACTCGCTCACAACATTGATGCCATTCGCACACGCCACGCCAACCAGCACATCCCGATGATCACAGGCGCATTGGCCTCCTTCCGCGCCGGTGGCGGCAACGACTATTACCACATCGCGCAGAACTTCTGGACAATGGTGCAGGGACGCTACCGCTATGCGATGGGCGGCGTGGGCAATGGCGAGATGTTCCGGCAGCCCTACACACAGATGCTGGCAATGACCACATCGCAGGACCCGACGATGAATGAGACGTGCTGCGCCTATAATCTGGCTAAGCTGACAAAGGACTTGAACGGCTATGCGCCCAACGATGCCCGCTATATGGACTACTACGAACGCCTGCTCTACAACCAGATTGTGGGCTCGCTGCACGCGGAGCACTACGCAGTGCTGTACCAGTACGCCGTAGGTCGCGATGCCTCTAAGCCGTGGGGCAACGAGACACCGCAATCCACCTGCTGCGGCGGCACAGGGGCCGAGAACCATGTGAAGTACCAGGAAGCCACTTACTTCGTAGGTGGCGACACGCTGTGGGTGGCGCTCTATCTGCCGACACGCGCTCAGTGGGAAGCACAAGGAGTCACCATTCATCAGGACTGCACATGGCCCGCCGAGCGCTCTGTCATCACCTTCCCCAAGGCCAAGAGGTCTTTTGCGATAAAGCTGCGCGTGCCGTACTGGGCGACAGAGGAATTTGAGATTCGGGTAAATGGAAAGAAGGTCGATAATAGGGCACAGCCGTCGAGCTATGTGACGATACCACCACGCCGCTGGGCTGCAACGGACACGATTGAGGTGGTGATGCCCTATACCCGGCATATTGACTACGGAGCAGATGTGGTGGATGACGCATGGATGGGCGCCTATATGCAAGGACCGTTAGTGATGGCACAGGATGCAGACGGACAATGGTTGCCCGACTATGCGGCCGACCAGCATATTACGCATTACTTTCCATTTAAAAGAAAGAGCAATGAGAGCGATGGGAGGCTTGAGGCTTCTGCGTCGGTCGAGCTGGCGGAGGCGATGGAGTTGGCTCGCTCGCGCCAACGCGAACAGGAAGCGTGGATGGCGATGACGGTCAAAGTGCCAGAGTATGCGCCCTGGGCGCCACACGGCTATGCGCGCATGATAGAAGTGTTAGAGATGAAAGAGATGGAAGCCAGCTCGCGGCTCTCCACGCTCAACGCCATCCTCACGACGATGCGTCTGGGTAATCTGGCAGAACCCGAGGACTTGGAGCCCTTGCAGGCTGCAATCGCGCAAGCTCAGCAGCAACCCGCGACGAAAGCACGCAAGGAAGCCATCGCCTACGCAGAGATGGTCATCAGCTATGTCACTGACGGCAGCGGCACGCCCGACATGATCCGTAGGGCTATCGAACAACTGAAAGAAAGCAAGTGACGAAATTGTCACGCAGTGGCAATACACCCTTCCAACAAAGAAAAGCCCGCCGGGAATCACTTCCTGACGGGCTCGGTTTATTCAATTAAAAATGTTAATTACTCTTTTGAAAAACTCGGCTATGAGTTAGTCGAGACGACTGTTAAAAACAGAAGCATTACTGACGATTGCTGCAATTGCTACAATTGCGAAAGCAATAGAAGTTGTTACTGTTGTCATAATCCTTTTACCTTTTAATTCAACTTTTTGTTATCCTTTTGTGTTCTTCGTTGATGGGCCTCGCTTGGCCCTGTGTTTTTCTTTTGACAATGCAAAGGTACAGCTTTTTTGACGTTTTGAGCCGAAATATATGCTAAAAAGCATAGAAAACATGGATTTCGTTGACTTCAATCAAGAAACAAAGGACTTTCTGCACTTCTTGATGTATATCGGGTCAAAGAGGTGTAATAAGGACACCTTTAAGTGTTAAATTCTTGTTAAAATACGTGGTTTTCAGGAGGTAAGGTGTACAAGGTATAACGTACGACTTTATCTTTGCATCGTGGAACAACCTAAAGCTAAGGAGGACTGACTATGAAACCGAAAAAGAAAATGTTCAATCAGGAGGAGTACGAATTGGACAACTACCTGAACGATGAAGACCTGTACTATCAGGCATCCAGCAACAATATTATGTGGTATAGCTAATGCCTCCCCTAAAAGAACAGCCCCGCCGATTGGCGGGGCTGTTCTTGTGTTATAGGTTGGCGAGTGTCTCGCGGATGGAAGCTATCTTCTGTTGTGCATCGGCTTGCTTCTTGCGCTCCATCTCTACGACGGCCGCAGGGGCATTCTGCACGAAGCGCTCGTTCGAGAGCTTCTTCTCCACACTGACAAGGAAGCCTTGGAGATGTTCCAACTCAGCCTCCAGCTTCTTGCGCTCGGCATCGAGGTCGATGAGCGAACCGAGGGGGACTGCATATTCCGTGGTGCCCACGAGGAAGCTGGCGCTACCCTTTGACTTCTCTGCGACGACGTTGATGGCGGAGAGGTTGGCCATCTTCATGATAGCAGAAGAAAGACCCTCTCCCCGCTCCCCCGTTAGGGGGAGAGCCTCACTATCGTTCGAAGACTGTGCGCCAGCCTCTCCCCGCCCTGACGGGAGGGGTTGGGGGAGGGTCTTTTCCAGGGTGAGGGGCTCGCGGGGGGGGATGTTCTTCTGCGAGCGGATGGCGCGGATGGCGGTGACAATCTCCTTGACAGTCTCGAAGTCGGCACAGAGCTGACGGTCGGCATCGGTGGCTGCGGGCAAGTGCAACTCAGCGCGCATAATGCTCTCGCCAGCCTTGCGGTCGTAGAGGGCCTGCCACAGCTCCTCAGTGATGAAGGGCATGAAAGGATGCATCATCTTCAGAAGGATCTCGAAGAATTGGAGCGTAGCATCGTAGGTGGCGCGATCCACGGGCTGCGGCTTGCCATCTACGTAGGCGGGCTTCACCAATTCAAGATACCAGCTGGAGAACTCGTCCCAGAAGAGCTTATAGACAGTCATCAAGGCTTCGGAGAGGCGGTACTTGCTGAAGTCATCAGCCAGTTCCTCGGCAGCGAGGCGCAGCTTGGCGGCGAACCACTGGGTGGCGATGCGGGCGGCTTCGGGCTGCTGGCCTTCGGGAGAGCCCTCAGGAACGGTAACAGGGGCGACAGCCCAGCCCTTGACGAGGCGGAAGGCGTTCCAGATCTTATTGTTGAAGTTACGGCCCTGCTCGCAGAGGCTCTCATCGAAGAGGATGTCGTTGCCGGCAGGGGCGCTGAGCATCATTCCCATACGCACGCCGTCGGCGCCAAACTTCTCGATGAGCTCCAGCGGATCGGGGCTGTTGCCAAGCGACTTGGACATCTTACGGCCGAGCTTATCGCGCACGATACCGGTGAAATAGACGTGGCGGAACGGCATCTTACCCTCGTATTCGTAGCCGGCCATGATCATGCGAGCCACCCAGAAGAAGATGATATCCGGACCGGTCACCAGGTCGGCGGTGGGATAATAATACTTGATCTCCTCGTTGCCGGGGTTGCGGATGCCATCGAAGAGGCTGATAGGCCAGAGCCAGCTGGAGAACCAGGTGTCGAGGGCGTCCTCGTCCTGACGCAAGGTAAAGCCCCCTCCGTCTCCCCCAAGGGGGAGAGATTGGAGAACTGGGTATTTCTCTAAAGCAAGCTTGTAGGCTTCTTCCTCGTTCTCTGCCACGATGACCTTGCCCCACGGACTCTCCTCCCCTATGGGGGAGGTCGGGAGGGGGCTACCCGTGGGCTCTATATACCACGCAGGGATGCGGTGGCCCCACCAGAGCTGACGGCTGATGCACCAATCCTTGATGTTCTCGAGCCAATGGCGATAGGTGTTCTTGTACTTGGCGGGGTAGAACTGAATATCGTTGTTCATGACGGGTGCCAGGGAGATGTCGGCCATGTGCTGCATCTTCAGGAACCACTGCATGGAGAGCTTCGGCTCGATGGGCACACCTGTGCGCTCGCTGCAACCGATCTTGTTGTCGTAGTCCTCAATCTTCTCCATAAGGCCGGCGGCCACCATGTCCTCGGCAATCTGCTTGCGGCAGGCGAAGCGCTCGGTGCCGACATACTTCTGGAGGTCGATGACGAGGCCCTCGGGCACACTCACCTCTGCCAGTGATTTCTGCTGGGCGGAAGCGATGCGGTCGCTGAGGGTGGCGTCGTCGTTAAAGATATCTATGGCTTCGAGGTTGTACTTCTCACCAAGCATATAGTCATTGACGTCGTGGGCAGGAGTCACCTTCAAGCAACCGGTACCGAACTCGATATCGACATACTCATCTTCGATGACGGGAATGACGCGTCCCACGACGGGCACGATGACCTTCTTGCCTTTCAGCCACTGATTCTTCGGGTCGTTGGGGTTGATACACATGGCCACGTCGCCCATGATGGTCTCGGGACGGGTAGTGGCGACAACGGCATAGTAACCGCGGTCATCCTTGTGGACAACGTTGCCTTCCCCAGCGACGAAATCGCTGGGCAGACTGTCTGCTAGGTAGTACTTCATGTAGTAGAGCTTCGTGTGCTCTTCCTTATAGACGACTTCCTCATCGGAGAGGGCGGTGAGGGCTTTGGGGTCCCAGTTCACCATGCGGACACCACGGTAGATGAGGCCCTTGCGGTAGAGATCGACAAAGACTTTGATGACGCTCTCGCTGCGAGGTCCGTCCATCGTGAAAGCCGTGCGATCCCAGTCGCAGGAGCAGCCCAGCTTACGCAGCTGCTTAAGGATGATACCTCCGTGCTCCTCGGTCCATGCCCAGGCATGCTTGAGGAATTCCTCGCGGGTGAGGTCGGCCTTCTTGACGCCCTGTTCTGCCAGACGGTTCACCACCTTCGCTTCGGTGGCGATGCTGGCGTGGTCAGTGCCGGGCACCCAGCAAGCGTTCTTGCCCTCCATGCGGGCATGACGCACGAGGATATCCTGGATGGTCTCGTTAAGCACATGACCCATGTGCAACACACCCGTGACATTGGGTGGCGGGATGACCACGGTATAAGGCTCGCGGCCGTCGGGCTTGGAGCTGAAGAGCTTGTTATCTAACCAATACTGGTACCATTTTCCCTCCACTTCAGCGGGAGAGTACTTACTACTAATTTCCATTATCTTATTCTTGTTTCTTTGCTTCGTTCCATATCGCATCCATTTCTGCGAGCGTCATCTCGGTGAGCGGCTTGCCGATGCGGATGCTGTGTTCCTCGAGATAGGTGAAACGGCGGATGAACTTACGGTTGGTGAGTTCCAGCGCCGTGTCGGGGTTGAGTTTGTAGAGGCGGGCTGCGTTGATGACCGCGAAGATGAAGTCGCCCAGTTCCTGGGTGCTCTTCTCCTTGTCGTCGCGGTTGAGTTCTGCTTCCAACTCGTCGAGTTCCTCACGTACTTTGGCCCACACCTGCTCACGCGTCTCCCAGTCGAAGCCTACACCACGGGCCTTGTCCTGAATGCGGTAGGCTTTGATGAGCGATGGCAGGGCATCGGGCACGCCACTGAGCACACGCTTGTTGCCGTCCTTCTCGCTGACCTTCAGCTGTTCCCAGTTCTTGAGGACTTGGTCAACGGTGATCTCGCCCTTTTCGATGCGCTCAGCCTCGGGCCCAAAGACGTGCGGATGGCGGTAGATGAGTTTATCACAAAGCTTGTTGCAGACGTCAGCGATGTCGAAGTCACCCGTCTCGGAGCCTATCTTGGCATAGAAGACGATGTGGAGGAGGACGTCGCCCAGCTCCTTGCAGATATCGGCCGTGTCATTCTTGATGATGGCGTCGGCCAGCTCATAAGTCTCCTCAATGGTGTTGGGGCGCAGGCTCTCGTTGGTCTGCTTACGATCCCATGGACACTTCTCGCGGAGGTCGTCCATGACATCTAGCAAACGCCCGAAAGCAGCTAATTTTTCTTCTCGTGTGTGCATACGCGTGGGAATTTGGCCGCAAAGGTACAAAATTCTATTGGAACGCGCGCACGAAGAGGAGCGAAAAGCAACGTGCGAGGGTTAATTTGTTGTCGATAAGGGAAAGGGGGATGCCGTTCAGGGCTTCTCAATCAGACAAACGGCGTAAGCGGAGATACCCTCCTGACGACCTGTGAAGCCCAGTTTCTCGGTCGTCGTGGCCTTGATGCTCACGGCATCCGCATCCACGCCCATGACCTCGGCAAGGCACTGCTGCATTGCCGGGATGTGTGGATTCAGCTTGGGACGCTCAGCACAAACGGTGGCATCGATATTGCCCACGTGATAGCCCTTGGTGGCTATCAGCTCCACGGTTTTGCGCAGCAGTATCTTGCTGTCGATGTCCTTAAACTCAGCTCCTGTATCTGGGAAGTGGTAGCCGATATCACGCATGTTCGCAGCGCCCAGGAGCGCATCGCAGATGGCATGGATGAGGACATCGGCGTCCGAATGTCCGAGAAGGCCAAGGGTGTGCTCTATCTTAATGCCACCGAGCCACAGCTCGCGGCCTTCCACAAGCTGATGCACATCGTAACCGAAACCGATTCTCATGTTCCTTGAGAATTGAAAATTGAAAATTGAGTATTGAAAATTAGTTAGCGGCGGCGGCGACCAAAGAGGTCTTTGATGCCGTCGATATCGAAGGCGAGCGTGAAGCGCATGGTCTGGTCGAGCGGGTTGGACTGAGCGGTGGAGAATACATAAGCGGCATCAATGGAGAATACGCTCATCTTGAAGCCCGCACCTGCGGTGATGTACTTACGATTACCTTTATTGGCAGCCTCATCGTGGTAACCCACGCGTACGAAGAAGCGATCGTTGTAGCTGTACTCGGCACCCACAGACCATTGAATCTCCTCCAGTTCCTCCTTGAAGCCATTGGGGGCATCGTGGAAGCTCTTGAAGATACCGGCGATAGGCGACACATCGTAGTACTCGCGCTGCACACGGTCGGTATAGTCATTGTCACTCTCATCGGCCTCCTTCTTGGGGTAAGTGGGGACGAGCAACTTATTGGCATCGGCAGCGATGGAGAGACGGTTGTACTCGTCGAAGGGGATGGTGAAGTTCAGACCCAGACGCAGGTTCGTGGGAATAAACTCTGAATTGTCATCGCCGCCGTAGCTGATTTTGGAACCGATATTGCTAATATTCAAGCCCAACGCCCACTGACACTCACGGTTGCCAAGCATGAAATAGTTGTTGTAGTACAAAGCGATGTCAGCAGCAAAGGCCTTACCAGCTGTGCTCTCGGCGGTGTAGTCATAGGTGATATCAGAATAGATGAAACGCATACCTACGGCCATGGAGAAATAGTCAGACAGCATACGCGAATAAGCAGCATCTACAGACAGCTCATAAGGCTTGATGGTCATGCCCTCGATGGCTGAACCGGCATCATTGTCCCACAGACTTACCTCGCCCAGCGAGAAATAACGCAGTGAAGCACTAATGGCATTGTAGTCGCCAATGCGATAGTAGGCAGCCATATGCGCCAGATTGATGTCGCTCACCAACTTACGCAACCAAGGTGTGTAGCTCAGCGCCACACCGGCGCGGCTTACGCAGAACGGGTACTTGGCAGGGTTCCAGTACTGCGAGTTGACATCCGCCTCGGTGGCAGCACCGATATCACCCATACCGCCAGCGCGCGCGTCGGGGGCGATGGCCATAGAGGTGACACTGGTCGTCACAGGGTTGAACATATTCTCCTTATCCTGAGCTGCAGCAGGGATTGCGACGGCCCAGACAAGGAACGGAAGGAGATATGAGAAGATTCTTTTCATGCGTTGACGGGGTTTCCGAAAAACAGTTACCATCTATATAACGAAAGGAATCGGAATTTATTGTCTGCGATTGATAATGAGTTTCTGTGAAGCTGTCGCTTCTTCGCTTTTATCGCATTTCACACGAGCCCGATAGAGATAGACGCCACTACCCAACGGGAAGCCGCTGCCAGTGGTGAGATTCCACGGGATGGCATAGAAGCCGGTATCGTTACTGCCCGTTTCCGTGTGGCTCCACATCAGACGTCCACAGAAGTCAAAGACTTCCACCGTGAACTCGCAAACGCTGCCAGGTCGGTCGTAGGACAGGAGGAACTGCGTCTGGTTCGTCGCCGGATTCTTGCTGGCTTTCAGGTTCACTATATTCAGCGGCAGACCCGGGTCAACCACGAAGTTCAACGTGATGGAATTGGAATTGTTCAGCAAGTCCCAAACACGGAACACCAGCTGATGCTCGCCCTCGCTCAGCTGAGGGATGGAGAAGGCCACATGACCACGCGTGTAGTCACCGAACTCGCCCGTGTAATAATCGTTGAGCGTGTAGGTCGTCATCGGGTTACCGTCGATGATGAGCTCCAGGTCATGTCCGAGGCCATTGCCAGCGGCGCTGATGCCGTTCTCATCCGAGATGTCAGCGACGAAGTAAGGCGTAGCACCTACGGTCTGGCCATCCGTGAATGAGTCATCGTTCAGGTAGGCATAGATTTTGGGTCCATCACCATCAACGATACCGGGCTCCGTGCCGCCGAGCAGGAAGTTGTGGTTGTAGCCATTGGCTTCGTAGCGGCAATCGACGGTGTTGGCATAGAAGAGCAGGCGACCAGCCTCGTTGGAATATCGGATATCAATGGGGATGGGACATACGAGGTCGAAACGTCCGTTGCGCACACTGTCCTGACCGTTATAGAGTATCTTGTCGTAGGCGTTGAAGGTGAAAGCCTCGCTGGCGCCCGTATTATTGCGACAGGTGATGAGGCTCTCGCTATCGTAAAGGCGTGCCGTGAGGACACCCTTGAAGTCATTGATGGCCTCGCCGCTATTGCGTTCAATATGGCCTGTGAAACGAGCCTTTCCACCGGCATGGAGCATGAAGTCATCCGCCAGATCTGCGACCGGTGTGCCGTTGATGGCATCTAAGACCACCTTGTTACCTGGGTTGCCGAAGGTCAGGGCGGGGTCGCCCAGCAGGGCATAGTGCAGTTTGTTTTCGCTGGAAGGGCTGTTGATCTTACTGATACGGACTGCATCACCCACACGGTTGGGGCGTCCCAAGGCATCCGTGGCGAAGAGCGCCTTGCTGAAGGCGATGTTCAGCGGTTCGTTGGACTGCGCATAGACCGTGCGCGCAGTGCCGTAGAAAGCGACAGCAGCACCGTTGGGATTCAAGAAGGCTGTCTCGCCGATATTGCTCGTCTGGGTGTCGAAGGGCATCACATCGCAAGCCGCCGTGACCCACAGCGGCGCACGCGGCGACTTATAGCCGGCGAAGTCCTCGATACGGAAGACCATCTCGTGAGACAGACAATAGGTGGCAGCATGCCCCGTATAGTTCATCATCAGCGCCCCCTCCTCCATCTGCTGACGGAGAAGCTTCTCGATGATGGGATAGCGGTTGCCGCTGGCCGAGGCGACCATGGGATAGGCATCCCAGATGACCTTACGCACCTCTAACTGAGGATAGTTGTCCTGAATGGTGTTGGCCACATTGTTCGCCATCTTCAGGTGCTGGTTATTGTCACCATCATCACCCATCACACAGACGACATTGCGCCAGGCGCCGATATTCTCCCCACGGAGATGACGGATGGTCTTATCTACAACCGCCTTCGCCTCTGTCAGCGAGCGCACGGGGAAACGGCCAACACCTATATCGGGTTTGTCCGACACCATCGAACGTCCTTCGCCGTCATCCAGGAGCCCGTAGTACTCCTCCATCACATAGCATTGCGTGTCGCTGGTGGAGTTCTCACTCTCGAAGCAGAGGAGGAAGTTGTTGGGATCCAACTGGCTCCACGCAGAGGTGCGCATGCGGTTGTCCCACGCGCAGTCGCCGAAGAGCAAGAGGTAACGCGGACGGTCTGCATCCGTGGTAGCACGGTCGTAGAGCATCTTCAAGAAACGGCGATAAGCCGTCGCATCGGGCGTGCCACTGGAAAATTCATTATAGATGTAGTCGGCCCTGAAAACGCTTACGCGCAAGCCATCGGCCTCGCGGTGTGCAGCAGCCAGGCGCTCAGCCTCTGCATCGTAGATGCCACTGGCTGGCGTGATAATGACCATGTCCAAAGCCCCTGTCGCGTGCAGGTTCTGATTGCCAATCTCACCGACGATCGTGGGTTGCGGGAAGCTGGCATAGGCATTGACATTCAAGGCGACATAACGATGTTCCTCACCATCGCCATCGACCACTGCGCGATAGCAGGGGGAGCCACCGACCGTCGTGTTCGTACCGGCAATCGCTGTCGCAGGCTTGCCGCGTTCTGCCAGGCGCCACAGCTGCAGCTGCTGTCCTGAAGCGTAAGAGATGTTGAAAGCCTGGGCTTCATCCAGCGTCTGCGCAAACTGTATCTGCTGCACGCCGCCATCCAAGGCCATCAGGCCCGTATATTTCAACGTCAGGAAATTAAGGCGTGCGTGATGGCCTTTCGTGCTGGTGATATTGACGGCATTAGAAGCCGCCGGTGCATTCACCGTATAGGATTTCTCCACGACGGTCGCCGAGGAGTAGTCGGCCAATGCGGAGAGGGACATCATACCGAGGGCGTTGTTGTTGAAACGCGTGGTGACCTGTGTTGCGGAAGCCTCTGCTGCAGAGAAGCTCACGGTCAGTCGCCCTTGCGCCCCCGAGCTGCGGCACGGCAGGGTCAGCGTGTAGTTGCGGCTGTTTCCACTGGCGTAGTCGTAGTCCTCAAACAGCTGACGGCCGCCATGGAACCATGCATAGGTCTGGGGGTGATAGGAGACGTAGGCATCAAAGGTCGTGAGGGTGCCTGCAGGCGTTGCAGAGGATGAGGTGGAGGGGAAGGCGGGCACGGGCGAGGCAGCCTCCGTGACAAAATAGCAAGCCGCACGGGCATAATGGTTGGGAACGTGGCGCCCGTCACGGAAGGTCTCCAGGCCATTGGCATAGAAGAGATAGCCATCGGCCACAGGCCACAAGGACACTTCCTCCAAATCATCGAAATCGGTGTCGGTATCGATGAGTTCCTTCTGCAGATGTCCGCCATAGCCATAGACGCGCACATTGGCCGGATTGCCAAAGCCCATCTCGCTGATGGCGGCGTGTGTCAAGTGATAAACGCCATCGCTCTCCACGCTGATCTTCACCCAACGGCCGTTGGCAAGTACACTCTGTGTGGCCCAGCGATTGGCGGCAGCAGAAGCTTTTTCCTTGAGCAGACGCGGATGGGATGCCTTCACAGTTGGTACAATCTCCACCTTGCCGCTCAGCAACTTGTAGTAAGCTCCGGCACGTCGTACGATAGGCACAAAGCTGATATCCAAGAGTCCCTCCCCACGGCTGATGCCTACATAGCTGTGGATGGTCAGCGTGTCTGCAATCTGCTCCGCGCTGCCGGGGATGGCGCACAGGCGCTCGGTCTCCTGCTTCGTGAGGGGAGCCCACTCGGGGTAGCGCACAGCCACAGCGTAGTCAAACAACCGGTAGTCCGTCTCCAACGGCACGACCTCATGATAGGACGGCACGACGCTGTCAATACGCAGCTTCTCCCAATCGAATTGGGTGAAGTCCTGCGCCGCAGCGAAGAGCGGAAGGAGAAGGAACAAAAGGAAATATCTTAAAACTCTGGACATTTGAAAAGGATTATTTGACGTTAAACTCCAGCACCTTCTCATCTTCGAGCCACCCTTCCAGATGGTCATCGATGTGCACGGGGCCTACGCCCATGGGCGTGCCGGTGTAGAGGAGATCGCCTGTCTTGAGGGTGAAGAACCGACTGATATAGCTCACCAGCTCGTCCACCGTATGCAGCATATCGGCTGTGTGTCCTGTCTGCACCGTCTGCCCGTTGATATCGAGATGGAAGTGCAGATCCTGTATCTCGCGCCCGACATCGGCCATCGGCAGGAAGCGGCCCACCACAGCAGAGCCATCGAAGCCCTTGCAGAGTTCCCACGGATGCCCTTGTGCACGGAGTCGTTGCTGCAGGTCGCGCGCCGTGAAGTCAATGCCCACGGTGACCGCATCGTAGTAGCGATGCGCAAAGCGGGGCGAGATGCTACGCCCAAGGCGGCAGATGCGCACCACCAACTCCGTCTCATAGTCACAGCGCTCTGTGAAATCCGGGATGAAGAATGGTTTACCGCCAGTGAGCAACGCGGAGTCTGCCTTCGTGAAGATGACAGGGTCCGCAGACGCTGTCGCGCGCGCATCTTCTCTATGATATAACGTTTCGCCGAGCTCTTTATTGTGCGCAGCGTAGTTCATTCCTACAGCAAATATCTTCATACGTGGGTCATGCTTTGTCTGTTGGACGAAAAAGAGGAGCCTATGCGGGCTCCTCTTGCAGCGGAAGGAGAGGGATTCGAACCCCCGGTGCCTTGCGGCACGGCGGTTTTCAAGACCGCTGTAATCGACCACTCTACCATCCTTCCAATTGTTGAATGTGCCGCGCTCATGGCAAACACATTTCGCACTCTTGCGGTTTGCGGGGGCAAAGGTAAGGAAAAAGTTTCAAGTTTCAGGTTTCAAGTTGAAAGTTTTTTCGTTTTTGCCTTATTTTTTTGATAGTCCCCGCCACGGACCTTCATCGGGAAGGGGTGCTTCGACGTATATTTCCTCGTGACTCACCGGATGTTCGAAGCGAATGCTGCGGGCATGCAGGCTGATGCTTCCATCGGGGTTGCTACGCGGTGCGCCGTATTTCAAATCGCCACGAATTGGACAGCCCATGGCCGCCAGCTGGCAGCGGATCTGGTGGTGGCGCCCTGTGTGAAGATGTACCTCAAGAAGGGTGAAACGATCCGTGTGACCGATGACCTTGTAGTCGAGGATGGCCTGCTTGGCATTGGGACGCTCGTGGTCGTAGGCGTAGCTCTTGTTCTGCTTCTCGTTGCGCAGGAGCCAGTGTGTCAGCGTGCCTTCCGGCTCACGCGGTTCGTTTTGCACCAGCGCCCAGTAGGTCTTCTGCACGGTTCCCACACGGAACATCTCGTTGAGACGCGCCAATGCCTTGCTGGTTCTCGCGAAGACCACTACCCCACTCACGGGACGATCCAAGCGATGTACGACGCCGAGGAATACGGCACCGGGTTTGGCATACTTCTCCTTGATATATGCCTTCACCGTCTCGGAGAGTGGGGTGTCGCCGGTCTTGTCGCCCTGCACAATCTCCCCTGCACTCTTCGAGACGATGATTACGTGGTTATCTTCGTATAGTGGAATCACCTTTGCAAACTACTCCCCTCCCTACTTAGGGAGGGGGCGGGGGAGAGTCCTACATGTTCATGCCGCCGTCAACCTGAATGACCTGTCCGCTGACATAGCTCGACAAGTCAGAGGCGAGGAACGTGGCGCAATTGGCAATGTCCTCCACAGTACCGCCACGACGGAGGGGTATCTTGTTGCACCATTCCTTGCGGACATCCTCGGGAAGCGCCTGTGTCATCGCTGTGTCAATGAAGCCGGGGGCGATGGCGTTGGCACGAATACCCTTGGGGCCCATCTCCTGTGCGATGGACTTCGCGAGGGCAATGAGACCAGCCTTGGAGGCGGCGTAGTTGGCCTGACCTGCATTGCCGTGAACGCCCACGACGCTGGCCATATTGATGATGGAGCCGCCACGCTGGCGCATCATCACGGGCACACAAGCGTGGATGAAGTTGAAGGCCGATTTCAGATTCACGGCTATCACGGCATCCCACTGCTGCTCGGTCATGCGGAGCATCAGGCCGTCCTTGGTGATGCCTGCGTTGTTCACGAGAATATCGATGCTGCCAAAGTCGGCCTTCACCTGCTGCACCACAGCCTCGCTCTCCGCGAAGTCAGCGGCGTTGCTGGCATAGCTCTTGGCTTTCACGCCGAGGGCAGCAATCTCTGCCTCAGTCTCCTCGTTCACGGCGAGGTCTGTAAAAGCGATGTTAGCGCCTTCAGCGGCGAACTTCAGGGCAATGGCCTTGCCAATGCCGCGTGCAGCACCCGTAATCAATGCAGTCTTTCCTTCTAATAGTTTCATTGTTATCTGTATTTATAATAATTTTCAATTCTCAATTTTCAATTCTCAATTCTCAATTTTCAATTCTCAATTCTCCATTCCCAAGGCACGACGCAGGATCTTGGTGACCATCGGGCGTGTGACCTCGATATTCATGCCAACCCCAAGGCGCCCATAGATGTACGGCACCTCAAGGCCTTTGGCTGTAGCCTGAATAATATCGGTATAGAACACGACGTCATCGATGTCGAAGATGCCCGCCTGACGGCCTTCCTCCAACGTCTTGGCGAAGATATCGTGCTCTTTCTTGTCGTACTTCTTACGTACGCTTCCCACTTTCCAGATGTTGCGGAAGAACGCCGACCGCAGATTGCCATTGCGCTCCACAGCCTCCTTCATCAGGCTCAGATGCGCAAAGAGCAGCTCCACGAGTTTCTCCAGCGGCGGCAACTGACGACGTGCCACGGCCAGGAACATGGTTGAAATGCGCATAAGTTCAGCATCGATGACAGCCGAATAGACCTCTTCCTTGTTCTTGAAGTAGGTGTAAAGCGTGCGACGACCCTTTCCGGAAAACTCGGCGATGTCGTTCATCGTGGTGCTGTCAAAGCCATTCTTGGCAAAAAGCTGGCGAGCCACATCGACCAGCAGTTGGCGCGTTTTCAGTTGCGGCATAATATCTGGTTCTTTAAGCTGTGCAAAAGTAGCAGATTTGCACGATTCATGCAAGAAAACGGGCATTTCTTTTTGCACACGTGAGCAAAAAAGGTACTTCCCGTGCATTTTTCCGTCCTTTCTTTTGGTCATTTCACAGAAAAGACGTACCTTTGCACCCGCAAACGACAGAAATGCCTGTCGGAATATCGCGGAGTGGAGCAGTTGGTAGCTCGCCAGGCTCATAACCTGGAGGTCGCTCGTTCGAGTCGAGCCTCCGCAACTAAAAAAAGAAGAGGATGTGCGCGATTGATGTGACCCCGAAAAGTTGGACATTAAATTAAACATTAATTATTCAACTCTC
>CAMKTN010000015.1 GCA_946415705.1 uncultured Prevotellaceae bacterium
TCCACTCTCAGCGATTTTTTCCAAGTGAAACGAGAGGTGCTCTTAGAAATGGAAAGGCTAAATTTACATAACGAGACATAGTTCCACCCATGCAGAGATACTGCACGCAAGGTGGTAAACTAATACTATAAATCGGCTCGGAGATACTGCGGAGAGGCAATCACCATGCATGTGGATGGTGAGGACAAACCACTACCCTGATTTGGGGCAGTGGTCTGATAGTGAGGTGAGGGGCTTGTTGTGTCCTGCTGTTGTTTCAGAAAAAGTTTTGCGAGAAAGCTTATGAGGGTTACGCAGCGCGGAGGGGGATGGCGTAGTAGCTGCGGTTGTTGCGGCCTTCATCGCGCAGGTAACCCAGGCGCTGCAGGGCCATGCCGAGGCGGACGCAGGTGTTCTTGTTGTCCTGTACCGCAGGGTAGTCGTGTGCGATGATCTCCAGCATTTCGGAACTGGTGAGAGGTCGCACGAACTCACCTTCATCGGGCTGACGGAAGCAGGTCTCCACCATCGTCTCGATGTCGAGCGTGTGCTGGTAGCGAATATTGTGGCGCTGGATGGCGCGCGTCTCCTCGCTGGTAAACCAGTAGCGCTCGCCACGCTCCAACTCTGCCAGCACCTGGGCGTAGAGCTGTTCGTAGTCAATTTCCACGCTGTTGTCAATCTCCTGGCCGCGAGGCACTTCGATGCAGATGAAGCGACGCGAGCCCGTACGGTCGCGCAGGGGATGGCGGTTGTTCGTGGTGGCCACAAAGCTGGCGAAGCGCAGGCGGTCGCTCTGCTCACGTCCGTAAATGGGACGCCCGTTCACGCGTACCTTAGACAACATCTGCTTCAGCTCCGCCTGCTGAGAGGGACGGATCTGGTCCATCTCATCGAGGTTGACGATGAGGTTGTTAGTCAGCGCCATCTCCTTGTCGAACTTGTTGCCGAGGTTCACATGGTCCAGGTAGTATTCGCGCAGGTGCTCAGGCAGCAGACGCTGGCAGAACGTGCTCTTGCCGCAGCCCTGCTCGCCGATGAGCGTGGGCACACTCTCGTTGCCGTGCAGGCTGTCCATCTGGCGCCAATGTGCCACCGTAGAGCGCAGCCATACAGAGAGCCAGTAGCGCTGCTCGGAGGTGAGGCCCGGGATGAGGCCGAAGAGGTAGGAGACGCGATCCTTGCCGTCCCACGTGGGCAGGCTGTCCAGCCACTCATCCACAGGATTCCACGTGGGCGTGGCCTCGCTGTAGATGATGTCCGTGAGCAACGTCTTCACACCGCTCTCGTCGGGCATGGCTTTGTAGGCCGCCACGGCGATGCTGTTCAGCCGTTTCTTGTCCAGATGGTGCCACTCCTGCTGCTTACGCGCACGTACCTCTGTTTTATTAGAGAGCACGTTGTAGCGGAACTCGTAGTTCTCCGCCAGGAAGAGCTCAACGGGCAGCTCAGGCTCCTGAGCATTGTTGTTCACTTCGTCGATGACGGGCGTGCCGTTCAAGACGTTCTCGTTGTTCAAGGCGATGGCCTCGTTCTCGTTGTTGATGATGTTACTGTGCTTCGCATCGATCAGATTGGAAAGGTTGTTCTTGTCCATAAATCTTTTTTGAAATGTAAGTAATTGGGTGAATGATCACGTTGAATTGCAATTCGGCTGCAAAGATACAAAATTTTTTTGCCTTTGTCAAGTTTTTCTTCAAATCCAACACGCCGTGAATCAACGGCTTACGCTCCAATATTTATCGCCTTGTGCGCCCCATACCATAGCTGTCAACTCCATAGTGTAAACGCTACAGGAATGCTATCTATATCCGTGAAGACCATGCTTTATATGTATTGTTGCGTTGTGCTTTTTGCACATCGCATCGCGCTTTATAGAAAGCACAATGCGGTTTGTTCATATCGCAATGCAGCATTTAACAAAGATTAAGCTGCATAATTTGTATGCTCCGTGAAGATGAAGTAAATTTGCGGCGAAGAAAACAACTATGCCATTAGGCGCAAGCAAAAACGCCAAAATCAACCCTAAAAATGAGAAGAAACGATGCTTGAATACTACAAACAGGAAATGCGCGACTTGCGCGACCCAGAATCCGGCAAGATGCGCGAAGTATATAAGGTGCTGATGAACAAAAGTGTCGATGCTGAGTATTTCATGGATTATGTGACCCGTCACTCCTCACTCTCGGCAGGCGAGACGCAGATGGCGTGCATCACGATAGCGGAATTCCTGGGTGAGCTGCTGGCGCGCAACGGAAGCGTCACGCTGCCTGGCATAGGCACCTTCAGCGTGGGCATACGTCCTAAGAAGGGGAAGGAGAAAGGGCTGACGGATCAGGGCGTGAGCATGACAGCCACAGGCCAACCCCTCAGCGGTACAGAACAGACGGCTGAGGGCACAGCCGCAAGCGACGGCGAAACGGACTCGGAAGCCGACAGCCATCAGATCAATGCTCGCAGTCTGGAAGTGGGGCGCATCAATTTCCGTTGCCACAAGGATCTCCTCAAGGATGTCAGAAGCCGGCTGTCAGGGACGGGTAAGTTCCAGCAGTCTCGCTACTTCGGCTATGTACCTCTCTATGAACCTACTATCGCCAGCCGACGTGAGCGCTTTGCCGCAGCGCAGGCGTATCTGAAGGAGCACCCCTTCATGCGCATCGCAGACTATGCAGAACTGACGGGCCTTTCTTATACGACTGCCCAGCGCGAGTTGCGCCTTGCTGCCACCCTTGCGCACTCAGGCATCGCCGCCCGAGGTCGCGGCAGCCACCGCATCTACGTGCTTGCGTAACCCTCATAAGGATTTCGATAAAAATAATTCTTTAATGAGAGAAAAATTGGCAAACAGCTATGATAAGTCGTAAATTATAGCTACTTTTGGGGCGGAATTAAGAATAACAATTAAAACCAAAGAATAGAAGCATGAAGACAAAAGTATTGTTGGCATTGGCGGCGGTGGTGGTACTGGCCGCGTGCAGCACCGTCACGATGACGGGACGTAAGCAGTTGAACCTCGTCTCTGAGTCCGAGATTCTCTCGGCGAGCCTCACGGAGTACCAGAGCTACATGAAGACGGCGAAGGTGTCGAGCGACAAGAACGCGACGGCCGTGGTGAAGAACGTGGCACAGCGCATAGCGGCGGCTGCCGAGGATTACCTGAAGCGTGAGGGTAGGGATGCTGACCTGCAGAACTACGCGTGGGAGTTCAACCTCGTGGATGATAAGCAGCTGAATGCGTTCTGTATGCCTGGCGGTAAGATTGTGGTCTATACGGGTATGCTGAATCTCGTCGGCAACGGCAAGGACCGCGATGACATGCTGGCGGCGGTCATCGGCCATGAGGTGGGACATGCCATCGCCAAGCACGGCAACGAGCGCGCCAGCCAACAGCTGCTGGCACAGCTGGGCAGCTCTGTGCTGGGTGCTGCAGTGGCCAACAAGAGCGAGAAGACGCAGCAGGCCGTGGCTGTGGCCTATGGTTTGGGTGCGCAGTATGGCGCGCTGCTGCCGTTCTCACGTAAGCAGGAGCTGGAGGCCGACTATATCGGCATCGTACTGGCTACGATTGCCGGCTATGAGGCCAACGCCGCCATCACGCTGTGGGAGAAGATGAGCGCTGCCAGCCAGAGCACCACGGCAGAGTTCATGAGCACGCACCCCAGCAGCACTACGCGTATCGCTCAGCTGAAGAAAGACATTCCTGAGGTGAAGAGACAGTTGGGGGTGAAGTAAATTGAAAATTGAAAATTGAAAATTGAGAATTGAGAATTGAAAATTGAGAGCTATCATCTTTGACCTGGACGGCACGCTGCTGAATACGCTGGAGGATTTGGCTGATGCCACGAACTGGGCGCTGCGCAAGAACGGCATGCCGGAGCGCGCGCTGGAGGAGGTGCGCATGTTTGTGGGCAACGGCGTGCGCAAGCTGATTGAACGTGCGGTGCCCGATGGCGAGGAGAACCCGTTGTTCGAGCAGACTTTCGAGGACTTCAAGCGTTATTATGTCGTGCATTGTCATGATAAGACCTGCCTCTACGATGGCGTCGGCGAGATGCTGCACGCCCTGAAGGAGCGTGGCTTTCAGCTGGCCATCGTGAGCAACAAGCTGCAGGCGGGTGTTGATGAGCTCTACGAACGCTATTTTAAAGACACGGTGGCCGTGGCTGTCGGCGAGCGCCCTGAGATACAGCGAAAGCCAGCCCCTGATATGGTGGAGCTGGCTTTGCAAGCGTTGGGGGTTACGAAGGAGGAGGCTGTCTATGTCGGCGACTCGGATGTGGATCTACAGACTGCTCGCAACAGTGGCCTCCCCTGCATCTCCGTCCTCTGGGGCTTCCGCGACAAAGAATTTCTGCAGGCCCATGGTGCCACCACCCTCATCGCATCTCCTTCCGACCTCGTTAACCTGTTAACTTGTTAATGTGTTAACCTGTTAACCTGTTAACTTGTTAATGTGTTAACGTGTTAACTCAACTTTCGGATGTGTTTTTTATTGATCAAGAATTAGAGAATTAGAGAATTTACTATCTTTTGCAAAGCAAAAGACATTCTATTTATTCTCATCAATTCATACGACAGCGTATTGCATATTGAGAAAAATTCTCTAATTCTCTAATTCTTGATAATAATAAATTACTTGACAGACAATAAGTTGCCTACAGATTGCATGGTCGGAGCTAACTGGTGACACGTGTTGAAAAAAGAGGCCGGACTTCACAGCCCAGCCTCTTCACATTAAAAAAATATTATTACTCTATATCTTGGGTAAATAGAGCCAAACAAAGTACTTATTCCCAGATGTCACTCCAGGCTGCTATCGGTAGGACTCACAACATTAGCAGCCGAACGTTTCAAGGTGCCATTATCACTATAAAGATAATAGCGATTACCAACATTATATTGTTAAGCATACAAATAATAAGTCTTACCTGCAACCGAATAGGCGCTTGCAGCAGGCGTCACAGCCCACGCTCCGCCGACGCCCAGCGTCAGCAGCGCACACAATTAGAGTAGAATTTTTTTCATCGTTGTTTGAAGTTAGTATAGTTGTAATAGCATTTTCATTTGTGTGATGGCTTACAACCTGGCTAACTTCTGGGCACGAAAAAAGCGCAGGTCTTCACCATACGCCTATCAGGTTCGCGACAACCTCCAACACTATAGGATGACCCACGCAGATGCGCAAGCTCTTTTGTGTTGGACATAGGATAGCCATTACGCAACTATCCCTGTTTGCTCGTTTTAGCTTTTTCGAGGTCGCGATTCGATAGGCGATTGAGCAAATAAGTGTGTGTGTGTCCGCAGTGGACACGCTATTGTCTTATCGGCAGTTCACCCGTTCAGGGCTCTGCTGCCAGAAAAAGGGTTATGTCATTGAACTATTTTTTTCAAGATGATTGATAAAGAAAGAGGTGACATCAAGTTATTTTCCCCCCACGAGAGCCTCGGATTTCTGTCCGAACGCGTCGTCAACGTGACACGTTGCTGCGGCTTCACCGCGGCAAATATATGAAGAATGGATGAAACGGCAAAAACTTTTGCATGAAAAAACTGCATCCCATGCTGTTTTTTCTCACTTAAAAGTGTTATTTGTACCCTATTCCACAAGTTTGTGTAAGACTATTCGCGCCTATGCAAGTGCCGCCATGCGCTGTAGCCAAATCTTAAACACGGGATCTTCCAGATAGATACCCTCTTTGCTGACTTCTATCAATTCCTTATTCTGAAGGGATGTTGTAATACGCGAGATATTAGACTTGGTGCCAAGGTTATATGCCTCTAACACAGCCTTACTGCCAAAGTCAGAATGTACTCCATCACAAATGGCTTTGATGAAATTCACCTGATAGGATGTCAAGCCTTGTATGTGTTGCTCAAACAGACCCGAGCATTGCGCCAGCAATGCCTGCAGGCCATTCTCGAAATCCTGCATCGTTGCCTCCTCATCCGTCTCCGCAAGAACGTTCCATGCCAGTTGCTGAACGTATGACGAATGATTCTCCACGGTCTCACAGATTAAACGTGCCACATCTGCTGAGATATGCTTACCTTCCTTCTCAAAACGGCTACAGATGAAGGTCACCCAATCGTCGGTCGGTATCTTTTCCAAGAACATCATCTCTCCGAACTGATAAAAAGGCATCTTACGACTCTGGAATAATTTGGTCATGAGGTGTTTCTTGCTGCCGAAGAGGCAGTAGGACACATTGCGTTGGTGCTGCCATACTCCACGCAATCGCTTCTGTATGGAGAGAGAATCCGGCAGTTCACCAATCTGTTGAAATTCATCAATGCATACGACCAACTGCTTCCCCTGTTCTTGCGCGATGAGTTCGGGCAACTGCAGGATTTCCTCGGGTTGATAGTTCTGCGGTGTGATGCCCAGTGAAATGGACATTTCAGACAGGGGTTCCGGCGAGAAGGCTATTTTAGGAGTGAGCCTGATTAGGAACCGCTTGATATTCTCTATAATCTGTTCTGTTTTCGTGGCTGTTGCCTTCATCAACACAGAGGCAAAGCGATTGTAAAAGTCATATTCGCTGCGGCAGTCATAGATGTCCATATAGACCACCTGGACAGATGAGTTCTGCATCTCTCCCTGAACTTTCTTAACGATGGAGCTTTTACCCATGCGGCGGGGCGACACAAGAATCACATTGATGCCGTTTTCAAAATCCAGCTTCAAACGCTTTGTTTCTTTCACACGGTCTGTAAAGTTCTCACCGTCAACAGATTTTCCATATACAAAAGCTTTTCCCATAACGTCTCATTTACTGTTTTACGGCTGCAAACTTACATCAAAAATGCTTGGTACACAACTTTGTGGACCACAAAGTTGTGTACCAAGCATTTTTTTAACACTTGAAGAGGGGAACAGGCGCTGAAAGAGGGCGATGACTAATCAACGCGACGTGACATCGACGCTGACGCCGGCCCCCTTGCAGTCGGCCCCCATCGGCGGATTCTCCTTGAGGATGTCGAGGTGGACGGCGGTGACGGTGGGGAAGCGGTCGAAGAGGGCGCGACAGATGCGGAAAGCCACATGTTCCAGCAGCTTCGACGGCACCGCCATCTCTGCCTTCACCACCTCATATACCTCGGCATAGGAAATCGTCCCATCCAACTCGTCCGTCGTCATTGCCCATGAGAAATCGGTGTCAATGGCTATGTTGAGAATATAGTTGGCGCCCACGACGCGCTCCTGTGGGAGCACGCCGTGGAAAGCGAACAACTTTAGATTCGCGATGCTTATCTTTGAACTTTCAATTCTCAATTTTCAATTTTCAATTTACCCACAGCGGCTTGCTCCGCAATTGGTGCAGATGAGGCATCCTTCCTGATAGACCAGTGATTCCTGGCCGCAGTTCGGGCAGGTGACGCCGCGGGCTGCGGTGCCGTCCTGGATGTACTTCTTCAGCGCACGCTCCACACCGTTCTTCCATGTGTTGATGCTCTCGCTGTTCAGCTGCAGCTGATCCACGAGGCGGATGACATGGTCGAGGGGCATGCGGTAGCGCAGCACGCCGGAGATGAGCTTGGCGT
Source organism: uncultured Prevotellaceae bacterium (assembly GCA_946415705.1). Lineage (GTDB taxonomy): Bacteria > Bacteroidota > Bacteroidia > Bacteroidales > Bacteroidaceae > Physcousia. The sequence continues at coordinate 7,522 of CAMKTN010000015.1, forward strand.
AGTTCCAGTACTCGGGGTTGAACTTCTCGCTGAGTCCTTCGACGGTGGTCTTGTAGCCGCGCTTGTTCTCGAACTGGAAGTCGTAGCGCTTGCTGCCGTCGGGGTTCACCTGCTTGATGATGCGCCCCTTGGTGACCGTCTTGGGCAGCATAATACCTTCTTCGTCGTCCTGCAGACCCGTGAATATCTCGTAGGGGTAGCCGTTGAGGAGTCCCACGAAGGCCACCCATTTCTCCTTGTTGTTCTGGAAGCGCACAACATCGCACTCCAGCACATCGGGGCGCTTCTCCACGACCTCGGGCGGACGGCAGATGTGTGTGTGCTCATCGCTGGTTTCCAGCTCGGGCGTGTCGGTGGGAGCTGTGCTGACGGAGGAGCCGTCGGCCGCAGATTCAGCGGGCTTCTCTTTCTTCTTGCTGACGCTGATCATCACACCGCTGCGCGAGCCGTCGCGATAGATGGTGCAGCCTTTACAGCCGCTACGCCAAGCCTCCATGTAGAGGTCGTTGACGAGTTGCTCATCGACGTTGTTGGGCAGGTTCACGGTGACACTGATGCTGTGGTCCACCCACTTCTGGATGGCACCCTGCATACGCACTTTCATTAGCCAATCAACATCGTTGGCCGTGGCCTTGTAGTAGGGTGACTGCTCCACGAGCTCGTCGATTTCCTCCTGTGTGTAGCGGCGCTCGGTGTCGAGGCCGCAGGTCTTCATCCACGTGAGGAACTTATGGTGATAGACGATATACTCCTCGAAGGCATCGCCTACGTCGTCGATGAAGTCCACGTGCACCTCGGGGTCGTTGGGGTTCACCTTGCGGCGACGCTTATAGACGGGCATGAACACGGGCTCGATGCCGCTGGTGGTCTGCGTCATGAGGCTGGTGGTGCCGGTGGGTGCGATGGTGAGGCATGCCACGTTGCGGCGGCCGTACTTCACCATATCCCCGTAGAGCTTGGGGTCGGCGGCTTTGATGCGCAGGATGAAGGGGTTCTGCTCCTCGCGCTTCGCGTCGTACATCTGGAAGGCCCCGCGTTCGCGTGCCATCTCCACGCTGCTGGCATAGGCCGTCAGGCATACGGTCTTTTGTACTTCGACGGCGAAGTCGGTGGCCTCCTGCGTGCCGTAGCGCAGTCCCAAAGCTGCCAGCATGTCGCCCTCGGCGGTGATGCCCACGCCTGTGCGGCGACCCATGCTGCTCTTGCGCAGGATTTTCTGCCACAGGTTACGCTCGGCGAACTTCACCTCCTCGTTCTGCGGGTCGGACTCGATCTTTTCGAGAATCAGCTCTATCTTCTCCAACTCCAGATCGATGATATCGTCCATGATGCGCTGTGCCTTGCGCACATGCTCGCGGAACTTGTCGAAGTTGAACTTCGCGTTCGTCGTAAAGGGATTCTCTACATACTCATAGAGGTTGATGGCGAGCAGGCGGCAGCTGTCGTAGGGGCAGAGGGGAATCTCGCCGCAGGGGTTGGTGCTCACGGTGCGGAAGCCCAGGTCGGCATAGCAGTCGGGCACGCTCTCGCGAAGGATGGTGTCCCAGAACAGCACGCCGGGTTCGGCGCTCTGCCATGCGTTGTGCACAATCTTCTTCCACAGCGCGCTGGCATCAATCTCCTTTGAGACCAGAGGCTCGTCGCTGTCGATGGGGAACTGCTGCGTGTAGGGCTTACCTTCGGCGGCAGCCTGCATGAAGGCATCGTCGATCTTCACGCTCACGTTGGCGCCCGTCACCTTGCCCTCGGTCATCTTTGCATCGATGAACGCCTCGGCATCGGGGTGCTTGATGCTGACGCTCAGCATCAAGGCTCCGCGACGGCCGTCCTGTGCCACCTCGCGCGTACTATTACTATAGCGCTCCATGAACGGCACGAGGCCCGTGCTCGTGAGCGCCGAGTTCTTCACTGGGGAGCCGGCAGGACGCAGGTGCGAGAGGTCATGACCCACGCCACCGCGACGCTTCATCAGCTGCACCTGCTCCTCGTCGATGCGGATGACGGCACCGTAGCTGTCGCTGTCGCCGTCCAATCCTACCACGAAGCAGTTCGAGAGGGAGGCCACCTGGAAGTGGTTGCCGATGCCTGTCATGGGCGAGCCGGCAGGGATGATGTAGCGGAAATGGTCCAAGAGGTCGAAAACCTCTTGTGCCGACATCGGGTTCTTGTACTTCTGCTCAATGCGTGCCACCTCGTTGGCGATGCGCCAGTGCATGTCGGCCGGGCTCTGCTCGTAGATATTCCCGAAGGAATCCTTCATCGCATACTTGTTCACCCACACGCGGGCGGCCAGTTCATCGCCGCCAAAATATTCAAGCGAGGCCGCTAAGGCCTCGTCGTAAGTGTAAGTTTTCTGTTCCACAATAAATATATATGTATTTTGCGCCGCAAAGCTACAAAACTTTTCCCGTTTGTCAAACAAAAACGGCAATTTATTTCTTGATAATTGTGCGGCCATCGACAATTTGCAGGCCGCGCTGGAGGTGGGCAAGGCGGCGACCGTCGAGGCTGTAGATGGCATGGCGGGGAGTGGTGACAGCGGCCACGGCGGTGATGGCTGTGGCGTCCTCAAAGTCGGCAACGCTCTTGTAGAAGCCGATGTGGCGGATGACACTGGTGCCGGTGGTGCTGGTGAGACCGAAGATGGTCTGCCCCTGGCAGATGGAGAAGCGGTCGCCGGTGTTGTTGCCGTTGAGGGTGCTACGGGTCATGTCCCAGGCGATGATGGTGTCGCCATCGGTGGCCTGCTTGGTCGTGGTGGGTGCCACCTGCGAGGACTTGTTGATGCCGTTGAGCCACCACAGGTAGCTGGAGCCGCTGGTGCGCGAGAGGTTGCTGCCTTTGACGATGAGGTACTTCTGTGTGGCGTCGATCTCGTAGTCGCGATGTTGCCAATCAAGGCTCAGGGCTACGTTGTTGGCGCCTGTGGCGTGTACGGTGAGCGTGTTCTCAGCATCGTCGTAGCTGATATTGTTCTGGCTGATACGTCCTGCATCGCCTGTCACCCAGTCGCGGGCGTGGAAGGCGTAGCTGTTGTCGGTGTAGTCCTTCACGAGGCGCACATAATAGAGGCCTGGGATGAGGGTGGTGGCGGAAGCCGTGAGGCGGAAGGTAATCTCGGATTTCACGCTTCCGTCGGCATTCTTCAGCATGTCGGCGGGGATAGGAAGTTCCAGATTGTAGAAGCCCTTGCTGTCAGCAGTCTTCACACTGGCAGCCACGGTGATGTCCGCTAACTTCTTGCCGTCGATGGTGACGGTGCCCATGCGCCCCTTGTCGGCTGTGGTGAGGCGCAGCATGAGGGCCACTCCCTCTGTGATGCCTTCAGGGTTCGCCAGGCTGTATTGGATGTAGCCGTTGGCCTTGGCATCGCGATAGGTCTCACCGTTGTAGTAGCCCACGCTGGAGTCTGTGCTATATTGATAGTGGTGACCGGCCTCGCTCTGCTGTTCGCCCGTTGCCACGAAGTCCAGGGTGCGGGCATTGAGTGCTGCACGTTCGGCATCTGCACGTCCCCATTCGCTCTGGGCATAAGCTTCGGGTGTGGCGCTGTACCAGTAGCACATATAGCGCCCGTGGTGGATGCCGAAGAAAGGTTCAAGCGTGAGCGTGCCCCACTCGCCGCGCGACTGTTCGCTGGCAGCATCAATGCTGAAGTGCAGTTGGTCGGGCTGGTCAAGGCTGACACGCTGTAGGGTCTTCTGGCGGTCGGCATCAATGAGTAGCGGCGCGCTCGTCAGATCCTTCACACTGGCACGGCTGCCGGGAGCGTGGTCCATGCGTCCTTCATGACCATACTCATTCTGCAGGGCTTCGACGTCGAGACCGGTGGCTTGAGCCTCTGTCTCGCTGGAGGCCGTAGTCTTAGCTGCCATGAGGATGGGGCCATACTTGAAGGCCACATAGTCGCTCAATCCGGGACATTCTTCAAGACGTAATGACATGGGCAGGCTCACGTGAATGCGGTCGCCGACAGCCCATGTGCGAGTGATAGGGATGTAGGATGCGGTGCCTGCGGTGGCAGTGATATGTTGCTTCTCGTTGTTAACCGTGATGTCATACAACTTTGTGGCCCATTCCGGATGACGGATAGATATGGTATAGGTACCTGCGCGCGTGATGATGAGATCCGTCTGTGCGGCCTCCGCGTTTGCGGGTGGGTAGGGGAATGTCGTCTCCTGGCGGATGCCGAAGGTCTCGTCGTTGAGCTCGCTGGCCACGAAGAGGTTCACGTAGAGCGTGTTGCCCTCGTGGGTGTAGATGAAATGCCCGTATTTGGAATGGTTCTCCATACCCGTGCCCACGCAGCACCACATCGATTCGTTGACGGTGGAATAGATGCGGTAGCCCTGCGGGCGCAGGGTGGTGAAATAAACGTAGCCGCCTGTTTGCGGGTCGCGTGTGGAGAGAATATGGTTGAACATGGTGTTCTCATAGAAGTCGGCATAGCGGGCATCGTGGCCGTCATCGAAGAGCATCTCCGACAGCTTCAGCATGTTGTTGCTGTTGCATGACTCGGGACCGTCGAGGTCGTTGATGTAACGCTGGCCGTTGGCCGGGTCGAAGAAATGCTCCGAGGTGCTGTTGCCGCCGATGCACACGGTGCGGTGGCTGACGACGTCATCCCAGAAATTGAGGACGGCAGTCCTGTAGTTTGAGATATCATTACTCTTAGCGTATTGCTTCCACACGCGCTCGAAACCGATATACTTAGGCACCTGCGTGTTGGCGTGCTGGTTGTCAAGGAAGTGCGGGTTGTAGGGGTTGCCCTGCATCCCATTGATCTCATATTGATGGCTGTAGCGCTTCGCCGCCTCTAGGTATTTCATGTCGCCGAAGAGAGCGAAGGCATCAGCCAGCGTCTCGTTCATGCCACCATGTTCCCACCCCAGCACGGTCTGCATGTCAGCATCGGAGAGGTTAGAGATGACGGCAACAGCCCAGTCGGAGAGACTGCGGAACAGGTCGCGGGCAGTCTCATTGTCCGTGTAGATCCACGCATCGCGCAAGCCTGCCAGCACTTTGTGCTCGCAGTAGAAAGGTACCCAGCCGCCATACCTGCGGAACTCCGTGAGATTGTTGGCGTAGAGCCCCGTCCACACTTGGTTGATGGGCTGTCCGCCGATGAATCCTTTCAGCCCCTGGGTGTTATTGGCGAAGGCATCCTGACAATCCTTGAGGATATCAATGCAGTAGTCCAGACGTGTCTTGAGCTGAGCACGCAGGGCCTCGTCCTTCACGGCGGCGTAAGCCAGCGAGAGTGCTGTGAGGTAGTGGCCGCCTACGTGGCCTTCAAGGCTCCAGTCGCTGAGCCCCCAGTTGGTGAAGGAGGGGTGCTTCGTGAGCCAGCCGTAGTATTTGCTACCGCTTTTCGTGTGCAGACCGGCCTGGCGGATGAAGGGGGCCAGCAGGCGGTCGGCATCGTACTGCAGCAGGAGCTGTGCATTGCCGTCCATGGCAGCCTTCAGCGGGCTGTCGAGCAGTGTCACCTCTTCGAGGTCGAAATGTTGAGGATAGAGTTCGCTTTGGGCTTGGCTCAGGCTTGGCAGCAGTGCCATCAGGAGCAGGGCTTTACGTAGTGTTTGCATGACTTATGATGGATGATGATATTGCTGGATGAGGTCGTTGATGCGGTCGAGCGTTTCCTCGGCGCTGGGGCGCGTGTCTTTGGTGGCGTGCCGTTTCTCGGCAGCCAGCGCATCCTCATTCTGATGGGTGTAGCTGAGGCCGGCACAGAAGAGACAAATATACCACGAGAACTGGATGAACAGCATGAACAATGGGATGGCAGCAAAGGAACCATAGATGGCGTTGTAGCTGGAGAGCCACACCTGAGAGTGGATGTAGAACCACTGCAGCCCGTGGAAGGAGATGCCTGCCAGCAAGCCCGGCAGCAACGTGGCTCGCCAGCATACATGGGTGTTGGGCATCAACTTGTAAAGCAGGATGAAGGCGATGCAGGCGAGGACATAGGGTGAGAGCTGCACCAGAAACTCGATGCCCGCATTCACGAAGATGAAGTTGGGGAAGAAATGTCCGATACCCGTGAGGAATAGCTGCAGACCTGATGTGACGACGATGATGATGGGCAGCAGGAAGAATACGCTGATGTAGTTGACAGCACTGCGATAGAGCTCGCGGGATTCCCTCACACGCCAGATGCAGTTGAAGGCATTCTCGATATAACTGGTGAGGCTGTAGAGCGTGTAGAGTAGCATCAGCAGGCCCACGCCGATGAACACACCGCCGCGGGCTCGCTCCAGATAGGAGTTGACGAAGTCCATGATAGTGGCTGTCATCTCAGGTGTGAAGCGAACATTGGAGTTCAGCTTTTCTTCGATGAGGTGCTCGAAGCCGAAGCCGCGGGCGATGGCGAAGACGATGGCCAGGATAGGCACGGCGCCAAGGATGCTGGAGTAGGTGAGGGCAGCAGCATGACCGGTGAGGTTGCGATCGAGAAAGAGCTCCACCGCAAGGATGCAGCGGCGCAGGGCATGGAAAGTGACGCGTGTCAGCCAGTGCCATTCATCGCGCGCTTGGTGCCAGAGACGACCTTGACGGAAGAAGTCGATGAGGTGTTTCACGTGGGCTTTTGTTCTAATTTGGTGCAAAGATAGAGATTTTATCGCTTACACAGCACTTCGTTAACGTATTTTTTATACTTTTGCACCGACAACCTATTCTCAAATATGTTTTTTAACCGACAAACACGAATGAAACAGTATGCATGGAACAAGGGAATGGCGATGCTCACGGCATGGCTATGGCTGGTTGTCGTGCCCATGGCGGCACAGGACGGTGGCTTTCAGAACGGGCAACTGTGGCCCGACTCGGAAGGGCATCACATCAATGCCCACGGGGGAAATATCCTCAAGCACGGCGACATGTATTACTGGTACGGTGAGCAGCGCCCTGATCGCGGCTACACGATGGACGGAGGTATTGCCGTATATACCTCGCCGGACTTAAAGCATTGGACGAATGAAGGCCTGGCTTTGCAGCTGAGTGCGGAGCCGGGCAGCGACATCGAGCGCGGCTGTATCATGGAACGCCCGAAGGTGATATGGAATGAAAAGACGCAGCGCTTCGTGATGCTCTTTCATCTGGAACTGAAGGGCCGTGGCTATGAGGCCGCCCGCGTCGGCTTCGCTGTGAGCGAACGGCCTACTGGACCTTTCCGCTTCATTCGTAGCACACGTCTGCATGCAGGACGCTGGCCTTTCGACATGACGGAAAAGGACATTGAGGCCGCGAAGCAGACAAATGCAGCGGCATGGCACCAGTGGTGGACACCGCAGTGGATGAGTGAAGTGCAGAAGGGGATGTACCTATGGCGTGACTTTGAAGGAGGACAGATGAGTCGTGATATGACGGTCTTCGTGGACGACGACGGCCGCGCCTATCACATCACTTCATCGCAGGAGAACCTGACCCTCCTCGTGAGTGAGCTCACGAATGATTTCCTCGATTTCACGGGCAAATATAATATGGTAGCTCCTGGCGGGCAGAACGAAGCACCTTGCATCTTCCGTCGTGGTGAGGACTACTGGCTTATCTGCTCAGGTTGTACGGGTTGGGCTCCCAACGAGGCACGTATGTTCCATGCCAAAAGCATCTGGGGACCGTGGACGCAGCTGCCCTCACCCTTCACAGGCATCGCCGCCGGCTACCGCGAGATGCCGGCTAACAAGACCTTCGGCGCCCAAGGCACCTATATCTTCAAGAAGGACACCACCTATATCTTCATGGCCGATATCTGGAACCCTCGTCATCTGGCGCGCAGCCTCCACCTCTGGCTCCCCATTCAGTTCAATGATGAGGGCGTTCCGGTCATCCCTTGGACCACTGAGCTTCTATGAGATTATCTGCAAATATGCTTTTTACCATGTTGTAATCTTGATATAATTTATTGGTTTACACAAAAAAGCGCACCTGTCACCAATGAACGTGGCAGGTGCGTTCTTGCAGATGCTGTAGCCCTGATTACTTGAAGTTCTTGTGCTTGATGGTCCACTGGTCATAGCCCGTCAAGTCGCTTTTGAGGAAGAGGGCTTCGGGTTCGCTCTTGCCCTTCAGCTGCCAGTCCAGCCAGGCGCGCACCATGCGCGCGTTGGCACCGCCAAGGGGTTGCTCGTAGGTCCCGCCATGGCCGCTCAGGGTGTTGTCAGCCAGAACCACCGGCACCTTCTTGATGGCCTTGTAGTCCATTTGTGCGTTCTGCCAGGCCACGTCCGAAGTGCCTCCGACAAGGTAGAGGATGGGCCCATGTAGTTGCTTCAGCGAGGCGGCACTGGCATTGGCCATCGTCATCTTTCCCATGCCGGCGTTGAGGATGAGGTAGGTGTTCAGACGCGGGTCAGAGGCATTGGCCAGCACCTGGGCACCGCCGCATGAATGACCCGCAGCGGCCATACGCGCCGTATCTACCTTATTATAGTATGGTGAGGCGGGGTCGGTAGCACGCTGACAGATCCAGTTGAGCGCCTTCTGCACCATGGACGAAGGTGTGTGCTGATCCTTTTCATGCTGATCCATCATCTGCAGTTCGCCGATGGCGATGATTACGTAGCCGTAGGAAGCCACGTCGGTGAGCATATTCTCATAGCCGATGCTGGTGTCCATGCAGCCACCGTTGCAGAAGATGAGCACGGGCAGCTGTTCCCGCTTCACCTCGCCGCGTCCAAACAGACCTCGCTGGCCAGTAATCATGGCGGCATCCAGGTTCATAGGCCTATATACCACGAAGTCCGGCAGCGTCTTCTCCCGCACGGACACGGCCTTGTGAGGTCCGCTGCCGCCGTACTCAGGCACCTTCATCTGCTCGAAACTGACGCTGGGGTCGTCGTGCCGGAGGTGGCGTGCGAAGAAGGCGTCCAGGGCCGGCCGGGTGAACTCCAGTTGCTGGTCGAAGGCCACGCCGTGCTGGCCGTGGACCTTCACATAGTCCACCTGTGCGCCAGCCCGCTGCATCTTCGTGACCCAGTCTTCGGTCAGGTTGGGTCGCACGACGGGATCCTCGCCTCCTTGCAGCACGAGGAAGGGCGTCTCCGATGCTCCGATGTAGCCGATGGGCCACCACTCCGTGTGGTCGGCCCACTCGCCGGCACGGCCGATTTCCGTTGGAGGAGCACCACCTGCCGAGCAAGCCACCGAGCAGTCATAGTCCTTCCACGGGTCGGCATCATCGTTGAAAGACGTGCTCGCGGCTGCCACACCCGCCATGAGCGAGAGGTGTCCGCCGGCAGAGTGACCATAGGTGCCGATGCGTGAGGGGTCGATGCCCAGTTCTGCGGCATGTGCCTTCATCCAGCGGATGGCGCAGCGCACGTCCTCGATGCAGGCGGGCAGGGGTGCTTCCTGCACCAGACGGTAGTTCATGTTGCAGACGACATAGCCCTTCAGGGCATAGTCCACCATGAGGGTGCGGTAAACCATGTCGTTCTTCGACCCCGCGCTCCATCCGCCGCCGTGGATGATGAGGATGGCAGGGCGGTTCTTCTGCAGACCGAAGAGGGGCTGTGCCAGGTCGAGGACGCAGGAGGGGGAGGCCCCGTCGGCAAAACCGACGGGTGCTATCGGCGAGGAGGCAGTAATCGATGATGAGGGGGAGCGGTAGTTGATGTTCTCCGTAATCTTGATTTCATTGCGGCTGGCTTCCACGAAACCTTCCATGATGGCTGTCGGGGCGGCATTGTGGTCGAAGGCTCCCAACTTGTAGCCTCCGGGCAGGCATTGCGGTTCCCAGTAGAAGACGCCGCGGCAATGGCCGTTGGTGGCCGTGCGAGCCTCACGGATGACGCGCGCCAACTGGCGGCGTCCCTCCTCCATCTTCTCCGGATGCTGTTCATCGACCTCAAAGCCAGTCTCCACGATCATCACATCGCACCCATATTTCTCGCTGCAGTGGCGGATGTTAGCCATGCAGTCGGTGATGATCTTGTTGTCTTGTTCGGGTGTGCCTCCCTTCGTGGCCCAGTAGGGATAGAGCGACATGCCTATCATATCCCACTTGCCACCGTACTTCCTGATGATGTCGAGGTTCCAGTCGTAGAGGCTCTGCTTGTGACCTCGGTCCAGGTGTACGAGGACGGTCGCCTGCGGGAACACCTCCTTCACAGCATCGTAGCCGGCACGTATGAAACCCGCATACTGCTTGGGATTCTTCTCGATATGCCCCATGGGCCACAGCAGTCCGTTGGCCGTCTCGTTGCCCACCTGCACCCAGCGCGGCTCGATGTCGTTTTGCTTCAGCAGCGAGAGGACATCGATGGTGTGCTCGCGGACATCCTGCAGCATCTGCTTATACGAGTGTCCCTGCCATGCTACAGGGATGGGCTGTTTGGTGGGGTCGGCCCATGAGTCGGCATAGTGGAAGTCCACCATGAGGTCCATGCCCAGCGCCTTCACGCGGCGTGCCATTGCCAGCAGTGTGTTCTTGTCACAGTCTCCGCCCCGTGGATTGACCCAGACGCGCATGCGGATGGCGGACATCTGGTAGTCGTTCTTCAGGAGCTCCAGGCATTCGCGTTCCTGCCCGTTGCGATCGTGGAACTTCACTCCACGGCGTTCCTGCCCCGTGAGAAATCCCACGTCGGCTCCCTTCACAAAATCTTTTGTGGTGCTCTGTGCGCCCGCCATCAGCGATAGCGCCAGCAGCAATAGGGAAATCCATGTCTTTTTCATACTTTCAGAGAGATTGTTATGTGATATATGTCAGTTCTCGATGATTTACCTGCGGGTGTCCCTGATTTAGATGCCTGCCTTCAGTGGCATCTTCACATGGGGCTATCGAACATTTTCCTCATAATGCTAGAATAAATGGGTTTGATGAGTTTTCATGCCGCAAAGGTCGCAATAAATAATCGATTAGGGTTGCAATATCCTAACAATTCATTGCAAAAATGTAACAAAACGCACCATATTCTGTCTTTTTTGAACAATTCATTCCGCTCCCCAATTATTTTTGCTACTTTTGTCCACACATTCACACTACAAGCATCCCCTAATGAAACCAAGATACTGCTTCATCCTGCTCTGCACCATCGTCCTCTTGCATCCATACCTCAGCGCACAAACACCCCAACGGTTGCAACTGCCAAACCTGGATCAGTTACCATCACCGCGAGTACACTGTATCGTCCAGGATGAAGAGGGATTCCTATGGTATGCCATGGAGGGCGGAGGTGTCTGTTGCGACGATGGGCGCCAGATGACAGTCTTCCGCAATGATGCCCGACACCCCGACCTCCTTGGCAGCAACAACGTCGCCAGTTTGGCTGCGACAGGAAGGCACATCATTATTGGTACTTTCCACGGAGCCTATGTCCTCGATAAGAGTGATTACAACATTCGCCACCTCAGCGAGGTGGACGACAAACGAGTCGATGATGTCATGGTCACGAAGGATGAACATTGGTGGATCACGGCCAATAAGAAAGTCTTTGAGTTCTCCTCCGACGGGCATCTCCTCAACACTTATCCCGCCGGCGACAAATACATCTTCCGGCTCCACCAAGATACCAACGGACGTATTTGGGCCTCCCAGTGGCAAGGCGGGCTACTGCAACTCTCCGACGGACGCCTGCAACCTGCCCCCTGGCCCCTCGAGGTTTCGCCCACGAACATTGCCGACAATCCCTCTGGAGAAGGACTGCTCATCAGCACATTCGGCATGGGCACTGTTCTCTATCAACCCAACCTGACCTCCGACTCTGTCTCCACCCCAGTCTCCATACCTTTCCACCAGTCGCTCTCCTTGAGCCACGAACGTTTCGACAACAACGGGCGACTGCTCGTGGCCGATGGCATGGGGGACTGCTTCGTCCTTGCAACAGCCTCACAGCAGCCTTGGTACCAAGCACAACCCTCATCACCCTTCCTTGCGGATTCCCTGCGAACCGCCAGAGGACTCTCTCAGCGTCCTGCTGCTTTCGCCTTCGATTCCACTGGGCGACTCTGGTTCAGCACAGGACAAGATATACGCCGCCAGCAGCAACCCTTCGCGCCCGAAGAAGTCGTACTTCCAGATCTTGCCGACATCGCTGCCATGACCTTTTCGGCAGACGGTACACTCTGGCTTGGAAGCATCTACGGAGTCATACAAACCTTCAAGGAAGGCAACCTCAGCACCGACGATTACGCCTCAAACGAATACGGAGACGCCCTGCTTGCCCTGCAGACCGACAGCCTCCAGCGAATGCTTCTCGTCTTCGAGCGTTACGTCCGACTCTACGACCCCCTGCGTCACACCCTGCGCCAGCAGAGCCGTGAGGCTCCAGGTACCTACGTCATAGAGCTTGCAGAGACCCGACCATATCAGCGATGGAGCCACCCCGAGAGAGACTTGGTCGTTGAGCGCCTGCCACGATGGCTCACGGCCTGGTGGATGTGCCTCATCTACCTAATTATTGTAGCATTGTTACTGGCGTTGATGATACATTATTATATATTAAGGAAGCAGCGCCGTAGGTTCCTCGATTCCATCCGGGAGGGTGTTCGGGAAACATCACTATCGCCGCAAACGTCTGGCCCTTCGACGCAAGACGAAGCAGCTCCTCTACTTAGCGCCGAAGAGCAATGGCTACAGAAAGCCATAGCCCTTGTCATGAATCATATTGACAAAGACGAATACGGAGTGGAACAGCTCTGCAACGACCTCGCCGTGAGCAGAATGACCTTCTATCGCAAGATTCAGTCTGCCACAGGACAAAAGCCCTCGGAGTTCATACGCACCATACGCCTGCGCCGCGCAGCAGAGCTCCTGCGCGAGGGACATCTGTCCGTCACGGAAGTCAGCTACGACACGGGCTTTTCCTCGGTTAGCTACTTCAGCCGTTGCTTTCGAACGATGTATGGCGTGCCACCCACACAGTTTGGCAGAACGACCACAGCCGACGACCGTTGTCCCAAAGATATTCCTAACTGAGACAGAGGTGCCTGCCTCACTAACACACCTCCCAACGTATAGACATCCATCATCGCATCCTCCTCTTCTCCAGACCTCGAACCAACACCCGTCACATCGGCAGCTGTGGGGAGAGCCTGACCTTCCAATGGAAAGACGCGCAACGAGGATATGAGCGGCAGACCCGTTTTGCTTGTGGCGACAAGCTCCAGCAAATGACTGCCAGGTTCTGGGATTACGATGTCGAAGGACTGGTAAGCATCGGTATTCTTCTGGAAGTAGGCTTTCGCGATGCTGTCGCCGTTCAATCTCAACTCACCACCTCGCAGAGCCGGACTGCCATATTGGAATAGCAGACGATAGGCACCGGCCTCTGTCACGGCCATACCCCAACGCTCTATTCCACCCTTCTGCTCCCCGTTTTCCACGATACCTTCGTCCAGCAGCGCTGAGCGTCCCACAAAGAACGTCACAGTGTCACTCACCTGGGTGTTCTTTGAGGTGTCTGTGGCTTTAGCCCAAGCCGTGTGAACGCCTATTGGAATGTCCTCCAGGACAAAGGGAATGGTGGCCGTGCTTCCTATAGCACTCATATCTTCGGCCTTAAACGTTCCGGCTTTCTTCTTGTCCAGATAGAATTCCACCGACTGAACACGGTTCTTACGCTGATGTTGCACGCGCGTCTGGAGTTCCACTTCTCCCTCATCTACACTCAGCCCCGCCGTCGGTGAGAGCATACGTACCTTCATCATCCAACTTACCTCCGTGTGTTTCACGCCCAAGAACGCATCCATCATCACCGTGGGCCGCTTCGTGGCCTCGTCCCAAGCACCCATATCGTAGCCGCCCATGGATTCTGGTTCCCAGTAGAAACAGCCCAGGTCACCATTCTTGATCATCCTGTCCATCACACCCACTAAATACTGATTCCCCACCACAGCCTCTTTCGGATAGTGACCAGTCTCCACGACCATACAGGGGGTCTTGTAGCGTGACTTCAGGTCATTGATGTTTGCCATCACCTTCGTAATCATCGTAGGTCCGTCCAGGTGTGACCATCGAGGGTAGGCAGACAGTCCAATGATGTCCCACTTGGCGCCATTTTTCTTCAACCCGTCGAAGATGCTACGATAGAGCGAATTATCATGGCCATCCGGCAGATGTACGATTACCTGCATCGTGGAGTCCACAGCTTTCACGGCATCGTAGCCCGCCTGAACGAACTTCGCGAAAGCCACCGAGCCTCCCTGGTTGGTCTGGCCAACGGGGTACAGCATTCCACGCTTCGTCTCGTTGCCCACCTGCACCCACTTGGGCACCACTCCGGCTGCCTTGATGGCGGAGAGCACATCCTTCGTGTGGTCGTAAACGTGCTTTGCCAAGGCATCCACGGAATGGTCTGTCCATGCCGATGGAATGGTCTGGTTTCCTGGGTCTGCCCACGTGTCGCTGTAGTGGAAGTCTATCATTACGCTCATCCCTTTCGCCTTCGCTCGTTTGCACATGCCGACGACCTCCGCCTTGCTGCTGGCACCGCTGCCCACCGTCCACACGCGCAGTCGCACACTATTGATGCCCTGTTCTTTCAGTATCTGGAGGATGTCTTTCTGCCGGCCATCCTTATCCAGCCACTTCGTGCCCCAGCCTTCCATCTGCGGAACGAAACTAACGTCTGCACCAAAGGCGAAGTCCTGCTCATGTGCCGACCGGTTGAATAGCGTGTCTGTCACGGTGATGGCACGGACACCAAACGTCATCACCATCAGAAGAATCAAAAGAGTAGCTCGTTTTGCCATACTTTCATTTCTTTTTTGCGGGAGTAATACAAAATCTGCGGCAAAGGTACATCTTTTCTTGTCCTTGTCCTTTCACATATATAACAAACTTATGTCTTTATGTAACATCCAGCTATTTTGCAGCCTCATTCTGCCTTCTCCTTCGCGAATTCTGTTTGCGCACTACCTTGCACACTCGGCAAAGGACTTCCCTGTACGTTCCAGGACCATCGCATCGTTTTTCCCATCTTCTTTCTTTTTATGGCGTATGGCTAATAATAAAATGCAAGCTGACTCGTTAGATAATAAGGAAACAATAAATCGTGCAGCAGTATGAAAACGCCTCAAATCCTTTGCCTCCTGTTCGCTTTGACCTTCGCTTGTTCCTGCAGTAAGACAGACGACAGCGAAAAGGAAGAACCTTCTGTAGTTGAACAATCTTACCAGCTGACAGCCATATTGACGGACAAGCAAAGTCTTCATTTTACTTATAACGAACAAGGGCAAGTCTCTCATAGTGAAGAGAAGGACACACTGTCGGAGAACACCCGGTACAATGTGGAACGGGATTATTCCTATGTGCTGACGGATGGGTTAATTTTCTCTCGGAGTGTGTATCATCGTGAGGGGGAATGGGGAACGAATAACAGAGAACTGGATTATAGAGACACCTTGTTCTTGAACAAGCAACAAAGGGTAGATAGCATCCATCGTCATTTGATAGCAGATGGCCATATTCAACAGTGGTTTGTTCTTTGGTATAAGTATGATGACGATGGACAACTGACAGAGCTAAGCATGAAATCAAGTCAGGGAACGGGGAAGTGGAGCCAATTTCAAAGGCTGGGAACACTGGTGTGGCAAGATGGATGTGTTATGAAGTACGCACAACCAGGTGGTCAGCCAGACATTACCTACACTTATTCAAACTTGCCGAACGACTTGTACATTGATGCACGCAGTAATCTTGTGTGGAACGATTGGATTCCTCTCCTGCAATGGTTTGGCCGTAAGCCCATATACTTACAGCAAACACAGGAGCGGGACAGGACTCTTGACCACTTTAGCTATCTTTATCAAGACGGGCGTATTGTTTCTGAAACGCAGGAAATCATCAGAGGTGAAAAGACAGTAACAGGTGTTCTTTATTCTGAGTATTCCCTTCGCTGCCGTTAGGCCTTCCGGCGCACAGAGGTTGGTCGTGCAGCTGAATATAAGAAACCGATGTCGGGGAAAAATTTCCCTGACATCGGAAGTGGGGAGGAACGTGCGGTTAGTTGACCTCGATGAGGACTTCGGAGAGGGTGGGGTGGATGTGCACCGTCTCGCGGAGTTGGCGCAGGGTGGCGCCGAGGGTGATGTAGGCGGTCACCTCCTGCACGAGGTCTGCGGCATGGGCACCGAAGATGTGGGCGCTGAGGATGCGGCCCTCACCGGGTTCGGTGCACAGCTTCACCATGCCCTCTGTCTCATTCATCGCCAAAGCCTTGCCGTTGGCGCGGTAGAAGGATTTGTGACACTCATAGGGAGTGCCCTGTTCCTTCAGTTGGTCCTCGCTGGGGCCTACGCAGGCGGCTTCGGGCATGGTGAAGATGGCGGCGGGCATCACGTCGAAGCGGATATGATCCTCAATACCGAGGATGCGGTTCACGACGTGGTGACCTTGGTATTCAGCGGCATGAGCCAGCATCTGACGCCCGTTGACATCGCCGATGGCAAATAAAGACCCCTCCAAACCTCCCCGTAAGGGGAGGCTTTCTTTCCCCCCATCGCAGAGAACTCTGAAATGTTCATCTACGGGGATGGCACCATTGCGTTCTAGGGTGATGCCGAGGGCTTCGAGGTTCAAACCCTCGGTGCGGGGCTTGCGCCCCGTAGCCATCAGGACGACATCAGCCTCCACTGAGAGTTCCTTGCCTTTCTGCTCAAAGGTGACTGTCAGCCTCCCCTCGCCCATGGGAGAGGGGCTGGGGGTGAGACCTTTCACCCCAGCCCCCATATAGAACGTTACACCCTGCTTCTCCATCTGTTTGCGCAGACGCTTGGCGATGTCGCTGTCAAGGGCGGGCAGACATTCCTTGAGGAACTCTATGACCGTTACTTCAGACCCGAAGCGGTTGAAGACGCTGGCGAACTCCATACCGATGACTCCTGCACCAATAATGCAGAGGCGCTTGGGGAGGGTGTCGAGTTGGAGCAGACCCGTGGAATCGACTACGTTTGAGCTGTCAATGCCAGGTACGGGGATGAGCTTGCTGTCGGAACCTGTGGCAATGATGATGTTAGCCCCTTTCCAAAGCTCCCCCGAGGAGGTCTCGATGGTATGGGCATCTACAAACTTCGCTTTCTCGCGTACCAATGTAATATTGGGATGCGAGAGCAAGGTCTCGATGCCACCGCGTAGCTGCTCCACTACTTGCGGCTGGCGCTCGATGGCTTCGGCAAAAGAGGTGGAATGCACGTATGTCTTCGTGGGGATGCAACCAACATTGAGGCAGGTGCCACCTACGTGTGCCGCCTCAAAGATGGTCACCTTGAGCCCGTGCTTAGCGGCGTGGAGGGCGGTTTTATAGCCGCCCGGGCCTGCGCCGATGATAAGGAGGTCTGTCATGCTTCTATGCTTTTCCAATACGTTGTTACGGGTTGCTTGGCGGCGAGCACATCATCGACACGTCCGATGGGCGTGTTGTGGGGAGCGCTCTTGACCAATTCGGGGTCGCTCTTGGCCTCGGCGGCGATGCGGTGCATCACGTCGATGAAGGCATCAATGGTCTCCTTGCTCTCATTCTCCGTCGGCTCGATCATGAGGCTCTCATGGAAGAGGAGGGGGAAGTAGATGGTGGGAGCGTGGTAACCGTAGTCGAGGAGGCGCTTGGCGACATCCATCGTGGTCACGCCCGTGCTCTTATCTACGAGGCCGTCGAAGACCACTTCGTGCTTGCACAGGCCCTCGATGGGCAACAGGTAGTCGTCCTTCAGACTCTCCTTAATATAATTGGCATTGAGGGTAGCCAGCGGACCGACCATCTTCACATTCTCGCGACCGAGGCTGAGGATGTAGGCATAGGCTTTGAGCATGACGCCGTAGTTGCCGAAGAAGGAGCCGATAGAAAGACCCTCTCCCCGCTCCCCCGTTAGGGGGAGAGCCTCGCTCCGCTCGTTGGCTGGCGCTGTAACAATGCGCAGCTCAGCCCCTCCCTGACGGGAGGGGTCGGGGGTGGGTCTAGTGACGCGTGGATAAGGCAGGAACTGTTCCAAGCCTTTGCGTACACCGACGGGACCGCTGCCGGGGCCACCACCACCGTGAGGGGTGGAGAAAGTCTTGTGGAGGTTAATGTGCATGACGTCGAAGCCCATGTCGCCAGGACGGCATTCGCCGAGGAGGGCGTTGAGGTTCGCTCCGTCGTAGTACATCAGACCGCCTGCCTTGTGAACCATCTCAGTAATCTCCAGCACGCGCGGCTCGAAGATGCCGAGGGTGTTGGGGTTGGTCATCATCATTGCTGCCACCTGATCACCCATCTCATCGAGGAGCTGACGCAGGTGATCGACATCGACGGTGCCGTCGGCGAGGCTCTTCACCTCGACAACCTCAAGGCCGCAGACTGCTGCAGAGGCAGGGTTGGTGCCGTGGGCGGAGTCGGGGATGAGGACCTTGGTTCGGGAGCCCTCGTGGGAGCCCTCGGGAGAACCCTCGGGAACGGTAACAGATTCGTGATAGGCGCGGATGACCATCAGGCCAGTCAGCTCGCCGTGGGCACCAGCGCAGGGATTGAGGGTGAACTCGCTGAGGCCTGCCAGTTCTGCGAGGGACTGCTGGAGGTTGTAATAGACTTCCAGTGCGCCCTGACAAGTCTCGGCAGGCTGCAGGGGATGCAGGCCTGCGAAGGCCTTCATGGCGGCAATCTCCTCGTTGATGACGGGATTGTACTTCATCGTGCAGGAACCGAGGGGGTAGAAGCCGTCGTTGACGCCGAAGTTATTATGGCTGAGGTTGGTATAGTGACGCACGACGGTCAGCTCGTCGCACTCCGGCAGACGGGCTGCCTCCTTGCGGCGCAGCGCCTCGGGCAGCTCGGCGGTGGTGTGCGTACGGTCGTAGTCCTGCGGCAGGGAGTAGCCCTTGCGACCTTTCTTTGAGAGTTCAAAGATGAGGTTTCCGTATAGTGTTCTGTTCATGCGCGTGCCTCCTCTTCTTTATGTTCCTTGATGATTTCTACTAATTCGTCAATCTCTTCGGGTGTGCGCTGCTCGGTGACGGCGAGCATGAGGGTGTGGGAACCTTCGGAAGGGCCCTCGGGAGCGCTCGGCCCAACGGGACGCTTCACACTTGAAGAACCCTCGGGAACGGTATCTACTTTCACGCCGGCGAGATAGCCGCACTCGGTGGCTTCGGTCAGGAGGGCATCGAGGTCGCCGTCGTAGTCGAGGCAGAACTCGTTGAAGAAGGGTTGGCCGGGGAAGGTGTCCTTGAACTTGCCCGTGGCAAGGAGCTTGTCGCGGAGGCTGTGGGCTCCGGCATAGGACATCTCAGCCACCTCGCGCAGACCTTCCTTGCCCATGATGGAGAGGTAGATGGTCACGTAGAGTGCCATGAGACTCTGGTTGGAACAGATATTAGAGGTCGCCTTCTGGCGACGAATGTGCTGTTCGCGCGCTTGGAGCGTCAGCACGAAAGCACGCTGGCCGCGGTTGTCGAGGGTCTGCCCCACGATACGGCCGGGCAGCTTACGCATCAGCTTCTCGGTGCAGGCCATGAAGCCTACACCGGGGCCACCGAAGGTCATGGGAATACCGAGGCTCTGGCCTTCGCCGACAGCCACGTCAGCCCCCCACTCACCCGGTGTCTTCAGGATGGCGAGGTCGCTGGGGTTGGCATTGACGACGAAGATGCCCTTCTGCTCATGCACGGCGTCGGCGATGCCAGTGTAGTCTTCCACGATGCCATAGTAGTTGGGCTGCTGCACGATGACACCAGCCACGCCGCCTTCTGCCAGCTCCTTGTCGAGCGCTTCGCGGTCGAGGGTGCCGTTCTTGGCGGGGATGAGTTGGAGGGGCACACCGTGGAAGTGAGCGTAGGTATCGACGACGCGTCGCACCTTCGGGTCGAGGGTCTCGCTGATGAGCACGCGCGTAGCCTTCTTGGCATTGCCCCAAGCCATCATCATGGCCTCGGCAGTGGCGGTGGCTCCGTCGTACATCGAAGCGTTCGAGATGTCCATGCCCGTGAGCTCAGCAATCATGGACTGGTACTCAAAGATGTAATGGAGCGTGCCCTGCGAGATCTCAGCTTGATAAGGTGTGTAGGAGGTCAGGAACTCCGAGCGCTCAATGATGTTCTGTACGACGCTGGGGGCGTAGTGGTCATAGCACCCGGCACCGGCGAAGCAGATGAGCTGCTGTGCGTTCAGCGGATGCGTCAGTTGCTCGAAGAAGAGGCGCAGGTCAGTCTCGGACAAGGCATCGGGCAGGTTGTACTCGCGCTTGAAACGCGCAGCCTCCGGCACATCGGCGAAGAGATCGTGAACACTCTTCACTCCCGTTGCCTTCAGCATCTCCTGCAGGTCCTCTTCGGTATGGGGAAAGTATTTAAATGCAGACCCTCCCCCCTGCCCCTCCCTTGTAGGGAGGGGAGTAGATAGTTTTTGACTGGGTGTACTCATAAAAGAATACTGTTTTTAAAAGGTAACCACTCCCTCCCTACAAGGGAGGGTGAGGGGTGGGTCTTCTTACTCACAATGCTTCTTGTAGGCCTCGACGTCCATGAGGTTGTCGAGCTCTGAGGGGTCGGAGAGCTGGACTTTGATGATCCAGTTGGCGAAAGCGTCCTTGTTGAGGAGTTCGGGTTCGTCATCCAGGGACTCGTTGATCTCCACGACGGTGCCGCTGACGGGTGCGATGAGGTCGCTGGCGGCCTTGACGCTCTCTACGGCGCCAAACTCCTCGCCTGCGGTGACTTCGTCATCCACCTCGGGCATATCGACATACACGACATTCCCCAGCGCGTGCTGAGCATAGTCAGAAATACCAATGTAACCATATTCGCCTTCTACGCGAACGTACTCGTGTGACTCACTGTAGTAGAGTCCTGATTCAAAGTTTGCCATAAGTAACGGACCCCCTCCCCGCTCCCCCTTGTAGGGGGAGAGTAGAATGTATTTGAGCGGCAGAGGTTATAGGGTCATTCTTTAAGATATTATTAATGTTTATGAAATGCAAAGGATAATAATGTTGACTACCCGCAGGTTCTCCCCTCCCTCACGGGAGGGGCAGGGGGTGGGTCTTTATTTCTTATAACTCTTATTATAGAATTGCTTCTTCACCACCATGCCGGGGAAGGTCTTCTTGCGAATCTGAACGGCGAGAGGAGTGCCAAGCTTGGCATATTCAGCCTTGACGAGGGCCATGCAGACGCTCTTATCGACGCTGAGACAGTGGTAGCCGGTGGTCACTTCGCCAATGGGCTCGCCTTCGGGGGTGAGGACGGGGTAGCCGTGACGGGGGATGGCCTTGTCGGCGAGCTCTATGCCTACGAGCTTCCGTGCCACGCCGTTGGCTTTCTGGTCGGCGAGGGCTTCCTTGCCGACGAACTCAGCCTTGTCGAGCTTGACGAAGATGCCCAGCCCTGCCATGATGGGGCTGATGTCGGCTGAGAGCTCGTCGCCATAGAGCGGCAGACCGACCTCGAAGCGCAGTGTGTCGCGACAGCCGAGGCCGCAGGGCTTGCAGCGCCCGCTTTCGATGAGCTTGTCCCAGGCTTTTTGGATGAACTCGTGGGAACCGTAGATCTCGAATCCGTCCTCGCCGGTGTAGCCGGTGCGGGAGATGATAATGGGGCCCTCGGGAGAATCCTCGGGAACGGTAAGGGGCTTGGCCGTGTAGAACTTCAGTTCTGCGCAGGGGAGGCCGAGGACTTCCTCGACGACGGCTTCGGCTTCGGGACCTTGCACGGCGAGCTGGCCATAGTAGTCGCTCTGGTGTTCGAAGTGGATGTTGAAGCCAGGCATTTGTTCCTGCATCCACGCCACATCCTTATCGATGTTGGCCGCGTTGATGACGAGGAAGAAGTCGTTGTCGCCCATTTTATAGACGAGCAGGTCATCGACCGTGCCGCCGTTGGGGTAGCACATCATCCCATAGTAGATTTGTCCGACGGGCGCATTGGTGACATCATTGGTGAAGATGTGCTGCACGTAGCGCTCTGCATCGGGCCCTGTGATGCGCACTTCGCCCATGTGCGAGACATCGAAGACACCGCAGTGCTGGCGCACGGCGTTGTGCTCATCGGTGATGTTCGAGTACTGAATGGGCATGATGAATCCGCCGAAGGGCGACATCAGTGCGCCGAGTGCCACGTGGCGGTCATAAAGGCAGGTTTTCTTTTCCATATAAATTCTGGGTTTAGGTATTCTTTTTCTATATTCGTGATGGCTTCTTCGTCTATACGTGTGAGCTGAAACGACAGGTCGCATAAGCTCTCGCGAATATACGTTTTGAACTGTTCGATTGTAAGGTCGGTGTGCTCTTTCAGGAGGGTGATGCGCTGGCGCACGCTCTGCACACCGTGTTTGTCAAGCTTAGTCTGGGGTGGGGTGATGGCGTGGAGCATGTGCTCCATATCGGTGTCAAAGAGCAGGGTGCCATGTACGATGCTGTGGCCTGGAATGTGGTAAAAGGCGTTTCCTGATACCTTGCGGCCGTCGATGAGTACGTCGTTGTTCTGTGTGGAGGTGGCGGGGAGACCGAGGTCGTGTAGCATATGGCACACCATCTCCATATAACGAGCAAAAGTGGTTTGAACCTCGTCGGAGCGCGTGATGTAGCTCATCATTACATTTGAGCGGTCGGCATAGACGCAGCCCCCGCCGCTCTTACGGCGATAGAACTCAATGCCGTGTTCACGGCAATAGGGGATGTTGACTTCGTTTTCGATGATTTGGTTGCGCCCGAAGATGACGCTGGGCGGAACCTGCCATAGGAAGAAAAGGTCATCGGCTTCATTGTGATGACGCGCCACATACTCCTCCATCGCCAGATAGAAGCTAAGGCGGTGGCTTTCAGCATTTGGTAAAGTGACGTTGGTCATGTAAAGAGGTCGGTTTTCTGGCTTTTTCAGCCATGTTGGGCTTTCTTTGCCGCAAATGTACCCTTTTTATTTTCAGCCCGCAAGTTTTTTACAAAGAATTAACGCAACTCTTCGTTTATTGTTATTGCAAAAGAGTAATTTCGCCACACAAAGACTGGTTCATCTTCTCACGGATAACGCCGATGTCGGTGGTATGGCCCAGTAAATGCATGAGCTTTGCGATGGCACATTCCACGGTGCCGTCGTAGCCCGAGATGACACCAACGTTCTTCAACAGGAATCCTCCGCTGTAGCGTGCCATCTCTACGGGGCCTGCCGCACATTGGGTGATGTTGATGATGACGATGCCGCGTTCGGTGGCTTCCGACAAGGCCTGCATGAGCCACGGTTGCTGTGGTGCGTTACCACTGCCATAGCTACGCATCACGATGCCGCGTAGATGCGGCGCTTCTAACAGGTGGCGCACTGTCTGCTCTTGAATGCCGGGAAACAGCGTGAACACCACCACATTGGCATCCATCGCGAAATGGGGCGTCATCGGTTTCGCGTAATCTGGATGCAAGATCACATCATCATGGTAAACGATATTGACGCCAGCATCGGCCAGATGCGGGAAGTTGAAGCTGTCGAAGGCATTGAAGCCCTCGCTATTGATTTTGGTAGAACGGTTCCCGCGTAAGAGCTTGCCGCTAAAGTAGATGCACACTTCTGGTACGCGTGGTGTGCCGTCGGAATTGTGAGCTGCGGCAATCTCGATGCTCGTAATCAGGTTCTCCTTGCCATCTGTGCGTAGCTGGTTGATGGGGAGCTGTGAACCGGTGAGGATGACGGGTTTCGTGAGATTCTCAAGCATGAAAGAGAGTGCCGAGGCGGTGAAGGCCATGGTGTCCGTGCCGTGTAGGATGACAAAACCATCATAGCGGTCGTAGTGTCCCACGATAATCTCTACAATCCGTCGCCATAGCAAGGGATTCATGTCGCTGCTGTCGATGGGCTCCGGAAACTGATATACGTCGATGGCCACGGGGATTGCGGCGAGCTCTGGCATACTCTTGACAAGATGGTTGAAATCCAAAGGCTCCAATGCACTCGTCTGTGGGTTCAGGCCCATGCCGATGGTGCCCCCTGTGTAGATGAGAAGAACTTTGTTCAATTCGTCTTTCATCGCATGTCATTCCTGGCTACCTGATGACTTTCTTGCCGTCGCGAATGTAGATGCCACGTTGCTGTGGCTGTGTGGTGAGACGACGCCCGCTGAGGTCATAGATGGAGGTCGCAGGGCGGTCAACGGCTAACTTTAAGTTGTCAACATCTTTGATGCCCACGGGGATGACCTCTTTCTGTTGCCACAGACGCACGTTATCCAAGTAGAGTCGTGTGTTGTTGGCAGCTCCCTGACCAGCAGAGGTTTGAAGGCCCATGCGCAAGGTGATAGGCTGGCTGGCATTGGTGCAGTCGAAGTCAATGACTTTCTCCTCCCAGGTGTCGGCTGTTGTGGGGTAGGGGGCATACAGTTGCTCGCCCTCAACAATTACGCCGCAATACGCGGTGTTGATGTTGCCGCCTGTGGCGGTGATGACGTTAGGGGCCGTGCGACGGCTTTCGTTGGCACAGGCATAGCGCATGTCGAAGGTCAGGCGATAGCGGCCGCTCGCGGGGAGCTGTACCTTCTGACTGATGGCATTGGTGCCAGCTGTCCATGAGTTCAGTATGCTCAGGCAGCGTGTGGCGGCCTCTTCCTCGAAGGCTGTGGGAACGGCCATGATGCTGGTGCTGTTGCCGACGTTGCTGGGCGAGACACAATACTGTGTGAAACTGTAGGGCATGGAGTAGAGGAGGGCAAATTTACTGGCGCTCGCGAGCTGGTTCTCAGGCGTCCAGCCTTTCACGGGTAGCACCTGCGGAAAATCGTTGCTGGCAGCTGCCACGCTCTGCGTATAGCAGGGGTTGTAGGTCACACCGTTCAGGGTGATGCTACCTGTCGTGCCCCATGTGATGTCCTCCTCGAAATTAGGGTTTACGAGGCACAGGTCTGTGATGTCCTCGTAATAGTATTCTTCTTCTGCGGGCTCAACGACAACGATGTCGTCGTTGTCCAGACGAAGGATGGTGGTGCCTTCGCCGAGGGTTACCTGCTTGGAAACCTCCGTTCCGTTCGTAAGAATGGTGACTGTCACCACTTCCTGCTGCCCACCCACGGTGCGCAGGGTCAACTGGAAGTCATCGTAGGGGTTGAAGCACTTGGCTACAACACCCGAGCCCTTCACAAACACCTTCAGCGGTTGCATCAGCGTGTGGTCGGGGTCTACGCCGATGGTGGCGTTGGCCTTGTCATCTACGATGTAGGTCTCGGCACCAAGGACGGGAGCGCCGTACTCGGTGGTGAGATCCTTCAATTCCACCCTGTTATTGCTTGCTGCAAGATTCGCGACAATCAAGTAGCGTGTGCCGTCGGGGTCAACGCAGATGAGGCCGTTCCAACCTTCGGGCAGCTGTTCGGTGAGGCTGACGCCCTCAGCGGCCAGCGCTTCTGTTTGGGCACTATCCACTCTGCTGTAGTAGATGACGGTGGCGCGATCCACTACTTTCCCCTTCGTGAAGCTCTCGCTCTGTGCGGAATACATGGGGTAGAACTTCGAGCAGTTGATACTGTTGTTATTTGCCTGTTCGCCGAAGGCCATCTTGCCTGTGCCACCCAAGGTGACGACACCGATGCTATTGTCGATATTGGCCCACGTACCGTCGAACTGCACCGTCTTCTTGCCATCTGACTGCACACGGCCGTTGGCGTAATAGAGTGTGCGCTGCGGGCGTGTGAACTCATCCGTGGTGATGGCCAGCAGACCGCCGCGGCGACCCGTGATGGTGCCCGAGGTGAGGGCCTTGACATTGTTCATATATACGATGGCGTTGCCAGGCGTGGCAGCCAGCACGAAGCTGTTCTCCAAGGTGGCATCGTTGGTGTTAATGCGACCGTTCATGGTGAAGGCGTTGTCCTTCAGCTCATAGATGCCGCTGACTACGGGCGTGGCGTTGGTGCCCTTGCCGCTGACGTTGTACCATCCAAGGATGTTACCCGTGTTGTTGGCACGGAAGGGGCAGATAATCTTGTTGCGGTCAGGGGTGGTGTCGGTAAAGTAACCCGTGTAGCTGCTCAGCCCCGTGCTCCATGAGAAGGTGACGAAGCGGTCCTTGCTGGAGGCGCGCACGATGTTCTGGCTCTTGAAGAGATGGGCATCCTGGTACTCGGTGCTGAACTCCTGCCATGTGGCGGGCTTCAGGTCGGCGGTGGAGGCCACGGAGTGCATGAGATAGGTCATCATCACGCGGTGTGCCTCCACACCCATGCGGCGGCTGCCGACATCGGAGCGCAGAAGCCACGAGCCGTCGGTGGTCGTCGTCTGGCGTGCCTTGATGAACTTATAGGCCATATTCTCCAGCAGCAGGGCGTTCTTGTCGCGCAGGAAGCAGGCCATGGTGGAGTAGGAGGTGATCTGGTCGAAGAGGAACAGGCTCCAGTCGTTGCCGTTGGGCATCGCCAGCTCGCCGTCGGCCAGTGCCAGCCAGTTCAGCACGTCGTTCTGCACATGCTGCTGGTTGTGCATCAGCGCATTGGTCTTCCACTTCGGGTCGCCGCCTTGGAACAGCAACATCGCCAGATGGGCCTCGCCCAGCTCCTGCTGCACCACGTTCTGATAGCTGGTGTGGAACAGGTTGTGGTTCTGCAGCGTGTAGTCGTCGTAGAGGTTCTGGCCGCGGTAGTAGCTGGCCACCGTCTTCTGGTCGTAGTCGGGGTCGATGACTGTCTGGTCATTGGCGTCATCCACCTGTGAGTAGCTGTTGATGGCGAACGCACGCAGGCGGTCGAACCACTGGCTGGCCAGCGCATCGTTGGGGTAGAGGCCCAGCGCGCAGGCCAGGATGTCAGCCTCCCAACCGTTCTCCTCGGCTTTCGTGTCGCCGGCATAGCCCGTGGGGATGCTGCGTCCGAGCTCGTAGTTGCATTCGGCCTTCACCATATTATATATATAGGTCTTCTGGTCGGCCGTCAGCTCATCCATCAGGAAATGGGCGGAGTAGCAGAGCGACATCGCCCACAGGGAGCTCTCCCAGGTATATTGCGATGTGGAGGTGCTGCCCCAGTAGGCATTGCGGCTGGTGACCTTGAATTTATTGGAATTGTGGCTGCTGTAGCCCCAGATGAGGCTTTTCAGAGCCATGTCTTTCACTTCAGCCCATGTGATTCCTGCGGGCAGAGTCACCTTGCCTTGAGCATATTTGTAGAGAAAGGCACACACCATGCTGAAGTCCGCATTCGGGCGCACCACCTTCTCATCATTGTTAGTTCCTTCAGTGTCCTTGAAGTAGCCACAGTCCTCACCCTTGGAGGTGGGCGATGCGCAGGGCGTGTAGCGGCTCTTCATGTAGGTCAGGTGGTTTGTCAGCATCTGCAACAGATCCTGCATCATCGCCGCCTCGCTCACGAAGTCATGCGTGATGACGCCCTCTGTGGGCGATGGCACGTCAGTCTCCTTGCCGCCGATGATGGTGGGCTCCACGTAGTCGTTGGGGATGCTGTAGAGACGGAAATCATCGATAGCCAGCTGGCTGCCGCCGCTCACCCACGTGATGTTCAGTTGCACTTCTGCCGTCCCGGCCGTCTCTACCTTAAACTGCAGAGTCTGCTCGCTCCAGTCGCTACTGCTCATGCAGTTCGAAGAACCTTGGTCAAAACTGAAGGACGTGCTTCCCAGTGTCTTGCTGTTGGCGACCACCTGAAGCGTGGCAGAGCTGGTAGCGCTATTCGCGTAGAAGGCTTTGGTCTTCACTTTCAGCAGATAGCAGCCTGCGGGCAGGCTTGCTGTGGTCTGGCGGATAGCACTTGAACCATTCGTCCAACCCATGCGTTGGAAGAAGGCATAGGTGCCATTGGGGATTGTCGTCTTGCCAAAACCATTGTCGGTGGCACAGGCTTCCGAAATGAGCAGCTGCTTGTCCGGACGTGTGGTTGTCCATCCTGTGATGGAGCTGAGATCCCAGCCACGAAGCCCTTCTGTGCCCTCTTCCTTCTTGGTACTGTTGTCGCATTTTGCGGCATCAGCCTCAAAAGAGGGATTGGTCAGGTACGTTGTCGTGACATCTGTTTGTGCCGAGGCATTCAGGGACAATAGCATGCCCACTGCCATCATGAGGAGAGAATGAATGCGTTTCATATTTTAGTTAGTATAGTTTTTTCGGCTTCAAAGTTACATATTATTCATCATACACCGCACAAAAAACGCCACAAAAGCCTCGAAAAACTAAAAAATAACCCCTCAACAGCAAAATCTTTCAACTTTCAACGTTAAACATTAAACTTTTTCACTACCTTTGCGCCCGCTTTCGGAGCACATCCCTGCCGCGAGGCAGCCCGTGTGATGGCGAATGAAGCAATATTCATTTAGAGTAACACAAAAACTAAAAGAAAATGAAAACAATCGAAATCAAAGGCACAGCACGTGTCGCCGGCGGCAAGAAGGCTGCCAAGCAACTGCGTAAGCAGGGCGTTATCCCCTGCAATCTCTATGGTGAACTCAAGGACGAGAAGGGTCTTCCCCAGGCTTTCTCTTTCGCTGTCACCGAGGCCGAGCTCCGCAAGCTCCTCTATTCTCCCGATATCTACACAGTGAAGCTTGATGTCGATGGCAAGCAGTGCCTTGCTATCCTCAAGGAAGCTCAGTTCCACCCCGTGAAGGACAACGTACTGCACGTTGACTTCTATCAGATCACAGACCAGAAGCCCATCGTGATGGAAGTACCCATCAAGCTGAACGGTCTCGCTGAAGGTGTCAAGGCCGGTGGTAAGCTCGCTGCCAGCGTTCGTAAGCTCAAGGTGAAGGCTGTTCACACTGCCATTCCCGAGCGCCTTGACATCGATGTCACACACCTCGAGCTCGGTAAGACCATCAAGGTCGGCGAACTCAGCTTCGAGGGTCTTGAACTCGTCACCAGCCCCAGCGTTGTCGTTTGCCAGGTCAAGATGACCCGTAACGCTCGTAGCGCTGCTGCCGCTGAGGAGGCTGAATAAAAAGACTCACCCCCAACCCCTCCCTAAGCAGGGAGGGGAGTGATTTCTAATAACAAAGGCGCAAGGGATGTGAAAGACTTGCGCCTTTGTTCTATAACTACGATAAACAATTACCCCCATACGATGTTTTCTTTTATACGCAGACTATTTGCTAAAGATTCTACTCCCCTCCCTGCTGATAGGGAGGGGATGGGGGAGAGTCCTATGGAAAAATTCTTGATTGTCGGGCTCGGTAACATTGGCCCAGACTACGAAGGTACGCGTCATAATATTGGCTTCCGTATGGTGGAAGCGTTGGCGGCATCGGTCAATGAAGAGAAGGGCAAGCCTACGGTGTGGGAGGACAAACGCTATGGCTTCATCACGCGTATCAGCGTGAAGGGCCGTCAGCTCATCCTGCTCAAGCCCAGCACCTTCATGAATCTCAGCGGCAACGCTGTGCGCTACTGGATGCAACAGGAAAAGATAGAGCTGTCGCATCTCCTCATTTGCGTGGACGATATAGCCCTCCCCTTCGGACAGCTGCGTATGAAACCCGGCGGCAGCGATGCCGGCCACAACGGCTTGAAGCATATCGCTCAGATTTTGGGTACACAGCAGTACGCGCGCCTGCGCTTCGGCATCGGCAGCGATTTCTATAAGGGTCAACAGGTTGACTATGTCCTCGGACAATTCCCACCCGAGGAGGAAGCCCTCATCCCCGAACGTACCAAAGTCACCTCTGCTGCCATCAAGACCTTCTGTCTGGCAGGCATACAGATGGCCATGAATCAGATGAATAGAAAATGAACACTGCTCGCCTTGACAAATGGTTATGGGCTGCCCGTATCTTCAAGACGCGCAGCATCGCTGCAGCCGCCTGCAAGAAAGGACAGGTGAGTATTGGCGGCTCCCAGATGAAGCCCTCGCGCATGGTGAAGGTAGGGGATGTCGTTGATGTCCGCAAGCCACCCATCACCTATAGCTTCCGCATACTGCAGGCCATCGAACATCGCGTGGGGGCCAAGCTCATTCCTGAGATATTGGAGAATGTCACGGCACCAGAACAGTACGAGCTTTTGGAGATGAACCGCATCAGTGGCTTCATCGGTCGTGCGCGTGGCACAGGGCGTCCTACGAAGAAAGACCGTCGTGCCCTCGACGACTTCGACGCCCAGACAGCCGATATCCCCACCTTCTTCGCCGATTTCGATTTTGATCTCGACGAAGAAGATGAGGACTAATGATCGATAAAGTTATTTATTTGTTGTTGAATTTCTCCGTTAGCTTCTCGAGCATGTCGCGGGTCATGGTGGCGAGGCCGAAGTTCGGGTGCCAGCCCCATTCCTCGCGGGCTGCGCTGTCGTCGAGGCTGTCGGGCCAGCTCTCGGCAATGGATTGCTTCAGGGGATCTACTTGGTATTCCATCTTAAAGTCAGGCACGCGCTTGCGAATCTCAGCGTAGATCTTCTCGGGCGGGAAGCTCATGGCGGTGACGTTGAAGCCGTTGCGGTGGATGAGCTTGTCGGGGTTGGCCTCCATGAGGTCGATGGCTGCGCGTAGGCCGTCGGGCATATACATCATATCCATTCGCGTGCCCTTGGCAATGGGGCATATAAATTTCTCACCACGCACGGCGGCGTAGAAGATATCGACGGCGTAGTCGGTGGTACCGCCGCCCGGAGGAGTGACATAGCTGATGAGGCCAGGGAAGCGCACACTGCGCGTATCGACGCCGTACTTGGTGAAGTAGTAGTCGGAGAGCAGCTCGGTGCAGACCTTCGAGACACCGTAGATGGTCTTGGGGCGCTGGATGGTGTCCTGCGGCGTGAGCTCGTGGGGCGTGTTGGGCCCGAAGCTGCCGATGCTGGAAGGCGTGAAGACGGCGCACTTATTCTCGCGCGCCACTTCGAGTACGTTCCACAGACC
This sequence comes from uncultured Prevotellaceae bacterium, assembly GCA_946415705.1. Taxonomy (GTDB): domain Bacteria; phylum Bacteroidota; class Bacteroidia; order Bacteroidales; family Bacteroidaceae; genus Physcousia. The sequence continues at coordinate 38,262 of CAMKTN010000015.1, forward strand.
GTCGATGCCGATCTTCCAAGCCAGTCGCGGCTTCTGCTCGGCCACGACGCTGAGGAGGGCTGCGAGGTTGTAGATGGTGTCGATGTCGTATTTCTTGACAATCTCGGTCAGCTGCTCGCCGTTGGTGACGTCGGCGATGGCAGCAGGACCGCTCTCGGCGAGGGCGCCCTTGGGCTCGGCGCCTGGGATGTAACCTGCCACGACATTCGAGCCGCCATAACAGTTGCGGAGTTCTGTAGTAAGCTCAGAGCCAATCTGGCCCGTAGAGCCAATCACAAGGATTTTTTTCATTTATGTTTAATGATTAGGGATACGTTAGTTTGTAGATTTGCGCCACAAAGGTATGCAAAAAATAGGATATGCAAAAAATAATTATGCGAAAAATACATAATATAAATAATAATGTATATCTTTGTGGCCAAAAAGTAAGATTTAACTTCCTGTTATGAGATATTTTCTTTTTTTCGTGTCCCTCATCTGGTGCTGCGCCGGCATGGCGGCAGGAGAGCGTATTCTGTTTGATGCCGGCTGGCGCTTCATGCTTGCCGACGCTTCCGATGCGGCCCTTGCGGATTACGACGACAGGGCGTGGACGGCTGTGGAGCTGCCCCACGACTGGAGCGTGGCTGCGCCGCCGCAGACCGAGGCCCCGGCAGGCAACGACGGCGGATGGTATGCTACGGGCGCGGGGTGGTACCGCAAGAGTTTTGTGCTCAAACGAGTGGCAGCCCACACGGAGCTTTACTTCGAAGGCGTGTATGAGCGTGCGGATATCTATGTGAATGGTCACAAGGCGGGGCATCATGACTACGGCTACACCTCGTTCGCGGTGGATATTACGCCGTATCTGGCACAGGGGCGCAATGTGGTGGCCGTGCGCGTGGACAACTCCCACCAGAAGAACTGCCGCTGGTACTCGGGCTCCGGCATCTATCGCCATGTGTGGCTGGAGGAGAGCAGCGACATTCATTTCGCTCCGCATCAAGGTGCGGGTATCCAAGTGACGACATTGGGTGTTGCCGACGGTCAGGCGCAGCTGCGCATCAAGGCTACGATGGTGAACGAGAAGGGCGGCTACCGCGACGGTATGGTCTTGACGGCTCGAGTGGGAGACCAGTCAAAGAATGTGAATATCAAGTTCTTGGAGCAGTCACGAATGGCGGCAGTGGTTTTCCTGAAAATTCCCCAGCCCCGTCTGTGGACACCTGAGAAGCCAGAGATGTACACGGCGCACTTGACGCTGGCACAGGAGGATGGCACGATCTTGGACGAGGCAATGGTGCCCTTTGGCATTCGCACCATAGAATACGACGCTAAGCAGGGCTTCCGCCTCAACGGACAGCCCATCCTCATCAACGGCGCCTGCCTGCACCATGACAATGGCTTGCTTGGGGCAGCTGCTTTCGATGCTGCTGAGGTCCGCAAGGTGAGGCTGATGAAGGAGGCCGGCTTCAACCTGCTGCGCACCTCGCATAATCCGCCGTCGCCCGCTTTCCTGGCGGCCTGCGACACCTTGGGAATGCTGGTCATCGACGAGGCTTTCGACGGATGGCGCACGCAGAAAAATCCGCATGACTTCCACCTCTTCTTCGACGAACAGGCCGAGCAGGAGATGCAGAGCATGGTGCGGCGCGACGTCAACCATCCCAGCATCATTGCGTGGAGCATTGGCAACGAAGTCATCGAGCGCAAGGACATCCGCGTGGTGCAAACGGCGAAGATGCTGAAGCGTGCAGCAAACCGCATCGACAGCTCGCGACCTGTCACGGAAGCGTTGTGTGCGTGGGATGACGATTGGGATATCTACGACCCTCATGCGGAGGTGCTCGACATCGTGGGATATAATTATATGTTGCATAAGCATAAGGCCGACCACAAGCGTGTGCCGGAGCGAGTCATCTGGCAGACAGAGTCGTACCCAGCCGATGCCTTTAAGAACTGGCAGACGGTACGCAACCATGCGTATGTCATCGGCGACATCGTGTGGACAGGACTTGACTACCTCGGCGAGAGTGGCATCGGCGGATGGCGCTATGCCTCGTGGCCGCAGGGTGAGCACTATGAGCGCAGCCAGTGGCCGTGGCATGGGGCCTACTGCGGCGATGTGGATATCACAGGCTACCGCAAGCCCATCAGCTACTACAGGTCGCTGTTGTGGAACGGCACCGTGGGGGACCGTGACGGCACAGCATCGGCTTTGTACATGGCCGTGCGTGAACCTGACGGCTATGTGGAACCGATACGCACTACGATGTGGAGCACATGGCCCACATGGGAGTCATGGAACTGGCCGGGATGGGAAGGCAAGGACATACAGGTGGAGGTGTATAGCCGTCAGCCGCGTGTGCGCCTTCTGCTGAACGGCACGGCAGTAGAAGAGAAGGCCTGTGACGAGAGCACAGCCTTCATAGCGACATTCACATTGCCCTACGCCGCAGGCACGCTCACGGCAGAGGCCTTGGACAGCCGTGGTGAGGTGGTTGAAAAGCGCACATTACACACTGCAGGCGCGCCAGCAGCACTGCGTCTGACAGCCGACCGCACACAGATGTGCGCCGATGGGCAAGACCTGATGTATGTCACCGTGGAGGTGGTGGATGCTAATGGCCGTGTATGTCCGCAGGCCGCAACGCCCCTGACGGTTCAGCTCACAGGCCCGGCCACGTTAGCTGCTTTCGGCAATGCAGACCTCAGAGAGACTGATGGTGTGCAGGACAACAGGCATCCGGCATGGCACGGACGGGCGCAGCTCATCGTGAGGGCAACGCACAAGGGCGGTAAGGCACGTGTCACAGTAACGGCAGAGGGCCTGCATAGCGGCACCATCACCCTCAACAGCCGTACACAATGACCGCAGAAGTTAAACATTTCTTAATGTGGCATAAAAAGTTCCGACAATCGTAAGCCACAAACAAACTTTTCACTACCTTTGTCCTCGGATTTATGATAAAACCCTTAAACTCTTAAACTTTTTGAACTCTTAAACTCTTGAACTCTTAAACCTTTAAACTATAACATTATGTACGGAAAAATGCAACAACATCTTCAGCAGACGCTGAAGGAGATTCGCGAGGCAGGCCTCTACAAGGAGGAGCGCCTCATTGAGAGCCCGCAGGCCGCAGCCATCCAGGTGGCCGGCAAGGAAGTCCTGAATTTCTGCGCCAACAACTATCTTGGCCTGAGCAACCATCCCCGCCTCATAGAGGGTGCCAAGAAGATGATGGACCGTCGCGGCTACGGTATGTCCAGCGTGCGCTTCATCTGCGGCACACAGGATGTGCACAAGGAGCTGGAGGCTGCCATCAGCAAGTTCTTCAAGACCGAGGACACCATCCTCTATGCTGCCTGCTTCGATGCCAACGGCGGCGTCTTCGAGCCCCTGCTCACCGAGGAGGATGCCATCATCAGCGATGCCCTGAACCACGCCAGCATCATCGACGGCGTGCGCCTGTGCAAGGCCAAGCGCTACCGCTATGCCAATGCCGACATGGAAGACCTGGAGCGCCAGCTGCAGGCTGCTCAGGAGCAGCGCTTCCGCATCGTGGTCACCGACGGCGTGTTCTCCATGGACGGCAACGTGGCTCCGATGGACAAGATCTGCGACTTGGCAGAGAAGTACGACGCGCTGGTGATGGTCGATGAGAGCCACAGCGCGGGCGTCGTAGGTCCCACGGGACGTGGCGTCAGCGAGTTCTTCAAGACATACGGCCGCGTGGACATCTACACGGGTACGCTCGGCAAAGCCTTTGGCGGTGCCATGGGCGGCTTCACCACTGGCCGCAAGGAGATTATCGACTTGCTGCGCCAGCGCTCGCGCCCGTACCTCTTTAGTAACAGCCTTGCTCCCGGCATCGTGGGCGCTGCCCTGGAGGTCTTCAAGATGTTGGACGAGAGCAACGAACTGCACGACCGTCTCGTGGAGAATGTCAACTACTTCCGCGATAAGATGATGGCCAGCGGCTTTGACATCAAGCCCACGCAGAGTGCCATCTGTGCCGTGATGCTCTACGACGCTCCCCTCTCGCAGCGCTTCGCAGCCCGCCTGCAGGAAGAAGGCATCTATGTCACTGGCTTCTACTATCCCGTAGTGCCGAAGGGACAGGCCCGCATCCGCGTGCAGATCTCTGCCGGCCACGACCGTGCACAGCTCGACAAATGCATCGCCGCCTTCATCAAGGTCGGTAAGGAACTGGGAGTGCTGAAGTAATGAAGACGATACTTACGCGTCGCACGATTCGCAAGTATAGCACGCAGGACGTCGAACCAGCCTTGCTGGACCGCCTGCTCACGGAGGCGGCACGCACGCAGACGATGGGCAACCTGCAGCTATACAGCGTCGTGGTCACGCGCAGCGCAGAGGGCAGGGCCGCATTGGCTCCTGCCCACTTCAACCAGCCGATGGTGACGCAGGCCCCTGTGGTGCTGACCATTTGTGCCGACTTCCGTCGCACGAGCACCTGGGCCCGTTGCCGTCAGGCAGAGCCCGGCTATGATAATCTGCTGAGCTTCATGAATGCTGCCACGGACGCCCTGCTCTTCACGCAGACCTTCTGCAACCTGGCCGAGGAGGAGGGACTGGGCTTGTGCTACTTAGGTACGACCTTGTATATGCCGCAGGCCATCATTGAGGCATTGCAGCTGCCGCAGCTGGTGTTCCCCGTGGCCACGCTCACGGTGGGCTGGCCAGCCGAAGTGCCTGCGCTGACGGACCGCCTGCCGCTGGAGAGCTTCATGCACAGCGAGCGCTACCACGACCCCACGGCTGCTGACATTGACCGCTTCTATGCCGCCAAGGAGGCCTTGCCGGAGAATCAGGAGTTTGTGCGTATTAATAAGAAAGAGACGCTGGCTCAGGTCTTTACCGACATCCGCTATACCAAGAAGGACAACGAGCTGATGAGCCAAGGCTTCTTGGAGGCGCTGAGGAAGCAAGGATTTATAACAAACGGTTGACAGATTTGTCAACCGTTTGCTGTAAGTTCCTGTTCGATGGTCTCCACCTGTTTGCGGAGCGCGCTGTCGATGGTGAGGCGCTCGCTGATGACCTGGCAGGAGTGCACGACCGTGGCGTGGCCGCGATGCCCGATGGCCATGCCGATGCGCGTGGTGCTCTGTCGCGTGAGCTTTTGTGCCAGGAACATCGCCACCTGCCGCGCCAGCACGACGGGTGCCTTTCGTGAGCTGGAAAGGATGTCACGGGTGTCCTGTTCAAAATGGTTGCTGGTGAACTCCAGGATGCGCTCTATGGTGACGGGCTGCTGCTTGGCAGCGATGCCTACGGTGCGGCTGATGACCTGCTCGGCGAGCGGGAGGGTGATCTCGCTGTTGTTGAAGATGCTGTAGGCCATCAATGAGGTGAGCACGCCTTCCAGGTCGCGGATGCTTTTATCGACGTTCTTGGCGATATACTCCACGACGTCGCTTTGGATGTGAAGGCCATCGCGGTGGATCTTATGAAGAAGGATGTTGCGACGCAGCTCCACATCGGGGCGTTCCAGCTCTGCCAGCAGTCCCCACTTGAAGCGCGTGAGCAGGCGCTCTTCCATGCCCTGCAGCGCTACGGGCGGGCGGTCGCTGGTGAGAATCAACTGGCAGCCGTTCTGGTGGAGGTGGTTGAAGATGTGGAAGAAGGTCTGTTGCGTGGCTTTGGTGACAAACTCCTGAACATCGTCAATGATGAGCACGTCGATGTTCTGGTAGAAGTGGATGAAGTCGTTCGTCGTGTTCTTGCACACGCTTTCAGTGTATTGCACCTGGAAGAGGTGGGCGCTGACATAGAGGACGCGCAACTCGGGATGCAGCTCTTTCAGACGTAGTCCGATGGCATTGACCAGGTGTGTCTTGCCAGTGCCGGAGCCGCCATAGATGAAGAGCGGGTTGAAGGTCGTCTGCTTCGGATTCTGTGCGATGGCCAGTCCCACGGTGCGTGGCAGCTTGTTGGCAGCACCCTCCACGAAGTTGTCGAAGGTGTATTGGGGGTGGAGCTGCGAGTCGAAATCCTGCACGATGCGTGGTGTCTTGATGACGTCCACAGCGTTCTGTGGCTTGGCACTTCCGATGGTGCCGCCTTCCAGATTCATGCTGATGCCGTTGGTGGCATCGGTCGTCACCTTATATATAAGACTCACGCCTGCGCCATAGATATGCTTGAGGACGGCGCTGAGGAGCTTGATGAAATGCTTCTCGATGTACTCGTAGATGAATGGGCTGGGCACACACAGCGTCAGTTCACGCCGTTCCTCGTTGAAGGTGACGGAGTGAATGGGCGCAAACCAGGTGTTGAACTGCTGCTCTTGGAGATTGTTCCGAATCATCCTTAAGCACTCAGTCCACCTTGCATCTGTATGGGTGTGACGGGCTTCCATTCTTTTTGGTAAGTGCATGTGCGCCGTTTAGCGCGAATTGCGGTGCAAAGGTAGTGAATATTTTTCAAACTGCAAAATGATGCTTGTGAAATCTGTATGATGCACCGATGCATAAATGGCACGTTTTCAATAGCTTTAAGAAACGTTTGTAATTGAATGTTGAAAAATATATTGCATGAGTATAAATCGTTGATATAAAGAATGTTGGGCTTTTGCTTTCGCGAAAAGTCCAACTTCTTCAATGTTGTGTAACTAACACTTATTTCAGTCGGTTACGAGCTTACGATAAAGACGTTTGAAAGAATCATCTTATTTAGAATAATTCTTAATAAGCGTCTTTTTATTGTTCCACAGGTTTCTTCTCTTTTCTACCGAAAACGGAGAAGTGAACATAGCGCTTTGGATTTGCTTTCAGGTCCTCCACGAGCGCCGATGCTCCGTTGACGGTTCTGTTGAGTCCGCTGTAGAGTGTCGTGTCGTTGAGGAGGAGTCCGATGCTGTTGTCCTTGCTGTTCAGACGCTCTGTGGTCTTGTTGAGGTTGTTCACGGCACCGTCCACTTTCGCCATCGTGCCTTCCAGGTCGATGCGGTTGAGCTTCTCGGTCAGCGTCACGATGTTCTTGCCTGCTTGGTCGAAGGTTTGTGCCATCTGTGGGATGTCCTTCTCCAGGAGGCGGTTCAGGTCGCGCGAGCTGTTGTCGAGGTTCGCCGTGAGGGCCTCGGCATTCGCCAGGATCTGCTGGATATTGGGGTCAGACACCACGCGGTTGAGGGTCATGAGCAGCGTATCGACCTTGGACAGTGTGGCTTCCAGCTTGGGAATCATCCCTGCTGCCTTTGCCATCAAGCCGTTGTTGTCGGCTGCGGGGATGGTGTCGCCTATCTGGTAGCGCTCTACGGGGCTGTTGCCCATCATCAGGTTCAGCGTGCAGCCACCCAGCATGGCTTCGTCCAGCGCGGCTGTGGTGCCGAAGGGGATGCGCATCCCGTTTTCCACCGCAATCTTCACGATGACGCCCGATCCCGGGTTGTCGTAGTCGTAGTAGATGTCCGAGACGATGCCGACGTTGTAGCCGTCAGCATACACTGGGCTGGATTTTGCCAGCGCCTTGGCGTTCTGGAACTTGATGTAATAGGTGTCCTTGTTACTGAAGATATTGACTCCCTGTAGGAACATGATGATGAAATACAGGATAGCAATAGCTGCGATGCCGTTGATGGCGATTTGCGCTTCGCGAGGAAGTTTCATTTTATCGTTGCTTTATAGTTCTTGATTGCTTGATAGATGCTCTGTGCGAGCTCGTTGACGCCCTTCTGGCTGATGAGGTAGGTCTCTTCGGAGGCTGTGGTGATGTAGCCCAGCTCAATGAGGCATGAGGGCATCGAGGTGTTGCGCAGCACGAGGAACCCTGCCTGGTGTACGCCTTTGTCGGGGCGCCCGGCCGCACGGAACTGCTTTTGTATGTGGTTGGCGACTTTCACGCTCTGTTCCATGTAGGTGTCCTGCATGAATTCGAAGATGATGTACGACTCGGCGCTCTTGGGGTCGAAGCCCTCATAGCGGTTCTCGTAGTCCTTCTCCAGCATGATGGCTGCGTTCTCGCGCTTGGCCACCGCCAGATTGTCGGCGGCACGGTGCATACCCAGTGTGTAGGTCTCGGAGCCGCGCCCCTGGACCTTTCCCGGCAGGGCGTTGGTGTGGATGCTCACGAAGAGGTCAGCCTTGGCGCGGTTGGCGATGTTGGCGCGCTCGTTGAGTTCCACGAAGATGTCGGTCTTGCGGGTATAGACGACCTTCACATCCTTCATGTTCTGTTCCACCAGCTTTCCTACGGCCAGCGCCACTGCGAGGTTGATATTCTTCTCCTTGCTGGTTTTGCCGAGGGCGCCGGGGTCTTTGCCGCCGTGGCCGGCGTCCAGCACCAGCGTGAAGCCTTTGGATGCCTGCGCCCGTGCTACCCACGATGAGGTGGGCAGCGCGAGCGACAGGATAAGAAGGATGATTATTTTTTTCATTTCGGGTGCAAAGGTAATGATAATTTACGACTTACGCCTGAAAAATGGTCAACTTTTTTATTCAACAGCACACGAAAGACTGTTTTAGAACCTCACGCGGGCTCCGGCAAGCACCACGATGCCAGGTTGCGGGATGTTGCCGAGGTCATAGTAGCGATGGTTGGTGAGGTTGGTGCCCTCCACCCACAGCTCATAGTGGCGTGCTGTCCAGCGTAGCTTCAGGTCGAGGGTGGCGTAGGGGGCGTAATCCACGAGGCGGCCAGTCGATTTCGCGTCCTCATAGAGGATGTAGCTGCCCATGCGGTCCTGCCAGCGGAGCGTCCATGAGGCGCTGAGGCGGTCAACGATGCGATGGTCGAGCGTGGCCACGAGTTTATGGCGCAGGTACTCCATCGCATAGTTCGACTTGAAGATGGCCACATCGTCGCGACGATACTGGTGCATGTAGGTGTAGCCTACGCTGAGGCGCTGCAGATAGCTGTCGGCCTTGCCGAAGAGCTCTGTGAAGCGGAGTGCGGCCTGTGCCTGCACGCCCATGTTGTCGAGGTTGAAGTTGGCGCTGTGGAAGACATCGTCGGCGCTGTACATCACCCAGTCTATCATGTCGGTGCCGCGATGATAGAAGGCTTTGACGCTGGCATCCATGAATGCCGTGCGGTAGGTGGCGCCCACTTGCACGCTGTGGCTCTCCTCGGCCTGCATGCCCTTGTTGCCCTGATGGGTGGGACTCTTGTAGTAGAGGTCCGTGAAGGTGGGCAGGCGGAAGCCTTTGTTGTAGGAGGCGAAGAGACGCCAGTGTGTGGCGGGCGTGTAGGCCAGGTCGATGCCGGGGTAGAAGCGCAGGCGGCTGTCGAAGCGTGTGTTGTAATTGGCGAGTACGCCGATGCTGGCCGTGAAGCGCGGCAGCAGGATGTTGTGCTCCACATTGAAGCTCATGTTCGTGCGGCTGTCGTGCCTCGTGTAGAAGAGGTCTTCGCGAGGTACCTTATGGCGGCTCTTGTCGTTGAGCGGTATGCCGAGCGAGGTGCTGTAGATGCCCTCCTCGCGCACTTCAGCACCGACGGCAGTGCGTCCTGCCACCCATTTGACGTCGGCGCTGACGCGTGCGCCATGTACGTCGGAGCGGTGGAAGTTCTCGCCGGTGGTGGTGCCTCGGATGAGTTCAAAGTTATCTACGAGCCTGTTCCAATAGACCTCGGGGCGCACACGGACGCGCCCTTTCGTCTCTGCGCCGAGGCTCACGATATAGCGTGTGTTGCGCTCATACTGATTGGGATAGGCAGCGCTGTAGAAGGTGTTGGCGCCATAGGCCTTCTGGCTGTAGCCCGCCTGCATGTCGATGCTGAAATCCCGGGCGTCGTAGTAGCCTCGGAAGTAGGCGTTGCCCTTCTGGAAGTCGGAATTGGTGGTGGCACCGTTAGAACGGAGGTAGGAGGCGGATAAAGACCCACCGAAAGACCCGGCGGACCCACCCCCGCCCCCTCCCGTGAGGGAGGGGAGAGGCTGGCGCGTAGTGAAGGCTATGCGGGCATCACCACCAAAGGTCATATAGCTGCCGCCTTGCACACCTGCATCACAAGAGAATTGAGGATGTTTGGCCTGGCTACTGTCTTCCCCTCCCTTCACTACGCGCCTGCTCCCCCCTCCCTCACGGGAGGGGTTGGGGGTGGGTCCCTTCGTCACAATATTGATGGCTCCCCCGAAGGCGGAGGCACCATAGACGCGTGAGGCGGCTCCCTCCAGCACCTCGATGCGCTCGATGTCGGAGAGTGTGACGGGGAAGTCTGCTGCCAGATGGCCTGTGTGGGGGGAGCTGATGTTGACGCCGTTCAGGAGAATCGTGATTTGGTCGAACGTGCCGCCATCGATGCTGATGTCCGTCTGAATACCAAAGCCGCCGCGCTGCCGGACATCCACGCCGACGGCTAATTTCAGGAGGTCGTTGACGCTCTGCGCCGCCGCAGCCTCTATCTGTTGGCGGGTGATGACGCTGACGATGCGTGCCGCCTGCAGGGCAGCGAGTGGTGCCATGGTGCCCGCCACTGCTACTTCAGCCAGTTCGCGCTCGTCGGCTTCACCTTCCTCATCGGGATGAGTGCTCACCTGCAACGCCTGTGCCTTGGGGATGTTGACGCTGGCCAGCATCCCCACCGTCAGCACGCCGATGCGCACTTCGTGATGCAGGCTGCTGAAGATCGCATAGCCCTTGCGGCAGAAATGCCTGAAGGTGGCAACGCCCTGTCTTTTGATTTTTTGTTGCATAAAAATAGAAAGAATAATGAAGTTAATAAATACAAGCGGCAACCCGTTGCCGCTTGTTGTAAGTCTTAATGGAAGATGGAGAGCAGTCCTCCCTCGGGTTTCTTGAAATAGTGGTCGAGCTGGTTAAACATCGATGTGCGCGAGAACACGACGACGCGGTCGCCGGGCAGAATCTGTGTGCTGCCGTTCACCAGGAAGCCCTCGCCACCCCGCACAATGCCGCCGATGGTGATGCCCTTGGGCAGTCCCAGCTTCATCACGGGCTGACGTGTCACAAGGGCTCCCTCGCTGACATCGAACTCAGCCACGTCGGCGTCGGCGATGGTGAGGCTCTTCACGCTGGCCACGTCAGCGGCCAGCAACAGCTGGTAGATATGGCTGGCAGCAATGGTCTTCTTGTTGATGATGGTGCCTATGTCCAGCTTCTCAGCCATGGTGATGTATTCCGAGTTCTCCACCAGGGCCACCGTCTTGCGCACGCCCATGCGCTTGGCCGCCAGACAGGCCAGGATGTTCGTCTCCGTCTCGGGCGTGAGGGCGCAGAACGCCTGCGTCTGTCGGATGCCCTCTTCCTGCAGCAGCTGTGTGTCGCGGCCGTCGCCGTTGAAGATCATCACGTTGTCGTTGTCCAGCAGTTCCGTGAGCTTGCGACAGCGCTCCGGGTCTTTCTCGATGAGCTTCACGTCGATGTAGTCAGGCAGCAGGTGGCAGGTCTGCACGGCGATGCGTCCGCCGCCCATCATCATCACCTTCTTCACATCGGGGTAGCTGTCCTTGCCCACCAGCTGTCGGATGCTGGTGACGAATTTCTTGGTGGTCATGAAGTAGGCGATGTCTCCCAGCTTCAGCTCGTCGAAGCCGCCGGGGATGATGGTCTCCTCATCGCGCTTGATGGCTACGATATGATAGGGTGAGTCGGGCTTGCACAAATCCTTCAGCTGCTGGTTGTAGAGGGCCGTAGCCTCCTCGCGCAGCTTGATGCCTAAGATGACCAGTGCGCCCTCGTGGACCTCCCACCATTGTCGTGCCCACGAGCGTTGCACGCCCGCCACAATCTCCTTGGCTGCCAGCACCTCGGGGTAGATGAGCGAGTCGATGCCAAGTGAGGTGAAGAAATCGCGGTTCGCAGGTATCAGGTACTCCGAGTTGTCGATGCGCGCCACCGTCTTCTTGGCCCCCAGGCTGCGTGCCAGCATGCAGCAGGTCAGGTTCTTGGTCTCGGAGGGCGTGACGGCGATGACCAGGTCGGCCTGCGGCGTGCCAGCCTCCTTGAGGCCGTTGATGCTGATAGGCGACACGTTGAGCGTCATCATGTCCAGGCCGTCGCTCATGAGTGACAGCTTTTGGGCGTCCTCGTCCAGCAGGACGATGTCGTGGTTCTCTTTCGTGAGCAGTACGGCCAGATGACTGCCGACGGCTCCTGCACCGGCGATGATAATCTTCATAATAGTGCCCTTTTTATTCCTGCGACATCGATGCCGCAGAGCGCGTGGAGTTCCTGTAGTGTGCCGTGTTCCACGAAGTGGTCGGGCAGTCCGAGTCGTGTGACGGGGATGTTCATGCCGTGGTCCGACAGCCATTCCAGCACTGCCGACCCTAAGCCGCCGGTGCGCACGCCGTCCTCCAGCGTCACGATGCGCTTGAAGCGCGCCGCCACCTCCGTGAGCAGCCGCTCGTCCAGCGGTTTCAGGAAGCGCATGTCATAGTGTGCCACGCTCAGCCCCGGCTGTTCCGCCTCGGCCTGTCGGATGGCCTCCTGTGCGGCCACGCCCAGCGGGCCTATGGACAGCAGGGCGATGTCGCTGCCGTCCTTCAGCTTGCGCCCGCGTCCCACGGGAATCTCCCGCATCTCACATTCCCAGTCCACCTGCGAGCCACGGCCGCGTGGGTAGCGGATGACGAACGGCCCCTTGTCGGGCAGCTGTGCCGTGAACATGAGATGGCGCAGCTCGTGCTCATCCATCGGCGAGGCGATGGTGAGGTTGGGGATGGGGCGCAGGTAAGCCAAGTCGAAGGCCCCGTGGTGTGTGGGGCCGTCCTCGCCCACCAGTCCTGCACGGTCCAGACACATCACCACGTTCAGTCGCGAGATGCAGACGTCGTGGATGAGGTTGTCGTAGGCGCGTTGCGCGAACGAGCTGTAGATGTTGCAGAAGGGCTGTAGGCCGTCCTTGGCCATGCCGGCGGAGAAGGTCACGGCGTGGCCCTCGGCGATGCCGACGTCGTAGGCGCGATGGGGCAGGGCTTGCATCATGATGTTCATGGAGCAGCCCGTGGGCATGGCGGGCGTGACGCCCACGATGCGCTCGTTCGCGCGCGCGAGTTCTAATAAGGTATGCCCGAAGACGTCCTGGAACTTAGGCGGCATCCCCGTCTCGTCGTTCTTGATGAGCTCGCCCGTCTCGGGGTTGAACTTACCGGGTGCGTGCCACACGGCACCTCCGTGCTCGGCGGGCTCGAAGCCTTTGCCTTTGACGGTGTGTATGTGCAGCAGCTTGGGGCCGGACATGTCCTTGATGATGCGCAGCGTCTTCACCAACTCGATGACGTTGTGCCCGTCGGTAGGCCCGAAGTAGCGGATGTCCATACCCTCGAAGATGTTCTGCTGGTGGTTGATGAGGCTCTTGATGGAGTTGTTGAAGCGCAGGATGCTCTTCTTGCGATTGTCGTTGAGCCATCCCCACGACAGCAGCTTGCGCGAGGCCGTGTAGCGGATGCGGTTGTAGGTGGGGTTGATTTGCAGCTGGTGCAGCAGGTGTTTCATGCCGCCCACGCTGCGGTCGATGCTCATGTTGTTGTCGTTGAGGATGATGAGCACGTCGTTGGGCGTGTTGGCTGCGTTGTTCAGGCCCTCGAAGGCCAGTCCGCCGCTCATGGCGCCGTCGCCGATGATGGCCACGACATGGCGGTCCTGCTCCCCCTTGGCCTTGGCCGCTAAGGCCATGCCCAGCGCTGCGCTGATGCTGTTCGAGGCGTGCCCTGCCGTGAAGCTGTCGTACTCGCTCTCCTCGGGCGAGGGGAAGGGGCGCAGACCGTGGAAATGGCGGTTGGTGCTGAAGCGCTCGCGGCGGCCCGTCAGCATCTTATGCGGGTAGGCCTGATGCCCGACATCCCACACGAGGCGGTCGTAGGGCGTGTTGAAGACATAGTGCAGCGCCACCGTCAGCTCTACCACGCCCAGGCTCGATGCGAAATGTCCCGGGTTGCCGGCGAGCTCTGCGATGAGGTTCTCGCGCAGCTCCTGGCAGACCTCCGGCAACTGCTCCAGCGGCAGCTGTCGCAGATAGGCCGGCAGGCTGATGTGCTCCAATAGGGGGGATGTATGTGGTTCTTTTGTACTCATTTCATAGATTTTCGGGGCAAAAGTAACACTTTTTTGTCGTATCTATGCAAATTCAAGCCAAAAAGAGTTACTTTTGCACTATGAAACTCATCACAAATGTCGAAATCCCCTCTTTGGAGCGTCGCATAGGCCTGCATAACAAGCTCGCCTTCATCGGCTCCTGCTTCGCAGAGTATATAGGCGCCAGGATGCGCCAGAGCGGCATCGCCGCCCTCGTCAATCCCTTTGGCGTGCAGTTTAACCCCCTCAGCATCCTGCAGGTGCTCACGCAGGACCCTACCTGCAAGTCGCTTTACTTCGAGGATGAGGACCAGCGCTGGCACTGCTGGCTGCTGGACTCCCATTTCAGTGCCACGTCGCAGGAGGCCTGTAAGTCCGCGTTCCTCTCGGCGCGTGGACGCCTCTTCAGCTGGAACCCTGACACCCTCGTGCTGACGCTCGGCACCAACCACTACTACGAACGTGCTGACACGAAGCTCATCGTGGGCAACTGCCACAAGCGGCCGCAGACGGAGTTCGTGGAGAAGCAGATGAGCCTCACCCAGTGCATCGCCACCTTGGAGACCATCTGCCAGCTCTTCCAACGCTCGCGCATCATCTTCACCCTCTCGCCCTATCGCTATGCCAAGTACGGTTTCCATGAGAACCAGCTCGCCAAGGCCACGCTCCTCATGGCCATCGATGCCGTGCAGCAGAAGTACCCCGAGCAGGTGTTCTATTTCCCTGCCTATGAGATACAGCTCGACGAGCTGCGCGACTACCGCTTCTACGGCCCCGACATGCTGCACCCCTCTGAGCAGGCCGTCGATTACATCTGGGAGCGATTCTCAGATCGTTGGTTCGACGACGAGACCCACCGCTATCTCATGGACTACGAGCCCATCCGCAAGGCCCTGCAGCATCGCCCCGACGATCCCGACTCGCCTGCCGCACAGCGCTTCCGCGAGCAGACCCGCCTCCGACTCAATGAACTCACCAAGAAGTACAACTTAGGAATGGATGATTAAATAATGACTTACTCGATCGTCACCATCACCACCCTCATCGGTGCCCATCGTATCGGCACTGCTGAGACACATATCGACTGGCTCCTCACCGACAGCCGCTCCCTCGTCTTCCCCGAGGAATCCCTCTTCTTCGCCATCCGCACACAGAAGAACGACGGCCATCGCTACATCCCCGAGCTCTATGCCCGTGGCGTGCGCAACTTCGTCGTCAGCAAGGTCCCCGAGCAGCCCGCTGCGGACGCCAACTACCTCATCGTGCCCTCGCCCCTGAAAGCCCTGCAACGCCTGGCAGAGCGCCATCGCGAGGAGTTTGACATCCCCGTCATCGGCATCACCGGCTCCAACGGCAAGACCGTCGTCAAGGAGTGGCTCTATCAGCTCCTCTCCCCCGACTTCAACATCACGCGCTCGCCCCGTTCATGGAACTCGCAGATCGGCGTGCCCCTCTCCGTGTGGCGCCTCTCTGAGCAGACACAGCTCGGCATCTTCGAGGCCGGCATCAGCGAGCCCGGCGAGATGGGAGCCCTGCAGGGCATCATACAACCCACCATCGGCATCATCACCCACCTGGGCTCCGCCCACGACGAGAACTTCGCCAACCGCGAGGAGAAATGCCGCGAGAAGCTGCGCCTCTTCCACGACGCCCAAGCCCTCGTCTATAACGCCGACGACGCCCTCATCTGCGACTGCCTCGACAAGAGCGGCTTCAAGGGCCAGCGCATCGGGTGGACCAAGCGCGAGGTAGGCATCGACCTCAGCGAGTACTTCCTCGACGCCGCCAGCATCGAGGACGCCTGCCACTGCGTCAGCGTATGCCGCTACCTCGGCCTCTCCGACGACGTCATCCGCCAGCGCCTCCAGCGCCTCGAACCCGTCGCCATGCGCCTCGAAGTCAAGGAAGGGCGCAACGGCTGCACACTCATCACCGACACCTGCAACAGCGACCTCGTGTCCCTGGAGATCGCCCTCGACTTCATGCGTCGTCGCCCCGAGGCACAAGGCCGCCGTCGCGTCCTCATCCTCTCCGACATCAAGCAGACGGGCCTCACCCTCACCGACCTCTACGCACAGGTCGCCGAGCTCGTCAACGAATACACCGTCGATGAATTCATCGGCATCGGCCCCGAAGTTAGCGCCGGCATGGCCAATGTAAACGCCGAGGGCCGCGTCGCGGCCTCAGCGTTTACGTCCGTGGATGCATTCCTCGCCTCCAGCACCTTCCAGGGCCTCCGCGACAGCGTCGTCCTCGTCAAGGGCGCCCGCCAGGCACGCTTCGACCGCATCGCCGACGCTCTCGTGCAGAAAGTCCACGAGACCATCCTCGAGGTGAACCTCTCCGCCGTCGTCGGCAACCTCAACTACTACCGCTCCTTCATGCGCCCCGAGACCAAGATGGTGTGCATGGTCAAGGCCTCCGCCTACGGCGCCGGAGCCATCGAGATTGCGCGCACGCTGCAGGACCATCGCGTCGATTACCTCGCCGTCGCCGTCGCCGACGAAGGCGTGGAGCTGCGCCGTGCAGGCATCACCGCCAACATCATGATCATGAACCCCGAGATGTCCTCCTTCCGCACCCTCTTCGAGTACAGCCTGGAGCCCGAGGTCTATAGCTTCCGCCTCCTCGACGCCCTCATCCATGCCGCCGAGCGCGAAGGCATCACCAACTTCCCCATACACATCAAGCTCGACACCGGCATGCACCGCCTCGGCTTCGAACCCAAGAAAGACATGGAGGCCCTCATCCAGCGCCTGCAAAGCCAGAAAGCCCTCATCGCGCGCTCCGTCTTCACCCATTTCGTGGGTTCCGACAGCGACGACTTCGACCAGTTCTCGCTCCAGCAGTGGCAGCTCTTCACCGCCGCTGCCGACCAGCTGCAGGGCGCCTTCTCCCACCACATCCTGCGCCACATCTGCAACAGCGCCGCCATCGAGCACTTCCCCGAGCG